>JANMSX010000052.1:0-43953 GCA_031389785.1 Desulfobulbaceae bacterium | reverse complement strand
GTCAATCACTATTTTTCCCCGCCAACCATCTTCGTTCCACCGCCTCATTCCCTGCCGAGATGCACTAAGCATCCCTCCAAGCCGTGTCCCGAAGACCGCGGCAAACTACTCAATCAGCCCGACACTGTCAAGACTATATTTGCTGACGATTGTCATTTGTTTCAGTCAATCAATGGTCGGCGGCTGAAAACGTCAAATAAGCGATTGGCCCTGCGTAAATTTTTGAGAATTTCCGCTTTTTGGTGCGAGGAAATATTATACCGGATATCGGGGTGCAAGTTGAAAGAGGTGTTAACAGAATGCATTTCGCCAAGCCAGCAATGGTCAAAACGGCCCACGAAAACAAAAGGGGGAGACCGGTAGTTACTAGCTGTTTGGATCTTGTCCTTCATCTCTGCCCTTGCTTTTCATCGATTGCAGTTCATCAATCTGCCTTTTGAGGCTGTTGATGTTCAGTTGCAGGTTCCGGTTTTGTTCGGAAAGACTGGCTACCTCTTTTTCCAATTGCGGGATCCTGTTGGTCTGTGAGCAGAATGTTTCCAACGACCTGTTTTTCATGAAGGCCAGAGAGTCGTTCATGGTAGAAAAAAAATTGAGCAGGGTGAATTGCAGCTGCGACCATATGTCTTTTGCCTTGTCGAGCGAATACAGAGCGACGGCAGCCAGGAAAAGGACGATAAGCAGTGCTATCGAAACGAGAATCGAAAATATCAGACCAATAGCAAACAGAACGGAATGAAAAATTCCGGAGAAAATGGCCAGTAAGCCGCTACCGAGGCCGTCAGCACCCGACGATATAACAAATGAGAATAAAAGAAGAAAGACAAAAAGGAGAATGCCGGATTGGAGAAGCGGTGTACGGAAATCACTTTTTTTCATATCGCCATCCTGTCGAAAAAGAATCAAGTGTAAAACCACCTTCTCTTTCAAGTGTAATGATCCAACCTGAAAATGCAATATTTCTTGTTGAAAAGATGAGATCAGTGCCAGGAGAGTGAGATCTGTCCTTTCCTGTATGTTCGAGGCAGTCGGCAGGGAAGGTTTTTGGGCAACGATTCAAGAAGACTGTAGCCTTCGAATCACCTTGATACGTTCGAGTATCACTGGGTGACTGGAGTGCAGCAAGACGTGGAGCGGATGGGGTGTAAGGTTTGAGGGATTTTCCCTGCTGAGGATCTTAAGTGCGGAGATAAGATGCCCAGGAACGGCAGTTGTCGATACGGCAAAGCTATCCGCCGCGAACTCGTGACGCCGGGAAATATGGTTGATAAGGATGGAGAAGATTAGATTGAGTGGCGAAAATAAAATAGCAAAAAATACCAGGGAGGCATATACCGACGTATGCGTCATGCTGAATGCATTGAAAATACTACTGTTGTTGAGGATCAGCGAGAGGATGAAAAACAGGATGTCTGTCTGGATAAAGGAAGCTATCAGCATTGTCCAGATATGCTTGAGCCTGAAATGGCCTATTTTGTGGGCGAGGACCGCGAGGAGCTGTTCTTCAGAAAAATTTGAAAGCAGGGTGTCGAAAAAACGATTTTGCGGAAGCGTCCGAAGCCGGTGAAAAAGGTATTGAGTTTACTCGAGCGTTTAGACCCATCCATCGTAAGGATATCTTTGATATAAAAATTTTGCCTTTCGGCGTACTCCATGATTTATCGCTTTTAGCGATGCGTTTGCAAGCGGTGAGAAGGTATTGAACAACGGCATGATCACCACCGGAGCGAGATACTGGAAAAGAAAGGAAAAAAAAGTCACACCCAGCCAGCAGTACACCCATGCCAATCGCCAGTTCGCAGAAAGAACCAGAAGATCTTGGCAAGAAGGGGGCCACCAAGAAATAACATTAACAAGGTGGCTTTCAGGATATCCTGGAGATAGGTTCGGACCGTCATGCGGTTGAATCCGAATCATTCTTCGATGAAGAAAATCAAATAGTTACTGAAGTGAAGGTTGATGAAAAAGGCGAGCAAGGCCAGGCAGCCTGTGAAGATCAGGCCTGTGCATGGGAATTCAGCAAAGGGAAAAGGCTAGGTAGCCGGAAGGGAGTAGCAAGCCTCCCATACAGTTCCCTGTTCAAATAGTTTTTGGGAAAAAAGAAAATGACCCTCTGCATTAAAAAAGAGGGTCTGTTCTGTGATATGGAATTGCCGTGCCTTACATGATTGTTTTGATAGCAGATTCGGCAAAGGCGACAAAACGGGTCGGTGCAACTCCCATTATCACGATGGCGACAATCAGGACCAGGGAAACCGTATTTGTCAGTATGCCGGTTTGAACATTGCCCCGATCCTCGGTGTCGCTGCAGAAAGTCAGACGGACCACCGAGAGATAGTAGTAGATGGCGATAGCGGTGTTGATGGCGGCCAGGGTGACCAGGATCAGATGGTCCTGGCGCAGGGCTCCGACCAGCAGCATGAATTTCCCGGTAAAACCGACAAAGGGCGGAATTCCGGCAAGCGAAAAAAGCGCCACCGTCAAGGTGACGGCCAGTAGTGGCGCACGCTTATGGAGACCACTCAGATCAGAAACGCTGAGATTTTCGCCATTTGCAGCAACCTGGCAGATGACCAGAAAGCAGGCCAGATTCATAAGCACATAGCCTACGATATAGTAGATGGCGTTGGCATAGCCGGTGAGCTGAAAGGTGAGCAGACCGAGAAGGATGAAGCCTGCATGGGCGATACCGGAAAAGCCGAGCAGGCGTTTGAGATCTTTTTGCACCAGAGCCGAGAGATTGCCGTAGAACATGGAAAGGATGGAGCAGACCATGAGCAGGTTGAGCATGACCTGACCTTCCTCGCTTACCAGGGTGACGAGGCGGATGAGCAGGGCTACGGCAGCGAGCTTCGGCACCGCAGCAATAAAGGAAGTCGTCTCATTCGCAGCCCCTTCATAGACATCCGGGACCCAGAAGTGGAAGGGGAAAAGCGCCAGTTTGTAGAAAAATCCCGCCAGGACCATCAGCATGGCAACGACGGCGACCGGACTGGCGGCGAAGAGCGGCAGCCTTTCTGCGATAACATCAAGACGGGTAGAGCCGGTAAGGCCGAAGATGTAACTCATACCAAATAGCATGAAGCCGGTGGCCATGACCCCGAAGAGAAGGTATTTGATGCCGGCCTCCATCTGGGAGGAAGACCCAGTGGCGGTGCTTCGCATGGGAACCATGATATAGACAGCAAAGGAGGACAGTTCCAGGGCGATGAAGATGGCCAGCAGCTCGACGCTGGAAACCAGCATCATCAGGCCGAGAGTGGAGGTGAAGAGGAAGAGGTAGTATTCCGGCCGGGAATCCGATTTCACGCCGACAAGGCCGTTACCGAAAAGCAGGACGATCAGGGTGGCTGCCGCAATCAGAGTCTTGAAGACCTGTGAGAACAGATCAACCCGGTACGCGCCATAAAAAAGCTCCCCATTCTGTCTGAGGCAGACCAGACAGGCGAGCAGGACCAGGGAGGAGACAAGCACCGCAGCGGTCCTGACTGTTGAGGCACCAAACTTTCCCAGGCTGAGCAGGAAGAGGAGGAGGCCGGCTCCTAAAATCGTCAATTCAGGTAGGAAGAGCATCGTATTACCTTATTGGGTCGTTGTGATGAAGTTCGCACATTAAAAAAGTGGTCCCGTTGCGGCGACTGCCTGCTGGTAGGCATGAAACTGTGCAAGCAGGTTGACGACACTTGTATGCATCATTGCGAGAAATGGCCGGGGGCCCAGTCCTATCCAGAAGACAAAGAAAAGGAAGGGGGCCAGCGTTACAATTTCACGACTGTTCAAGTCGGTCAGCCATGACTGGTCCGGGTTGTCCGTTCCGCCCCAGATGATCTTCTGCAGCATGCGCAGCATGTAGGCTGCCGCCAGTACCGCCCCGGGAATAGCGGCAAGCGCCAGGGGCACGCTGTACTCGAAGGTCCCGGCGAGGATCATGAACTCGCCGACAAAGCTGTTGGTGCCGGGAAAGGCAAAAGACGAGAGGGAGAAAAATCCAAGCAGAGTGACAAATATCGGCATCGCCTGACCTATACCTGTAGCTGAACTGAGTTCCCGGCTGTGGGTTCGCTCGTAGATCATGCCGACGCAGAGGAAGAGGGCGCCGGTGGTTATGCCGTGGTTGATCATCTGCAGAATGGCCCCTTCAATTCCTTGGATATTCATGACAAATATACCAAGGGTGACAAATCCCATATGTCCTACCGAGGAGTAGGCGATGAGCTTTTTCATGTCCTGCTGGGCAAGCGCCGTCAGTCCGCCGTAAATGATACCGGCGATGGAGAGCCAGAGAACATATGGCATCAGGAGGATGGTGGCATCCGGGGTGATGGGCAGGGCGAAGCGAAGAAAACCGTAGGTGCCCATCTTCAACAGGATGCTGGCCAGGATGACCGAACCGGCTGTAGGGGCCTCGACATGGGCGGCGGGCAACCAGGTGTGAAAGGGAAACATCGGCACCTTGATGGCGAAGGCCAGAAAAAAGGCGATAAAAAGGAGGAATTGAGCAGTGAAGGAATACCCCTTCCACATCATGTCGGGGATGAAGAAGCTGTAATCGTTCGCGGTGTAGAGCCAGATTATGCCGACGAGCAGGAGTATCGAGCCGGCCAGGGTATAGAGGAAGAATTTGACCGAGGCGTAGATCTTTCGCGGACCGCCCCAGATGCCGATCAGCAGGTACATCGGAATGAGCATTGCTTCCCAGAGAATATAGAATAGAACAAAGTCCAGGGCGGCAAAGACCCCGACCATCGCCGTTTCCATGATCAGCAGGCAGATCATGAAGGCCGGGACCCTGGTCTTGATATAGGTCCAGGAGGCGAGGACGCAGAAGGGCATGATCAGTGTGGTGAGGAGAATCAGCAGGATTGAAATGCCGTCGATACCGACTACATAGGCGATGTTCAGAGATTCTATCCACGGATGGTATTCGGCGAACTGAAAGGCCGGCGTGCCGCGATCAAAGCCGGTAAGCAGTGTAAGGGAAAGCAGGGCGACAGCGCTGGTGACGGCAAGTGCCCAGTAGCGGGCAAAGTCCGGGCTCCGGACAATGAACAGGATCAGGGATCCCGCCAGGGGAAGAAAAATCAGGATACTTAGAAGGGGCAGTCCCTGGTTAAGCAGTAATTGATCCATTGCCAGTGGTCCTTGATATCAAAGGGTTATAACCAGACATAGGCAGCCAGGAACAGGGCCGCAAAAGAAACGGTATAGTAAAGGGTCATCTGGATCTGGCCTCTCTGCAGGAGGAGACTGACCCTGCCGCCAACGGCCCTGACAATACGGGCAGTTCCGTCAACCACTCCGTCTATGCCGTGCCAGTCAAACCAGGCTGAAAAGCGGGCGATGGTCATCAGGGAGACCAGGCCGACCACCCGATAGGCCGAGCCCCAAGCTGTATCGGCCCATTGCAGTGGATTCACGGTTGTCCAGAGAAAGCCGCGGCCGGCCAGACGATAAAACCAGTCGAGATCAAGGCTGATGGTCGCCCTGGCTGCGAGCCGATTTTTCAGGAAATAGAAGGCCAGTGCGGTGAAGGCGAGAATCTGCAGGGTCTCGGCGAGATGGGCAATATTGTAAGGATGATAGACCACATCGCCATAAGGCAGCATTGAATAGAGAAATGGTACGAATGAGCCGATCAGGATACAGAAGAAGGCGGCGATACCCATGGCCAGGCGCATGTTCCAGACGGGGTCCTCTGCCTTTTCCCAGGTTGCCGCACTGCATCTTGACTCCCCGAAGAAGACCAGGTAAGGCAGCCGCAGTCCGGCGACAAGAAAGGTGCCTACCGAGACGGCAGTCAGCAGCAAGCCGGCCAAGGGGAGATGAGACTCAAAACTTGCGCTGATGATCATCGATTTGCTGACGAAGCCAGAGAGGAAAGGGAAGGCTGATACCGAAAGCCCCCCGATCACCATGAACAGCAGGGTCAGCGGCATCTTCCGGTAGAGGCCGCCGAGATCGGTCATTCTCGACTGGCCGGTGGCATGAATGATGGCCCCTGCTGCCATGAAGAGCAATCCCTTGTAGAGGATATGGGCAAAGGCATGGGCACAGGTCCCGTTGATCGCCAGGGCAGTGCCGATGCCGACACCGACGACCATGTACCCTACCTGGCTGACGATTTCCCAGGCAAGGAGGCGACGGACATCGTTTTCGAGGATGGCGTAGATGATGCCGTAGATGGCCATTACGACACCGAGGACGATGAGGATATCAAAGCCGGCAAAGGCTCGGGCCAGGGTGTAGATGGCCGTCTTGGTGGTAAAGGCGCACATGAACACGGCACCGGTCACCGTCGCCTTGCTGTAGGCATCAGGCAGCCAGGAGTGCAGGGGAGGTACGGCCGCGTTGAGCATCAGGCCGATCATGATCAGCCAGGTGTAGAGTTGGGTGTTGTGCTCATCGAGCAGGACAAAGCTGAGGTCTCCGGTCGCCTGATAGCGCAGGACAAAACCGAGCAGCAGTATCACCCCGCCGAAGGTATGGACAAGCAGATAGCGGTAGCCTGCTGCCAGGGAACCCTTGTCGGTATTGAACCAGATGAGGAAAGTCGAGGCGAAGGCCATCATCTCCCAGAAGAGAAAGAGCACGAGGTAGTCACCGCTGTAGATGACGCCGAGGGAGCCTGCGACATAGAACCAGGCAGCGATATGCTGCCACTCGTCCTCGACGTGCAGGCCGTAGATGGTGCCGATTATCGCCATCAGGGCCATGATGAAGGCAAAGACCATGGACAGGCTGTCAACCCTGCCGAAGGTCAGCGTCCAACTGTCCATGAAGTTGACGATGCCGTAGGTCCCCGGATACTGGCTGAGATAAAGGACGTCACAGAAGGTCAGCAGCGGTACGAGAACAAGATAGGGCTTGCGGAACGGTCCCTTGATAAAAGGGAGGATGAGGGCCCCGGCGATCAGGATCAGGGCCGGATGGATGAAACTACTTGTCATAATAATCCTCCTTGGTCTGGATACCGCTCCGTCCAAGCCATCCCGCCAGAAAGATCAGGATGACCGAAGAGAGGAAAGCGAAAACGGCCCAGAATCCGGGGATATGTTTTTCAGCCCAGGTATGGGCATGGCTGGTGTCCACCGCTGCCATGCTCCAGATGACGATGATCGCAGCAGCGATGTAGCAGACAAATTTCACCGCCGGCAGCCGTTCTTTCAGGTAATCGATGAAGTTGACAATCATCCTGTCACCGCCTTGACGAATTGCATCATGAAATGGGGAAAAATACCGATGATGACCGAGATAAGGCAGGCGATCAGTATCGGAATGAGCATAGCTAGAGGAGCCTCCTTGATTCCCTGATAGGATTCACCCGGCGGGCGGGGACTGAAGAAGGCTCGATAGGTGACGGGGGCGAAATAGGCCGCATTGAGCATGGTGCTGGTGATGAGGATCAGGAGAATGCCGATCTGGTGAGCCTCGATGGAACCGACCAGCAGGTTCCATTTGGTGATGAAGCCGGCCACCGGAGGAGCCCCGATCATCGACAAGGAAGCTATTGCGAAGGCCCCGAACGTGAAAGGCATGGTCTTGCCGAGGCCCTCCATCTCGGAAATATTCTTCTTGTGAGTGGCAACATAGATGGCGCCGGCGCAGAAGAACAGGGTGATCTTGGCGAAGGCGTGATTGACGATATGAATAAGGCCGCCCTCGATGCCTGAAGGGGTCAGCAGGGCGACGCCCATGATAATATACGAGAGCTGGCTGACGGTTGAATACGCCAGACGCGCCTTCAGGTTATCCTTCGAAAGAGCCAGTATTGAGGCCATGATCACGGTAAAACCGACAAAATAGGCAGTGGGGATGCCAAGGTTCAAGGCATGCATGGTGTCGACACCGAAGACGTAGAGCATGACCCTCGTGGTGCAGAATACCCCGACCTTGACGACGGCCACTGCATGGAGCAGGGCCGAGACCGGAGTGGGGGCGACCATCGCGCCCGGCAGCCAGTGATGGAATGGCATGACGCCGTTCTTGGCGAAACCGAAGAGGCAGAAGATATAAAGCATGATTACCAGCACCTTGTTGACGTCTGCCGGAAAGATGCCGGTTGAGATATTTGCCGCAAAATCAAGGGTGCCGGTGAGGACATAGATAAGAATCATGGCCGGCAGCAGGAAGGCCTTGGCGGTAGCCGTCAGGTAGACGAGGTATTTGCGGCCACCGTTGTAGCCCTCTTCGTCCTGATGATGCGCGACGAGGGGATAGGTGCAGATCGAGACGATCTCATAGAAGAGATACATGGTCAGGAGATTGTCGGAAAAGGCCACACCGATAGCCCCGAAGATTGCCAGAGCGAAACAGGCATTGAAGCGGGTCTGGGCATGTTCTTTGAGTCCCCGCATATAGCCCAGAGAATAAAAGACGGCAATAGTCCACAAAGAGGAGGCGACGAGGGCGAAAATCATCGACATGGCATCGGCCCTGAGGGTGATCGTCAGCCCAGGGAGGATGGTGAACATGTGGAACACCAGGACCTTGCCATTCAGGACATCGGGAATCAGTGAACAGACGACCACAAGCAGGAGGATCGAGGAGATCGAGGAAATCCCTTCTCTGATGTTTTCGTCGTTGGCTCTGAACATTACCCCGAGGGTGCCGACCAGGGGAATGAGCAGGGCAACGAGAAGCGATGGGGAACTGACCGTATTGATATCCATGGTTGATGGTCCCTTCTCTAACCTTTGAGTTGTACGGCGTCTTCCGTATCAATCGATTTGTGATATCGATAGAATGCGATGATGATACTGAGGCCTATGGCTGCTTCGGCGGCGGCAACGGCCATGATGAACAGGGTGAAGATCTGGCCGAGTGCCGGGTCAGGCGCAGTGAAGCGGTTGAAGGCCATGAAGTTGATCGAGGCCCCGGCCAGCAGGAGTTCCGCGGCAATAAGCATGCCGATCAGAGTGCGGCGGGTCACCATGCCGTAGACTCCCATGCCGAACAGAACAGCACCG
The DNA here is from genome assembly GCA_031389785.1 of Desulfobulbaceae bacterium. Lineage (GTDB taxonomy): Bacteria > Desulfobacterota > Desulfobulbia > Desulfobulbales > Desulfocapsaceae > Desulfoprunum. Next base: position 34,987 of record JANMSX010000052.1, on the reverse strand, counting down.
ATGACGAGGTAGGTGGTAAGATCATTGTGAAGTGTAAGAATTGACATCAGTTTCCCCTCCCGCCCCGGGCGATGACCAGAGCCCCGAGGATGGCTATGAGTAGGACGATGGAGATGAGTTCGAAGACCATCGAGTGGGTCGTCAGCAGTTGGATGCCGATGGTTTTGACAGAACCGTCGTTGATTTTCGTCAGACTGGACCATTCGGTTCTGAAGGCGATGGTCACCAGTCCGGAGGTCAAGAGCGCCGCGGCGAACAGGCCGAGGGGCCCGGACAGCGGGCTGCTCGGGCCAAGTATCAGCTTCTCTTCAGGGGCGGCGAGCATGATGGCAAAAGAGATGGCCACCGCTACTGCGCCGATGTAAATGAGAATCTGCATCATCGCGATGAAGGGAGAATTGAGGTAGTAATAGATGCCTGCAACCCCGACAAAGCAGATGATGAGGCCGATCACGGCCCTGACCAGGCGCCTCGAAGTGCAGGCAATGAATCCGCCGATGATGGTCACAAGGAGATTGACGAAAAAAATCAGACCGACGAGTCCGTCTGGATTGAACAGGGCTTCCATCATTGCTTTCTTTCCTCCAGGCGCTTGAGGAGATCGAAGTGATAATCCTCTTTCCGGGTGCTGGCCAGGTTGTATTCCTTCGAGAATTCCACCGCCTTGAAATTGCACGAATCGACACAGGATCCGCAGAGCGAGCATTTGGTGAAATCGAGCTGGTAGGAGGTGAGCACTTTTTTCTTGCTCCCTTCCGGTTTTTCGCCGCTGATGGAAATACAGTTCGATGGGCAGGCCTTCTCGCACATGCCGCAGACCACGCAGAGCGGTTTGCCCTCCTCGTCGCCGATAAGCTGGATATGCCCCCGATACCTGGCGGACATTTTCAAGCTCTCATGGGGATAGTGCAGGGTGATCTTCGGCTTGAAGAATTCGACGAAGGTGATACCCATACCGACCGCGAGACTCCATACCCCGGTCCATAGTTCGCTGAAATATCTGAACATGATTAAAACACCTTCAGAAGTCCTGCCGTGAGCAGCAGATTGAAGAGAGAGATCGGTATCAGGACCTTCCACGAGAGGTTGAGCAGATTGTAGATTGTGGTACGCGGAAAGGTCCAGCGGATCCAGATAAAGGTGAATATAAGAGCATAGATTTTCAGCAGAAACCACCATACACCGGGAAACAGGCCTAAGGGGCAGTCCCAGCCGCCGAGAAAGAGAATGGTGGTGAGACAGGCGCCGATAACGATATTGGCATACTCGCCCATGAAGAACAGGCCGAAGCCCATGCTTGAATACTCTGTATGAAAACCGGCGACCAGTTCGCTCTCGGCCTCACCGAGATCGAAGGGCGCACGGTTTGTCTCCGCCAGCGAGCAGATGAAGAATATCAGGAATGAAACCGGCATGAGGATGTTGTACAGGCCATTCTGCAGCGGCCAGATGTTCCAGTGCCAGAAGCCCCCGCTCTGCTTGTGGACGATCTCCATGAGGTCGAGGGAGCCGGCGATCATCACCACCGTGATGGTAGTCACCAGCATCGGGATCTCATAGGCCACAGCCTGGGAGACGGCGCGGACCGAGGAGATCATTGCGTATTTGTTGCGTGAGCTCCAGCCCCCCATCAACAGGGCCATCGCACTCATCGAACCGAAGACGAAAATCATCAGCACGCCGATATTCATGTTATGGGCCACGATCGTCTCGCTGAAGGGAATGGTGACAAAGCTGATGAGGGTCGGAAACATGGCGAGGACCGGAGCGACCATAAAGATGATCTTGTCGACCCCGCCGGGAATCAGCAGCTGCTTGGTCATCAATTTGATGCCGTCGACCGGAGGTTGGAGAAGGCCCCATGGGCCGTTTTCGGTCGGGCCGGGCCGGCGCTGAATGAAGCCGGCGCCCTTACGTTCGCACCAGACCAGATAGGCGGCGTTGGCGGCGACAAAGGCGATGGCGATAAGCACTGCGGCAAAGACATTGAGAAATGTGAGCGTCATAGAATTCCCCTTACCTGTCCATCTCAGGGATGACCAGATCGAGACTGCCCATAAAGGCCAGGGCGTCGGCGATCAGCATGCCCCGGCAGGCTTCGTCGAAGAGATGCATGTTCGAATAGGTAGGCGAGCGCAGCTTGAGACGATACGGGCTCTTGTCGCCATCGCTGACGATACGGATGCCGAAGCTGCCGCGACCTGCTTCGACCGCAGTGTAATAATCCCCTGGCGGCAGTTTGACAGTCTTGATCTTCTTTTCGGGATTCACAGGGCCGTCGGGCAGTTTGTCGAGGCCCTGTTCGATAATCCTCAGGGACTGTTCCATCTCCTCCATGCGGACATTGTAGCGGGCGTAGGAGTCGCCTTCGGTGAATACCGGAACATCGAAGTCGAACTCAGGATAGACGGAGTAGGCTTCATTGCGGCGGACATCGTAATTGATCCCCGAGCCGCGGGCCACCGGACCGGTGGCACCGTATCGCTGGCACAAATCGACCGAGATCGGGCCGATTTCCTTCAGCCGCGTCATCAGGATGATGTTGTTGGTCACCAGGTTACGGTACATTTTCAGGGCCTTCCGCATGCGCTTGATAAACTGGCGGGTGCCTGTGATGAAGTCGTCATCGATGTCGTTATAGAGGCCGCCGAAACGGAAATAGCAGTACGTCAGGCGTGAACCGGTGACCCCCTCGAGCAGATCGAGGATCTGTTCGCGGTCGTCAAAGGCGTACATGAGTGGCGAAAAGCCGCCGAGGTCCATAACAAAGGCGCCGAACCAGACCAGGTGCGATGAGATCCGGTTCATCTCGACGGTAATGGCCCTGATGTACTCGGCCCTCTCCGGCACCTCGATGGCGGCGGCTTTTTCCACGGCCAGAACATAGCCATGACAGTAGGCCATGGCCGAGAGGTAATCGAGGCGGCTGAGGTTAGGCAGATACTGGGTGTAGGTCCGGTTCTCGGCCATCTTCTCATGCATGCGGTGAATATAGCCGATGACCGTCTCCGCATCGTAAATATACTCACCGTCCATGGTCATTTTGACGCGGAGCACCCCATGGGTCGCCGGATGCTGCGGGCCCACATTGAGAACGAAGGTCTCATCCGGCTGCAGGACAACAGGCTCGTTCATGCTTTAAAATCCTTTAGGAGAGGGTGAAAATCCGCGTCTTCAGGGAGGAGCAGCGGGATGAGATGGGGATGGCCTTGAAAGACTATGCCGAAAAAGTCGTGGGTCTCGCGTTCGTGCCAGTTCGCCCCGGTGTAGGTCCCGGTGATGGTCGGCAGAACCGGCTGAGAACGGGGAGTCCTGGTTCGGATGACAACCCGGCAGAGGTCGAAATCGTAACGGCTGAAGTCGTAGACGGCCTCAATCTGTTGATCCTTGATCCAGTCGACGCCGGTGATGGTCTCTATAAAAAATCCGCAGTCAAAGAGGATGCCCACTGCCGCCAACAGCTGGTCAGGGGCCAGCTGGATATCAAGATGATAGCCCCGTTCGGCATAATTACGTTCGATGATTCCATCAACCCGGGGCGTTTCCTTTCCGCCCTTCTCCACTTTCTGCCCTTCCTGGGTGTCGACTCCGCCGACTGCCGGCGCGGCTTCCGGTGAAGCGGGAAAAAGACCCTGCAATTGCTGCTTTACAGTTTCGATAATCATGGATTTATCCATTAAATAATATCTGTCGCCTGCGCCTGCTGACGCCCTTATCCGGCATTGACCTTCGGCCACCTTCGCCAACCGGTGATCTTGTGCTCGAGTTCGATGATGCCTTCAATCAGGGCCTCGGGGCGTGGGGGGCAGCCCGGGATGTACACATCGACGGGCAGAAATTTATCGGCGCCTTCGATGATCCCGTACTGTCCTTCGTAGACAAAGGGCCCGCCTGAGATGGCGCAGTTCCCCAGGGCGATGACCCATTTGGGTTCCGGCATCTGATCATAGAGGGTCTTGATGCCCGGCATCATTTTTTTCGAGATGGTTCCGGCGACGATCATCACATCGCTTTGACGCGGCGAGGGACGGAAGACCTCGGCGCCGAAGCGTGCCAGGTCAAAGCGTGCGCAACCGGTGGCCATCATCTCGATGGCGCAGCAGGCGATGCCGAAGGTCAGCGGCCAGAGAGAGTTGGCCCGGCCGAGGTTGATGAGTTTGTCCGCTATGGCGAACTGGACTAGCGCTGAAGGTATGTTTTCCGTTCCCACTTAAATACTCCCTTGATCCAGGCATAGATGATTGCCAGTGACAGAATTGCAACGAAGAGAAAAATCTCTACCAAATCGCGGTAGGCGAACATTGGATCATTGTATGCAAGGGCCACAGGGAAGAGAAAGAGGACGTCGACATCGAAGGCGAGAAAGATGAGGGCGTAGAGGTAAAAGACCACCCCGTAGCGAATCCAGCTGTCGCCGATGGGGTCCATACCGCACTCAATGGCTTGTTGGGTCTTGTTGTGGATATGCCTGGTTTTCCTAGGCATGAAGAGATAGACGATGGCGATTGGGCCAAGGGCGAAGGCGAGACCGCCCAAGGTGAATGCGGCGATCCAGATGACATTATCCCGGTAGAGAAATTCGGTGAACTGGGGTTCCATACAGACTTCCTTTATGGGGGCTCCATTTACACTTCCTTTTGTTCGGTATAGACCTTTATACCAACCAAAGAAGAAATTGGATAGAGAGAAAATATTCATTAATATTTATACAAATAACATAAAATACTGTATAAATCCTGTCAATACGAAAATACGACTGAATTGTCATTCATTCTCAGCATTCACAATGATGACTGAGTGATCATTCATTACCAACCTTCACATTGAAGTACCGCCACCGGCATCTGTGTCATCAGTGAAGTAAACAGAAATGGACTGAATATTCGATAAACCGATCCTCAATTATCAGGCGAAGAAGCGGTCTGGTAAAAAATATGTTACAATGTGGTATAAGAATTGTTGGATAAGGCGGGAAGGGAGCGGAAAGGCAGTAAAAAAACTTGTGAAACGCAGGAGACATGCTATGATGCCAGAGCACAGTACAGGCGGAGAAATGTTCGCTATCAGACTTATTGAACAGTAGGATGCCGTATGTCTATCACTTTGAGACAACTAGAGATTTTTATCGCGGTTGCTGAAACTTCCCAGGTTACCAAGGCGAGCAAGAAACTCTTTGTCACCCAGTCCGCTGTCAGCATGGCCCTGGCTGAGTTGGAGAATCAGCTCGGTGGTTCCCTTTTCGACAGACATGGCAGGAGTCTTCTGCTCAACGCCCGTGGCCGCTACCTCCTTCCCCTTGCCAAGGACATTACCTGCCAGGTCAGCAATATCGAGACGATCATGTCCGAGCGTAACGATAGGCTCGAAGGGCAAATCGATATTGTTGCCAGCACTACCCTTGGGAATTACATTCTCCCCTATCTCGTGGGGGCCTTCAGAAGAGTCCACCCGAGGGTCCATGTCAATCTTCTGGTCTATAATACCGGTTATGCCGAGAAACTCATACTTGACGGCAAAATGGATATCGGCTTTGTCGAAGGGCCCATATCGAAAAACAAGGAGCTAAGAAGTCATCCGTGGTTTGAGGACGAGTTGGTGGTGCTGGTCGGCGCGACCGATCCCCTTGCCCACAATGAGGTCTTTGATGTCAGGAAGGATATCAAGGACAGCAAATGGATCCTGCGGGAAAAGGGATCAGGCACCGACGCCATCTTCCGGGAGAAGATGAAGGACTATATTCAGGATGTCACGGTGGTCATGGAGATGGGACATCCCGAGGCGATCAAGCGGGCCGTCGAGGCGGGGGCCGGCATCGCCTGTCTTTCCGCGCTCTGCATTTGCCGCGAGGTCGAGAACGGCTGGCTCAAGAGTCTGCGGGTCGAAGGGATCGATATGAAGCGTCAGTTGCAGATCATCTCCCGAAACGACAAGGAAATCAGCGACGCCCATGCCGAATTCCTCAATTTCTGCGATGTGATGTCGACCTGCAATGAAGAGCGGGTGTGCCTTTCATCGCCCTGGAAGCTGCAGTCCCTGCTTGCCAGGCATTCATCCCAGAAAAGACAGGAAACTGCCTGAAAGGCGTTCCTGGCTATCCAATTCAGTAGAGGACTTCCTTCAGAGTCAGTCCATGTGCCGGGGCAGTCGGTCCGGCCGTCGTCCGGTCTCTGGACAGGAGAATCTCTTGGAAATCCTCGACGGTCCGTTTTTTTCGACCGACTTCAAGCAGTGTCCCCATCAGATTACGCACCATCTGGCGGAGAAAGCCATCTCCGATAAAGGAAAAAACGTAGCCTGGCCCGGCGGTTTTGTGCAGCTCTGCGGTAAAAATGGTCCTCACTGGGCCTCGGCCGGAGATCAGGGATTTGTCCCTTGAGCCGGCGTTTTCAAACGAGGCGAAATCATGGGTACCCGTCAGTCTCGCGAGGCAGGCCCGTAGTGCGGTCTCGTCGAGGGGAGTGGGGACATGCAGGGCATACAGGCGTTCTGCCGGCATCTGCACCGGTCCGGTGTGGAGGCGATAGAGATAGTGTTTGCCCCTGGCGGAAAAGCGGGCATGAAAATCACGAGCTGCTTCGCTGGCCTCAAGGATCCGCACAGTCCCGGGCAGCATCGAGTTGAGTCCGTGAAATAGGTCGGGACAGGAGATCCTGCTGGCGGTCCGGAAGTGTGCGACCATGCCTTCGGCATGCACCCCGGCGTCGGTCCTGCCGGCGCCGTGCAACGAGATTTCCCCGCCGGTCAGCAGACTCAGCCTGCCCTCGAGTTCCCCTTGCACCGTCTTCCCGTGTTTCTGTCTCTGCCAGCCTTTGTAGCCGGTCCCATCAAAGGCGATGAGCAGTCTGATGTTCCGCATGGCCGCTGGGTTTTATTTCACATCCCTTCCGTCAACAGGTGTCTGTCAGGGAAACAACGGGATTGTCTCGAGACCGGTGGTTTCAGCAAAACCGCTCATGATGTTCATGTTTTGTACGGCCTGACCGGCGGCGCCTTTTACGATATTGTCGATAGCCGTGAGGATAATGATTCTGCCCGTGCGCTCGTCGATGGCGAAGGCGATGTCGCAGAAATTCGAGCCTCTTACGTATTGCGTGGCCGGTAACGTGCCGGGCGGCAGCAGCCTGACAAAGGGTTCGTCAGCGTACATGTCATGATAGAGGTCCTCAACTGCCTCACGGCTGAAGCCGGGCCTGAGCCGGGCATAGACCGTGCTCAGTATGCCGCGGGAGATGGGCAGCAGATGCGGGGTGAAGGTAATCCTTATGTCTGCACCGTGCAAAAGACTCAGCTCCTGCTCGATCTCCGGTGTGTGTCTATGCGTGCCACCGACCTTGTAGGCGCGAAAGCCGTCGGCCACCTCGCAGAAGAGACTGCCGATCTGGGCGGACCGGCCGGCCCCCGAGGTCCCGGATTTCGAGTCGGCGATGATCGTCTGCGGATCGATGACCCCCGCCTTGAGCAGCGGCGCGAGGCCGAGAATGATGGACGTCGGGTAGCAGCCGGGATTGGCGACCAGACTTGCGGTAGCGATGGCCTGCCGATAAATTTCCGGCAGGCCGTATACCGCCTCACCTATAAACTGCCCGGAGGAATGCGGCTGGTACCATTTCTCATAGACGGCTAAATCCTTGAGCCGAAAATCGGCAGAAAGGTCGACGACTTTTTTACCCGCCCGCCGCAACTGCGGCACGAGGTCCATCGCCGTCTTATGGGGAACGGCGGCAAAGAAGAAGTCGGCGCTGCTGCACAGCTCGTCAATACTGGGATTTTCACAGACCAGATCGACCTTGCCGCGCAGGTTGGCAAATACCTGGGAGAGGGGTTGGCCGGCGAATTGCCGGGAGGTGACCAGCTTGAGCTGTACCTCCGGATGGTTGCAGAGGATACGGGCGAGCTCAACACCGGTATAGCCGGAAGCGCCGATGATCGCGACATTCAACATGGCGGGCACCTGTGGGGATGAAATTATATGTAAGGCGCGTGGAGACTGCCCGGGGCCGTAGCTGCCTCGACTGGACCACCGCCTGGGTGAACGCAAATATACACCTGTTGTTTAACACCCCACAATGGGGTATCTGTACCTTACAGATTGTTTTTTTGCAAAAAAACCAAGAAAACAATCTGTAAGGTACTAAAACGTCAAAAGGGAATAACAGCAACCCTGTTATTCCCTTGCAAATATGCTGTTCCGTCAGCCGGCAGGAACTGGACGGCCGGCAAGAAGGATCTGCGCCTGGTTTTTTAACGCTTGGAGAACTGGAACTTGGCGCGGGCGCCTTTCTGTCCGTATTTTTTACGTTCCTTGATTCTCGGGTCGCGGGTGAGCAGACCCGAGCGTTTAAGGGCGATTCTGTTTTCGGGGTCGACATCGAGCAGGGCCTTGGAAATGCCATGGGCGAGGGCCTCAACCTGGGCGGATTTGCCGCCGCCCTTCAATGTCGCCAGGACATCGTATTTATCGGCGTTATCGGTAACCTTGAACGGTTTCTCGATTTTCGGGAATTTGAAGGTCCCGCCGAAATAGGCATTGGCTTCCAGCTGATTGACAATTACCTTCCCGGAACCCGGGCTGATCCATACCCTGGCGACAGCGGTCTTTCTTTTGCCGGTGGCGTAAAAACGTTCTAAAGCCATGGTCATATTCTCCAAATTAAATATCTAAAACAGCTGGTTGCTGTGCTGCATGGGGATGTTTGATCCCGGCGTATACCTTGAGTTTTTTCAACTGTGCCGCACCCAGTTTGTTCTTGGGCAGCATGCCTTTAACTGCGAACATGACAAGATCAGTCGGGTGTTTGGCCATGAGGTCCTTGGCGCTTGTCTCTTTGAGACCGCCCATGTAGCTGGTATGACGATAATACATCTTGTCATCCCATTTGTTGCCGGTCAGCTGGATCTTGTCTGCATTGGTGACAATTATGAAATCGCCATTATCAATAAAGGGTGAAAATGTCGGTTTATGTTTACCGCGGAGGCGGTTGGCGATCTCAGATGCCAGACGCCCGAGCACCTTGTTCTCAGCATCGACAACGTACCATTTTTTCTCGATCTCGTTGACCGGAGCAAGATAGGTTTTCATTGTGTTCCTCAACATTCAATTAATAAAAAAAGGCTCGAACCACGTCGAACCTTTTAGTGTCTATTTGGAGCGGGAAACGAGATTCGAACTCGCGACTTCAACCTTGGCAAGGTTGCACTCTACCACTGAGTTATTCCCGCTTTTTGTTTTTGTCAAAACAGGCCCCTATTTACAAAATCGCTGAGGGGGTGTCAATAAAAAAAAGCGGTCATTCTCTCGAATACCGGTTTTTTATCGAATGTTCCCGAGAAAAAATAGAGATGGTTTTTTGACAATAGAGTACAATAACAGTTTGCATTATATCAGATCACGCACCAAAATGAAATGTCTATCTTGCTGCTGTGGTCATAACGGCGGCCGGAAAGACTGGCGACTGGAAATCTAAGAGAAGTTCTTTCGACAGGGAATTATGGAACCGGATGAAATGAGATCGAGTATTATCGAACGGAAGACAGGGGAGACGGACATCCGGCTGGTCCTGGCGATTGACGGAAACGGTAAGGCTACGATTGATACGGGTGTGCCCTTTCTCGACCATATGCTCACCCTCTTCACCGTGCATGGGTTTTTCGACCTGAACATTTCGGCCAAAGGCGATATCGAGGTCGATGACCACCATACCGTCGAGGATATTGGTATCTGCCTCGGCCAGGCCTTCGGCAGGGCGCTGGCCGACAAGAGCGGGATCAACCGCTACGGCAGCTGCTACATGCCGATGGACGAAACCCTGGTGCGGGTGGTGGCCGATCTGTCAAACAGGCCTTTTCTCCTTTATCAGGTGACCCTGGCCGATCAAAAGGTAGGGACATTTGACAGCGGTCTTGGCAAGGAATTCCTGCGGGCCTTCAGCCAGCACGCCGGTGTCACACTGCACGTCGATATGCTGCACGGGGAGAACTGCCACCATATTCTCGAAGCAGTCTTCAAGGGACTTGGCCGGGCCATGCATCAGGCCTGCGCCGTGTCCGATCTGGCCCAGGGCGTCCTCTCCTCCAAAGGCTGCCTGTAGCAGGACAAGGCAGGAGACAAACTGATACGCTATTTGATAAACCTACTATGAGGTCCTTTGTGAAGATATCATTCAATACCCTGGCTGTCGTGACGCTCTGTAGTGTTCTTGCCCTTCTGGCATCCTGTTCTACGAGGAGCGGCGGCCAGACGGCGGAAGCTGAGAAACAGATCCGCCCCCTGTCGTCAGTCGTGGTCCTGCCTGCCGAAATTGCCACAGAGAAAGAATCCGCCGGCGAAACCGGTAATAATGTGGATCTTCGCAAAGGGGCCGCCTTCGTCGACCTGACAATGGCCGAGGAACTGCAGGGATTCAGCAAAGTCCGCGTACTCTCCGGGCAGCAGATCGAGGATCTGATGAAAGAGGACAACGCTGCGGATGCCGTTGATGCCACAGACCATATCGGCCGGGTCCTGCACAGCGATGCGGTCCTGCAGACCACCGTTTTCCGCTATCGGCAGCGTGAGGGCGGGGAATATGCCGCCGAATCACCGGCCTCGGCCTCTTTTCAGATGAGACTGGTCGAGGTGAAGACCAGGGCGGTCCTCTGGTCGGCCGATTTTGATGAGACCCAGGAATCGCTTTTGAGCAATATCCTGGCCTTCAACAAGGCGCAGGGCCGCGGTTTCAAATGGGTATCCGTTGAAAATTTGGTTCGTCAGGGGATCAAAGAGCGGATTGCCGAGTGTCCTTACCTGAAAAAATAAGAATCCCCTGAACCTCGCAGTCTCTTTCATGACACAACGCCCGTGGTTGCGCAAATTACGCCGGCGGGCGCTGGGTTGCTGCTTATTCCTGCCCTCCCGCCGATGACGCCTTCATACTCCCTGCCGACCCAGGTTAATCGTCGCATAGGCCAAGCCATGCATGACTATTCGATGCTTGCGGATGGCGACCGGGTCCTGATCGCAGTCTCCGGGGGAGTCGACAGCCTGGTCCTGGCCTGGATCCTGAAATCCTGGCGGAAGAAGGCCCCGATCGGCTACAGCCTGAAGGCGGTGGTGATCGACAATGAGTTCTGGAGACTGCATCCGGAGGAGGCAAAACCCTCCGACCGGATTGCCGGAGAGCTTGCCCTGATCGGTATCGATTGCGCTGTCGAACGGGCATGGCATCTGGCCGAGGAGGAGAGGACCTGTTTCCGCTGCGCCAGAAACAGGCGCAGTCAGCTCTTCGATATCGCCCGACGGCACGGCTTTACGAAAATCGCCCTCGGCCATCACAAGGACGATCTGATCGAGACCTTTTTCCTCAACCTGCTTTACAGCGGCAATATCTCGACCATGGTGCCAAGGCAAGACCTTTTCGAGGGCAAACTTGCCTTGATCCGGCCCATGGCCTATCTGACCAAGACCGAGGTGCAGGCGATTGCCGAGTCGGTCGGGATCGATCCGGTCGACAATCTCTGCCCGCTGGCCGGCAATACCCGCAGGGAGACGGTGCGGGAGATACTCGCCGGGATATATGAGAACGAGCCGCAGGCCAGGGCCTCCATCTTCTCCGCCCTGGCCAATGTACGCGAAGGATATATGTTATGATAACCCATGAGGACTGCCTGCCCTGCTACCTCCGGCAGGCCCTGCAGGTCGCCCGGATCTGCTCGGACGATGCCGATGAACACCAGCGGGTGGTCGCCGTCGTGCGCAATCTGCTCGCCGACCTCGATCTGCAGGAGACCCCTCCCGCCAACGCGATCAGGATCTACTCGGCGATTGCCGAGGTCACCGGCTGTCTCGACCCGTATCGCGAGGTGAAAAGGCGGAGCAACGAACAGGCCATGCAGGTCCTGCCTGTACTGAGAAAAGAGGTACAGCGAGCGAAGTCTCCGCTGGCCGCCGCTGTGCGGTTCGCCATTGCCGGCAATATCATCGACTACGGGGCATGCGCCGAGATCGACGCCGAGGCGGCCTTTGCCCGCTGCCGCGATGCACTCCTCGTCGTCGATCACCTGGATCTCCTGCTGACCCGGGTTGAAGGGTTGAAAAAGAACAGCCGGGTCCTCTACCTTGCGGATAATTGCGGCGAGATCGTGTATGATCTGCTGGTTCTTGAGTGTCTCCGGGAGTACGGCCTTGCCCTCACCGTTGCGGTCCGGGGCGGGCCGATCATCAACGATGCCCTGCTGGAGGATGCGCTGGACTGCGGCATCGATTGCCTTGCAACGCTCGTTAGCAGCGGCGTCGCCTGTCCGGGTACCTCCCTTGACCACTGTTCTGCCGAGTTTCTCGAGCATTTTCACGGGGCGGATCTGGTAATCTCAAAGGGGCAGGGAAATTTCGAGACCCTGTCCGAGGTCGAACGCGACGTCTTCTTCCTGCTGACGGTGAAATGCCGGGTCGCCGCCGGCTATCTTGCAGGCCTGACCGGAACCGCCGCCGCCCTGCTGCCCGGCAGGGGAGAGATGGTTGTCTATTATTCCCCGCATCAATCACGCTGAAAAGGTATGACTATGCACCTGAAAATCAAAAAGCTGTTGACACAGCCGCCGCTCGGCGAGCAGGTCCGGGTGGCCGGCTGGATCCGGACCAGAAGGGACACGGGAGGATTTTCCTTCCTGGAGGTCAACGACGGTTCCTGTGTCGCCAATCTTCAGATCATCGCCGACAAAGGCCTTGAAAATTACGAGACCGAGATCAAGAAACTGACCACCGGCTGCAGCGTCGAAATTACCGGCCTGTTGCAGGCCTCGCCGGCCAAGGGTCAGGCGGTCGAACTGCAGGCGGGGGAGGTGCGGGTCCTGGGCTGGGCCGACCCGGAGACCTACCCCCTCCAGAAAAAACGCCATTCCTTTGAATTTCTGCGAGAGATCAGTCATCTCCGGCCCCGTACCAATGCCCTCGGGGCCGTTGCCCGGGTCCGGTCGCGGCTGGCCTATGCCGTCCATACCTTCTTCCAGGAACGCGGCTTCATCGAGGTGCATACCCCGATCATCACCACCAGCGACTGCGAAGGTGCGGGGGAGATGTTCCAGGTGACGACGGCCAGGCCGCACGGGGGAACAGGCAAGGGGGGTGCTGCGGAGGAATTTTTCGGGCGGCGGGCCGGACTCACCGTCAGCGGTCAGCTGCAGGCCGAGGTCTATGCCCTGGCCTTAGGCAACGTCTATACCTTCGGCCCGACCTTCAGGGCGGAGAACTCGAACACCAGCAGGCATCTCGCCGAGTTCTGGATGATCGAGCCGGAAATGGCCTTCTGCGATCTGCGCGGCAACATGCGGATCGCCGAGGAATTGCTCAGGTACTGCCTGCAGGACGTCATGGATCACTGCGCCGAGGATATGGAGCTTTTCGACCGCTTCATCGAAAAAGGCCTGCTCGACAAGCTGCGTGCCGTGGCCGGCCGGGAATTCGCCCACATCACCTACACCGAGGCGGTCGACAGGCTGCTTGCCAGCGGCAAGGTCTTCGAGTTCGCCGTGCAGTGGGGCATCGACCTGCAGTCCGAACATGAACGCTATCTCACCGAGGAGATATTCAAACGGCCGCTGATCGTCACCGATTATCCGGCCGCCATCAAGCCCTTCTACATGCGGGTCAACGATGACGGCAGGACCGTAGCCGCCATGGATATCCTGGTGCCGGGGGTCGGCGAGATCGTCGGCGGCAGCCAGCGCGAGGAACGCCTGGCGGTGCTCGAGGAGCGCATGCTGGCCGCCGGCATCGACCTGGAAGAATATCGCTGGTACCTCGACCTCCGCCGTTACGGCTCGGTCCCGCATGCCGGATTCGGTCTCGGCCTTGAGCGGCTGGTCCAGTTTGTCACCGGCATGACGAATATCCGCGAGGCGATAGCCTTCCCGCGGACGCCGGGCTTTGCCCCCTGTTGACCGGGGAAACGATGAACAGCGGCGGATGGGCTCAAGAGGAGGGGCCGAGATGAGCAAGGGGCCCGGCGTCCGGAAGATGTTTGATGCCATCGCCGGTCGCTATGATCTGATGAACCGGATGATGACCATGGGGCAGGACCAGCGCTGGCGCCGGTTCGTAGCGCAGCGGGCCGAAGACCCGGGCGCTGGCTGGGTGCTCGATCTGGCCACCGGCACCGGCGACATCGCCGCCCTGATGCAGCGCTCCTGCCCGGGGGCGAGGGTGATCGGCGCTGATTTCTCCGGCAATATGCTGGCCGAGGCCGGAAAACGATTCAGCGGCTCTGCGATCCACTGGCAGGCCTGCGATGCCAATGCCCTGCCGTTTGCCGATAATGTCTTCGAAGCGGTGACCTTCGGCTACCTCCTGCGCAATGTCGACGACAGTCTGCGGGTCCTGCGTGAAGTCCGGCGGGTCTTGAAGCCGCAAGGCAGGGTGGTCTGCCTCGATACCACGCCGCCGGCCGACAACCTGCTGCGGCCGCTGCTCAACCTCTATTTTCGGTTCGCCATACCCTTCATGGGCAGAATGGTGGCCAGGGATCAGGCCGCCTACAGCTATCTCACCGGTTCGACCATGGATTTTCATACCGCCGGGGAGCTTGCCGGAATCTTCCGGGAGGCGGGGTTCAGCGGTGTCGGCTATCGAAAATTCATGATGGGGACGATCGCCGTACACTGGGGAAGGAAACCATGACCGAACAGGTGCTGCTGGACCCGTTCACCATCCCGGATTACGAATCGCCGGCGACGCTTTTTCAGGTGCTGGTCACCAGCGCCCACCGGTTCCGGCAGAAGGTCGCCTTTATCTACACGGCCGGCGAGGAGGACTGCGAGGTAACCTACGGCAAGCTCTTCGAGGATGTCCTCCTCCTCTCCCGGGCCTTCCGTCGCCGGGGCGTGGCCCGGGGAGACAAGGTGGTCCTGCTGTCCGACAACCGCTATGCCTGGATCGTCACCGATCTGGCCATCATGTCCCTCGGCGCGGTATCGGTGCCGAGGGGCGCCGACACCCCGGACCAAGAACTCGAATACATCGTCGAGCAGTCCGACAGCACCTTCATGGTGATCGAAACCGGCGAGCTTCTTGAGCTGCACGAAGACTATCTCAAGGGCTGCCGGCAGCTCAAGGGGATCTTCGTGATCAGCGGACCGAAGATGCATACCATCTTCAGCAATGTCTATTCCTATGCCGACCTGCTTGCCGACAGGCGCTTCACCGATGAAGATATCAATCGTTTTCTGCGGCACGGCGAGGCCATCGCCCCGGAAAGTATCCTGACCATCATTTACACCTCGGGGACCACCGGCCTGCCCAAGGGGGTGATGCTGACTCATGCCAATATCATGCACAACGTCAGGGAGATCCCGGCGGTGATCGCCCTTGAGGAGAAGGATACCTGGCTTTCCATCCTGCCGACCTGGCACATCTTCGAACGCACCGCCGAATATCTCGGTATTGCCAAGGGTTCAACCCTGGTCTATTCGACGGTGAAACGATTCGCCCAGGACCTTGAGAAATACCGGCCGACCCTGGTCGCCACCGTGCCGCGGGTCTGGGAATCCCTCTATTCCCGGGTGCAGGCCGCGGTGAAAAAGAAGGGCAGGGCGGCCTTCCGGCTGTTTTCCTTCTTCGTTTGGAGTTCCGCCGCCTATCGCCGCAACAAACGGCAGTTTCTCGGACGCCTGCCCCGTTTCAGGCACGAGGCGGGCTGGCGCCTCCTGCTCCGGAAGATACCGGCCCTGCTGAAGATGTTGGCACTCTATCCCCTGTACTGGCTCGCCATGCAGAAACTGGCGGTCGTCCGGCAGCGCTTCGGCGGCAGATTGCGCCTGGCCATCAGCGGCGGCGGCACCCTCGCCAACTATCTGGAAGAGTGGATCGATGCGGTCGGCATCCGCATCGTCAACGCCTACGGCATGACCGAATGCTCGCCGTCGATAGCCGGCCGGGGGGTGGCCTGCCAGGTCTACGGCACGGTCGGACCGGCGGTGCCGCTGACCGAGCTGCGCATCGTTTCGGAGGAAGGTCAGGTGCTGCCTCCGGGCGAAGAGGGGCTCATCGAGGTGCGCGGCCCGCAGGTCACCGGGGGGTATTATCGGAACGAGGAGGAGAATGTCAGATCCTTCACCGCCGACGGTTTTTTCCGCACCGGCGATCTCGGCAAATTGACCGTGGACCGGGAGCTGATCATCACCGGCCGGGCCAAGGAGATCATCGTCCTGGCCAGCGGTGAGAATATCGATCCCACCCGGATCGAAAACGCCATCACCATGTTCCCCTTTATCCAGGACGCCGTCCTGGTCGGTCAGGACAAGAAGGGCCTGGGAGCCCTTTTAATCCCCAACATGGATGAGCTGCTGGCGTATGCCCGGCAGAAGTTCAGCGACCTGCGGGAGGAGGGGGAGGAACTGCTGACCAGCAGCAGGCTGCTCGAGCATGTCAGACGGGAGATGAACCGGCTCCTCCAGCCCAGGCAGGGATTCAAGGCCCATGAAAAACTGCAGGGTATCGCCTTTCTCGACAAAGAGTTCACTCTGGGCGAGGAACTGACCAATACCCTGAAGAAGAAGCGGCACGTGATCGAGAGGAAGTACAAGCAGATCATCAACGATCTGCTGCACTGAAATTCAGATATTCTCCACTTCTTCCAGGGTGCGGCAGTGACTGACGACGGTGCCTTCCCCGGGACGTTCTCCTGTCCTTTCAGGGTATCCAACCAGACCCGGCAGGTGTCGGCCGGTTGGATCGAAGATGAGGACCCTGCTGACAGCCTGCGTCTCGGTAAGGTCTTTCAGAATGGCCGCGAGGTTGTCCCCGGCGGCGTTCAGGCAGTCGAAGCGCACGAAGCCCGGTGACCAGCGCCTGGCCAGGATATCCTGCAGACGCTCGCCGAATTCCTTTTCAACCGCCGCAGTGCCGACAATGGCCACCGAGGTTGAACGGCGATCGAGTATCCGGATCGCATCCCCCACCTTTATAGTGCCTCCTCTGACCACAACCCCGAAGATCCCTTCCCGCGGCATGACACAGTCCCCGGCCTGATGGTAGATGGCGCAGCGGGTATGGCAGATCTTGCCGAGCTGGGAGATGATCAGTTCCGTTTCCCCGACCATGATATGATCCCCGACCTCCAGGACCGAGAGGTCGATGCCCTCGGTGGTGAGATTCTCGGCAAAATTGCCGGCAACCACATCCAGGCCCTTGGTCCGCATGGTCTCGATGCTTTCCTGGGCCAGGAGGCTGACCTGCCTGTGCCATGTGCCGCCGTGCGCATCTCCGGCGAGTCCGAAGTCCTTGAGCAGCTCCGCCGACTCGACGTTGGTCTTGCGCATACCCTTACGGTCGCTGATTGATATTGCCTTGATGTACATGATATTCTCCATTTGTATACCACAATGTGCTGTTCGTGAAAAGATAGCTCCAATCGCCGGTTTTGCAAACCGGAAAAGACCGGCGGCAAAAAAATGCCTGGATCGGAAGTGCCGTCGATTCTCTCACCGGCAGCCACTATTTCCTTGCATCCGTTCCGGCAGTGTGAGAAAATATAAGTGTGAACAGGAAGTTAAGAAATGATATCAAATTAACCGAGGAGGTGGGCATGGAGAAGATAAT
The DNA here is from genome assembly GCA_031389785.1 of Desulfobulbaceae bacterium. GTDB lineage: Bacteria > Desulfobacterota > Desulfobulbia > Desulfobulbales > Desulfocapsaceae > Desulfoprunum. The sequence continues at coordinate 17,418 of JANMSX010000052.1, read as the reverse complement.
GGATGTGAAAAAGGTCATTACCCCGATTGATTTTTCCGACAACTCAAAGCTGATTGCCGAGTCGGCGGCTTATCTGGCGGGGAAATTCGGGGCATCGCTGCATCTGGTCTTCATCGTCCAGAATTTTGAGGACTATTCGGGGTTTTTCGTGCCGCAGATGAGCATGCCGAATCTCGAACAGGATCTCATTGAGGGCGCCGAGGAACGGATGTCCTCATTCTGTGCCGAGCAGGAGGCCTTCTTCAAAAATGCCGGGGTCGCCGAGATTACCCGCCATGTCTTCCTGGGCGATGTCGCCGAGCAGATTGTCGAGTTCGCCGCCAAAAACGATGGCGACCTGATCGTCATGGGCACGCATGGCTACAAGGGCCTGGAGAAGATCATGTTCGGCAGCGTCGCCGACAAGGTGGTCCGCTCCGCCCCCTGCCCGGTCATGACTATCAACCCCTATACCTGCTGCATGAAAAAGGAGTAAGACCTCCTTCCCCGTACTTGTGGCCCGGCATCCCCTCGCAAAGGATGCCGGGCCATATCCCTCCTCTTCAGTCTTTCTTGAAATGGACAAGCACCGTACCGGTCTCGACGGCGTCCCCCGGCTGCACGCAGACGGATTCCACCACGCCGTCGCCGGGCGCGGAAACCGCGCTTTCCATCTTCATTGATTCCAGAATGACCATCTCCTGGCCGCGGAAGACCCGTTCGCCGGCAGTAACCTTGACATCCACCACCAGACCGGGCATCGGACAGTCGAGGATGTTGCCGCTGACCTTTGTCACCGGCGGCGGCATATACCGGGCAAGCTGCCATTCGCGTCGATTGTAGATCTCAAAGGTGCGCGACACGCCGCAGAAGGCGACCTCGATGAAATTGCCGCTGTACTTGAGGCGGAGATAGGCGACTTCGCCGTTAATCTGCAGTTTCAACCGCCGCCGGTAATACTCCATCGGCGGTGTCTCGACATGGTAGACGGCCTCGCCGATCAGCACGCGCCATAGCAGTTCGGAACCAGTGCTCTCAAGGCGGAGAGGAAAGATATCCTCATCGCTCTTGGCGACGTACTCATAATTCCCTTTGACAACGGTGGAGGAGGCGCCCACCCGGGACTTCAGCGGCAGCAGCGAAGTCTGCACGAGATTTTCACGCAGGTGATAGATCAGGGTGGTGGCGGTGGCCATGGCATGCAGCACTTCGAGCGGTGCTGTGATCTTGACACCCTCGCCCAGCAGATGGGTCGGGATGAAATCGGTGGCGAGATCGCCCCGGATGAACACCGGATGGGTGAGCACCAGGTTGGCGAAATCGATATTGGTGAAGATGCCCTCGATATGATAGCCGTTCAGGGCCTGGACCATCCGCCTGCGGGCCTCCTCGCGGTTTTCTCCCCAGGTGATGACCTTGGCCAGCAGCGGGTCGTAATAGACACTGACGGTACTGCCGGCATCAACGCCGGCATCGACACGGACCTGTCTGCCCCGCGGTGCAGCATAGCGGGTGATCAGGCCGATGGACGGCACAAAACCCCGCTTCGGGTCCTCGGCGCAGACCCGCACCTCCATGGCCCAGCCCGACAAGGAGACCTCATGCTGGCGGAAGGGCAGGGCCTCGCCGGCGGCGATGCGCAGCTGCAACTCGACCAGATCGAGGGAGTTGACCAATTCGGTGACCGGATGCTCGACCTGGAGGCGGGTATTCATCTCGAGAAAATAGAAGGAGCCGTCCTCGTCGAGGATGAACTCCACGGTCCCGGCGTTGACGTAGCCGGCCTTTCTCGCCAATTCGCAGGCCAGATTCCCCATCTTTTCACGAAGGGCGGGAGACAGGGCGCAGGAGGGAGATTCCTCGATAATCTTTTGATAGCGTCTCTGGATGGAGCATTCCCGTTCGCCGAGATGGACCACGTTGCCATGCTGATCGGCGATGACCTGGATCTCGATATGACGCGGCCGGCGGATGAAGCGCTCGACAAAGATGCGGGCGTCGCCGAAGGATTTGCTGGTTTCCTGCTGGCAGAGCCGCATGGCGGAGATCATGTCCATGGCCCGATCGACGGTGCGCATGCCCTTGCCGCCACCGCCGGCGGCCGGTTTCAGCAGGACCGGGTAACCGACCTCGGCTGCTGCCGTCAAGGCTGCTTCCAGAGAGACAACCGCCTCGCTGTAACCGGGTACCGTGGGCACGCCGGCGATAACCGCCAGCTTTTTGGCGGCGATCTTGTCCCCCATGGTGGCGATCACCTCGGCCGGCGGACCGATAAAGGTCAGACCGGCTGCCGCCACCTTTTCGGCAAAGACCGGGTTTTCGGAAAGAAAGCCGTAACCGGGATGGATGGCCTGGCAGCCGGTGGCCAGGGCCGCCTCGATCACTTTATCGATCGAGAGATAGGATTCCGAGGGCCGGGCCCCGCCCAGCAGCACCGCCTCGTCGGCCTGGATGACATGGATGCTGCGGAAATCGGGTTCCGAGTAGACGGCTACGGTACGGATACCCATGGTCTTGCAGGTGCGGATAATGCGGACGGCGATTTCACCGCGATTGGCGATCAAGATTTTTTCGAACATGACTTGCCTCACAGTGGAATATTGCCGTGTTTGCGATCGGGCCGGCCGCTCTTTTTGCTCTCCAGAAACTGCAGGGTGCGGATGAGCCGGTGTCGGGTGTCGCGGGGGAAGATGACATCGTCGATGTAGCCCCGTTTGGCGGCCACAAAGGGATTCATGAAGTGCTTACGGTAGGTCTCCATCTTCTCGGCCATCATGGCATCCGGGTCTTCGGCCTGCTCGATCTCCCGCCGATGGATGACCTCGGTGGCGCCGCGCGGCCCCATCACGGCGATCTCCGCCGTCGGCCAGGCGTAATTGATATCGCAGTGGATGTGCTTGGAGTTCATCACCACATAGGCGCCGCCGTAAGCCTTGCGGACGATTACCGTGATGCGCGGTACCGTCGCCTCGGTGAAGGCGTAGAGCAGTTTGGCGCCGTGTCGGATGATGCCGCCATGCTCCTGTTCGGGTCCCGGCATGAAGCCGGGTACATCGACCAGGCAGACGAGCGGGATATTGAAGGCGTCGCAGAAACGGACGAAGCGGGCAGCCTTGAACGAGGCGTTGTTGTCCAGCGCCCCGGCCAGGACCGCCGGTTGATTGGCCACCAGGCCGATGGTCTGGCCGCCGAGGCGGCCGAGGCCGCAGATGATGTTGGCGGCGAATTGGGGCTGCACCTCAAGGAACTCCGCAGCGTCGAGGATGCTGTAGATGAGCACGTTCATGTCGTAACTCTGGTTCGGGTTGGGGGGAACCAGGTAATCGAGGGTCGGGTCGGTGCGTTCCGGTGGGTCGTTGAGGTCGAGGATCGGCGCCTTCTGCCGGTTGTTCGAGGGTAGAAAGTTGATCAGCTGGCGGACGGCCCGCAGGCAGAGGATGTCGTTGGGGTAGACGAACTGGGCCACACCGCTTTTTTTGGCGTGCACCGCGGCACCGCCGAGTTCTTCCGAACTGATATCCTTGTGGATGACGGTCTTAACCACGTTGGGGCCGGTGACGAACATGTGAGAGGTCTGATCCACCATGAAGACGAAATCGGTGATTGATGGACTGTAGACCGCACCGCCGGCACAGGGACCCATGATGCAGGATATCTGCGGGATGACGCCGCTGGCATGGACATTGCGGTGGAAGATCTCGCCGTAAGCCGCGAGCGCGTCAACCCCCTCCTGGATCCGGGCCCCGCCCGAGTCGTTGAGACCGATGATCGGTGAACCGACCTGCCGGGCCAGGTCCATGACCTTGCAGATTTTCTGCGAGTGGCCCTCGCCGAGCGAACCGCCAATGACGGTGAAATCCTGGCTGAACACGAAGACCTCGCGGCCGCTGATCTTACCGTGACCGGTGATGACCCCATCGCCGGGGGTACTTTCGCTGCCGCCGGCCGTCTCTCCCCGGCCGACCTTGAGGATGTCGATCTCTTCGAACGAGCCCTCATCGAGCAGCAGGTGAAGCCGCTCCCGGGCGGTGAGCTTGCCGCGCTGGTGCTGGATGGCGACACGCTTTTCGCCTCCGCCGGCGTGGGCGTGCTCGCGCAGTTCGAAGAGCTCGAGGATGTTACTGTGCATGATCTCGACCATGAACTTCTCCTTGTGGTGTGTTGCGGATTCAGATCTTTGCGTCTGCCGGGCGCAGGGCTCGTCCGGACTCGCTGCATTGAGTGAAAATAGCTGATCTACTGTATTTCGCCAACTGTATTTAGATTATCCTAAAGTGGATGTTCATTGTTCCCGATGGATATCAAGCTCGAAGGTCTTCCTGCCGGTCTCACGGGCGATGCCCAGCTCATGGACGAAGGTCCGTTCGCTGCAGAGCGCCCGGCCGTCCTCCGTTATCGTCAGTACCAGCGATGATCGGGTGCCGTAGTCCTCGCCGCTGATGAACAGCGGTGCGAGCAGGCGCTCCCAGGCCTGACCGATGCCGGTATCCGGCAATTCGCTGTCGGGGGGGTGCCAGGTGTCCTCGAGGAGGGTGAAGAGGTCATCGGGCTCGACCGGGCCGGAGGCCGTCAGCAGCTGCCTCAGCTTTTCCTTGCCCCGCTTCACCTTGGGCCAGTCGGTATCGAGCAGGTGGTTGCTCAGGCCGTACAGCCCGGGGCCAAGCTTCTGCCCCTGTCCGGTTCGGTTTGAGGCCCAGACGAGGCTGTGCCGGTCGCCGGCGAGCAGGTTGAAGCCGTTGTACCGGGGCCATTCGCCCCTCTTCGCGGCACAGAACCGCTGCGGGTTGAGCCCGTTTTGCAGGTAGTCGACCGGGATGCGTCCGCGCGACAGCGCCTCGGCCGAGATATTCCCGGGATCACGGAAGTTGGTAACGGCGGCGAAACGGCCGTCGGCGGAGAAGCCGAACCAGGTCCCTCCGGCCTGCAGGTCGCGTCCGGCCAGGATCTCCGGTTCATCGGACCAGAAGGCCAGTGGTTCCGTGGGGCGGGCGAAAAACTCGTCGCGATTGGCGGCCAGGATGAGACGATAGCCGGGGTAGGTGCGGTAGGCGAAGAGGATAAGGCACATTGGTTGCCTCAAAAGTTGACGGACGGGTTTGACGGACGGATCGGTTATCGGCAGGAGAATGTGGCCATCTTGCGGATCATTCCCAGCAGTATCCCCGCGGTCAGTCCCCATATGACATAGTCTCCGATATTATAGACTACGACCTTCTGCGTCCACTCGCTTCTTCTCTCCTTGTAACGCGGGGGCAGTCCCAGTTTTTCTACCGGCAGCAGGATATGCTCCTTGCCTTCGGCGTCGATAAACGACGGCTGGATCTCGATCCGGTTGTGGTAGATCTCAGGCTCTACGCCGATAAACCGGGAGAGGGGCAGGGTGAAGACCTTTTCCACCTCGCGGGAATCGGGCCGCAGCTCTTCGAGACTGTCGATCTCGAGGACGCCGATGAAGGCCTCGACGATTACCGCCCGCGGTGTCACCACCGTATCCAGCCGGCCGAGCAGCCTGATCCTTTCGCGCGGCAAACCCAGTTCTTCTATTGTCTCCCGCAGGGCGGTATCCCGGTAGCTGCTGTCCAGGTCCGGATCGAAGCGGCCGCCGGGAAAACAGATTTCACTGCCCTGGCGGATGGCTGCGGCCCGTTTCTGGAAGAGCAGGTGGCACTCGTCCCGTATATATATGATGGGTACCAGAACCGCTGAATTGAAAAAATCCTCCCGGCCCAGAATACCCGGATTCTCAGGCAGTTTTTTGGCAAAACAGGTAAATTCGTGTTGTTTCATGATCTCCGGCGGTAAGGAATTACAGCGGACATGGATTTGTCGTTCTCTCAGTCGATGACCAGCAGCAGGGCCGGTTCGGCAGTTCCGGCCGCAGTTTTCTTGCCCAGCAGCGACGAGAAGGAGCGGTCGGGCAGGAGGTAGGCGGTGGCGGTTGTCCGACCGAACTGTCCGGCCGGGAAGTGGTCGTCCAGAGCCTCGTTCCATTCTCTGCAGACAGCTGCTCCTTCTGCCGGAAAGCGCTCTCCGGCCGCGATCTGGTCCGGCTTATCGGCCAAGACCGCGGCCAGATCGGCTGCCATGCGGGAGAGCAGGTCCGTATTGCCGGCACGGAACGAGGCGATGCGTTCAAAGGCCTCCTGCCGGTCCTGGCCCACGCCGGCCGGCAGGGCGAAGCGGCCGATTTCGAGGGCCGGCCTGCCCTGCGCGCTTTCGTACAGGTCGAGGATGATGTCGGCCGCCGCGGCCATATGGGTAGCCCAGATACTCCACTCCGGCAGATCCCCGGCGACATAGAGCTGCTTCCAGGCCCTGAAGCGGTTTTTGATGACGGCAGACGACGGCTGGCTGGTCTTGTCGCGCATTTCCACCAGTTCCCGCAATGGATCCTCATCTTCCTCTGGGTCCGCCGCTTCCTCGCCGTGCAGGTGCCTGAACAGGGCGGTTTCCCGATCGCCAAGCTGGGAATACCGGCGGGCGATATCTTCCTCCTCCTGATCGAGGATCTCGGCGATTTTCAGCACCAGGCGGGCCTGCCAGAGGAGGTGTCTGACGGCATCCTCCTTCTCCTGCTCGTCTTTTCCGGCATGGGTGCCGAGCAGCGAGGAGATGATCGACTGGGGTGTGTCGTCTTCCTGCGGGCGCGGGACCGACATGGCGGCCATGGTCAGGGCGCTGAGCTGGGCGGCGTAGTCGTCCCTGCGGTTTTTGATATCGGCGATCAGGTGGAGAAAACGGCCCCGGCTGTCGCCCAGCGGGCAGGGAGTATGTGCTTGACAGAAACCGTTATTAATGAAAAGATCTGCAGGTCCGGCGGCGGCACCGTCGTTCTCCTCCCTCTCCACCGGTTCGAGGATATGGATCTTGGCGAAGAGCAGGAAAATCGGGTACTGGCTGTCGGAAAAAATGGCGGTGCCCGGAAAATACAGGCTATCTTGTGTGTTCATATGCAGACTCTCAAAGAAAAATTCACATTCTATTTGTCCGCCCTCCTCTATCTGCTGTTCAATCTCCGCATGGGGGCGGATGCAGCAGCGAGCGTCAAGGCAACGTTGTGGCAGATCCTGCAGACGGCGCCCTATGTGGCCGGCGGCGCCTATGTCATCATCGCCATGCTGCAGTACATGTCAGGCGGTGAAAAGGTGCCATGGAACCGCAGGCTGCGGCTGTTCTTCGCCCTGGGCATTCTCGCCGGTCTCTTCTACAGCATCTATGAATACGCCGGCCAGGGAACCGTTCCCGGTAAATAGATAATACCTGCCCGCTCGCGCTCTGTAAACGGAGAAACCATCCATCAGGCAGCCGTTTCAATAGGATAAAGCGGCCTGCAATGAAGTCGTGCCACGGCAGAAACGTGGGTGCGTCAGACTGAGCTTGCCTGATTGGCACTCCCTATGCCGGAATGGCTCTATGCATCCGCGCCGACGATTCTGCCATGGATTGCCTCGCTCCTGATCTGATGGGGCAGCCTTGGCCATCAAAGCCACCTGAATTTGGTTTCCAATTATATATCCCGGGATAATGGTCCGATGTTCTATCTCCACGCCTCCAACCGAACTGAAAACCTGCTGCGGCACCTGGCCGAGGTCATCCGGGCCGACGAGCGGATCGACCCCTTCTCCCGGGAAATGTTTCTCGTCCAGGGCCAGGGCCTGGAGCGAATCATCTCCCAGCGGATGGCCGAGAATTTCGGGGTCTGGTGCAATTTCGAGTACCTGCTGCCGCTGGCCTTCTTCGAAGTCCTGGCCAATCGCCTGGGGATGTCGATCCACCCCGACGGCTTCGGCCGGGAGGTGCTGGTCTGGCGTTTCGAGGGGTTGCTGCGTGACCTCGACGAACCTGTCTTCTCCCCTCTTGCTCACTATTTTCAAGGCGAGAACCCGGAACTCAAGCGCTTCCAGCTGGCCCGGCAGCTGGCCAATCTTTTCGACCAGTACCAGGTCATGCGCCCCGATCTCCTGGCACTCTGGCAAAAAGGCAAGATGGCCTGCGATCACCCGGCCGAAGGCTGGCAGATGCGCCTCTGGCAGCGGCTTGCCACCCAGTCGCCCGACTCCGTCCATCGCGGCGCAATCCTGCAGGAGGTCGACCGTCGCCTGACGGGCGGGGAGGATCTCTCCCCGCTGCTGCCGACCAGGCTGTCGGTCTTCGGCCTGCATATCATGCCGCCGCTCTTTCTCTCGCTGCTGGCGGGTCTGGCCCGGCACAGCGATGTCCATCTCTATATCCTCTCGCCCTGTGAGGAGTATTGGGGCGATCTGCCGGGCAAGCGGCAGCAGGTCCGCCAAAAGCTGGCCCTGGCCGCGGAGGGCCGGGAGGCGGAGTCCGCGCCCGGTCATCCCCTGCTCGTTTCGCTGGGGCGGCAGGGCCGGGATTTTCAGGCGATGCTCCTCGATCAGGTCGATTTCGAACTGGAGTTTAGGAGCTTCGATGATCCCTGCACGACCTCCTCTCCAACCCTGCTGCACCGGCTGCAGGCGGATATGCTCGCCAACCGGTCGGGCGGCCCCGGGAACAGCGGGGAGGCCGCGGCCGACGACGAATCGATTATTGTCGTCTGCTGCCACTCCCGCCTGCGCGAGGTGGCGGTCGTAAAGGAGCATATCCTCGACTGGCTGCACCGCGACCCGGCCCTCGAGCTCCGCGACATCGTGGTGATGGCCCCGGATATCCAGGACTATGCCGCCCTCATCCCGGCGGTCTTCGCCGATCTCCAGCACAGCATCGCCGACCGCAGCCTGCGCCGCCGAAACAGCTCGCTTTCGACCTTCCTGGCCTTTGTCGACATCCTCGGCGGCCGCTTCGGCTGGATGGAGGTCCTCGACCTGCTGCAGAAGGATATGGTCTTCCCCCAGTTCGAACTGACCGCCGGCGATCTCGAACAGCTCCGGCAATGGGTGACCGGTTCCGGCATCCGCTGGGGCCTCTCGGCTGAGCAGCGGCAGGGGCTGGGGCTGCCGGCCGATTCGTCCTGTACCTGGCAGGCAGGTCTCGAGCGACTGCTGATGGGTTACGCCATCGATTCGCCGGAATTTGTCGACGGCATCCTGCCCTATACCGCGATCGAGGGCGGGGCGGCCCGGGCTCTCGGCGGGCTCTGCGAGTTTGTGGCGATCCTGGCCGATGCCGAGCGCGACCTGGGCGAGGGCCGCAGTCTGGCCGAGTGGTCCCGCCTTCTGTTGCACTATGCCGGCCGCCTGTTCGGCGAGGACGACAACCCGGATATCCTCGAGCTGCGCCAGATCCTGGTCGAGCTGGACGCCGGGGCCTTTCACCAGGAGCCGGTGGTGCTGGCCGTCGTCCGCGACTGGCTTGAGACCGCCGGCAACGAAAGCCGCTCGGCCTCCGGGTTTCTGCGCGGCCAGCTGACCTTCTGCTCGATGCTGCCTATGCGCTCCATCCCCTTTCGCATCGTCTGCCTGCTGGGGCTGGCCGACGGCGCCTTTCCGGGCAGCGACCGGCATGCCACCTTCGATCTGCTGGCGGCGGAGCGCCGCTGGGGCGACCGCTCGAAGCGCGACGATGACCGCTACCAGTTCCTCGAGGCCCTGCTGGCCGCCCGCGACGTCCTCTATATCAGCTATCCGGGCCAGTCGATCAGGTCGAACGAGAAGATGCCACCCTCGGTGGTGGTGGCCGAGCTCCTTGAGGTATTGAAGGACGACTACGGCCTGCAGGCGGAAGACATCGTCAGGCACCATCCCCTGCAGCCCTTCAGCCGCCGCTATTTTACAGGGGAAGACCGGCACTTTTTCAGCTATGACGGTCAGGCCTGCGCCACGGCCGGGCGTCTGGCCGAGCCGCGGGCGGAGGATACGCCCTGGTGGACCGGGCAGCTGGCAAGCCGGGATGACGGGGTGGTGCCGCTTGCCGAGCTGTTCGGGTTTTTCGTCAATCCCCAGAAGTGGTTCGTCAGAAACCGCCTCGCCATCCGCCTCGATCTCGACGAGGACCTGGTCGAGGAGAGCGAGCCCTTTGCCGTCGGTCCTCTGGAAACCTATGCCATCGACCGGGAGATTGTCCGGTCGATGTTGGCAGGCGAGAGTGAAGGTATATTTTTCGAGCGTCTCCGGGCCGAGGGCAGGTGGCCGCTGGGCACGCCCGGAGAGCTCATGTATGACCGGAAAAAAAAGGAGCTTGCCGATTTTGTGAGCCGGATTAAAGAACAGGATATGGGGGCCAGACTCCCTGATCTGCCCGTCGATATCGAGGTCGGCGGCATCCGCCTGAAGGGCCTGCTCGCCAACGTCTATGAAGAGGGGATCCTGCTGACCCGCTCCGCCTCCTGCAAGGGCCGGGATCTGCTCCATCTCTGGCTGCACGGCCTGCTCGCCGGGATGCTGCTGGGGGAGGGGAAAAGGGTGGTGGCGGTGCTGCGGGACCAGGACCTGCGCTGCACCACTGCCGCCGACAGCCGGCCCGATCTCGCCCGATTTATCGAGATCTTCCAGGCGGGATGCTGCAGCGTCAGCCCCCTCTATGTCGAACCGGCCTGGGCCTATGCGCAGCAGCGTGCATCGGGGGGCCCCGTGCCGCCGCTGCTGGCCGCCCGGAGAAAATGGCAGGACAGCATGGAAAAAGGTTACGAGCCGGAGTGGGCCCTGCTGCTGCAAGGTCTGGCGGTGGAGGATGTCCTGGGCGAGGACTTCGAGGAACTCTGCGAGAATGTCTTCTGTCCGGTCTGGGAGGGGGTCGCATGAGCCGGGAAATGGAGGTCTTCGACTCGGCCGCAGTCGAGTTGCGCCAGGGGATCAGTCTCATCGAGGCCAGCGCCGGCACCGGCAAGACCTACGCCATCGCCATGCTGGTTCTGCGCCTCGTCACCGAACAGGCGATCCCGATCGACCGGCTGCTGGTCGTTACCTTCACCAAGGCGGCCACCAGCGAACTCCGCGAGCGGATCCGAAAACGCCTGGCCGAGGCCAGGGATCTGCTCCGGGACCCGACCGGCGAGGCGGACCCGACCCTGTGTGCCTGGGCCGCGGGGCTCGGCAAGAGGCTTGACCGCGGCCTCGCCCTGGAACGCCTCGGCCTGGCCCTCTGCGATATCGACTGCGCGGCCATCTTCACCATCCACGGATTCTGCCAGCGGATGCTGCAGGAACAGGCCATCGAGAGCAGCCAGTTGTTCCAGGTCGAGCTGGTGCCCGATCCCGCCCTGATCCGCGAACAGGTGGTCCGGGATTTCTGGCGGCACACCCTGTACGGCCTCGGTCCCTTGCCCTGCGCCCTGCTGTTGCGCCAGTTTCCCACGCCGGCCGCCCTCTATGAGACGGTGCGGAGGATGAGCGGCGATATCTCGGCGATCGAACCGGATTGCTTAAGCCTTGCCGACCTCGTCCCCCGACTGGAAGGGGTTTACCGGCAACTGCGGGAATGGTGGTCCGGCAAGCAGGCGGACCTCCTGCCGCGTTTCCGGGATGCCCTGGCCGGCGGCTATTTCAAGAAGGAGCTGAGCGAGGGATTTGCCTTGTGGTGGCGGCAGCTCGATGAATTTTTCCGGGGCGGCCGGCAGGTGCTGCCGGACCTCGGCTGGCTGGGGCGTCCCGGCCTGATGGGGATGCTGAACGGCAACAAGCTGCGGGGCGAGGTCAAAAAGCAGGCCTATCTCCAGGACTGGCCGCTGGCCGATGCCCTGGCGGCGGACTGGCAGACCCTGGCGACGGAGATGCACCTGGCCCTGCGGGCGGCCCTGGCCGAGGAACTGCGCAGCGAGGTGGACAAACGGCTGCGCGGCCAGGGCTCAATGTCCTACAACGATCTCATCCTGAGCCTGGCAGCGGCCCTCGGCGGCCCCGGCGGCGACCAGCTGCGCACCGTCCTGGGCGAGCGCTACGCCGCCGCCCTGATCGACGAGTTTCAGGACACCGACGCCGCCCAATGGCAGATCTTCTCCACCCTTTTCGGCGACGGCGGGCATGCCCTCTATCTCATCGGCGACCCGAAACAGGCGATCTACAGGTTCCGCGGCGCCGATATCTACTCGTACTTTGCGGCCAGGGCCAGGGCGGACCGGCTGCTCACCCTGGATCGCAATTTCCGCTCGCATCCCCTCCTGGTGGCGGCGGTCAACCGGCTGTTCTCGGGAGACCGCCCGTTCGCCTTCCCGGACGAGATCATGCCCTACCAGCCGGTGGCACCGGCCCGGACGGAGGAAGACGGCGCCTTGTATCGTGAGAACAGGGCGCTTGAACCCCTCCTGTACTGCCACCTCCCGGCCCCGGAGGACGAGAAAAACAGGCGCTGGAGTTCCGGCAAGGCTGCTGAGCGGATCCGGGAATTCGTGGTCAGGGAGATCGGCGGCCTGCTCGGCGGCGAAGTCCCTGCCCAGCTCAGAAAAGACGGCGTCGAGCGGCCGCTCAGGCCCCACGATATCGCCATTCTCGTGCGCAGCAACAGGCATGCCGCGGACTACCAGAGGGCCCTGATGCAGGCCGGGGTGCCGGCGGTGGTCGCCAGCCGGCAATCGGTCTTCGCCACCGCCGAATGCCTGGATATCCTCCGTCTGCTCCGGGCCATTCACGAACCCGGCGACCTGCTCCTGCAAAAGGCAGCCATGACCTGCAGCTGGTTCGGCCTTGACGGCCGCCAGCTGCAGGAGATCTGGCAGGACGACGAGGCCTTCGACCACTGGCACCTGCGTTTTCAGACCTATGCCCAGCAGTGGCGGGAACAGGGTTTTCTGACCATGATGAGCAGCCTGCTGCGGGAGGAAGGGGTCTTTCTCCAGTTGGCGGGCCGGGAGATGGCCGAGCGGCGGATCTCCAACATCGCCCACCTCCAGGAACTGATCCAGGAGGTGGTATCGGCCGACAATCTCGGCCCGGCCCAGACCCTGCAGTGGCTGCAGGCGATGCGCACGAGCCGGGAAGTGCCCGAGGAGTTTGAGCTGCGCCTGGAAAGCGACGAGGAGGCGGTGCAGGTGGTGACCATGCACGGCGCAAAGGGCCTTGAATATCCGGTGGTCTTCTGCCCCTATCTCTGGTACCGGCGCAATACCATCAAGACCGAGAAAAACCTGGTGACATTCCACGACACGGACAAAAAACTCAGGGTGGATCTCGGCTCGGCGGAATTTGCCGGCCGCCGGCAGCAGGCCGAACAGGATGAACTGTCCGAGGATCTCCGCCTGCTCTATGTGGCCATCACTCGCGCCAGGCTGCGCTGTTATGTGATCTGGGCCGATGTCAGGGGCCAGGCGGCGGTCGAGGATTCGTTCAACTCGGCCCTCGGTCTGCGGCTTTTCCCGGATGGACTGGTGGCCGAGGACGAACAGGTGGCAAGGCTTTCCGCCCTGTCCACGGACGATGGCGTGGCCTGGCAGGCGATAGGGGATGAGGATGAGGCCGCAGCACCGTCGCTGTCGGCTGGCCGTAAGGCCGTGCCGCTCGCCTGCCGGCAGCCTTCCCGGCGCTCCCTGCAGACCATCTGGCAGATGTCGAGCTATTCGGCCCTGGCCTCGCAGAGCAGGCATGAAGAGGAAGGGATCGGCGAGGGCAGGGAGCGTCCCGTACCGGCGACCCCACCCGGTGGGGAACTGATCGCGGCGGCGGGGCTGCCCTCCGGCGCCCATTTCGGCAATGTCGTCCACGATCTCCTTGAGACCGAGGCATTTTCGGCCCTTGCCGCCGGGGGCGACCTCACTGGCCGGCTCGAACCGCTGCAGCGGCGCTACGGTCTGCTGCTCGACCCGGTGAAGACGGTCACCCTGCTGCGGAACGCCGTGCGGACCCCGCTGCTGGCCGAAAAGGCGGAGGGCCGCAGTTTCACTCTGGCGATGCTGGATGAACGGCGGCAGCTCAGGGAGATGCCCTTTTATTTCCACCTGGGCCGGACCACGACCGGGCGGATCAACGAGATCCTCTCCCCGGACCCGGCCGTGCTGCCGCTCTCCCACCGGGAGATGCAGGGTTACCTGACCGGTTTCGTCGACCTGATCTGCGAGCATGACGGACGGTTTTTTATCGTCGACTACAAGACCAACAACCTGGGCGAGAGGCAGGCCGACTATGCCCCCGAGGCCCTGCTCGAGGCGATGCGGAGCCACAACTACGGTCTGCAGTACTGGCTCTATACCCTGGTGCTGCACCGCTATCTCGGCAACTGCCTGCCGGAGTATGACTATGGCCGGCATTTCGGCGGGGTCATGTACCTCTTTGTCAGGGGGATGAATCCGGCGATGCCCGGCAGCGGGGTCTTCCGGACCCGACCCGACCTCGCCCGTCTGCACGAACTCGACCGCTGCCTGGGAGGTGGGATATGACCGCGAACACCTTTATCCCCGGCCTGCTCGACCGCCATTTCGCCGGTTTTCTTACCGCCAGATCCGGCCTGAGCGGCGAGGATGCCACGATTTTCCGGCGCCTGGTCACCGACCTCTCAGCCGCCATGGCGGCAGGCCATGTCTGCCTGCCGGTCGCAAGCGAGGAGGCGGGAGTGCTGAGGCGATCACCCCTGGTCTCGGACGGCAGCCCGACGCCGCTGGTTCTGGTGTCGGCGCAACTGGGCGGCCGTCTCTACCTGCACCGCTATTACCGCTATGAACAGCGACTGGCGAGCCAGCTTCTGGCCCTGGCGCAACGCAGCTATGCCGTCGACAATCTTGCGGAACTGCTCGACGGCTGTTTCCCGGCAGAGGACGGCGAGACGGACTGGCAGCGCCAGGCCGCCGCGGTGGCCCTGCAGCGGGCGCTCTGCATCGTCACCGGCGGACCGGGGACCGGCAAGACCTATACGGTCGCCAAGATCATCGCCCTGCTGCTGCAGGCCAGCGGCCCAAGTCTGCGTCTGGCCCTGGCGGCGCCCACCGGCAAGGCGGCAATGAGATTAAGGGAATCGCTGGGCCGGGGACTGGCCGGTCTTGCCCTCTCCGAGGACCTTGGCGCAGCCGTTCCCGCCGGGGCCTCGACCCTGCATCGCCTGCTCGGGGTACGGCCCGACTCGCCGGTATTCCGGCATACGGCCGACAATCCGCTGCCCTATGACGTGGTGGTGGTCGATGAGGCCTCAATGATCGATCTGGCGATGATGAGCAAGCTCGTCGATGCCCTGGCGCCAGGCGCCCGCCTCATTCTTTTAGGGGACCGTGATCAGCTGGCCTCGGTCGAGTCGGGGGCGGTGCTGGCCGACTGCAGCCGGGCCCTGCCGGACAATACCGTCGAATTGCAGCGGACCTTCCGCTTCGATGCCGGGATCAAGACCCTGGCCGGCCTGGTCAACGGCCAACGGGCGGTGGAGGCCTGGAATCTCATTGAGAGCGGTCAGTTCGCCAATGTCCGCCTCGTCCGCGGCGCTCCGCTGCAGCGGGCCGTGGATCATTACTTTGCGTATATGCAGATGGTCGCAGGGGACGGGGATGAAGCGCACTATCGGCAGATCTTTGCCCTGTTCAACCGCTTCCGGGTCCTCTGCGCCGTGCGGCAGGGGGCACGGGGGGTGGTCGCCGTCAATCAGGCGATCGAGAAAGGGCTGCAGGCCAGCGGCTGCCGGATCTTGCCGGAGGAGACCTGGTATCCGGGCAGACCGGTGCTGATTACGGCCAACGACTACAGCCTCGATCTCTTCAACGGCGATATCGGTATCTGCCTGCCAGATCCCGCCGGGGAGGGCAGGATCAAGATCTGGTTCGAGCAGGCCGACGGCCGCCTCCGCAGCTTCCTGCCCTACCGGCTGCCGCAATGCGAGACGGTCTATGCCATGACCATCCATAAGAGCCAGGGCTCGGAATTCGACGAGGTGCTGATCGTCCTGCCGGATCAGGACAACCCGGTGCTCAGCCGTGAGCTGGTCTACACGGCCATCACCCGGGCGAAAAAAGAGGTCGCGATCCTGGCAGAGCAGGAAGTCCTCCAGGCCGCACTCAGCCGTTCGATCGAGCGGATCAGCGGCCTGGCCGGGATGCTCTCCTAAACTGTCAAATACCAGGTTTTGTAACGTATACTCAGGAAACACATCAATTTGACTTGTAAGACATTCACCTTACATTACCAATAACAACATTATGGCGCACCACAATGACCAATCCTGCCATGGAGGCGGCCACTGTTTGCGTAATCAATTTTTAAATTTTTTCACGAAAAAGATAGGTGCACTGGCTTGTTTTTTGCGTTTATCGAAAATTTTACCAATATGCATTTTAGCTGGATGGTTTCCGTCCAGCTATGTTGGTTAGCGCGCATGGCCCGCCTCATCACAGGAGTGTTTCCATGAAAAGGCTCATCGTATCTACGTTTGCGTCGCTTGACGGCATCATGCAAGCACCCGGCGGACCGGAAGAAGACCCCACTGGCGGTTTTACCCTTGGCGGTTGGATGTTCGGCTACGGGGACGAAAGCATGGACATCTCAGCATCAGGTTTCGACGGCAAGGATCGCGAGCTGGTGCTCGGGCGCAGGGCCTATGAGATATTCGAAGCGTACTGGCCATATCAGGCGGATGACCATCCGATTGCGAAGACGCTCAATGCAGCAAAAAAGTATGTTGCTTCGCGCACCTTGAAGATGCTCCACTGGAACAACTCGACCCTGCTCCACGGCGATGTCGTCTCGGCAATCATCGCTCTCAAGGCCCAACCGGGCCCTGACCTGCAGATGATTGGCAGCGGCAATTTGATTCAAACGCTCCAGGCCGCCTCACAGATCGACGAGTACAACGTGTGGACTTTTCCAGTGGTGCTTGGGCGGGGCAAGCGCCTCTTCAGCGAGGCTGCCAAGCCATCGGCGCTGCGGCTCGTTCGCACTCAGGTTTCGACCACCGGCGTTGTGATGAGTACCTATGTACCAGGCGGCGATATCCGGCCCGGTTCGTTCGCGAGTGCCGAGCCGAGTGAGAAGGAGTTGGCTCGACGCAAAAAGATGGCGAATGGGATGTGAAGGAACATGTTCGAGACCTTGACCTTCCGGCATTGGGCTATAAGTGCGCAGACCATGCCGGATCGGAAGTAGGGGCGAAAAATTTTTCGCCCCTACAAGCAGCGTTGGATCATCACGAAGGAGAAGTGACATGGATAAGCAAGCAAAGAACACGATTTGTCTTTGGTACGATGGCGAAGCCGAGAACGCGGCGCGATTTTATGCCAAGACCTTTCCCGATTCATCCGTTGGCGCGGTGCACCTCGCGCCGGGAGACTTTCCGTCCGGAAAGAAAGGGGATGTGTTGACGGTCGAGTTTACGGTGATGGGAATTCCCTGCCTCGGGCTCAATGGCGGACCCGCGTTCAAGCACAACTTGGCATTCTCGTTTCAGGTCGCAACCGTTGACCAGGCCGAAACGGATCGCTATTGGAACGCAATCGTCGGCAACGGCGGCCAGGAAAGTGCATGCGGCTGGTGCCAGGACAAATGGGGCCTGTCCTGGCAGATTACGCCGATCGCCCTGATGAGAGCGATAACCGATCCCGATCCCGCTGTCGCCAAGCGCGCGTTTGATGCGATGATG
>JANMSX010000024.1:0-19244 GCA_031389785.1 Desulfobulbaceae bacterium | reverse complement strand
CGGATCAAAAGGAAATCGCCAGGTTTAACAGATTTTTTCATACTCAAAACTCTGTACAAATCAATAAATCTTCTAACAAGATTATCTTAGATGTAAATCTTTACAAAATAGCACATGAACTAATAGAAAAAGTTACTACTTATATAAAAGAAGATACTTCATTAACTTATCAAATTGCATTAAAAAATAACGAACTGGTAATTAATAAGATTGAAATAAATTCTGGTGGAAAGGTTTTAATAGGATATAAGCATAATATAAATAGAGTTAAACATGACTTGTATTCTGAAATTTTAGATAAAAAAACTTTAGGTTTATACAAAAGTTTATTCGGGAATAATATAATTTTAGAAAGATTGAATCTCCTTGCCAAAAATGAACAGGGTGTTAGTCATATTGCAAATTTTAATTATTATTCAAGGGCGATTAAATATATACTTCAGAGCAATGTTTATGTTGATACTATATATAAAATATTTCAGGAAGTTATTTCCACTGTTTTTGATAGTTTCTCTCTCGAACATATCAATTATGTTAGTCCATTACGGGCATTTCCTAAGAGATATTATTTTTTAGATGAATCTAATGTAAGTAGTTCGTTGAACACTATTGATGGTAACCAATTAACCGAAATTTTAAAAGAAAATAAAGAGATAAAAAGACAGGTGAATAGCTGGTTAAATAACTTTAATTTGAAAG
The DNA here is from genome assembly GCA_031389785.1 of Desulfobulbaceae bacterium. Taxonomy (GTDB): domain Bacteria; phylum Desulfobacterota; class Desulfobulbia; order Desulfobulbales; family Desulfocapsaceae; genus Desulfoprunum. The sequence goes on along the minus strand of JANMSX010000024.1, from coordinate 18,545 downwards.
TCGATGTTAAAAATTTGGCAGATGTTATACATAATATCAAAATTAGCCAGCATGGATTGAATCTTGACATTACAGATGTAGGATTTGGCTTGTCTCAAATATTGCCTGTTATTGTTCAAGGTTTTTTGTCAAAAGATAATTCTTTAACTATCATTGAACAGCCAGAAATACACTTACATCCTAAAATGCAAGCAGATCTTGCTGATCTGTTTATTGATATTGTGACAACAAAAGATGGAGGCGATGGAAAACATTTATTAATAGAGACCCATAGTGAATATTTATTGAAACGATTGAGAAGAAGGATTTCGGAAAAGAAGATTTCAAATGATAATGTAGCTATCTATTTTATACATCCAATGGATTCTAAAACAAAAAGTGGAAGAATAGAGCATATTGAAATAAGTGACACAGGTGGATTCAAATGGCCTGTTGATTTCTATAGTACGGAGTTAGAAGATACTATCGAATTTCTAAAACATCAGTCTTGATTATGGAATATGTAATTGACAAATCAATAATTGAAGCTGCTAAAGGTGGTAATAAATACACAAGCGACTTGTTATTCCCTTTCGCTTCAAATAATATGCCTCATTTTGTCGTAAAGAACACTATGATTCTTGATGAATATCATAAGTTGGCCGATGAAATGATTCTGGTCTGGCTCGATCTAGTAACAAACAATAATTTCTGGAAAGATGTTCGATGCTCGGAAGAGCCAATTTTTATAAAAACCTGTAAGAATACTTTTGATAAAAAACTAATTGTGTCTGATAAATATTGTTACTTAGATTATGAAGGATTGGAACCACTCGACAAGGAAGAGGCCATTTCGGAAATATTACCCAGTAGAATTACTGTAAATCAAATTGGCAATAATAATCAGGTTACCACCGGAAATAATTCACCCATAACTTCCTCTAGTGTTTAAATATTGATATGGTAAAAATTACTCAAAGTGGAAATAACAATCAGGCCAGCACAGGTGAAAATTCTTATATCATCAAGGGTGATAAAAATCGTTTAGTTGCAAGCCAAAAGGCTAAATGGTTCTTTACTGGATTTATATTACCCATTTGTGTAGCACTAATTGTTGAATCTCTAAAACATGGAAGAGTTAGTCAAATTTTGAGCTATATAACAACATATTTTGGTAGTATATTTGATAATTATTTCGTGAAATAAGTTTATATGCTTTTTTTATTTTAAACGATCATTTTCCGAAGTGCTGACTTAGTTCGTTTATTTGTTCTACAAACTCCTTGTATTGCTTATTCCCAAATTGGGAACCACCGATTTCTTGGATAGCAGCCTTCCTTTTTAATAAGTAAGATTTCAACCCTTCCAGTTGTTTCTCCCAGGTATCTTGCTACTTCCTTTTCCTTTTTGGTCTGATTTCAATAATTTTCTTCTGTAAATTTCTAACAGAAAGTCGTTCTTAATTTATCTCGTGGATTAACTTGATCTTTATTTCAAGATCGTTGATTGGTGATAGGTTAACTCTGTGGCTGACAGAAAGGTTTCCAAACGTCTGGAAAACATCTCAATCTTTCAATGCTTTCTCAACAGCAAACAATCCATGCCCCCACAAGGATATGCATATCGCCAGTCAGATCGTCGATACCTGGCAGGGCCTCATCCGGCAGCTGATCAACGGTCCATTTACTCATCCTTTCCTCCCCTTCACGGTCTGCAGGCGATGATCGAGATAGGTGATCAGAATATGCAGATCCCGTGCATTGGTCAGCCATTCGAAGCATTCCACATTAAATTGCTTCTTGCAGCGGATATGTAATTTATCCATGCCGTACCCCAAATCATTCCATTGGGCCAGCACCTTTCGCTGCTGAGTGGCGGCAGGACCAGGCTTGATTTCAATGAACCTGACATCGCGTCTTTTTTGCCTGGCAGGCTCTCCTGTTTTCTTCGGTTTCCAACCCTTAGCTTTGAAGGTATCGAGCAGCACCGCAGCCAGACGATCATCGAGTTGCGCGGAGGACTCGACCCCGAAGTGGAGAGAGAGCATATCCCGGTAGCCTACTTCCAGAGGGGTGTTATTAACTGCACCAATCCAACCTGATCATAAAACCGGCATAAAACCAAAAAAAAAGGACTTAACTGAAAAATCAGCTAAGTCCTTGAATTTTTTGGTAGCGGGGAGAGGATTTGAACCTCTGACCTTCGGGTTATGAGCCCGACGAGCTACCAGACTGCTCCACCCCGCGTTGCGAGGCCCCAATATACAATGCATGGCCGGATTGTCAATGACTATTTTGCAATATCGTCGGAGAGCATCGACTGTGTCGGCAGAAGCATCTCCAGTTTCCTGATGATTTCCTTCGGCAGGCGGGTGAGTTTGCCCTCCCTGGTGACAGCGGCATGGACGGTAAAGCCCCTGGCCAGCAGCTGAGGACGTTCCGCATCCAGGTTCTTCCGGCATATCCGGTAGTTGAATCGGCAGGTCAGGGTTTTCAGTTCGGCGACCGAGGTCTCGATGATCAGGAGGTCATCATAGAAGGCAGGGGCCTTATAGCGGGCATAGCACTCGGTAACCGGCAGGACAATACCCTGCTGTTCGATTTCCCGGTAGGAGCAGACCCACTCCCGCATCAGTTCGGTGCGGCCGATCTCGAAGTAGCGCAGATAGTTGGCATTGTAGACCACCCCGCCGGCGTCGGTGTCGCCATACAGGACGCGGCAGGTGGTGCGGTGGGTATGAAGGGTTTTGTCGGTGGTCATCTTCTGCCTATTGCCGGTCGAGCAGCTTTTCGATCAGCAGATCACCCCGCCGCAGGCGGTTGCCGGTCTGCCGGACGTGGAGCAGGCATTCCCGCTCCGAGAATCGGCAGGCTGATCCCGGCCGGTTTTCCCTGGAGTCGTAGAGCAGGGTGGGGACCGGCTCGGAGGTATGGGTACGCAGGGCCAGCGGAGTGAAATGATCCATGGTGACCACCACCCGGAAGTCCTGGCCGGCGGCCCTCAGCGCTTCGACGATGGGACGGACAATGCGGCTGTCGAAGTCCTCGATGGCCCGGATTTTGTCGGCGGCCAAACCCTGATGGCCGGCCTCGTCCGGGGCCTCGACGTGGACGAAGACAAAGTCCTCGGTCTGCAGGGCATCGATGGCCGCCCGGGCCTTGCCCTCATAGTTGGTGTCGATATAGCCGGTGGCCCCGGGGACCTGCAGGACGGTGAGGCCGGCGATGACCCCCAATCCCTTCAGCAGGTCGACGGCGCTGATCATGCTGCCCCGGATGTTGAAGCGCTGCCTGAGGGTCGGGGCGCTGGGCATCCGCCCTTCGCCCCAGAGCCAGACGGCATTCGCCGGCCTTTTTCCCGCTGCCAGCCGCCGTCGGTTGACGGGGTGGGCGGTCAGGGTCGCGGTGGCCCGGGTCAGCAGGGTCTGCCATCTGCGGTCGGCAAGGTAGCGCTGCCAGTGAGCGGTGACCTCCTGTTCGATCCAGTCGTGGGGCGGGACGGTGGCGAGTTCGGGATAGTCTCCCTTGACGATCAGGAGATTCCTGTAGCTGACGCCGGCATGGAAATGGAAGATATCGTTCGCGCAGTCGCTGTTCAGGGCGGCGATAAGCTCGTGCCCCTCGGCGCTGCTGATATGGCCTGCGGCAAAATCGATCATCGTGACCCTGCCGCCGCTGTCCTGGTCAAGGGTCACCAGGTTGCAGCGGAAGGCGGTCTCGTCATCGGCCAGCTCGATGCCCATCGAGGCGGCCTCGAGAGGGGCCCGACCGGTATAGTACAGTTCCGGGGCATAGCCGAGCAGGGACAGGTTGGCGACATCGCTGCCCGGCGGATAGCCCTCGGGGACGGTGTGGTTGAGAAAGAACTCGCCTTTGCGGCAGAGCTCGTCGATCATCGGGGTGTCGGCCACCTCGAGGGGGGTGCGGTCGCCAAGCTCGGCCACGGGGTGGTCGCCCATGCCGTCGCCGACCAGGATCAGGTATTTCATCTGCGTGCCGTACCGTTATTTATCTTCGACCAGGACGCGAATCCTGATGGTCGGATCGGTGCAGAAGGGCAGGCGGTCGATCTCGCCGATCGCCTTTTCGACGGCCTCCTCCGAGGCCCGGTGCGATCTGAAAACGATATGCACCGGTTCATCGTCCTGCCGGCCCTTCTGTATCACCGACTTGATCGAGATGCCGTATTTGCCGAAGATTCCCGAGATGGAGGAAAGGACCCCCGGCTGATCGAGGGCCGTCACCCGGAAATAATAGGGGCAGGTCAGCCGGCTCATCGGCGTGATTGCCGGCTCGCCGATGAACTGGGGCAGGTATGAGAGCGCCGGCACCCGGTTGATCGAACCCGAGACGATGTTGCGGCCGATATCGACGACGTCGGCTGCCACCGCGCTGCCGGTCGGCATCATACCGGCGCCGAGGCCGTAAAGCAGGACCTCGCCGACGGTGTCGCCGGTGAACTGGATGGCGTTGAAGGCGCCGTTGATATTGGCGAGCATGTGGCTGGTCGGGACCATGGTCGGATGCACCCGGGCCTCGACATGGTCACCGTGGTTGCGGCTGATCGCCAGAAGCTTGATGCGGTAGCCGAACTCCCGGGCGAAATCGATATCGATCGGCCGGATGCTGCTGATCCCCTCGACGCTGATGTCATCGAGTTTCACGTGCAGGCCGTAAGCGATGGTCATCAGGATCGCCAGTTTATGGGCGGTGTCGATGCCCTCGACATCATAGGTCGGGTCGGCCTCGGCGAAACCCTTTTCCTGGGCATCCTTTAAGACCTCGGCAAAAGGTGTGCCGTGATCGGTCATCTGGGTGAGGATATAATTGGCGGTACCATTCATGATGCCCAGGATCGCCTCGATCCGGTTGGCCACCAGGCCTTCCTTCAGCGACTTGATGACCGGGATGCCGCCGCCGACACTGGCCTCGAAGCCCACCTCGACGCCGTTGGCGACCGCCGCTGCAAAGATCTCCCTGCCGTGTATGGAGAGCAGGGCCTTGTTGGCGGTGACCACGTGTTTGCCCTTGCCGATCGCTTTCAGGATAAAGGATCTGGCAGGCTCGATGCCACCGATGAGCTCGACGACGATATCGATTGCCGGATCGTTGAAGATGTCCTCTGCGTTGCCGCTGAGGATGACGTCCTTGAACTGCGGCGGCAGGCTCTTTACATGGATGTCGGCCACCCTGGCCAGGACTATCGCGAGGCCGGTCTTGCGGCTCAGTCTGTCCTGCTGCGTAAATATGGTCTGGGCCAGACCGCTGCCTACCGTCCCGAAGCCAATGATGCCCACACGAATTTCTTTCATAATGTTCTGAAGTAGATTTGGATGACGCGTATTGATCCGCGCACGAGAAAGGTCCCCCCGGGCAGTACAATTCGGCGGAGAAGGTGAGGCGACTGCCTGGTGCCTCGCTTTTCCTGCAATCGGCGAAAAATACCTGCTTTCCTGCTGAAAGTCAAAATGTTAGAAAGATATTTTTCTCGCCTCGTCTCTGATTTTAGGCTATAGTTGCTGCTTGCCTGAATCCTCGCCGCCAGGCTTATCCCGGTTGAGGATTCGGGCGCCGTACGGTGCGGGATTGCCAGGCGACCCTCCCTCCCGGCGTGACAATCTCTGCTTGTTGTACTCGATGAGTATTCAGAAAATACTTCTAATTATCAAAGGAAAAAAGGAGATCGACTATGGGCAAGAATATTCTGGTTTTCGGACCGAACGGCAGCGGTAAAGGTACTCAGGGCGCAATTATACAGAAGAAATACAGTATTCCGCATATCGAGTCCGGGGCCATTTTCCGTGAGCATATCGGCGGCGGTACCGAGCTCGGCAAGAAGGCCAAGGAATATATTGACCGTGGAGATCTGGTCCCCGATGAACTGACCATTCCGATGATGGTGGCCCGCCTGCAGAAGGATGACTGCAAGGCCGGCTGGATACTCGACGGTTTTCCGCGTTCCAAAGACCAGGCCGTGACCCTTGCCAAGACCCTTGCCGACAATGGAATGGCCCTCGATTACGTCATTGAGATCGTTCTCGATCGCCAGATCGCCAAGGAACGGATCATGGGCCGCAGGCTCTGCGTCAATGACAACAACCATCCGAATCACATCGCCTTTGAGGCGATCAAGCCTGTCGAGAAGGATGGCAAGCTGGTTTGCCGGGTCTGCGGCGGCGAGTTGAAGACCCGTGCCGACGATCAGGACGAGGTAGCGATCAATAAACGTCATAACATCTACTATGACGAGACAACCGGTACCATGGCCGCGGTCAACTATTTCAAACAGACCAAGGGCCCCAAGGTCATCTCTGTCGACGGTTCAGCCTCAATCGGCCAGGTGACTGAGCTGATAATGAACGAGCTGTAATCTCAGAGGGGAAATACGCCGGTTTCAGGCGGTTTCAACCGGAAGGGTTCAGCAAGGGGCATGCCTGCACGAAGGGATGCCCCTTTTTTTGGCCCCATTTTATGGGCGGTGTGTTGGTGGTACAAGACAGATGGGGCGAGGCGATGCCGGCCGGTCTTGCATCTCTTCTCTTCCACGGCGGTCGGCGCGGGAGATATGAAATATCGGAGTCATCGAGTTACGGTCTGAATTGATTATGGAAGAACAGACGAAGAAAATCAGACCCGGAAAGGTCTATCTGGTTGGTGCCGGTCCCGGCGATCCCGGTCTGATCACGGTGCGGGGAAAACAGCTGCTCGAGCGGGCCGAGGTCGTGGTCTATGACTACCTGGCCAGTCCCAAACTGCTCAAGCATATCCCCAAGGATGCCGAACTGGTCTATGCCGGCAAGAAGGGCGGGGTACAGCATACCCATACCCAGGAAGAGATCAATCAGATGCTGGTGAACTTTGCCAGGAGCGGCAAGGTGGTTGTCCGCCTGAAAGGAGGAGACCCCTTCATCTTCGGCCGTGGCGGCGAAGAGGTGCAGGAATTGGCAGCGGCCGGTATCCCATTTGAGGTCGTCCCCGGGGTGACCTCCGCCACCGCTGCGGCGACCTATGCCGGCATTCCCATCACCCATCGGGATTATACGGCCTCAGTGGCCTTTATCACCGGCCATGAAGATCCGACCAAGGAGACCTCCAATATCGACTGGGCCAAGCTGGCGACAGGGGCCGGCACCCTGGTCATCTATATGGGGATCAAGAATCTGCCGATCATTGTGGACAACCTCATCAAATACGGCCGTGACCCCAAGACCCCGGTGGCAGTCGTCCGCTGGGCCTCGACTCCCGAGCAGAAGTCGGTTGTCGCCACCCTTGAGACGATCACCGAAAAGGTCAGGGAGACCGGGATCAAACCCCCTTCCCTGATCATTGTCGGCGAGGTCGTCAAGCTTCGGGAGACCATCGACTGGTTCGAAAAACGGCCCTTGTTCGGCCGCCGCATCATCGTCACCCGGACCCGTGAGCAGGCCAGCGACCTGGTCGCCGGTCTCGAGGAGGCCGGGGCCAACTGCCTTGAGTATTCGACGATCAATATCCAACCGGTCGAATCCTACAGTATCCTCGACAGCGAACTCGAGCGTCTCAACGAGTATCACTGGATCATATTCACCTCCCTGAACGGGGTCGAGTATTTCTTCCAGAGGTTGTATAAAAGGGGGATGGATGCCCGCAACCTCAAAGGTCCGGGAATTGCGGTGGTCGGCAGGAGCACGGCCGAACTGCTGCTGAAATACGGCGTCAGAGCGGATTTGCTCCCGACCACCTTTACCGGCGAAGGTCTGGCTGAGAGTCTGCTCGATCAGGGGATGGAAGGACGCAATATCCTTATCCCGCGCGCCGAACAGAGCAGGGAGATCCTGCCCGAGACGCTGCGCGGCGCCGGCGCCCGGGTGACCGTCGCCCCGGTCTACAAGAATGTCCCGCCGCAGGGCCGCAAGGATGCCCTGCGCCTTGAGCTGGAGAGCGGTCGGGTCGATATGGTGACTTTTACCAGTTCCTCAACGGTGACGAATTTTCTGACGATGGTTGGCGCGGCAAGCCAGGAAGAACTGGCGCGGCTGCTGGCCGGAGTGAAGATCGCCGCGATCGGGCCGATAACCGCCAAAACGGTCACTGATAACGGCTTGAAGGTCGATGTCCAACCCGAGACCTTTACCATCCCGAAGCTGATCGAGGCGATTCTCGATTTTTATGCGGAGGATGCCAAACAGGGTGGCTCCCGAACAGAGGCCAGCAAAGAGTGGGAGGGGTGAAACGTGTGTATCGAGGCAGTAGCTCCAGCAAGCCGCAGTCAAGGCGAAAACGGTATTCTCAATCTCCTGCGGGAGTCCGAGGGGGATCGGCCGGCTGAGGATACGGCATTGGAGGAGGAAGAACGGTTGGCGCCGGGAATCGTCTGCCGGCTCTGCGGCCATCGGGTGACCAGCGATGACGAGCGAATCGCGGTCGATGGCTCCCACACCCATGCCTTTTTCAATCCGGCCGGAATACTCTTTGAGGTGGGCTGCTTTCGGCTTGCCCCCGGCTGCCAGGCCTCCAGCGAGGCAAGCGGCCAGTTCACCTGGTTTGCCGGCTACCTGTGGCGGACGGCCCTTTGCAGTCAATGCGCCTGCCATCTCGGCTGGCGCTTCGAAAAGCCGGACTCGGTATTCTTCTGCCTCATCCTCACTCAATTGACTGATAACCGATGAGGGATGCCGCAAGGGGGGCTAATCGGGCATTCTTTCATGACCGGCAGTGGAGCTGTGCCGGCCTTATGATCTTCTGATCAGATCGAGAAGTTCTTCCGAGTTCATCCTCGCACTCATATCACTCCCCTCAAGCAGGCTGCCGGCCAGATCGCGTTTTTCCTGGTGCAGCCTGACGATTTTCTCTTCGATGGAATTCTTGCAGACCAGCCGGTAGATGGTGACCGGACGGGTCTGGCCGATACGGTGGGCACGGTCCGAGGCCTGGTCTTCAATGGCCGGATTCCACCAGGGATCCATGTGAATGACATAGTCGGCGGCGGTCAGGTTGAGGCCGAGTCCCCCGGCCTTGAGGCTGATCAGGAACAGATCGCCCTGGCCGGCCTGGAAGGCCTCGACCCGCTCTTTCCGCAGTCGTGAACTGGTGCTGCCGTCGAGATACTGGTAGGATATCTGCCGGCCGTCGAGGAATTCCCGGATGATCCGGAGATGACCGATAAACTGGCTGAAGACCAGGACCTTGTGGCGGCTGCCGATCAGTTCTTCGACAATTTCGGAGAAGACCTTCAGTTTTGAGCTGACGATCCGGCTGTGCGGGTCGAGCAGGCGCGGGCTGCAGCAGGCCTGGCGCAGTTTCATGATCTCGGAGAGAATCTGCAGGTGCCTCCCTTTCTTTTCCTTATTGTTTTCCAGGAGTTCAATGGCGTTCTGGCGCAGGGCCTCGTAAAAATGCGTCTCATAGTCGCTCATTTCGACGTCGAGGGTTATCTCGGTGCGCGGCGGGAGTTCTTCGAGGACCTCCGATTTGATCCGCCTGAGGATGAACGGACGGATCAGTTTTTTCAGTCGCAGGCGGGCCTCCCTGTCCTGGTACCGTTCAATGGGGATGGCGAAACGTTCGTTGAAGCTGTTGAGCGTACCGAGGAGGCCGGGGTTGGTGAAATGAAAGAGGTTCCAGAGTTCACCGAGATGGTTTTCAATGGGGGTGCCGGTGGTGATCAGTTTGAACCTGGCCTGCAGGGACATCGCCGCTTTCGAGCGTTTGGTGGCGGCGTTCTTGATCGCCTGGGCCTCGTCAAGGATGATGGTCTGCCAGGGTACCGTGCCGAGCAGGTCCATTTCCTGCTGCAGCAGGGTATAGGTGGTGATCACGAAGTCAAACGGCCCGAGTTCCTTGATGGTCGCGGCCCGGTCTTTGCCGGTCAGGGTTATGATATTGAGGGTCGGGGTGAAGCGGGTGACCTCGGACTGCCAGTTTGTCGAGACGGAGGTCGGGGCGACGACCAGCGATGGCCCTTCCGCGGCATAGCGGAGGATGATCGCCAGGGACTGCAGGGTCTTGCCCAGCCCCATATCGTCGGCGAGACATCCGCCTACCCCCCAGTGGGCCAGGCGGGCCAGCCAGAAGAAGCCCTCCTTCTGGTAGTCACGCAGTTCGGCCTGCAGTGTCGAGGGGATAACAGGCTTGAAGTCCTGCGAATCGCGTAAGGTCTGCAGCTGTTGCCGCCAGCCGCTGTCGGCGCCGGCGGCAGCCTGGCTGATCAGGTCCTCAAGGGGCAGGGCGGCCAGGGGGTGGATGATCAGTTCATCGCTCTCGTCGCTGAAGCCGTCGGCAAAGATATTGAGGTCCTCCAGCCGTTTCCTGAATTCCTGGGTAAGGGCGACAAACTGGCCGTTGGCGATTTCAACGAATCGTCCGGGTGTGTTTTTGATTGTCGAGAGCAGATCCTTGAGTTTGATCACGTGATCCTGGTCGAGCCTCAGGTGCCCGTCGATGGCCAGCCAGTTCTGGTGATTGGTGCGGACCTTGAGGTTGAGGTTTTCAAGGGAGGCCTGATGGGTAATGGTCAGCTTCTCTCCTTCCGGCCACTCGATGACCACCCGGTCTCTGATGCCCTGGAGCTCGAGCAGGGCCTGCAGGCAGTCATCCGGGTCCTGCAGGTGCCACTCCCGGTCGGCCTCACGCTCCATGTCGATGGCGAGATCGAGGATGGGGCAGAGTTCTTCCACGTCACGGGCCTTATCTTCTTCCAGGGCCAGATTCCTTTTGGTCTGCAGTCTTTTTCCCTGCACCTCGGTCATGATGTTTTCCACGCCCTGGCCCGGTTTGAGATAGTGTGTGCCGGCGGGAAAGGGTTTGACGAACATCTCCAGACGGAAACCGCTGCCGTAAGGCAGCAGATGCATATAGATCGTTGAGTCGGCCTCGACAAACTCGATATTGCTGTCCTTGTCCGCCGATCTGTCACCGGCGATGGCCGAGTGCACCGTCATGAACGACGAGCTGTTGCCGATTAGCTTGAGGACGTGCTCGCTGGCCGATACCGGTACAATCAGGCCGTCCTTGCCTATCTGGCGGGCTATTTCCCGGTGTTTGTCATTGATGCTGATGATCTTGATGCGGGTGGGGGTTTCATGGAATGTCGAGTAATTATCAGCAGTAATCGGTTGGGCGAAGCGGATCAGCAAATTGGGGCCTTTCTCCTCGATGAGCAGTTCCGGTTCACCGGCGATGAATTCGACCGGTGTCGCCGGTGACCGCGCCAGGAACAGGTACGGGTGACCGATCATGGCCAGCAGGGCTTTCTCAAGATCGAAATGGAAGCTGACGCTGTTGGTCTCCAGGTTGTGGACCCGTCGGATGACGGCGCATATCTTCCGATCCCTGGGGGTCAGGTAGCTGAGTTTGGCCTGATGGAGGCGGGCCAGGGATATAGGCCTGCCCTTGCTCCACCCCCCGGGAAGGCTGAATTTCTGTTCCCTCGGGCTGATGGTGATAGCGTTATCGATTATGTCGATCATCCAGACCAGGCGGATCTTCTCCTGGGCGGTGAGATCTTCCTGGGATGAAGTGATGTGAATGAGAGTCTGGAGTGCCCGTTTCCATGGTTCCTCCGGTTCAAGAAGCGACAGGAGGCCGGCCATGCCGGTTTTTTCCCGAAGATCCTCGATGAGCGCCTGATACGGGCTCGGATCAGGCTGTATCTTGGCCAGAATCTCGGCAGAGATGAGGGCGAAGAGCTTGTAGCCGTTGGCGAGGGCGCGGTCGTAAAAAGCCACCAGTTCGACTTCGATATCCGGCTGCACGGTGCTGTTCAGCCAGTATTGGCAGAGGGCGGCGAAGGCAAGGGTGAGGCTGTGTGGGCTTCCTTCTGCCGGCAGAAGTATCTCCGTATGCTTGAGGTTGTTGTCAAGGCGGGAGTGGACCAGTGTCGCGAGATACCCGTAGGCCTCGTTTTCGACTGCCGAGTGAAAGAGGGTCAGGGCCGTGGCTATCTGGCTGGCTATGGCATGATACTCGCTGTTATTGCAGGCATGCAGCCGGGCCAGAAAAGAGAAGAGACCGCAGGGCCCGAAAAAGGCCACGTTGTTGCCACTGTTGTGCTGCCGGAGAAAATCGAGATCCTGTTCGAACTGGCCAAGGGAATCGGTGAATTTTCCCTGGAGAAAGAGCAGGGTTCCCCGTGCCCCTGTGCCCTGGAAGGAATCTTCGCCGCTCAGCAGCAATTGTTCCGCCTTTTCGATTTCGCCCTGCTGCAGATACTGGTTGAACAGCAGACGTTTGAACGGCAGTTGCTCATCGGGATTGAGAGAGGGTGACTGCTGTTCGGCCTCGAGGAATGAGAGGATTTCGGGATAGGCGGTAAGCGTCGCCTGACCGTGTTGCAGGATGTGGTTCAGCAGGTAAAATTTGAAAGATATCGGAAGACTGCTGAACCAGGTCGGGTCAAACGGGCCATTGACGACCTGCGCCACCGGCGGTGAGGAACAGACAAGGTCGCGGCACTGGCTGGAAATGAAGGTCGCCGCCTCTTCGATGAGATCGAAGTCCTGGCGGTAAATGCCGATGCGCAATTCCCGCATGGCCCGCCAGCAGCGGGTTGACCACTTGCCATAATAATAGGAGGCGGGGGCCTCTTCCCTGACAATTGCGGCATAGAGGGGAAACGTGCCCTCCTCGATGGTTTTCCTGGTGAAGATCTCGATAAGTTCCGGAATGATCCGGCGATCAGCGGTGATTAATCCCAGCTGTTCGAACTTTGCAAAATAATGATTGAGATTAACCGATGTCGGGCGGTTTCCCCTTGGGTTGTTGAGTTCAAGTTTGCGGAGGCAGTTGACCAGGAGTGTGGTGTGCGCCGGTTCATAGATGATCGAAAGGAGGTGTATGAGGGTCTGCTCAAAAGAGGAGAGCTTGCTATACTGGTCAAGGAGGTCTGTCTCGTTCGGCATGATGGCACTGGGTCTTTGGGAACAGAAGGCCTGCAGCTCGAACCGGACGGTTGTCGTCTACTGTCGAGCGAGGCGGAAAGGGCAACAAAGTAATATATCATTCCGGGACCGGCAAGAGAACCAAAAACTGACCGTTCGCCGGAGACGATTGCTGTTCATGGGCGGGGCGGCAGACCAGGAGACCGGAATAGAGCCCGAAAAAGGCGGGCACGGAGTTCACAAGACTGCTGCCGTTCGACCGGCGGATTATAACTGCGGCTGACTTGCGGAGAAAACCGGGCAGCGGAGAAACAGCGCCGAGAGAGTCCCGGGTTCAGGGAGGAATGAGTGTCGTTCAGGGATATCGCCGGAAAGCTGCCGGGAATTACGGTGCTGAACTTCTCTGTCCGAGGCGGACTCGATCGCCTCCTGCGAAGGCCTGGCCCACCGGCGCAGGAGATCGGTCTTTTTCGCGGAGTATGGTTTTACAGACTCTTGTGGCGGGTGATTTTTGCCTGACTTTCAAGGTTGCGGAGCCAGGCGGCGATGAGCTGCTGCTGGTTGAAACTGATAAGGGCGTCACGGTAGCGCTTTTCCTCCTGCTCTTCGGCCTTTTTTGCCGGGGACTTGCGTTCATGGAAGGCGTAGACGAAAAAGGAATCCTCCACCTCGGCAGGTTCTTTCGGCAGGGGCGATGATTTTGACAGTTGCAGGACCTGGGCGTGCAGGCTTGCCGGCAGGGCTGAAGAAGGAGTTTGCTGATTTCGGCTGAGATGTCCGGAGGTTTCAATTTGGTAAGAGGTGCCGGCCTGTGCCTGCTCGAAGGTTTTGCCGCTCTTCAACTGATCGAGCATAGCGACGGCTGCGGCACGGGCCTTTTCCTGGGCCTTGGCAGCGATGAAGTCGGCCTTGACCCTGTCCTCGACCGTCTCAAGGGAAGGTGCGGCCGGTTCCTTTTTTTCAAGGGCAAAGAGGATGGCATATCCGGCATCGGTTTCGATAAGAGAGCTGAGTTCGCCTTGTTTGAGGGCGAAAGCGGCGTCGAGGAATTTCTGGTTTGCCCCGATTGCCTGCGGCGGCTGTTGCTGCGTGAAGAAGTCTGTCTCTGTGATGGTCACATCCGGATGGGTATCGGAGAAGGCCTTGAGGCTGCCGGCCTTGATAATGCCTTCATAGGCCTCATTGGCGAGTTGGAAGGCCATCTGTTTTGCCTGTTTCAGTTGGATGGCCTTGACGATATCCTCGCGGACCTCCTGCACGGTACGGGTGGAGGCAGGCTGTATAGCTTCCAGTTTGATGATGTGATAGCCGTAACGGCTTTTGACGACGTCGCTGATCTGGCCCGCCTGCATGGCAAAGACCCGGGCGTCAAACTCCGGCTCCATGCTGCCCTGCGGGAAGAAACCGAGGTCGCCGCCGTTCGCCTTGCTCGCGTCGTCCGAGTATTGCTCCGCGACAGCAGCGAAGTCCTTATTGTCCTGTAAGAGGTTGAGGATTTCTGCGGCCTTCTGCTGCTTTTCCTGATGTTTTTCGGGGCTGTCACCCTCCTCCGCCCGGAGCAGGATATGGCGGGCACGGCGTTGTTCGGGGACCTGATAGGCGGCGCTGTTTTCTGTATAATAGGCCTGGATATCGCTGTCGCTTACCGTGATCTTTTTCCCCAGTTCAGCGAAGTCGTAGGCCAGATATCTGAGCTTGAGCTGAGGTTCCGACCGATATCTGTCCTTGACCGAATCAAACCATTTCTGCAACTCGGCCTTTTCCACCTTGATCTCTTCCTTGAAGGTGCCCGGATCTATTTTTACAAATCTGGCTGCCACTGTTTCATTCTCTTGGTTATAGAGATCCTGGATCTCTATTTCAGCAGCCAGGGTGACGAATTTGCTGATATCCTGAACCGTTTTATCGGATAGCATGTCGTAGCGCATCGAGGCTTCAAAGGTATTGGGCGTCATACGATTTGCGGCCAGCAGGGACTGATAACGCTCCATATTGAAACTGCCGTTTTCCTGAAATTGCGGCATGGCGATGATAAACTTGCGGACCTCATCGGCGCTGACCCGCAAGCCCATTCGACCCGCACCCTGGCGCAGCAATGACGACCGGATCAGCTGGTCAATGACCTGCTGCTTGATGCCGAGGGATTCATCCAGACCTTTCGGCAGGGTACCGCCAAACTGGGCGCTGAGGTTCTTGATCGCCTGATCATAGCCCTCCTGGTATTGCTGAAAGGTTATCTCCTCATCGTCGACAGTAATGGCAACTTCACGGCTGTTCATCATGTTGGTGCCGACACCCCAGAAAACGAACACCAGGGCGATTATGACGACAATAACTTGAATGACGGTGGATTGCGCTTTGTTGCGGAGTATCTGCAGCATGACGGTTCAGAGTAGGTTGTTGAAGGTGATGGTTGATTGTCGGGGAAGTGCGGATTCGATGGATCTCCCCTTGAGGAATTTCCCAAGGGTTTACCCTTTCTTCCGTCTCCATGCAAGGAAAAAACCGGAGGAATTCCCGCAAAACCAGGCCTGCAGTGTCGACAGGGCAGGCCATGGTCGAAGGCGGCCTGAGAAAAGAAATCACAATCGGAAAAATTATTGGACATATGCAAAATATTGAGTATCTTTCCCTGCGGTGTGGATATAACGACATGTCTTGGTCACTCGGAAATGCTGCCAGTCGGGGTGAATCGAACTTTCCCTGCCTGATACCCTGTCACTGGCAATGTTTGCTGGGGAGTGATCCGGATTCCCCGCAAAATATGTTATATCCCGAATGTTTGTTATATCTATTCAGTGATTTGATAAATGATTGCCCATTCACTTGACAAACCTTTTTCCCTATAGTAATAAGGCGTAATTAGTTTTTGAGCTGACTCAAACAACGGTGAGAGCCACAGAAAAATATTTAAGGAGGTTTTAAAATGCCAACGCTTGAACACAATGGATCGTCCTTCCAGGTAGATGAAGATGGATTTCTGCTCAAAGGAATGGAAGAGTGGAATGACAATTGGATAGATTACGTAAAAAGCACCGAGGGTATCTCCGAGCTGACTGATGAGCATCACAAGGTGATCGATGCGCTGCAGGAGTACTACAAGAAGAACGGTATTGCCCCGATGGTTCGTATTCTTTCCAAGACCACAGGATTCCCGCTGAAAAGAATCTATGAGCTCTTCCCTTCCGGACCTGGTAAAGGAGCCTGTAAGATGGCTGGCCTTCCGAAGCCGACAGGTTGCGTGTAATCGCTTCGCAAGAAAAGTATATCGTATAAAAAAGGGATTGCCGTAAGGCAATCCCTTTTTTATTTGCCTGGCGGCAGGAAAAACGCTGGTTTTGCCGTTTTGACTCGCGGTGGGTGCCCAGGTGTTTGCTGATCCCGAATCAATCTCTGTTCCTTCGTAAAACGGGGATTGACCTGTATCGGCTGCGCTGGGCGGTTTCTCGCCGTGCTTTTACCGTCTTAATGCTGCTCGCTGTGGTCTTGGTGGTCTCAGCTTGATTAGACGACGATAGAATCAGAAAACCATATCGGAGAAGCGTTCGTGCAGTTCGCTCAGATCTTCTTCGCAACCCCCGCAGAAGAGCCTGCTGCCGCCTGTTGACTGGATGTTTGTATCCTCAACGGAGAAACTGCCATCCGGGTTCTGGGCGTAGTGGGTGACGACAACGGCATCCTCGCTGATCTCAAAAAACTCCAGATCGTTGCCGCAGTGCGGGCATTTCATGCGCGGGATGAACGGCATCTCGTTGGGATGGGGGCGACCGCCCTGGGGGGGGGTGCGGGGTACTAGCCATGAGTATTGAGTTGGACAGAGGGCTCGGGGGGGAAGGCAGCTGTACCCGGTTTTTCCCCTCGATCTGCTGACGAACGTCCTTGGCCGCCGCTTTAATTTCACCGTCAATGGCTGCCCCCGGCTCAACCGTCAGGCTTGCTGCCTCAAGTTTGCCGTGGATCGAGCAGCTTTTTCGGGCTATGACGCTGTTGGCCTGGATATCGCCTTCAAGTGTCCCATGGCAGTTGAAGGAGGCCGCCTTGACATTGCCGATGATCTTGCCGGTATCGCTGAGAATGAGATGCTCTCCCTCGATATTGCCGGTGATAAGGCCATCTATTCGGGCTTTGCCTGCAAAAGAGATCATGCCGGTAATGGTCATGCTTTTGTCGATCAGAGAGGATATCGCTTCGGTATCGCCGGCTCCCCCATGCACTCTCCCGTTTTTCTTGCCGAACACGCTCATGGCTCAGTTCCTGGCAGAGGGCCGCGGGGTTGAAAGTGACAGTCCGGAGATCTTCATCAGTCTGGCCGGATTGACGGGAGTCTTTTTCAGGCAGACTTCATAGTGCAGGTGGGCGCCGGTGGTTCGACCGCTGCTGCCGATCTTACCGATGACCTGGCCGCGTTCAACCCGATCGCCTTTCTTGACCAGGAAGCGCTCGAGATGAGCAAAACTTGAGGTATAGCCGTTGCCATGATCGATCATCACAAAATAGCCGTAATTCCCGTTGCGGTTGGCCTGGATGACGTCCCCGGCCCCTGTGGCAAAAACATTTTCGCCCCGTTTACCGCGGAAATCGATGCCGGTATGGTGGGCTCCCTCACCGTTCATCGGGTCGAGGCGGGTGCCGAACCCTGATGAGACCTGGCCGGTGACGGGCCTTCCCAGAGGTGTGTAGCGGATGGTCTCAAGATATTTGTCGGCCTTGAAGAGGAGTTTATCGTGCTCTTTCTCCTTGAGGGCTATGAAGGGGCCGCCGCTGTCTCTCTTGGCATGCGAACTCTTGGTTACCTTGATTCCAAGGTTGTCGATGATCTCCTTGATATTATTAGTGCGGTCATTGAGTTCCGTCAAGGCCGTCGCCAGAAGCTCTTCTTTTTCTTCGGAGAAAGTGGCCGCCTGCCTTGCCTTGGCCATCTGCAGGCTGGCGATCTCGATAGCCATCTGCTGTTTCAGCTGTTCGGCACTCTCCTGATGTTTTGCAAGGAGTTGGGTGCTGTGCTGCAGGTGTTCCTTGAGGGTTGCAATCTGTTTGGAATAGCTTCTGTTGGTGCCGAACAGGCCGATTGTCAAAGATGAGGAGAAGATGAGCCCGGCGAGAATCAGGAAGATAAAGAAACTGGCCAGGGTGAAACGCCTTTTGTAGACGGGTATACGACGGGTCTTGCCGCTGTCACTGGTGATGATGATATAAAATAGATCACTCATTCCATGTATTCCATTTTGGCTGATTGGTGAACCACACTACTTTGTGCGATGGTTGGCCGACATATACCACCGGGTGGAGATATACGCCTTCAGGGCAAAAATCTGCATAGTTTATACTCTTGACAATTAAATTATTCAACAATAAAAGGACCACTGTCGAAATGCCCCTTAAACTCCAAGTTCTATTCTTAATGTTTGAATATATAAAGATAAAAATTTACAGTCCAGGCTGCGGAAACATCGTTCTGTTGGGCAACAATGGTATTGTTTCCGTACCAGGACAAATGAATTTCCAGCTGGTTGAAGGTATGAAAATGGTGTCTCGATCGTGATTAATCTGCTCAGTTGCCGCAGCCTCGGCAAGGTGTACGGGGCCAGGACGCTCTTTCGCAACATCGATCTGACGATCAGCCCAGGGGACCGGATAGGCTTGATCGGCCCCAACGGTTCCGGCAAATCGACCCTACTTCGAATAATCTGCGACCTGGAGGATGCCGATG
>JANMSX010000130.1:0-137129 GCA_031389785.1 Desulfobulbaceae bacterium | reverse complement strand
CCTGCCCTCGTTCCGCCTGCCCACTTTCAGCCTCGATGCCGTGTTGCAACTGCTGACTGCGGCTCTGATCATCTCCCTGGTGGCCTTCATGGAATCCATTTCCATGGCCAAGGCGATGGCCAGCAAGAACAAACAACGCATCGACCCCAACCAGGAGCTGATCGGCCAGGGCCTAGCTAACATCGGCGGCTCTTTATTCCAGGCCTATCCAGCCTGCGGTTCCTTCACCGGCTCGGCCATTAACCTGCAGGCCGGCGCCAAGACCGGTTTTGCCATGGTGTTCAACGGGTTTTTCGTCGCCGCCACCCTGCTGTTTCTCACGCCCTTCCTCTACCATCTGCCCAAGGCCGTACTGGCTGTGATTATTCTGCTGGCGGTCACCGGCCTGGTCACTCCCCAGGCTCTCAAGCATACCTGGAAAGCCAGCCGCTCCGACGGCATCGTGGCCCTGGTCACCTTCGTAGTCACCCTGCTGGCCGCGCCTCATCTGGACAAGGGCATCATGATCGGCACTGCCCTGTCCATCGGGCTTTATCTCTACCGAAGCATGGCTCCACGCGTTGCCGTCCTCGGTCGCCACGATGACGGTACCCTGCGGGACATCAAGGTCAATCCCGACCTGACAACCTCGGCGCTGGTGACTGCCATTCGATTTGACGGCTCGCTCTATTTCGCCAACATTTCTCACTTTGAGGATGCCGTCCTGGCTTCGGTTGCGGAACACAAAAAGGCGAAATATCTTCTGATAGTTGGTGACGCCATTAACTATATCGATTCTTCCGGTGAGGAGATGATCCACCATCTGGTGGCGCAGCTGCGCGAGTCGGGCGTGGAACTCGTCTTTTCCGGGCTGAAGAAGCAGATTCTTGATGTGATGCGCGCCACCAAACTCTACAACCTTATTGGGGTACAGAACATCTTCGCTACTGAGGATCAGGCACTTACCGCCATCTCTCAGCGTCTGGGCGAAGAGGCGAAAGATGACACTCTCTTTTTCCATCTGTGAAACCTTAAAACTCTGCTGATAACATTAATACCAATTTTCGTATACCGCTTTTATTGAGTAGCGTGCCGGTCTGGAAGTCTCGGCTACGGCGAGGCAGTTTCTGGGAACCGCTTGGTGGGCCCGCACAGCAGGGTGTGTTTCTTTAATTCAGCTTCATTGCTGTGAGTGGCGAGACTCTCGGGAGGAGGTGGTCAGGCGCCGACGCCGCAGAGCTGCAGCAGCAGATAGCTCAGGGCGGCAATGAGCCCGGCCGCCGGGATGGTGATGACCCAGGCCACTGCCAGATTGGCGGCCAGTTCCCAGCGCACGGCCGACAGACGCTTGGTCGACCCTACCCCGAAGATGCAGGCGGTGATCGTATGGGTTGTCGATACGGGGGCGCCGATGAGGGAGGCCCCGGTGATGACCAGGGCGGCGGAGGTTTCAGCCGCAAAACCGTGTATCGGTTCGAGCTTGAAGATACGGTGTCCCATCGTCTTGATGATTTTCCAACCGCCGAGGGCGGTTCCGAGCGCCATTGCCAAGGCACAGGACAGTTTCACCCACAACGGTACGTATATGGAATCGATCTGGTGGAAGAGGTAGAGGGCCAGGGTGATTACGCCCATGGTTTTTTGCGCATCGTTCAGGCCATGGCTGGTAGCCATGAATGCGGCCGAGAGTATCTGCAGTCTTTTGAAACCCTTGGCGACGGTTCTCCGGTTGGTGCGGGCCAAAAGCAGCATAAGGCCGATCATCACCACATAGCTTACCGCAAAACCGGCCAGAGGAGAGAGCAGCATCGGCAGGATGACCTTTTTCAGGATGCTGGCAATATTCAGGCTCACGAATCCGGCATGGGTGACCGCGGCCCCGATCAGTCCACCAACGAGGGCATGCGAGGACGAGGAGGGGAGGCCGTAATACCAGGTGATCAGATTCCAGGCGATGGCGCCGATGAGGGCCGCCAGCACCAGGGTCTGGCTCCCCATGACCACCTCGGTGTTGACAATACCCTTGCCGAGGGTGTAGGCCACTTCGCTGCCGAGCAGGGCTCCGACCAGATTGAGCACGGCGGCCATGACGACTGCCGTGCGCGGTGAGAGCACTTTGGTTGAAACCACTGTGGCAATGGCATTGGCGCAGTCATGGGCCCCGTTGGTGAAATCAAAGAGCAAGGCGACGATCACGATGATGATAAGAAGTATCGGGATATCAAGCATTTTTCAGCACCACTTCCTCAATGGCATCCGACAGGTCGTCGACGCGTTCGATGACCTGCTCGATGCGGTCGTAGACCTGGATCCATTTTATGATATCGACAACCCCCTTGAATTCCGTGACCTCGACATCCTGCAGTTCGGAGAGGCCGGTACTCAGCAGCATTTCGCATTCGCCCTTGAGGTTCTTGATTTGACGTACGATCAAACCCACCTCCTGCTTGGCGCGCAGGGCGTTGATCATCTCGCCGGTGTGGCCCACCATCCGGTTTACGTGGGCTATCATTTTCTTGGCGGGAAAACGGATATAGGAGATGCCCGAGACCCGGGTCCTGGCGGCTATGCTTTTGATAAAATTAATGGAATCTTCCTGGGCCAGATTGAGCCGGTAGATGTCTTCACGGTCGATGGGGGTGATAAAGGTCAGTGAGAGCTGGCGGGCGATTTCCCGACAGAGTTCGTCTGCTTCCACTTCCTTGACATTTATGCGCTTGCAGGCCTCGTCGACTGAGGTGAAGTCTGAAAAAATCTGTTCGAGGTCGGCCGCCACGTCCTTGAGTATCTGATTCTGGCTGATAAGCAGTTCAAAGAAGCGGATCGATTTGGGAAACAGGGTGAATGCCATGATTGTGCTCCTGTCGGGTTGTTCCAGCTATTTTCAGTCTGTTGTCGTTATTGTTGTACCTGCCCTCAAGCCCATGCGGCTATAAAACCGGACTGCAGTATTTTACTCCAGTCTTTTCGTGGAGGGAAATCGAATATGCTATATTTCTCTTCGCCTGGTGTCATCCGGGAGCGTCGCCGTCGGCAATTTTGCTCTGTATACTCTCATGGCTGTATTCAGAGAGATACATCTCGGACAGGGTCAGGAATATACTGACGATGAGAGGTCCGTAGATGATTCCGAGGATGCCGAACAGGCTCATGCCGCCGAAGATGGCCAGGACGACGAGCAGTGCATGCATTTTCAGCTGACTGCCGACAAATTTCGGTTTAAGCAGCAATTCAACCAAATTGTGGAGGACGAGAAAGAAGGCGACAGTGGCTATCGCCTGCCAGATGAGTCCGTTCACAAGAAAAATGATCGCCGCCGGCAACAGGACCAGGCCGATGCCGAGGATCGGGATAAAAGCCAGTATGCCCATGATCACGCCCCAGAGGACAGGGGTATTGACGTCGAGAATTGCGAAAAAGATGCCTCCGAGCAGGCCCTGGAGGATGCAGTACAAACCGTTGCCGATCAGGATGACCCAGGCGATAGTCGTGAATCTGTTCATCAGCAGCATGTTCTGGTCGTCCGGCAGCGGTGAAAGCCTGCGGATAAAATCGATAAGGGCATCCATGTCGATCAGCAGAAAATACGCAACGGTAATCAGGATGGAGAACTGCAAGGCAAAGCTCATGATGTTGGCGGCCCAGGCCGATACCTGATTATAGATGAACATGCCCGCCGTTTTCCCCAGCCCGGAGATCATTTTGGTCATATCGGGGGGTTCGAAGGGTATGCCGAAACCCGAGATGATCTCATCGGCCCGGGTCATCAGGGTATTGGTCTGCAGGAAATGCTGCAGTTTGAGCAGTACGTCGGTGTCGCGTCCGAGCTGAATCAGGTTCATGGCTTCAGTGGAGAGGGTGATGATGCAGAAACACAGCGGAATGAAGACGATGAGAACGATAAGGCTGCAGGTCAGTGTCGAGGCCAGCCACGGGGAGACCCAGCCGACGAGTTTTTTGTAGATCGGCCGGAAGATCCCCGCCAACAGGAAGGCCAGGATCATAAGATGCCAGAACGGCCACAGCACCCAGCCGAGCATGAGCGCTGAAATCAGAAAAAGAAATGCGAAAAAGCGGGCCTGCACCATATTCAGCAGTTTAGGCCGTTCGGTCGCCGCTAATTCCGGCTTACCGGCGGAAATTCCTGATTCTGGTTGTTGCATGGCTACCGTAGATAGCTCCAGTTGAAAGGCGTTGGCTGAATAGTCGATCCCTGGAGAAGGTCAAGACCTTCTCGACAGGGTCTAAAATAACCTGAATACATTCTCGCGAATGGAGGCAAAGAGCAAGAGAAATCCACCGTCTGTGTCAAGGTCTTTTCTTCTCCATTCCAGTGTGGTTTCCGGAATCGGCCGGTACATAGTATATCTTGCTTTCCGTTTCCGGCAGTACCATCAGATCTGTACCTGGTTTCCCAATTCGACGACGCGGTCAGGCGGCAATCCGAAATAGGAGGTGGCGTTCCAGGCATTGCGGGACATGAAGATGAACAGCATCTTGCGCCACTGGGCCATCGGGGCCGTCCCGGAGGCGAACATTGTCTCGCGGCCAAGGAAGAATGAGGTCGAGTAAATATCCACCGGCAGGCCTTTTTTGCTGAGCAGGGTTATGATCTCGGGCATATTGGGTTTCTCCATGAACCCGTAGCTCGCATTGACCCGGTAAAATCCCTGGCCCAGGTCGTCGAGTGCCACCCGGTCCTCGGGGATGACTTTCGGGGTCTCCGCCGACAGTACGGAAAGGATGATCACCCGTTCGTGCAAGGCTTCGTTGTGCTTGAGGTGGTGCAGCAGGGAATGGGGTACGCCGTCGGAGGAAATGGACATGAAGACAGCCGTGCCGGATGTCCTTGTGGGGCTGTGTTCCACAAGATCCTTGAGAAAGACGGTGGTCGGCATTTTCATCAGGCTGTAATGTTTTTCCAGCAGGGCCCGGCCGTCACGCCAGGTGATCATGCTGGTCGAGATGACTGCGGCGATGCATATCGTAATCCAGCCGCCGTCCACCACCTTCAGCAGGTTGGCACCGAGAAAGGCACTGTCGAAGAACAGGAAGAGGGTGAGGAGCAGGATGCTCTGCCAGAGTGGCCACTTCCACTTGTAACGAGTGACCTGGAAATAGAGCAGTGAGGTGATGGTCATGGTTCCGGTGACGGCGAACCCGTAAGCAGCGGCGAGTTTGCTGGATTCCTTGAAGACCAGGACCAGGGTCAGGCAGGCGATCATCAGCGCCCAGTTGACGGATGGCATATATATCTGGCCCTTGGCAATTTCAGAGGTGTGGATGATCTGCATTCGCGGTGTGAACCCCAGTTGCATGGCCTGCTGGGTGAGCGAGAAGACGCCTGAAATCATGGCCTGGGAGGCGATGATGGTGGAGAGGGTCGCCAATCCGACCAGAGGATAGAGCAGCGATTTCGGCGCCAGGGCGTAGAAGGGGTTGACCGCGGCGACGCCGGGGTTCTGAAGCAGGAGGGCGCATTGTCCGAAATAGTTGAGCACCAGACCGGGCAGCACCACCACATACCAGGTCAGGCGGATGGGCAGGCGCCCGAAATGGCCCATGTCGGCATAAAGTGCTTCGCAGCCGGTAATGCAAAGGACCACTGAGGCGAGTGCAACGATGCCGTGCAGGTGGTTGATGGCAAAAAAACTGTAGGCATGCATCGGGTTGAGGGCGGCGAGAATTCCAGGCTGATCGACGATGGACCTGAGGCCAAGGTAACCTATTGTTATAAACCAGAGAATCATGATGGGGCCGAACACCCTGCCGATAACCGCGGTTCCTTGGCGCTGCACGAGAAACAGGCCGATCAGGATCGTGACGGTAATAGGCACCACATAGCTGCTGGCGGCGTCGGTGGCCATGTTGAGTCCTTCGATGGCCGAGAGCACTGAGATGGCGGGGGTGATCACGCCGTCGCCATAGAGCAGAGAGGCGCCGGAGGCGGTCAGAACCGTGAGGACGGCCCATTTTTTTCGGTTGCCTTTCAGCCTGTTGCTGAGCGTGGCCAGGAGCGAGAAGGTGCCGCCTTCACCTTTGTTGTCGGCGCGTAGAACAAAAATGACGTACTTTAAGCTTACCACGATGATCAGGGACCAGAAGACCATCGACATGATGCCGAGAATATTTGCGGGATTGGGTTCCAGACCGTGTTTGCCGGAAAAGCATTCCTTGATGGTGTACAGGGGACTGGTGCCGATATCTCCGTAGATGATTCCCAGGGCAGCCAGGGCGAGAGTCGAGGTCCTGTGTCCGGATGGATGACTGGTTACGGACGGGTCGGTGGCGCGGACATCATGAACTGCCTCCGGTGAAGAGAGGGACATGGCACATCTCCGTTTGTCTGGTGTTTGGAAAGGCACCATGGAGATGACCTTCCCTTCGCTGCTTACGAGGTTAGCTGACGGGCTCGGGCCGAAGAGTTTGCCCTATACCGGTTTTCCGGTAATTCGCCCCATACGGTGGGTCCCCCGTTCCCGACCAATGTGGCCGGGACTCAGCATCTGCTGCCTCTGAGGAAATGCAGATATCCGGGATGCAACCGGAAAACGGCACAGGCAGTTAGGAGCCATATACCATATGATGACCGGGAAGAAAATGAGAGAATTTGGCTTCGGCCGAATCCGGTGCGGGCGGCGCCGGTTCCGGATGATCGGCAGCAGATGTTGGGATAGCTGGCACCTCATTTTTAATATCCGGCGTGAAGGCGCTCAACGATTGATTTGCAAAAAACTGCTATTTCTGCTGTTGGCCCTTACGGGTTGCACGGTCTCAGGCATTTTATCCCCGACTGGCTCGACTGGTGCCGATATCCCGACCCTCGAAAAGGTCGGGCGTATCGCTTTCCATGGCATCGATGAGTCCTCCGCCATCGAAAAAAGCCGTCAATATCCCGATACCTACTGGACCATCAACGATTCCGGCGGTGGTCCGCGGATCTTCGCCATCAATGCCACCGGCGAGCCCATCAAGCCGGATGGGCTGAAGATGTATCGCGGTATTCAAGTCGAGGGAGCGACGAACATCGACTGGGAGGCCCTGGCCCTCGACGACCGTGGCAACCTGTATATCGCCGATTTCGGCAACAATAACAGCAGGCGGCGCAATCTCGCCATCTACCTGCTGCGCGAGCCCGATCCGAAGGTGCACACCCGGGTGGCGGTCCGGCGAAAAATCCCCTTCAGCTATCCAGAACAACACCGTTTTCCAGAGCCGAGCCGGAAATTCGACGCCGAGGCCCTTTTCTGGGCCGGCGGCCATCTCTATTTCCTGACCAAGCACTGGTCTGACAGCCAAACCGCCCTCTACCGTTTCAATACCCTTCATGCCGGCACCGACAACAAGGTTTCCCTCCTCGCTACTCTCAATTTCGGCGGTATGGTCACCGCCGCCGATATCTCTGACGACGGCAACCTGCTGGCCGTACTGACCTATCGCCATATCTGGCTCGTGGAGGTGACGGGCCGGGAAGGCGGGTTGCACTTTGGACGGAAATTCCGCCTGCCGATCCGGACCGGCCAGTGCGAGGGCATCTGTTTCAGCGGGGACAGGCTCCTGATCACCAATGAGCAGCGGGATATCTTTGCCGTTCCGCTGGCAACCCTGCGGCAGCATCCTTTTTCCCGCACCCCGTAAGCGGCTGGGCGGCCGCTCTTCAGCGATACCGGTGGACATTGCCGGTACCGACCTGCCCCCCTGTTTGGCCTGAAAGCCTCCTTCCTTATCCTCGCCGGTTGGTCAGAAAGCCGGCAATTCTGGTAGCTGGTGTTTGAATGGCTTCCCGTCACGGTGCTTTCCCCGGAGTCAAACCCGGGGCTTCGTTTGAGGACAATGACCGGCATTTGTTCAATGGAAGACCAGCGTTGCGTTGTCCTGTTATGTTCCAAATTGTTTTATTGATAGCGGATTAGTGTTTCATCTTGTCGGACAGGAGGATGATAAAAGGGTTGTAGTTGTCAGAACAGGTTGTGGGCGACCACGAAAATTGTCTTGTATAGTTTATAAATACAATGTATTACATGTTATGTATCGATTTTATCCGATTATCCTGGCCGGAATGGCCGGATTGTCGAGCAGACCGGCAAGGAGTTTGGCAGATGAAACATAAAAGAACATATTGAAACCATATTTCTGCGGTGAGCGGTCGAGGATGGCGTACAGGGTGTGTGATTTGTAAGATAATTCTATTAAAAATCATCATCTTATCTGAGATTGTGCGAGTATTTGCCGGGTGGCATGGCGATTGCTGAAGCAGGTCGAGTGTATCTGGAAGAATTTGATAAAGAAATTTTTATTATGAGAGACTTCGATATGCAGGATTGATCGAAGGATTGAGAGAAAGATTATGGGAAATCCAAAAGGAGGAGTATGAAAAATTTGCTGAGTTTTTCAAGAAGCGGTTTGGCATGGGGGGTGATGGCCTTCCTGCTGGTATTTGTGCCGACCCTGGCCTTTGCGTCAGGCGGTGGCGGGGTTATTGATCCCAACGTGCCGATTCTTTTCGGCATCAGAGTGGAATTTATCCTCTTTGCTCTGGTGCTCCTCGGTGTAGCCCTGTTCCACAATCAGACCTTCTACGTGGCGGTCACCGGTCTCATTGTTATTACCCTGTTCAAACTGTTCTTTGACGACGGGTTCCGACTTGTCGAGCATCTTATCGGCGAAACCCCGATGCTCGATCAGATTATGGACAAGCATCAGCGCCAGGGTGAATGGCCGATTGTCCTCAATCTGCTCGGTCTGCTGCTCGGTTTCGGTATCCTGGCCAAGATCTTCGAGGAATGCGGTGTCCCGGAGATCCTGCCGAAATACCTGCCTACCGGCTGGATGGGACCGGCTGTCCTGCTGGTGTTCGTCGCTATCATCTCCTCTTTTCTCGATAATATTGCCGCCGCCTTGATCGGCGGCACCATCGCCCTGGTGGTCTTTAAGGGCAAGGTCCATATTGGCTATATCGCCGGTATCGTTGCCGCCTCCAATGCCGGTGGCGCCGGTTCCGTAGTCGGCGACACCACCACCACGATGATGTGGATCGACGGTGTCAGTCCGCTCGAGGTACTGCATGCCTTTATCGCCTCCGGAGTGGCCCTGCTGATCGTCGCCTTTTTTGCCGGCCATCAGCAGTTCAAACTGCAACCGATTGTTGTAACCGACACCAGTGGGGTCAGGGTTGACTTTCTGAAGATCGTTATCGTTATCATGATCCTGGCCGGGGCGATTCTTACCAACTTCTATTTAGATATGCCTGCCCTCGGCGTCTGGGCTGCCATTCTCCTTGGCGCCCTGCTCCGACCTATCCCCTGGAAAGAGGTGCCTGCCTCGATCATGGGAACCATCTTCCTCTTGAGTCTGGTTATGTGCGCCTCGCTGATGCCGGTTGAGACCCTGCCGGATGCCTCGTGGATGACCGCCTTTGTCCTCGGTTTTGTCTCTGCCGTCTTCGACAATATCCCGCTGACCAAGCTCTGTCTCGTTCAGGGCCACTATGACTGGGGTATGCTGGCCTATTCCGTCGGTTTCGGCGGTTCGATGATCTGGTTCGGTTCCTCGGCCGGTGTCGCCATCACCAATAAATTCCCGGAGGCCCGCAATGTCCTGCTGTGGCTACGCAAGGGCTGGCACGTGACCCTGGCCTACATAGTCGGTTTCTTCGTCCTGTTCTTTGTCTGGGGCTGGCATCCGAGCGATAACAGGCTGCATAAGGAGCCGGCGATCAACTGCCCGGTAGAGAACTGCAAGGCCAAGAAGGTGGCGATAGCCCTCCAGAATGGCAAGGCCCCGGCTGCTGTTGAGGCCCCTGCCCCTGCCCCTGCCCCTATTGAGGCCCCTGCCCCTGAGCATAAATAGAACCACTACGGGAGGGGGCCCAGTGTACTGCACCCTCCTTTTGAGATTTTCAAATGACTGAGGAGATAGATATGACTGAGGAATTAAAGGCCAAGGTGCTGTTGGTGGATGATGAAGAGGACTTCCTGAAGACCCTGGCCGAACGCCTGGAGACACGGGGGTTGAAGGTCAGCACCGCCACCAGCGGCGAGGATGCGGTCGCCAATGCGGGTAAAGAGGGCTATGACCTGATCATCCTCGATCTGGCGATGCCGGGTATCGACGGTCTCGAGACCCTGAAGAGGATCAAGGCCAAACAGCCGGATGCCGAGATCATCATGCTCTCGGGTCAGGGTTCGATCAAGACCAGTATCGAGGCGATGAAGCTCGGGGCCGAGGACTTTATCGAGAAACCGGTCAAAATCTCCGAGTTGATGGACAAGATCAGCGAGGCCAAGGATAAACGGTTGCTGGTCCTGCAGTCCAAAAGCGTCAAGGAGATCGAGAAGATCCTGCACACAAAAGGCTGGTAGAAAAATGAGATTCACGGCCAGTATTCCATAATGGCCGTGAATCTGAATTATATACGCCTAAGGCGACTCATTTACGAGAAGGAGAAAACTTGTGAATACTGAAAACCAGACTGTACGAGACATCATGATCCCCCTTTCCGGTTTCCCCTGCATGAAGGAAAGCGGCACGGTGCAGGAGGCGATTCAACAGCTGCGTTCGTTCTGCCCGATCGGCAGCACCGAACCCTGCGGCTTCAGCGAACTGATGGTGGTGGACGACCAGGGAGGACTGATCGGCCGGGTCACCCAGCAGGGTATCCTGCGGGTGCTCTTTTCAACCCTGCTTGACACGGTGGATATCAAAAACTTCGAGGGTAAAACTGCCGAATACAGCGATCTGTCGACCCTCTTGAACGGCGTCATGATCAGGGAAGGCGTCAATCATCTGGATGCCTCCCTGACCAAGGTCATCGAAAAGGGTGTCCGGGTGCTGCCTGCCGCGACCGAACTCATCCATGCCATGTCGATCATGGTAATCTGCAAGGAGACGGTATTGCCGGTCGAGGAAAACGGCAAACTGGTAGGCGTGGTCAAGCTCTCCGAGGTCTTCGGGGCCCTCGGCGATAAACTCATATCAATGAATTCAAAATAGAGAAGGGATGGATACCATGTCATCAACATATACCGAAGTTGCGGAGGTCAAGGCCCCGTTTGACTGGAAAAGGGTGTTTTTTATAGTTCTGGGAATCGTCCTGTTTTGTATCATCTATTATGCGCCGCCCTGGCCGGATGCCATTGATCCGATGGGCAAGCATTTCACCCTGTCCGTAGAGGGCAAGGGAGCGCTGGCCCTCTTTGCCCTGGCCGCCACTTGGTGGATCTTCGAGGTCCTGCCGATCGGCGTCACCGGTATCGCCATCGGCGTGATCCAGGCCATGTTTCTTATCCGCAAACCGGAAGTGGCCTTCAAGGATTTCATGGACCCCTCGGTCCTCTTCATCTTCGGCTCGATCGTCATCGGCCTGGTTTTCACCAAGAGCGGTCTGACCAAGAGGATGGCCTACAAGATGCTCTCCATCGTTGGTGAGCGGACCAGCATGATCTACCTCGGCTGCTTCGTGATGACCGTGGCCCTGACCCATATGATGGCCCATACCGCGGTGGCGGCCACCATGTTTCCGCTGCTCTTGGCGATTAACGCCCTCTACTCCGAGGACGACAAACCGACCAAGTTTGGCAAGGGTCTGTTCATCGGTATGGCCTATGTCGCCGGCGCCGGTAGTATCATTACCCTGCTCGGTTCGGCCCGGGCCGCCGTGGCCATCGCCTTCATGAAGGAAATGTCCGGCATCGATATCAGCTTTTTCGAGCTGACCTATTACCTCTTTCCCCTGGGTTGGATAATGGTCGGCCTGATCTGGTGTTTGATGATGTTATTCTGCAAACCGGAAAGGGCGGTAATCCCTGGACTCAAGGAAAGAGCCAAACGGATGTACATTGAGCTCGGCGCCTGGAGCAGAAACGAGAAGCTGACCCTGCTGATCGTGTTCTCCGTCATTGTTGTCATCGCCGCGAAAAACTGGGTCCCGGCCCTGAAGGACATAGACAAGACCTCCATTCTCCTTACTTCCACCCTGCTGTTCTTTGTCCTCAATATCCTGACGGTCGAGGACCTTGAGGATATTCCCTGGAATATCATCCTGCTCTTCGGTGGGGCGATGTCCATCGGTTTCTGTCTCTGGCAGACCCATGCCGCCGAGTGGCTGGCGGTGAATTGGCTGGCCCTCTTCAAGGAGGCCCCGGCAGTCCTGTTTATCCTGAGCATCGCCTTCTTCGTTATGATCATGACCAACTTCATCATGAACGTGGCGGCGATTGCCATTTCCCTGCCGGTGGCCCTGGTTATCGCCCCGTATCTCGGTGTGGCTGGCCAGGTTATCTTTTTCGCATCACTTGCGACTGCCGGTATGCCCTTCTTCCTGCTGATCGGGGCGGCGCCGAACGCCATCGCCTACGGCTCCAAGCAGTTCACCGCAGGCGAGTTCTTCCGCTACGGTATCGTCACAAGTGTCGTGCTGATGCTTGTTGTCTGGCTGATGGTGTCGGTCATCTGGCCGATCATGGGCCTGCCGATTCTGCTGGCGAAGTGATTCTTTGTACGATAGAGGAAGCGGCGGCCGAGAACATCCGGCTGCCGCTTCACTGCTGATAATTTCCTTACCACCCGTTGCAAGAGAGGATCACGTTGGGCAAGGCAAAAAAAATGAAGGTACTGGTTGTGGACAACGAGGTGGAATTTGCCTCGACCCTGGCGGAACGTCTGCGGCTGCGCAAGATCGAGGCGGAGAGTGTCTATTCCGGTGAAGAAGGACTGGCTGCCTTCCACCGTTTTCGCCCCGACGTGATGATCCTCGATCTTCGAATGCCTGATATGAGCGGCCTTGACGTCCTGTCCCAGGTCAAGGCCATTGATCCGAGCATTGAGGTTATCCTTCTGACCGGACATGGTTCCTTCGATGCCGGCATCACCGGCATGGAGTTGGGCGCCTTCGACTACATCGTCAAGCCGATCGATCTGGTTCTGCTCTACGAAAAAATCACCGAGGCCTACAACAAGAAAAAAGGAAAATAGGCGAGGGCCTCCCCACCCGTATCGATCCCTCCCTCCTTTTCCTCCCTCCTTTTCCTCCTGTGTTTCAACTCTGCAGCCGACTCCTTTTTGGCTTGCATCCCGTCTGTTTCTCTGCTCTGTTATCACCATCGTACATGACGCCCCAAGGGAATGACACGCCCTGCTGCTTTATTCTCCAGCACAGATATCGCCTATGATGAAAAAGACCTTCGCCGTGCCGGGAGAGGTGGTGCTCGACGACCTGCTGGCCGGCTTTCCCCATGCCTCGGCTGTCCTTGACGAGGGGTTCAAGATAGTCGCCCTCAACCATATGCTCGAGGCCCTGACCGGTTACAACCGGGATATCGCCGTTGGCGTCTACGCCGATTTCATCCTGCGCAGCAATATGGCCAACAGCCGGGGACAGGTCTTCCAGAGGGTTGCCGAGACCGGCGAGACAGTCTCGATCGTAGGGGACATCATCAACCGCAGCCGCAAGCGGATTCCGGTGCGTTTTACCGTATCCCTGCTGCGGACCCGACGGAGCAACCAGGCAAAGGGGTTACTGGTGGTGCTCGAGGATATCTCGGCGATCCAGGCGACGGTACAGACCACCCTCCTGAGTGAATGGAGCACCAATATCATCGGCCACAGTCCGAAGATGCAGGCGGTTTTCGAGATCATGCCGCTGATGGCCCGCACCGAGGCCTCCATTCTCATTACCGGCGAGACCGGCACCGGCAAGGACAAAATCGCCGAGACCATTCACCGGAATTCGCCTCGCGGCCGGTTCCAGTTCGTCAAGATCAACTGCGGCGCCCTGCCGGCGGACCTGCTGGAATCGGAGCTGTTCGGCCATGTCAAGGGGGCCTTCACCGGAGCCGTCCGTGACAAGGCCGGCATGTTCAAGCTGGCCGACAAGGGCACGATCTTCCTCACCGAGATCGGCGACATGCCGCTGCCGCTGCAGGTGAAACTGCTCTCGGTCCTCGACGACCGGGCCTTTTATCCGGTCGGCGGCGAGCGCAAGGAAAAGGTCGATGTCCGGGTGATCGCCGCCACCCACCGCTCACTGAGCGAGCAGGTGGAGCGGGGGGCCTTTCGCGAGGACCTGTTCTACCGGCTCAATGTCCTGCATATCCACCTGCCGCCGCTGCGTGAGCGCGAGGGTGACATCCGCTTTCTCCTCGATTTCTTTCTGCAGGATTATGCCACGCGACTGGGCAAGGAGATCCAGACCTTTTCCGAGGCGGCCCTGCGTCACCTGCTGGAGTATCCTTATCCGGGCAATATCCGCGAGTTGCGCAATATCGTCGAGTACTGCGCCAACATCTGCCGCAAGAGCAATATCGAAAAGGAAGATCTGCCGCGCTATATCTTCGAGAAAAGGACGGAAATTCAGCAGACGGTGCTGCCGGCCGCGAGTGCCGGAGAGGCTGTCAGGGAGAAGAGGCCTGCCCCGCTGGTCCTGGAGCGGCCGGCGGTGGCGGAGAACTGGCCGGCCACCGAACGCGAGATGATCCTGCAAGCCCTCACGACCACCAGGGGAAATCGCTCGAAGGCCGCGGAGATACTCGGCTGGGGCCGGACAACCCTGTGGCGCAAGATGGTCCGGCACGGTCTGGCCTGATCCATGCAGAACCCCGGAGATAAAGGAATGAAGATCCTCATTACCGCGCAGGGCGATTTTGTCGCCCAGCGCTTCGATCTGACCGCAGAGGTAGTGCTGGCAACCGTCGAAAACGGTGAACTGGTCGGCAAGTCGCGCACCATCATCATGGACCGGCCTTCACCCGAGGACCTCAGCAATATGATCATGGAAGAGAATATCTCGGTAGTGATCTGCGGTGGCATCGAGGACCGGCATTACCAGTTTCTCACCTGGAAGAAGATCCGGGTCATCGACTACGTCATCGGCGACCATGAAACCGTTTTGAGAAGGTTCCTGGCCGGGGAACTCCAGCCCGGCGACCTGCTGCCCCTGACCCGCAGCGACCTGAGCCTGTGAGCCGGAAATCCTAGTCGGCCTTCCTGAACGAGTTGAGATCGATGGCCAGCCTGTGCACCTTGTCGTAGAGACTTTTCCGTGAGATCCCCAGGCGGGTGCAGGCTGAGACGACCTGCCCTCCGTGCTGCCGCAGCACCCCCTCAATAAAGTTCTTTTCCATCCGTTCCAGATACTCCCTGAGCGGCAGCGGATTTTCCTCGCTCTTCGTCTTCCGCCTTTCAGCGCAGCCGCCCTTGTCACTGGGTTCGATCATACCGAGGATGCAGAGACGCCGCACATGGTTGCGCAGTTCCCTGACATTGCCCGGCCAGGGCTTGTCGCTGATCTCCCGGATCGTCTCCTCTGAAAACGGGGCGGGCGCCTGCATCTTGCCGTAGCTGTATTCCTGGCGGAAAAATTCGACGAGCAGGGGGATATCCTCTTTTCTCTCGCGCAGCGGCTGGATCCGGATCGGCAGGACATTGAGCCGGAAGTAGAGGTCCTGGCGGAAAGTCTCACGGGCGATCTCTTTTTCCAGGTCCTTGTTGGTGGCGGCGACGATCCTTGCCTTCACCGGTACCGGGGTGTTGCTGCCGAGAGGGGTGATCGTCTTCTCCTCAAGGACCCGCAGGAGTTTGGACTGCAGGGCGATGGGCAGGCTGCAGATCTCGTCGAGAAAAAGGGTTCCATCACCGGCGTATTCGAACTTGCCGATCTTTCGCTGCTGGGCCCCGGTGAAGGCCCCCTTGACATGGCCGAAGAGCTCCGACTCGATCATCTCCGCCGGCATGGCCCCCATGTTCACCGCCACAAAAGGCTGGCCGGCACGGCTGCCGATCTCGTGGATGGCCCGGGCCACCAGCTCCTTGCCGGTGCCGGTCTCGCCGTAGATCATCACCGGGTCGTTTTCCGCCGCCACCGCCTTGATGATGTCATAGAGCCGGTGCATGCCCGGATGGTTGCCGATCAGGCCATAGAACCGGGTCAGGTCCTGGCGCTGCTCCTTGAGGCTGATGCTGAGGCGGCGGTTTTCGAGGATCAGCTGGCGTTTCTCCATAGCCCTGACCAGACAGGCCAGCAGGACATCCTCGTCGACCGGTTTCTGCAGGAAGTCATAGGCCCCGCTCTGGATGGCGGTGACGGCCAGGGCGATATCGCCGTGACCGGTGATCATGATGACCGGCAGCTCCTTGTCGATCGCCTTGATATGGGTGAGAAACTGCAGGCCGTCCATGGTCGGCATCTTGATGTCGGTAATGACCGCGGTGTATTCTTCTATGCCGAGGCCCTCCAGGGCCTCGAGCGGCGAGGTGTAGGTGCTGACCTGATAGCCGTTCAGGCCGAGGGTCTGGCCGATGGCCATCAGCAGGTAGCGGTCGTCGTCGACGACCATGATCCGCTGTTCGCTGTGTTCAGGTCCTTGAGCCGTATGCATTGAGGAATTCCTTCTGGTGGTTGGTTCGGGGGAGGGTTACGGCGTCAGGCCGTCGCCTTGGTGGGCCGGCAGAAACACGGTAAAACAGGCCCCTTTGTCCGGAACACTGTCAACCTTGATATAGCCGCCGAAGCCCCGGACTATCCTGTCGACGATCGACAGGCCGAGGCCCATGCCGGAACCGGTGGCGCGGGTAGTGAAAAAGGGGTCGAAGATCTTTTCCTGGATGTCGCGGGAGATCCCCTCGCCATTGTCCTGGACGGCGATGCGCACGAAGGGTTCTTCCTTCAGGGTCGTCGGGTTGATCGAGTCCTCGATGCCCGTGCTGATGGTCAGTTGCGGCTGTGCGGTCTTGCCCATTGAAAGGATGGCGTTCTGGATGAGGTTGAAGAAGACCTGCTCGAGCTTGACCTCCTGACCCATCACCTCGATGGTGTGCCGGGTATCGAGCCTGAGGTCGAGCCCGATATCGGAGAGGGTCAGCTGCGATTCGAAAAATTTCAGGATATCGAGGAGGATCGCGTTGATGTTGACCGGTACCATGTGGTCCCTGGCCTTGGTGGCGAAACTCTTCAGGCTGTTGATGATGCTCGAGGCCTTGTTGATCCGGTCGATGATGATGCTCAGGTTCTCCTCCAGCATCTGCCGGTTTTTCTCGGGATTCTGCAGGGCCTTGAGGCAGTTCCTGGAAAGCAGCAGGATGGCGTTGAGCGGCTGGGTCAACTCGTGGCCGATGCCGGCGGCCATCTCGCCGAGGCTGGCCAGGCGGGCTGAATGGGTCAGCTGGTCCTGGACCTCCCGGATGCGGGTCATCATCTTGTAGAAATCGCTCTTGTCCGAGGCGATCAGCAGGTGCAGGACCCGCCCCGATTCGGTGACGTAGGTCGAACCCTTGAGGGTCACCGGAATCTCCCGGCCGTTTTCCGCCCGAAGAAAGGTCTCGACGATCTCGAACTCCCCATCGCTCAAGGCCTCGATGATCATCTCGAAATTCTCCCTGCCGACCAGCCGTTCAAAGTGCAGAGGCCTGTCCCTGTCCGGGGCGTAGCCGAGACAGCGGCTGAATTCCTTGTTGCTCTGGACCACGAAATAATCCTTGTCCAGCAGGAAGAACAGCTCGGACAGGCTGGTCAGGATCTTGTTGGTGAACTCCTTGCCGGCCTGGAGTTCCTCATGTTTTTTCAGGACCCGGATTACCAGGTCCTTCTTCTGTTTTTCCAGGAGCTCGACAAGATTGTTGTTGGTCGTGTCGGAATCCTGCGACGGATGGTCCACGTTTTCTCCTCCCTGTCACAATTTCTCTACAGTACCCTGGTTTGCCGCGGAATCTTGTCACCATTTCTACGCATAGTCCATAATTGACGCAATTACAAGAATATACCTGCCATGAGCCGATTTTTCCGGACACCGCAGGTATACAGGGGTGGTAACCGATTCGCCATGAATGGAGCCAAACACCCATCGGATTGCCATCATATTCTCTGTAATTTAAAAAAGTTACATACGTTGTCAAGAGGATTTACGGAAATGGCCCCAATGTTGCTTTAGATGAGAACAGGAACCGGAGGAAATGAATTCTTTCCGGCTTGGCAAGGGGCCAACGGGAAACAAAAGGGCGGATGCCAGTGATACCAGTTGAGACGATACGTACGGAAAAAGATGGAGCCCCGGCCCTGAAGGTCGAACAGGTCGCTCTCCTGTGCGGTGTCTCCGTCTCCCGGGTGGACAGCTGGATCGAAAAAAACGGCCTGAAGGTCATCACCGTCGGTGACAGTCGCAAGGTCCGGCAACAGGATCTGGTCAGCTTCCTCATTCAGTACAATATGCCGATCCCCAAAGGAATACTGCCGGTGAACGCGAGAAAGATCCTGCTTGCCTATTCGGATAAACGGGGCAGCGGGGCGGTTATCGGATTTTTGCGCGCCCTTTCCGAAAGAATCGGTAAAAGGGCTCAGTATATCACCGATTTCGTCGCCTACGGCAGGGGCGCCGAATACAAGATCCTCACCTTTGTGCCGGACCTCATCCTGGCCGATGCGGTGAATGCCGACGAGGAAGCGCTGAATGTCATCCGCTTTGCCAGAAGCATCGGCGGCATGCGACCCGTAGCCCTGGTCAGACGCAATATGTCGTCGGCGAGAAGGGCACAGATGCTGAAAAGCGGCGCCCAGGCGGTGATTGAGCGGAATTCGGGATGGAGTGAGCTGCTTGACTGCCTGAACAGGGTGTTTGATTCCCTTGAGGACGTCTCCAAAATAGACGAACACCGATGATCGAATCGAAAAACTACTACACCAAAGTCTGGCTGCGATTGACCAGCGTCTTCTGTCTGCTGATCTCCGTACCGACCTTGATCCTGGTCCTGGTGACGACCAGCAATCTCAGGGACGCGGTCATCGACAAGACCGAGTTGTCCCTCGGCCGGCTGATCGAGCACAAAAAGGATGTGGTCTCGCTCTTTCTCAAGGAGAAGGAAGACCTCTTGAAGCTTCTGGTCGGCATGTATCCCATCGATTTTCTCGGCCGCCAGGAAAACCTCGACACCCTGTTCAGGGCGGTCAATCAGGCCGGCAGTATTGTCGACCTGCACGTCATCGATTCTTCCGGCAAGCAGCTGACCTATGTCGGGCCATACGCGCAGAGCATCACCGGCAAAAACTATTTTGATGCCCAGTGGTTCCAGCATGTCCTGATCAAAGGCAGCCATGTCAGCGATGTCTTCTTAGGTTTTCGCAATGTCCCCCACTTTGTCGTGGCGGTCACCGATCCGTTGAAGAGCTATGTACTGCGGGCGACGATCAATTCCGAAATCTTCAATAAACTGCTGCTCAGCGCCCAGATCGGCCCGAACGGCGATTCCTTCATCGTCAATGGGGAAGGCGCCCTGCAGACCCCGAGCCGGCAGGGTCTGAAGGAGCTGACTGCAAAGGACAGGGCCCTGCTCGAACACCATGAAGGGACGGTCATTACCAGGGACGATGAGACCATCACCGCCACCCGCTGGGTCAAGGACGGCCAGTGGTGTCTCGTCGTCAAGGCCAGGATCGAGGATTCCCTCGGGCCGTACTACAAGAACCGCAACAACGCCATTCTCATCATTGTCTCGACGAGTATCGTCTTTCTCATCCTGGGTGTTCTCCTCACCGGCTATTTCCTGCGGCGACTCGAGGCGTATGACCGGAGAAGGGCGGAGCTCGGTCATCAGATGGTGCAGATCGAAAAGATGGCCACCGTCGGCCGGCTGGCCGCCGGCATCGCCCATGAGATCAACAACCCGCTGCAGATGATCACCAACCAGGCGGGCTGGATCGGCGAACTGCTGCCGGATGAGGACCCCGCCCAGCTCAAGAACCTGGACGAATATCAGAAGGCGGTGGAGCAGATCAAGCACCATGTGCGCCGGGCCGGCACCATCACCCACCGACTCCTCGGCTTCTCGCGGAAGATATCGACGGAGAAACAGAGTGTCCACCTCAACGATCTGATCGAGGAGACCATCTCCTTTGTCGAGCACGAGGCCGGCTATACCAATGTCTCGATCGTCAGGAAGTACACCGAAGACCTGCCGCCGACCATGACCGATGGGCCGCAGCTGCAGCAGGTCTTTCTCAATCTGCTCAATAACGCCATCGACGCGGTCGACCATGGCGGCACGATCGAGATCCGTACGGCAACAGCAGGCCCGGACTCGATCATTCTCGAATTCGCCGATAGCGGACCGGGGATCAAACCCGAGAATCTGAAGCAGATATTTGATCCGTTTTTTACCACCAAGGAACCGGGTAAGGGCACCGGGCTGGGGCTCTATATCAGTTATGACATCGTCCAGAAACTCGGTGGTACGATCAAGGTTGAAAACAGGAAGGGTGGTGGCGCAGTCTTTACCATAGTCCTGCCGGTCATCGGACAGGGTTCGCCGAGGTGACGGGGACAAAGGGAGCGCTTTGCACAGGAATTTTACTTTAAAAGGAGCAAGGCTATGAAAGAATTCCACGTACTGGTTGTCGATGATGAGCAGGAATTTCGTGATCTGACGGTGAAAAGGCTGGAAAAACGCGGGCTGAAGGTGGAAGGCGCGGAGAGCGGCCAGAGGGCCCTGGAGATCCTCGAGCACAGCCGTACCGATGTCGTCCTGCTCGATGTCAAGATGCCGGGCATGAACGGGATCGAGACCCTGCGGCAGATCCGCATCCTGAGGCCCCTGGTGGAGGTGGTGCTGCTGACCGGCCATGCCTCGGTGGATTCAGGCATTGAGGGCATGAAACTGGGGGCCTTCGACTATCTGATGAAACCGATCGAGCTGGAACCCCTTCTGGAAAAACTGGCCGATGCCTATGAAAGAAAACGTCTGCATCAGGAGAAGATCGACCAGGCACAGATGAAAAAGCATATGGCCATGCCGGGCTGACCCGCCAAAGGCAGGCAGGGTGTGACTGTATGCTCTAAATATTAAAGATTAAAACAACGAAAGAGGAACGCGCTATGAACAATTTTAGAGAGTTGTACCAGTTGATGGTCAAAGGCTCGGTGGCCCAGGCCCACTGGGAACTGGAAATGTCAACCAACATCCTGAAGAGTCGGAAGAGGATGGCCTTACTCTTTCTCCTGCTGCTCCCGGTCGTGATCGGCGGTATCGCCATAGCGGCCGGTGACGGGACAGGATTGCCCAATGTACTCGGTGGTAAAAATGCCTACATGCCGTCGCATTACACCAACCTCATCTTTTTCGCCTCGATCTTTGTCGGGCTCTGCGCCGGTCTCATCACCGGCTGCATCGGCGCCGGCGGCGGCTTCATCATCGCACCGGCCCTGATGAGCGCCGGGGTCAAGGGTATTCTGGCAGTCGGTACCGATCTCTTCCACATCTTCGCCAAAGCGATCATGGGCAGCGTCCTGCACCGGAAAATGGGGAATATCTCGATCTCCCTGGCCGTGACCTTCCTGATCGGTTCGCTTACCGGCGCGACGCTGGGCGGCATGCTCAACAGGTATCTCTACGATCTGAATCCAGTGTTGAGCGACCTGTTCATCACTGCAGTCTATGTCTTTATCCTCGCATTTCTGTCCTTCTATGCCCTGATGGATTATTTCACGGCGAGAAGGGGTGAGGTGGCCGGAAAACAGAGCACCACCCGGGAGGAAATTCCGCCCCTGGGCCAAAAAGTTCAGTCCGTGCATATTCCCCCGATGCTGACCTTCGATGAGGGTGTGACCCCCGGCGGCCGCAAGATCTCCGCAATCTTTCTGGTGCTGGCCGGTTTCCTCGTCGGTATGGCCGCCTCCATCATGGGTGTCGGCGGCGGGTTTTTGACCTTCCCGATCTTTGTCTATGGTCTCGGTGTCTCTTCGATGACCACGGTCGGTACCGACATTTTTCAGATCGTTTTTACCGCCGGCTACAGCGCCCTCAGCCAGTACGCTCTCTACGGTTTCGTTTTCTACACCCTGGCGATGGGCATGCTGCTCGGTTCCTTGATCGGCGTGCAGGTCGGTTCGCTGGTGACCAAGGTCGTGCCGGGCATCCAGATCCGTGGTTTCTTCGCCCTGGCGGTCTCCGCCGGTTTCATCAACCGTGCCTTCGCTCTGCCGGATAAACTGCAGAGTCTCGGTTACATCAAGATCAGCCCAGAGCTCGGCGGCATCCTCGGTACTATCGGCAACAGCCTGTTTTTTCTCATCATCGGGGCCTTCGCCGTCTGGGTTTTCTATGCATTTTTCAGCAATATTTCTAAATTGAAAACGGAAGAACCAGGTGTCCTGATCAATGAGAGTGAGGTTTCGCCCGGTTTTCCGCCCATTTCAAAAGAAATTAAATCGGAGGGACATTGATATGAGTATGCAAGCCAAATTAAAGACCAGAGGCATAATGATGTTGATCGTCTTTTTCGTTCTCCTGGCGGTGATCTTCATGCCGGTTTTTCCCGGGGGGAAAGGAAAAGTGAACGGCCTCGATTATATGGACAACCTGTTCAATATGATCTCCAAAGGTTCATCCTATTTCATCCCGAAGGCAATGACGGACAGCGAGAAGTTTGCAGGAAAGATGATTGATGTTAAGGTAGCGATGGCCGATGACAACCAGGCCGCTGAAACCGCCAGGATCCTGGAGGCCAATGGCGCCCAGGCGACGGTCTCCGGTAAGGACTTGGTGGTCAAGGGAGACATGGGGCAGCTGCTGCAGGGGAGTCTCGCCGATGCCGACTTCATGTTCAAGAACGATGGCAAACCGGTTGCCGATAAATACAGCATCCCTGAAAAAGCTGTCATGTCCAACTGGCACAGCCTGTTCGGTAAAATCGGCAAGGACCTGACCAAACAGGAAAAATTTGAAGAGGCCAAGCCCTTCGCCAATGTCCAGAAAAAGGCCCTTGAACCTGCGTATAACTACTACGGTGTCGAGGCCAAGAACTGGAACGAAAATCTGGCCCTGATCATTTTCGCCCTGGCCTTCTACGTGGTTTACACGCTCTGGTACGGTTTCGGCCTGATGTGGCTCTTTGAGGGAATTGGTCTGAAGATCGGACATTAAGCAAAAAAAATCAGTACTCATGACAGGCGGACTGTGGAGGGAGATTGCTCCTGCCTGTAGTCCGCTTTTTTTTTGAAGGATTCATCATGCAGAGAATTCTCTCTTTTTTCAAGGACATGTTTTCATCGGACAGTTCGCCGCAGCAGAGTCCTGAAGAACTGCGGGACGCCTTCAGACAAAGGTATGTCAATTTCCGGGCGCTGCTGACTGCCAACAACAACGCCCTGCAGGCCATGGCGGACCTGGAAAAGATCTATTACGGCGGCGGGAGCTACCGGATGGCCGTGGTCCGCTCAAAGATCACCACCATGCTGGTCAACGTCTATAAGATGATCCGCAACCTGCTGGCGATGTCAGACGGCAGATACAAAGATCTTGAGACGATTTTCGAGCGGATCGGTCATGATCTCGACGAGATCATCGAACGCAAACCGTTTTTGCGGCAGGGGCCCTTCATCCTGTCCCTGGCCGAGGTCAACCGTGGGGAAAAAGATCAGGCGGGTGAGAAGATGGCCAATCTCGGCGAGGTCGCCGCCCTTCCCGGCCTGACCGTGCCGCCGGGGTTTGTGGTGACCGCCTCTGCCACCAGGCATTTTCTCACAGACGCCCATATCGCCGAGATCAACCGGCGCCTGCAGGTACTCGATCCCGACAATCTCGATGACCTCTACAAGACCTGCAGCGAGATTCAGAAGATGGTCAAGGACAGCCCCCTGCCGCCCGACCTCGAGGAGCTGCTCTATGTCCACTACGCCCGCCTCGAAAAGGCATCCTCTCCGGGATGCCGGGTGGCCCTGCGGTCAAGCGCCCTCGGCGAGGATACTGCCGGAGTCTCCTTCGCCGGTCTCTATCGCACCGTTCTAAATGTCGACAGAGAGGGGCTGGTCTCCGCCTACAAGGAGATCATCGCCAGTAAATACGGGGCCAGGGCCATTTCCTACCGGCGCAAGCGGGGGTACAGGCACGTGGATATTGAAATGTGCGTCGGCTGCCTGGTCATGGTCGACGCCCTGGTCAGCGGGGTCACCTACTCCAAAGACCCCGGCGAAGAACAGAGCGAGGTGATCCGCATCAACGCCACCGCCGGTATCGCCAGAGGGGTGGTTGACGGCACCACGATCACCGATCTCTTCCTCGTCAGCCGCGAAAAACCCCATACGGTGGTGTACAGGGAGATGCGGCAGGGGCAGGGCAGTGCCGCGGCCGCCGCCGCCCCGTCCCTTACCTACGCCCAGATCAGGAAACTGGCCGAGGCCGCCCTCCTGCTGGAAAACCATTTCGGCAAGCCCCAGGATATCGAATGGTCCTTCGACCATCAGGGAACACTCTATATCCTGCAGAGCAGGCCGATGCTCACCAGCCGCGCGATGGACCTGGACGAGAGCGAGGTGGCTGCAGCGCCGGCGGAAAGCGGGGAGCAGCCCCTGCTCTTCGGGGGGGTATGTGCCAGCGCCGGCATCGCCTGCGGCGAGGTCTTCCGGGTCGATTCCGCCGAAGAGATGCTCAAGTTTCCGCAAGGGGCGGTTCTGGTGCTGGCCTATCCGCTGCCGGAATGGGCCCCATTGCTTGGCCGGGCCGCGGTGGTACTGGCCGAGAGCGGCAGCGAGGCCGGGCATCTGGCGACCGTCTCGCGGGAGTTCGGCATCCCGGCCCTGTTCAGTCTGCCGGAGGCAATGACGATTCTGGAAAATGGCCGGACGGTCACGGTCAACGCCACCGCCCGCACG
The DNA here is from genome assembly GCA_031389785.1 of Desulfobulbaceae bacterium. GTDB lineage: Bacteria > Desulfobacterota > Desulfobulbia > Desulfobulbales > Desulfocapsaceae > Desulfoprunum. The sequence continues at coordinate 112,521 of JANMSX010000130.1, read as the reverse complement.
GTCTACCAGGGACGTCGGGAGGATCTGCTGCTCAGAAAAGGGGTGAGCAAGGATATCATGGCCGGCAGCCCGGTGCAGCGGATCGTCACCGAGGCCCTGCAGCATATCACCCCCCTCAATCTCAACGATCCGGCCTCGCCGCAATTCAAATCGTCGTGGTGTGAGACCCTGCATGACATCACCCGCTTCTGCCATGAGAAGTCGGTCACGGAGATGTTCAATTTCGGCCAGAGGCATCATTTTGACCAGGGCACGGCCAAGCGGCTGGTCGGCAAGGTGCCCCTGGAATGGTGGGTTATCGATCTGGCCGACGGCTTCAGGGAGGGGGTCGATGCCGAGGGCAAGACTGTCCGTATCGAAGATATCGTCTCGGTGCCGATGCTGGCGATCTGGCAGGGAATTTCGGCCGTTCCCTGGGCGGGCCCGCCGCCGGTCAGCATCAGAGGGTTCGGCTCCATCATCTTTCAATCGACCATGCGCCCTGAACTCGACCCGGCCGTCGCCTCGGCCCTGACCGTTAAAAACTACTTCCTGATCTCGGAAAAATTCTGTAATCTCAATGTGCGTCTGGGCTATCATTATGCGATGATCGAGGCCTATCTCAGCGATCTGCTGACCGAGAGTTATGTGACCTTCCGGTTCAAGGGCGGGGCCGCAGACATGCAGCGCAAGGCGGTGCGGGCCAGACTTCTCGCCGATATCCTGGAACGCTATGATTTCCGCATCGAGCTGAAGTCGGATAACCTGCTGGCCAGGGTTAAGAAAAAGCCGACCGAGTATCTGGAGAAGCGTCTGCAGATCCTCGGCTACCTGACTTTGCATGCCCGCCAGCTCGATATGGTCATGAACAGGACCAACGCGGCTGAGCAGTACAAAGAAAAATTTCTGACGGATATCGAAGAAATGCTGGCCCGCAACTCAACACCAACCCTCGGGGAGTCCGGTTATGCAGGAGAACAGTAAGCTGCTGCTTGTTGACGATGAGGCCGATTTTCGTGAGATCATGAGCAAGTATTTCATCCGACGCAAGATCGACTTCGAGATGGCCGGCGGCTGCATGGAGGCCCTCGACTGGCTGGGCAGAGACAGCTTCGATGTGGTGATCATGGATGTCAGCATGCCGGGGCTGGATGGATTTGAATGCATGGTTGAGATGAAGAAGATCAAGCCGGAACTGGAGGTCATCGTCCTCACCGGTCACGCCTCGCTCAATGCCGGTCTGACCGGTATGAAAAGGGGCGCATTTGATTACTGCCTCAAACCCGTTGATTTTGATGAACTGCTGGAGAAGATCATTCTCGCCCGGGAAAAGGCCTCGGCAAAGGGCAGGGGGTGATCGGGGCCTGCCCTGGTCCGGGCGACAAAGCCGGTCTTCAACTACTGCAGGGAGAGAAACTGCGTCTGGGGCTCTGCTGTCTCTTCTGCGAGCAGACGATAACCTTCCGCAACCGCCAGGCAACCCATCTCGGCACCCGCAGCCGGGATGTGCAGCTCGAACTGCTGTCGGCAACCATTCTGCACAACGCCCTTGCCCTGGAGCAGGCCCTGGTCTATTGCCGTGATCACCATATCGGTTCCTTTCGTCTCTCCAGCAGATTTCTGCCGCTGAAGACCCATCCGCAGCTGGCCTACAGTCTCGAGGAGCTGCCGCGGGCAACTGAAATATCGGATCAGTTGCGGCTCTGCCGTGTTTTTGCGGAAAAAAACGACCTGCGGCTGACCTTCCATCCCGATCAGTTCACCCTGCTTTCGTCACCGCGGTCGGAGGTGACCGACAACTCCCTGCGTGAACTCGTCTACCATGCCGAGATCGCCGAATTGGTGGGGGCGGATGTGATCATGATCCACGGCGGTGGCGCCTATGGCGATAAAAAAGCGACATTGGATCGGTTGGAAAGGGTTCTGGACAAGCTGCCGGATGCGATCCGCCGGCGGCTGGCCCTGGAAAACGATGACCGCATCTACTCACCCGGCGACCTCCTGCCCCTCTGCCGGCGCACCGGCATTCCCCTGGTCTACGATGTCCACCACCACCGCTGTCTTCCCGACCGGCTTACCGTCGAGGAGGCCAGTGCGGCGGCGCTGGCCAGCTGGGATCGCGAACCGCTCTTTCACCTTTCCAGCCCGCGTGAGGGTTGGCTGGAGGCAGAAAACCGCCCCCATCACGACTATATCGACATCGCGGATTTTCCCGACTGCTGGTCCGACCTGTCCTTGACCATGGAAATTGAGGCCAAGGCCAAGGAACTGGCGGTCATGCGTTTTCAGAGAGAATGGGCCGAACGGGGCGGGGGCTCAGCTGCCAGGTGCGCGGAGCAGCGAGGAGGCGGTATCTGAACGTATCCGGTTTGCGGTGAAAATTTGCTTTCCTCTTCTTCTCTCTGTACAATTAACGTGAAGTGGAGAGGAGACGTGAAAGGTTCCGGAGCGTTGATCGAATCCCCGGGACGGGACATCTTACGGAATGGGGCGATGCTGCATAAGTATCCGAGAGATCTGGTTGAGAAAATTGTTCAACTGTGGCATGCGGCGGGGGAGAGCGTGGCCGCCAGGGAGCACCCTCTGCCGGAAACGGGAATCCTGGAGAAACTGGTGTCGACCTGCTACCAGGTCAGCCAGATGAAAGAGGAATCAAGGGGGCTGCGTTTCCGCGTAATGCTCTGCGAGCCGGAGGTGTTCAACCGGGAGCCGGTCGGCCCTCACCCTGATCTCTTTACCCTGAGTTTTGCCGAGGCCCGGCCATATAACGAATATGAGATCATGAAGCTGGGGCCGGCCATCGATTTCAACAACTCGATCATCGGCATCCGCTGCTGCAACGAGGAAGGCCTGCAGATCTGGGGATTTATCCATTCCGGTTCGCGCTGGACCCATGTCATCCACGGCGGCAGCAAGCAGCCGACCCCGCTGCCTCCGGCCTTGGGCCTCAACGTCACCGGACCGGGCCGCATCACCGTCTGCCGGGGGTTGGATATCCTGGCCCAGTTAACCGGCGGCAGTATCATCTCACCCTCGGTCAATGTCTTCAAATCCCACTGGATGAGCAAGCGTTTTACCAAGGTTCAGATGCAGCTGGCCTCCCTGCATGCCGGCAATCCCCTCAATGTCCGGGAAGAGTGGGCGCAGATCGATCCAACCTTTGTCGGCACCCTCTATCTCGAGTTTTTCAAGCACGTCATCAGCACGGTTCGCCGGTCCCTCCACGGTGGCACCATCATCTCCCTGCCGGCGGGTATGGAGGAGACGATCTCCCGCGACAACCCCTATATCTCGCTGAAATACCGCTTTGCCGAAGGAGGGGCGCGGAGCCAGCTGAAGACCCTGGTGCTCGAAATCATGCAGAAACTGGCGATAACCTGCGGACGGCTGCATGGACCTGCCTACGTCGCGGGCTGGAAGGACTATGTCGCTCTGCAGAAAGAGGGATTCGCCGAGAAGGATGAACAGATCTTCAAGTTTGCCCGTTTTGTCGCCCGCCTGACCGGAGTCGACGGGGCGGTGGTGACCACCGAGGGGCCGGAGCTGATCGGCTTCGGCGGCATTATCCAGGGGACCTTTGAAATGGGCGGAGAGGTGGCCAGAGCTCTTGATCCCGAGGGAAAACGCAGACAGATCGAAAAAATAGAGGGTGTCGGCACGCGCCACCGCTCGGTCTATTCCCTCTGCAGCAAACTGCATGATGCCCTCGGTATCGTGGTTTCCCAGGACGCCGAGGTGCGGGCGGTGACCTGGAACGGCAATATGGTGACCTGCTGGGATGTCATACCTATCGATTTTTCCTGATTTTTTCGCACTGCGGCAGGCTGTTTGGCCGGTTTACGGCCGCTGTCTGCCGAGGACCTTCCCGACGATGGCCAGGACCTGATCGATCTCTTCGGCGGTGATGATCAAGTGCGGCCTGAAACGGATGCTCCGTTCGCCGCAGCCGAGGATCAATAGCCTCTCCTGCATCAGTTCTGCAATAACCTTGTCGCGGACGGCGGTATCCGGCAGGTCGAAGGCGCACATCAGGCCGAGACCCCGGGCATTCGTCACCAGCGGCGCGAACTCCTCCTGCAGCCGCTGCAGGCCGTGCAGGAGTTCCCGGCCGCGGACGGCGGCGTTCGTCACCAGCCTTTCCTCCTCAATGATCTTCAATATCCGGGAAAAACGCGCCATATCGACGAGGTTGCCGCCGAAGGTCGAGTTGATCCTGCTCGATTCCTGGAAGACATTGTTGCTCACCTCATCGATCCGGCGGGAGGCAAGCATGCCGCAGACCTGGGTCTTCTTGCCGAAACAGAGGACGTCCGGCGTGAAGCCGAAGTGTTCATAGGCCCAGAATCTTCCGGTCAGCCCAACCCCGGTCTGCACCTCGTCGAGGATCAACAGCATCTCGTGCTCGTCGCAGAGCCTGCGCAGTTCATGGAGGAATTCCCGGCGGAAGTGGTTGTCGCCCCCCTCCCCCTGGATCGGCTCGATGATCAACCCGGCGATGACGTCCTCCTCCCGGCTGATCGCCTCAAGGATCTGAGCTACAGCCTGGCGTTCAAGGTCTTGGACCCTGGCCAGGTTTTCGCTGTTCAACGGGAAGGTAATCTTTGGGTTGATCACCCGCGGCCAGTCGAAGACCGGAAAATAGCGGGTCTTGCGGGGATCGGCGGAATTGGTCAGGGAAAGGGTGTAGCCCGAGCGGCCGTGAAAGGCCTGGCGAAAATGGATGATTTTGGAACCCTTCGGCTCGCTGAAGCCCTTCGCGAAATTTTTCCTGACCTTCCAGTCGAAGGCTGTCTTCAGGCCGTTTTCGACGGCCATGGCGCCACCTTCGATACAGAAGAGGTGCGGCAGGGAGGAAGGCATGGCGTACCTGGCAAAGGTCTCGACAAACTCTGCCATTTCTTCCGAGTAGATATCCGAGTTGGCCGGTTTGTTGATGGCGACCCTGCCCAATTCCTCCGCGGCCGCAAGGAGTTTGTCATGGTTGTAGCCAATGGCCATCGAGGCAACCATTGAGAAACAGTCCAGATACCTGTCGCCGGTGGCCCTGTCGACCAGCCATGAGCCCTTTGAGGCCCCCAGGTCGATCACGATGTCTTTGCCGTCCGCGAGTAGATATCTGCCGAGTCGATCTTTCACAGTCTGTACACCTGGCATGACGGTCTCCTCTGCGGTTGGGGTCGAAAGCGGGCTGGGGGAAGGCGTGAGACAGTATCCTAACCTTTGATTTCCGGCAGCTATTCTTTAGTACCTTAGAAATTCGTTTCCTGTTTTTATAAACGAATTTCGTGAAGGTACTTATACCCCCTTGTGGGGTGTTAGGGTAACTATGGAGATTGTCGATTACGGAGTCAAGTTTTCCAAAAAGAAAGGAATATCGTCCGGGCGCAGACCGATTATCGGCTGCCCGGAAGCTGCGGATACACGCACGCCAAGGCAGTGAAATCGACCGGAAACATCTTGCAATTTGGCAATAATTAAAGCACCGTTAAAAGAGATCAGGGTTGTCAGGAACGCTTCCCGGGGGGCATCACGGGGGTGTCCACCTGCCGGAGAAGGATATCTATCAGCAGACATGCATATCGGTATGATTCTGAGCGACACCAAAATAATTGTCAGAATAGGCCTGGTTGTCGGCCTGATTTTTCTGATGATGCTGGGCCTGATGCTGGTTGAGATGAAGGCCCTGAACACGATGAAGAACAACCTCAACGAGGTTGTTTCGGTGAACAACGAGAAGCTGATCCTCGCCCAGGATATGCGCTTCCTCGCCCGGAATAACGCCGTCTTTGTCCGGAATATCCTCCTCATGCAGGATACCGGCGAGATCGAGGCGGAGCTGGCGAGGATCGCAGACGGCGACAAGCGATACAGGGAAGCGCAGACCCGGCTTGAGTTCCTCGAGACAGAGGCGAAGGGCAGGAAACTTCTGGCGGCCGTCAAGGAAGACGAAGCCTTTACCCGTGATCTCTGGGGCAGGGTTATCGAATACGGCCTCTCCGGCGAGAGGGAAAAGGGCGTGGATATTCTGCTCAAGGCAGTTCGGGAACGGCAATGGAACTGGCTCGGCAGCCTCGATGCCATGGTCCTCCTGCAGAAGGACCTGGCCGTTGCCGCCGCGCAGAATGCCTTGCAGGAGTATGAGAAAACCAGGAAAATCATGGTATTTGCCAATTTTCTGGCCTTTCTCGTCAGCGCCCTGCTGGTGATCCTCCTTGCTTCGAGCATCGTCAGGCCCCTGCGTGTATTCACCCAGTCGGTCGACAGCATTGCCGGTGGGGATTTTGCAACCAGGATTTCCCTGCAGCGGCAGGACGAAATAGGCACCCTCGGGACGCATATCAACAATATGGCCGAGCATCTGCAGGTCAACGAGAAAGAACTCGATCTCTACAGGTTCCACCTCGAAGAGCTGATTGAGGAGAGAACCGGGGATCTGAATGAGCAGCGCAAGAGATTCATCTCGGTGCTTATCCATGATCTTAAAGGGCCGCTGGTGCCTCTTATCGGTTTTTCACAAAAACTGATCACCAAAAAGGCGCTTGGCGAGGAGAAGACCAGTGAATATGCCAAGGCCATCCATGATGCCTCGATGAAGCTGGCGGCGACAATTGACCGGATTTCCGACGATCTTCGGGGTGGTTGCCTGCATTACAGTTTTGCCAGCGAGACCTTTAACTTCGGCGAGCTGTTGGCATCGATAGTAAAAAACTATACCCCGAAGGCTGAAACCGAACATCTCAGGATAGAACTGGAAGGAGCGGGGAGTGATGCCGGGGAGGCGGTCGGAGATGAGATTCTTTTTTTCGGGGATTGCGCCAAGATACAGACTCTTATCGAAAACCTGATCGGCAATGCCGTCAAGTATGCCCGGACCATGATCCGGGTTGCACTGACCAGGGAAAACGGTTGTATCGTGCTGGTTGTCGAGGATGATGGCTCAGGCGTTGAGGAGAAATACCACGAAAGGATCTTTGATGAGTATTTTCAGGCCCCGGAAAGCAAGATTGGCTTCGGGGTCGGTCTATACAGCGCCAGAAAGATTGTCGAGCATTACCGGGGCGAGATCCTAGTCGGCACCTCCAGCCGGGGAGGGGCCCGGTTCACCGTCAGGCTGCCGGCCGGCCGGCACTGAGAGGCAACAGCCGGTGCGGTGCCATCAGCCTCGTACGATATGCTGCTCGTATTTGGTGATATAGAGGTCTGAAAGCGTCAGAAAGGCGGTGACGATGAGCGGGCCGTAAATGATGCCGAGGATGCCGTAGACCGCCAGCCCGCCGAGGATGGCAAGCAGGACCAGCAGGGTATGCATTTTGACCTCCTTGCCGACCAGTTTTGGTTTGAGAAGGTATTCAACCGACATTGAAAGGGAGAAATAATAGCAGAATAGAAAGATACCTTCCCAGATACTGCCGTTGATGACCAGGATGATGGCCGTCGGGATCATCACCAGTCCGATGCCGAAGATCGGCAGAAAGGCCAGCACCGCCATGATGCAACCCCAGAGGATCGGGGAATTGAGCCCCATGATCGAGTAGATCCCCCCGCCGAGTACACCCTGGATCAGTCCGCATATCCCATTGCCCTTGAGAATCGCATTGGCGATCTCCTCGAATTTTCGAATCAGGAGACGGTCCTCGTCATCAGGCAGGGGAGAGAGGCGGATCAGATATTCCATAAGCCTCGGCTGATCGATGAGCAGGAAGAAGATCACCAGGATCATCATGAAGAACATTCCGAGGAACTGCATGATATTGGCGGCCCAACTTGTGGCCTGGTTGTAGAGGAAGAGTCCCGCTACCTTGGCCAGATAAGTGAGGGTGTCGGTCACCACGGTGGGTTTGAAATCGAGGCCGAACTCCTGCAGGCGGGCCTGCAGAAGGGCGATGAGCGGGCTCTCCTGGATAAAGGTCTGCAGCTTGAGACCGACCTGGCTGTCCCTGCCCCAATTGTAAAGATTCAGGGCCTCAGCGGCCAGTGAACCGGTAAAAAAGACGAGAGGAATAAAGACCAGGGCGACAATCAGCAGGCAGGTGAGGATAGAGGCCACCTGTTCAGTCAACCTGCGGCACAGGAAGCTGTATACCGGTTTGAAGAGATTGGTGAGCAGGAAGGAAAGGATCAGGATCGACCAGAAAGGCCAGAGGATACGGCCGAGGAAGATGATTGAAATGAAAAAAACTACGAGAAAATACCTGATGAGCGTCGGACCGGGCTTGTCCGATTGGTATGTCGGGTGGCTGTTCATCTGCTCGAAAGGTAGGCTGGAACGGCGTGGGAACAAATGAATTAGAGTTTGCAATTACCGAGACTGCTGAGGTATCGTAACAGACCAGTCAGATTCGGAATCCTGGCTGAAGTATATAAGGTCCGGCAGATTAATGAAAGAAAATTGCACAGTCGTAAGGAGAATCATATAATGTGGGAAAATCTTGAGGTTACACTGGAAAAGGCCCCCCAGGATAAACTGAAGAAGAAACCGGCGCTGGACAATCTTGGTTTCGGCATTCATTTCACGGATCACATGTTTCTGATGAAATGGAATCAGGAAAATGGCTGGCATGATTCGAAGATTTGCCCCTACCAGGATTTTCGGATGGACCCGGCGGCCACGGTCTTTCACTACGGTCAGGCGATATTTGAGGGGCTGAAGGCCTATCGCGGCAAAGATGACCAGATCCTGCTCTTTCGGCCGAAGGATAATTTCGAACGGATGAACAACTCGGCCCTGCGCATGTGCATGCCGCGCATCCCGGTGGACAAGGTGTTGAAGTCGTTGAGAGCCATGCTCTATCTGGAACGCGAGTGGGTCCCAAGGGCGGAGGGGGCGACCCTCTATATCCGTCCGACCATGATCGGGGTCGACCCGAAACTTGGAGTAAGCCCCTCCGGCACCTACTATTTTTATATTATCATGAGTCCGGTGGGGGCGTATTATGCCGAGGGGTTCGGTCCGACCAAGATCTATGTCAGCGACGAGTATGTGCGTGCCGTAAAAGGCGGCGTCGGTCATGTCAAGACGGGGGGGAACTACGCGGCTTCGCTCTATACCTCCCAGATCGCCAAAAAAGCCGGATATACCCAGGTGCTCTGGCTTGATGCCTGTGAGCACAAATATGTGGAAGAGGTCGGTACCAGCAATATATTCTTCCTGCTGGACGACGAATTGATCACGCCTCCCCTGGAAGGTTCGATCCTTGGCGGAATCACCCGGGATTCCGTGCTCAGGCTTACGCGGGAATGGGGCCTGAAGGTCGTCGAACGGCCGATCGCCATCGACGAGGTGCTGGAAGGCAGCAAAAAAGGCAGGCTGAAGGAGGCCTTCGGCACCGGTACGGCGGCGGTGATTTCACCGGTCGGAGAACTCATGTACAAAAACGATACGTATGTGGTCAACAACGGCGAAACCGGAGCCCTTTCGCAACGTCTCTTCACGGAACTCCAGGCTATCCAGACCGGTCATGGGGTGGACCCGTTCAAATGGGTTGTCCGTGTCTGCTGAATAAAAAATCAGTAAAATCAGCTCATGGTGTGAATATTTTGGCTGCGCGGGGCAGGTTGGTCAAAATTTTCATCTCTCTCCCTTGATTTTTGCCGTCGAACACCTATATTTTGCCCAGTCTCAGGTACCTGCCCGAAAATCGGGCAAAAAAAACGAATTGGGAAACCACACATCCTTTCATGATGGGCCCGTTCGGAAATCAACACAAGTCATGTAGGAGGAAGTAATGAAAATACGTCCATTAAATGATCGTCTTCTGGTAAAGCGTCTGGAAGAAGAGGCCAAAACTGCTGGTGGAATTATCATCCCTGACAGTGCCAAAGAAAAACCCGCCGAGGGAAAAGTCATTGCAGTCGGTCCCGGCAAGACCAATGACAAAGGTGATCGGGTCGCCCTGCAGGTCAAAGAGGGTGACAGGGTGCTCTTTTCAAAATATGGCGGTACCGATGTGAAAATCGATGGTGAGGATTACCTCATTATGCGTGAAGATGATATCCTTGGCGTAGTTGAATAACGGTAATTACGGAAACTGAATCCATTCCTGCCTGTCGTTTCAGGCGGATAAATGATAAAGGAGATTTATATAATGGCTGGAAAAGACATTAAATACGGAGTAAAGGCCCGTGAGTCCATACTCATCGGCGTAAACACCTTGGCAAATGCGGTAAAAGTTACTCTCGGCCCCAAAGGCCGTAACGTGCTCATCGAGAAATCCTATGGTGCTCCGACTATTACCAAAGACGGTGTGACGGTTGCCAAGGAAATCGAACTCAAGGATAAATTCGAGAACATGGGCGCCCAGATGGTCAAGGAAGTTGCTTCCAAGACCTCCGATGTAGCCGGCGACGGCACCACCACGGCAACTGTACTGGCCCAGGCCATCTACACCGAGGGTGTAAAACTGGTTGCCGCCGGCGGTAACCCGATGGAAATCAAGCGCGGTATCGACAAGAGCGTCGAGGTTGTCATTGCTGAGCTGGCCAAGCTCGCCACCCCGACCAAAGAGCAGAAGGAAATCGCCCAGGTAGGCACCATCTCCGCCAACAGCGACGAGACCATCGGTAACATCATTGCCGAGGCCATGGACAAGGTCGGCAAGGAAGGCGTCATCACGGTCGAGGAAGCCAAATCAATGGACACCACCCTCGATGTCGTAGAGGGTATGCAGTTTGATCGCGGTTATCTTTCCCCGTATTTTGTCACCGATCCGGATCGTATGGAAGTGACCATGGATGACCCTTATATTCTCCTTGTTGAGAAGAAGGTCTCCAGCATGAAGGATCTCCTGCCGGTACTCGAGTCCGTTGCCAAGATGGGCAAGGGTTTGTGCATCATCGCCGAGGATGTCGACGGCGAGGCCCTGGCTACCCTCGTAGTCAACAAACTGCGCGGCACCCTGCATGTCGCCGCCGTCAAGGCCCCGGGCTTTGGCGATCGCAGAAAGGCCATGCTCGAGGATATCGCCACCCTCACCGGTGGTCAGGTCATCACCGAGGATCTCGGTATCAAACTTGAGAATGTCACCGTCAATGATCTTGGTACCTGCAAGCGTATCGTCATCGACAAGGACAACACCACCATTGTCGATGGCGCCGGTGAAAAGAGCAAGCTCGAGGCCCGTGTCAAGCAGATCCGTACCCAGATTGAGGATACCACCTCGGACTATGATCGCGAGAAGCTTCAGGAGCGTCTTGCCAAACTGATCGGTGGTGTGGCCGTCATCAATGTCGGCGCCGCAACCGAGGTCGAGATGAAAGAGAAAAAGGCCAGGGTTGAAGATGCCCTCAACGCAACCCGCGCAGCAGTTGAGGAAGGTGTTGTTCCCGGCGGCGGTATTGCCTACATCCGTTGCCTGAAGGCGCTCTCCGCGCTCGTTCTCCCCGGCGAGCAGCAGCTTGGCAGAAATATTCTCCTGCGCGCCCTGGAAGAACCGGTTCGTCAGATCGCCAGCAATGCCGGCCGTGAAGGCTCCGTCATTGTCGAGCACGTAAAGGGTCTGACCGGTGCCAATGGCTTCAATGCCGCGACCGAGGAATATGAAGACCTGATTATTGCCGGTGTCATCGATCCTGCCAAGGTAACCCGCATCGCCCTGCAGAATGCGGCCTCTGTTTCCGGCATGCTCCTGACCACCGAATGCGTGATCGCCGACCTGCCGGAAGACAAAGAGTCTTCGATGGGCGGTATGCCTGGCGGCATGGGTGGCATGGGTGGCATGGGCGGCATGGGCGGCATGATGTAATCTGACCCGGTTTTTCCGTTGCAGAACGGAAAAAACGATAATCTCAGCACATTAGCAAATAACAAAAGGCCTCGTTTTCGACGGGGCCTTTTGTTATTGGTAAGGGTGAGGTAAAAATCCCACCTCCGTCACCTCGGTGCATGGTGATTTTCACCGATGCCCGCCTTCAACTCTTTGAAAAAATATTGACAGCACAAGGGGAATAGGGTATCAATCTTGACCTTATCTCAAGGCGATGTAGCTCAGCTGGTTAGAGCATACGGCTCATATCCGTAGTGTCCGGGGTTCAAGTCCCTGCATCGCCACCATTTGCAATGATTCCAGATACTTGGAATCTTAATATAGAATCCATTTCAAGTGAGATACAAAATCACGGGCAACTGTGATACAAGTCTCATTTGAAATGGATTTTTTTATGCAAATCCCAACATACCTCCTCTCCCGGAATAATATCTGGTATTTCAATTATCGGATTGGCTGCATCCTCTAAGGAGATATCATTGGCTGCCCGTGATGGAGCCGACAGATTAAACTCAGTTGCGGTTGCCACTGAAGAAATGAGTACCAACATCCAATCAGTAGCCGCAGCGATGGAGCAGTCATCGAACAATGTTAACATCGTTGCCACAGCAACCGAAGAGATGACCGCCACCGTTAGAGAAATTGCCAAGAATGCCGAAGATGCACGTTCGACTTCCGAAAGTGCAGTCAAACAATCCCGCCTCACCTCCGAAAAAAGGGTGGTTCTTGGCGAGTCCGCACGGAAAGTCGGCATGGTAACTAACAGCGTGATCAACGGTATCGCCACCGCCGTTGAAGAGCAATCAACCGCCTCCTCTGAAATCGCCAGCAACATCTCACAAGCATCACACGGGATCAATGAGGTCAATGAAAATGTGGCGCAAAGCACTGTGGTTATAGCTGATATTACGCGTGATATTGCCGGAATCAATGAGCAGGTAAACCATTTGGGTGATGCCAGTAACCAAATTCTGGCGAGTGCGCAAGGTCTTTCTGATCTTGCCATCCGTGTGAAGAATCTTATGGATAAATTTAAAGTCTGAGGTGTGTGCCCTTTCGTTTGAAGCTTTTTTCAGCGTCCCGAGATAATAGATTCTGTAACAGTTAATTGATTAATTACGCGCAAATACTTTTCAAAATGCCGGACAAAAGGCGATGATGGCAACAGGAATAATCAAGAATCAAATATGCTCCATTATTCCCCATATCGTCTGGGATAATTTCGAATTTACACCAGTGCAAAATTGCTCATTTTCGGGCACAATTCCTGGCCATGATGAAGGTCAAAACGATCAGAAAAAACATCTTAAATTAGCGACTCGGTCTGCCCTTTAACATTGGCAATGCAAAGAGTGTTGTCCTTCTGTAAATATTTCTACCTTCTCAGGAATAATCTTAGCTGGGTACGTCTGAAGCTATTCTTATCTTGCCAGTTTAATTCTCTCTCCAACCCCGACAAGCGGGATAAGCACCTTCACGAAATTCATTCTTAAACAACAAGAAAGGAACTTAAGTTACTAAAGGTGCCCTGAATCCGTGAACGAGAAGCTGTTTTTGGTATGTTTGACTTTGTCTGACTTCCAGTATAAACTTGTACTAAATCTTAGGCCATGAATTACATTTCAAATTTCTTATAATCGGACAATGCGAACTTTAATCAACCTGCAGAGCCTAAGTACTTTCAATTATATCGAAAGGGTAAACCGAGCGATATCCAGGGTGAGGGATAGACATGCATGGAATGGAGAAGCTTCTGGTATTTACCCTGTCTGATCTGTGTTATGCGCTGCCGCTTGCAGACGTTGAGAGAATTCTGCGCGCCGTGGCAATAAGTCCTCTTCCGAAGGCCCCTGAGATCATCATGGGCCTGGTGAACATCCAGGGTCGTATTCTCCCGGTCCTGAACATCCGTAAATTTTTCTGTTTACCCGAAATCGAGATGGCGCTGAATGATCAGATTATTATTGCCCGTACGGCAAACCGCTCCCTGGCGATCATCGTTGACAAGGTGCTCGGCGTTTCTGAATACAATGAGCGGGATATCATTGAGCCGGAAAAGCTTTTCCCGGGGATTGAGTTTCTGGAGGGCGTGGCGAAGCTTGGGGACGGGATTATTTATATCTACAGCCTTGACCGGTTTATCTCGTCGCAGGAGGAGGATGTAGTTGAGCATCTGTTGTCACCTGCCGGAGCGCTCCCTGTGGATGAGGAGGGATAATGCGCCTCTCTGAGAGTCCCGGCGTGACAGACCCTCGTCCGCTTCTGCTTGCACGGCTCAGCACCTTTGTCGAGACCCGGATGGGGCTGAATTTCCCCCAGGCACGACAGTGCGATCTTGAAAGAGGTATACGGTCAGCCGCAGGCGCATTCGGCTTCAACGATGTCGATTCCTGCATGGAATGGTTGCTCTCCACCCCCTTATCCACAGGCCAGATAAAAACACTTGCAGCACATCTTGTCGTCGGAGAAACCTATTTTTTCAGGGATGCAAAGGTCTTCGAAATACTGGAGACGCAGATGCTCCCAGGAATAATTAACTCCCGAAGAGGCGGGGAACAGAATCTCAGGATTTGGAGTGCAGGCTGTTCGACCGGTGAGGAACCCTATTCTCTGGCACTCCTTCTTGCCAGGATCCTCCCTGATCTGCAGGAGTGGAATATTTCAATCCTAGCAACGGACATATCCGCAGAATCCCTGGAGAAGGCCTCTGAGGGCGTGTATGGCGAATGGTCTTTCCGCGACACCCAAAACTGGGTAAAAGATAGGTATTTCAAGAAGATAAAGCAGAAATATCAGATAGACTCCCGCATCAAGCGGATGGTGACGTTTTTCTCTCTCAATTTAGCGGAAGATCCCTATCCGGCGGTTGTAAACGCTACCAATGCGATGGATATTATCTTCTGTCGCAATGTGCTGATGTATTTCTCACGGGACCGGGCTAATGCGGTCATCCATAATCTGGCACACTGTCTGGTCGACGGAGGGTGGCTCGTGATCAGTCCCGTCGAGGCACCGGGTATCGGTCTGTCGCCGCTGCTCCAGCCTGTCCATTTCCCCGGCGCAATTCTCTATAGAAGAGAGGAGAGGCCGAAGAAAGGAGGGCGCCCGATCTCACTCCCTGCACCACCACAATTCAAGAAAAAATCCATGGTCCCGGTCAGGGCCAAGGCTGCGCCGGCAAAGCGGCACGACACGATCCGGCTGGTGGCTGAGGGAAAAAAGTGCGATGCTGAGAAGATGTCGGACCAGGTCCGGTTGCTGGCCAACCTGGGAAAACTGACCGATGCACTGGCACTCTGCGGGGAAGCCCTCCAGGCCGATAAACTGGATCCTTCACTCCACTATCTCCAGGCGACCATCCTGCAGGAGATGGGCAAGGCAGAGGAGGCTGTGGCCTCATTGAAACGGGCTATTTATATCGATCAGGATTTCGTGATTGCCCATTTTGCCCTGGGGCATCTGCTGCAGCGTCAGGGCAGAAAAAGGGAGTCTGGAAAACATCTGGAAACGGCACGCTCTCTTCTGCAGTCGCATAGAGGCGAAGATATTTTGCCGGACGCTGAAGGGCTCAGCGCGGAAAGACTGATCCAGTTGATAAATACGATGCAAGGCCGCCAGCCTGAGGTGATTTCATGAGCGACGTGCGGATTGACTGGGAAGCGATTCATCGCAGGATAAATGCGGTGGGCGTTGCAATGGAAAGCGGATGGCAGCCCGGTCCGGAGGAGAGGACCCGCATTTTGAAGGAAAGAGCGTGGGTCCTTGCGCGGGAAATAAAAAAAAAAGAAGAGGGGGAGACCATCGAGGTGGTGGAATTCCTGTTGGCAAAGGAGCATTACGGCATCGAATCGTCCTGTATTCGAGAGGTCTACCCCTTGAAGGACTATACCCCCCTTCCCTGTGTCCCGGCTTTTGTTCTCGGGCTGCTGAATGTGCGGGGGCGGATCATCTCGGTCATCGATATTAAAAGGTTTTTCGACATGCCCGACAAGGGGATCAGCGACCTCAACAAGGTCATCATCATCAATGACGAGAAAATGGAGTTCGGTATCTTGGCTGATGCGATACTGGGTGTCCGGGAGATCGCCATCCGGGAGATAGGACCTCCTTTGCCCACACTCACGGGTATCCGCGAGGAATTTCTGAAGGGAGTGACTGGAGAACGCCTGGTGATCCTTGATGCAGCCAGGATCCTGGCAGATAAAAATATTGTCATTCACGAAGAAGTGTGATCGCAAAGGAGGCACCATGAAATGGTTTGTGAGTCTTTCGACGCGGATAAAACTGATTCTTAGTTTCGGCATGATGGTCATTTTTTTGCTGGTTGTGATTATTATTGCTTACAACGGCTTGACAACGATCCGGCAGTCGCAGAGCGATCTGTTTCAAAAAGATTTTTTATCCTCCATCGAGTTGGTTGAAATGCGGTCGGATCAGAATCGGGTTCGTGCCCTGATCCTCGAGATGATGATGAGCAAGGACAGGGCAAAGCAGCAGGCGCTGGAAAGGAATATTAGAGAAAAGTCAAAGGAAGTCGATACGGGGCTCAAGCTCGTCTCCGAATCGTTGGCAGGCCTGCCCCAGGAAACAAAACAATTCGAAGAAATGGTTTTGGTTCTGGCCGATTACCGTAAAACTAGGGATCAGCAAATTTTCCTCATTTATTCTGACAAGTCTAGTGAGGCGGAGAACCTGGGCACCACCGTGCAGGAGGATCGTTATGACAGGATACGAGCCCTTGCCGGGGAACTTGAGGAGAGTGCCGTCACCCGGTCAAAGGTACGGGTTGCCCAGACGGAGAAGGAAACAGCAGCGCTGACCCGGGCGTTTGTCATTGTCAGTTTCGTTGTCCTTATCTTGAGTATAGGTGCTGTCCTGTTCCTGAACCGGATTATTGCAAAACCGCTCAAAGAGCTCACGACTGCAGCTGGAAGGATTGCTTCCGGAGACTCCGGAGTCGAGATAGACTTGAACGGTAGAGAAGATGAGGTGGGTGGCCTGACCAAGGCATTTGCAGCAATGGTTGGGTATCTCCAGAACATGGCGGCTATTTCCACGCAGGTCGCGGGAGGCGATCTGACGGTCACTGTAAAGCCGGTTTCGGACCAGGATATCCTCGGGAACGCCTTTGCCCATATGCTTGAAAATCTCCGGGGGATCAACCAGGAGGTTCGAGACGGAGTCAATGTCCTGGCCTCATCGGCAAGCGAGATTCTGGCCTCGACGACCCAGGTCGCATCCGGCCTTGCCGAGACGGCAACATCGGTGAGCGAGACGACGGCGACGGTGGAGGAGGTCAAGCAGACGGCGCAGCTGTCGGCGGAGAAATCCAGAAATGTCTCGGAAAACGCCCAGAAGGCGGCGCTGGTGGCCGATCAGGGCAATTCGGCCGTAATGGAGACCCTGGAAGGGATCAACCATATCAAAGACCTGATGGAGACCGTGGCCGAAAGCGTGGTTATGCTGAGCGAGCAGACCCTGGCCATCGGCGAGATCATAACCGTGGTCAACGACCTGGCGCAGCAGTCCAACCTTCTGGCGGTGAATGCGGCCATCGAGGCTTCCAAGGCCGGAGAGCAGGGCAAGGGCTTTGTCGTAGTGGCCCAGGAGATCAAAAGCCTGGCGGACCAGTCGAAGCAGGCGACGGAACAGGTACGCACTATTCTTAGTGATATCCAGAAGGCGACGGGCAAATCGGTGCTGGCGGCCGAGCAGGTGAGCAAGGCGGTGGAGGGTGGAGCGAAGCAGGCGGCGGAGTCCGGGGAGTCGATCCGGCTGCTTGCGGAGAGCATCGGCGAGTCGGCGCAGGCGGCGGCGCAGATAGCGGCCTCCAGTCAGCAACAGCTGGCCGGGATGGAACAGGTGGCCATGGCCATGGAAAACATCAAGCAGGCTGCCCAGCAGAACGCCTCGGGAACCAAGCAGGCGGAACAGGCAGCGCATATCTTGAATGAGCTTGGACAGAAATTAAAGGAGATGGTGGGGAGGTTTAAAGTATAGTTGCGGGAACAAACATGGACACAAAAGACGCAGAATTTCAAAAAAAACTCCTCGCCATGTTCAAGATCGAGGCCCAGGAGCACCTCAATGTGATCTCGTCAGGCCTTCTGGAGATCGATAAAGCCGATGTGGAAAAACAGGCAGAGATTGTCGAGACCGTATTCCGGGAGGCCCACAGTCTGAAAGGCGCCGCCCGTTCCGTGAATCTTGCTGATATAGTAGCCTTGTGCCAGTCTATGGAGGATGTCTTTGCAGCCTTGAAACGAGGACAGATTACCCTTTCCGCCCCGAAAAGCGAGCTGCTGCAGCAGACGGTGGATTTCTGCTTCAGACTGGTCGATGGCGGAGCGGGGGCTTCTCCGGAAAGATCGATGATGAGGAAACTGATCCGGCAACTCGACGGCTCGATAGTGACGGCAGAAAAGCAGACGTATCCGGCGGTGTTATGTGAAAAACCGGAAATGCCTGAAAATCCTGAGTCGGAGCTGGTCTCCTCCCAGGCAGAATCAACTATTACGCCTTCCGCCGAACCACCCGCACAGCCTTTCTCTGTCTCCCCGGATCCGATCGTTGCCGAGACCGTCAGGGTATCCACAGCAAAGCTCGACGCTGTGCTCCTGCAGGCCGAAGAGATGATTGCAATCAAGCTTGCAACCGGACAGCGCGCGGCGGAATTGAGAGATTTGAAAAAGGGATTCGAGCTGTGGAGAAAGGAGAGAAGACGGGATGTCGCTTCTGAAATTTTCAGGGAGTCTCACTCGGACAGTTCTTTTATTTCCTCATTTGAATCCCGGTTGACGGCCCTGGTCAGGGCGGCCGAATACGATCATCGGGGATCGAGTGTCATGGTCGATAAACTGCTCGACGATATGAAGAAGACCTTGATGCTCCCTTTCTCGTCCTTGCTGGACATATTCCCGAGATTTGTCCGCGATCTGGCACGCTCGGCAGGCAAAAAAGCGGAAGTGACCACGGAAGGCGGCGAGATCGAAATTGACAGGCGAGTGTTGGAAGAGATGAAAGATCCGCTTATCCATCTGGTCAGAAATTGCGTCGACCATGGCATCGAGCCTCCTGACGAGCGCGAGAGAAAAAGCAAGAAGTCGTCCGGAAACATTCAGATAAAGGCCTCTTCAAAAGACGGCAGGATTGAGATCGCGATTTCCGACGATGGGGCGGGGATCAATGTGGCAAAGATGAAATCCTCTGCTATCAGACATGCACTGATAACGCAGGAGGCTGCCGATAAACTTTCGGAGGAGGAGACCCTGTTGCTGATTTTCCGTTCAGGCGTAACAACCAGCCCGATAATCACCGATATCTCCGGCAGAGGACTGGGACTTGCCATCGTCAGGGAGAAGGTTGAGAAACTGAACGGCACGGTGACGGTGGAAACTGAAGAGGGGAGCGGGACAATATTCAAGATGGTTGTTCCACTAACCCTGGCGACCTTTCGGGGGACCCTCGTTCAGGTCTCCGAGCAGATTTTCGTCCTGCCGTCCGTCAACGTTGAGAGAGTGGCAAGGGCTAAAAAGGAGGCAATTCAAACGGTCGAGAACAAGGAGACCCTTGTCATCGACGGAAGGCCGGTCTCGCTGGTTAAACTGGGGGATGTTCTGGAGCTCAAATCCACCGGCCGCAGGCAGCAGACCGACGATATCTCGGTGCAGGTAGTGGTCATAGGGTCGGCTGAACGGCGCATGGCCTTTCTGGTGGACGAGGTCTTGAGTGAACAGGAGGTCCTGGTAAAACCCCTCGGCAGACAGCTTTCCCGCGTCAGAAACATTGCCGCCGCAACCGTTCTGGGGACCGGGAAGGTTGCCCTGGTTCTCAATGTCTCCGACCTGCTGAAATCCGCGGTCAAAATAGCGCCATCGCTCACGGAGGGAATTGCAGATGGACCTGATAATAGCAGATCCGTCCTGGTTGTTGAGGATTCTATTACAGCGAGAACCCTTCTAAAAAATATCCTTGAATCGGCCGGTTACGATGTGCAGACGGCGGTTGACGGTGTCGATGGGATCACTACATTGAAGAGCCGGGATTTCGATCTCGTCGTCTCGGATGTGGAAATGCCCAGGATGAACGGCTTTGACCTCACTGCAAAGATTCGTTCGGATAAGAGGTTTTCCGAACTGCCCGTTGTGCTGGTGACTGCGCTAGATTCCCGTGAGGACAAAGAACGCGGCATCGATGTCGGTGCCAACGCCTATATTGTCAAAAGCAATTTTGACCAGAGCAACCTTCTGGAAGTGATCGGGAGGCTTATATGAAGGGTCAGCGGCTTCTGACTCCGGATCAGCGGGCACCGATTCGGGTGCTGATTGTGGAGGATTCCCTCGTTGCCCGTGAACTGTTAAGCCATATACTGGATGCCGACCCCGGCATTCAGGTAATCGCCGCCGTCCCTAATGGGGAGGAGGCCCTCAAGGCAGTGGCCATGGAAAAGCCGGATCTGATCACCATGGACATCCATATGCCGGGGATGGACGGATTCGAGACGACACGGGCCATTATGGAAACAAATCCGGTGCCTATTGTGATTGTGACCGGCAGCTGTGATATGCGGGAACTGGATTCGTCTTTCAAGGCGATAGAGGCCGGCGCACTCGCTGTGCTGCAAAAACCGCAGGGCGTTGGGCACCCCGATCATAAAAAGGATACCCTGGCTCTCGTCTCCATGGTCAAGCTGATGTCCGAGATTAAAGTGGTCAGGCGCTGGGCGAGGACCGACCGGAACCGGTCCGCGGCACAGAGGGAGACTGCGAAGAATCTTGTCCTTCAGCCCGTGGCCGTGAAGGTCGTTGCCATCGGCGCATCGACGGGTGGACCGCCGGTGATCGAGAAAATCCTGTCCAGGCTCCCTCCTGATTTCACCGTCCCCGTCCTGATCGTACAACATATGGCCGAAGGTTTTATCGGCGGGTTTGCGGAATGGCTGGGGCAGACATCTTCGCTGCCTGTGCATGTGCCCTTCAATGGAACCATAACGCGACCGGGGCATGTGTATATCGCACCGGACGGGAACCAGATGAAGATAGATAGCTCCGGGAGGATCTGCTGCTCGAGCGACGATCCCGAGAACGGTCTGCGTCCCGCCGTCTCCTATCTTTTTAGGTCGGTTGCGGAGGTATACGGCAGAGCCGCGGTCGGCATACTGCTTACCGGTATGGGAAAGGACGGCGCCGCGGAGTTGAAGCTCATGAAGGAAAAAGGGGCAGTCACCATCGCCCAGAACGAGGAAAGCTCGGCGGTTTTCGGCATGCCGGGAGAGGCGGTCAGGCTTAATGCTGCAAGATATGTCCTGCCTGCCGACAGGATAGCTGAGGTTCTGGCGAGTCTGGTATCGTCCAAGGCCGGAATCCACTGTGATTAAGGAGAGTTCATGGAAAGTTCAGCGGGAAATAATCATCTTAACATCCTTATTGTCGAGGACAGCCCGACCCAAGCTGAAGAGCTGCGCTTTATCCTCGAAAAAAACGGTTATACGGTCTTCCTTGCCACCAACGGCAGGGAGGCCTTGAGGGTTATTACGCAACGTATGCCGGATATTGTCATAAGTGATATCGTCATGCCCGAGATGGACGGCTACGACCTCTGCAGGCATCTCAGGGCCGATCCGAAGCTGAAACACATACCTGTGATGCTGGTGACCACCCTTTCGGACCCAACGGATGTCATCAGGGGCCTTGAGGTCGGGGCCAATAATTTTATCACCAAACCCTACGACGAGCGACATCTGGTTTCCCGCATCCAGTATCTTATTGTGAATATCGAACTGCGAAAGAATTCGACGGCGGAAATGGGCATAAACGTCTTTTTCTCGGGTGCAAACTATTTCATCACCGCCGAACGCCTACAGATACTGGATCTTCTGCTTTCAACCTATGAAAATGCATATCGCAAGAATCGTGATCTGATTACCGTGCAGAAAGAGCTGACCGAACTTAATGAGCGGTTGGAAGACATCGTTGCGGAACGGACGGCCGAACTGTTGACCACCAACTGCCAGCTAAAGAATGAACTTGCCGAACGTAAACGCGCCGAGGAGGAAAAAACCAACCTGCAAGCCCAGCTTCAACAGGCCCAGAGGATGGAGTCGGTGGGTCGGCTGGCAGGTGGAGTCGCTCACGATTACAATAACATGCTCAGCGTCATTCTCGGTTTTACGCAGATGGCTTTGCAAAAAACCGATCCGGAATCACCGCTGCATGCTGATCTGCAGGAGATCCTCTCCGCCGCCAATCGGACCACAGGTATCACCCGCCAATTGTTGGCCTTTGCCCGCAAGCAGACCATCGTCCCACAGGTTCTTGGCCTGAATGAGGCCGTGGCGGGCATGACCAATATGCTCGGACGGTTGATCGGTGAGAACATTAAATTGACCTGGCAGCCAGCTACGAATCTCTGGCCGGTCTATATCGACCCCTCACAGATCGATCAGCTTCTGGCGAATCTCTGCGTCAACGCCCGCGACGCCATTGTCGGGGTGGGAGAGATCAGTATCGAAACGGATATGGTCATCTTCGAACCGGAATATTGCGAAAGTCATGCCACGGTTGTTCCCGGTGAGTATGTGGTCTTGGCGGTCAGCGACAACGGCTGCGGCATGGAAAAGGAGATCATCGACAAAATCTTCGAGCCATTTTTCACCACCAAGGATCTGGGCCATGGCACCGGTCTCGGCCTTTCCACGGTGTATGGGATTGTTGAACAGCATAAAGGTTTCGTCCACACCTACAGCGAACCCGGCAAGGGGACAACCTTCAAGATTTACCTGCCGCGGTATGTGGGAGAGGTAAACACTACAGGAAAACAGAGTGACAGTGTAATTCGGCGAGGCCGGGGAGAGAGAGTGCTTATCGTGGAAGATGAGAAGGCAATTCTCAAGTTGACCAGCAGAATGCTTAATAATCTTGGCTACACAGTGCTTACGGCAAGCAGCCCGGCTGAGGCTATCAAGCTGGCTCATGAGCAAACCGACGGCATCCATTTGCTGCTCTCGGATGTGATTATGCCTGAAATGAATGGTCGGGATCTAGCAGGGCGAATTCTGGCTATACACCCGGATTGTAAATGCCTGTTTATGTCGGGCTATACAGCAAATATCATCGCAAGCCAAGGAATGCTGGGAGAAAGCGTTAATCTGATTCAAAAACCGTTTTCTGCAAAGGAACTGGCGACAAAGGTGGGCGAATCGCTTGCCGCCTGAAATTCTGCCTGAGTAACATTATTTGGCGGCTAAATAAGAAAGGGTATCTGTTTTTTATTTTGTTAAACCGCAATATTTTCTAACAAGTTGCTATCCCGTTTTTTGTAAGACCACTGCCATTTTTTGGGCAGTATAATATGGGTCAAAGATATGGGGAATCCGGCCCCGCTGGATATCACTGCTGTTATCTTGGATATTGACCTTCACAAATCGTCGGATCATTCCCTCGCAATCATCGGTGTCACCAACTTCATTTGTTACGATAGGTTAAGATTTCCACGCAAAAGCTTATGCAAGCAATCACTTCACTGGGTTAACATTCCTACTGTGAATCTTAATTTCGATCGTTGCGCTATGAATCGGAGACCATCTTGTAAATGCTACTGGCGTCAAATAACGAAAAACAATGTGCCGATATGGTAGCTGTGTCTAATTTGATGCGGTCTAATGATGTGCGGATGGTTTTTGTTTTGGGGGTATTTTTGGGGGTATATTGCGATTTGTTGTAAGAAAAAACATCTTAGTAACAGTGTGATAAGTTATATGTTAAATGGACTGCATCCCACCAATAATAAATAGCCGAAAATTAAGGCATTTTTAATATAAGCCCGTCGAGATTATCGCGTCGGGTTTTAGTTTTTTCTGGTTCGTGTAAACACTATGTAAGCAGATTGTGAGGATTACCTTGATTCGGGCTGTCGCTATCATTCCGTTATTGGAAACGAAAAAGGTATATGGATCTTTGTTGAGCAGCAGAAATGTGAGGTTACAGAACTCAATATCCAGATAGACCTTGTCCATCTGTTTGTGCTGGTTCCTCCGAAGGTATCAACACCAAATTTATTTGTCCTTGAAAAGGAATGCTCCCTGTGATAAGTATAATTGAAATACTTCATTGTGGTACTGTAACCATCCCCCCGAATAATGAAAATTATAAATTTTTCCTCATTATTACTGCTTCTTATCTTTTTCGCCACAAGCTTTTCAAGCGTCATAGAGTGGTGTGTGGACAATGGCAATGAGAATATCTCCACACATATTGCATTGTCTGATTGTCATTCAGACTTTTCGTCTTGTGAAGACTCCGCACTTGTCAATGTCACGACGACACACTCCACAGATAATAAACAATGCACTACCTGCGTTGACGTCACCCCTGATGTCCTTGTAGCGAAATTGTTTGACGATTCTTTCGGATCTCTCGTATCTCCTCCACACCGTAACAGTATTTTTCCCCCTCAACAGTATTCAGACCTGAATACCTTTTCCATTGCATCGCCAGGCGAGGTAATGGAGATTGATCGATCATCCTCGCGTCAAGCCCAGCAAAATAAAGCCACCCGCTCTGTTGTTCTCCTGATTTGATACCCTTCTTCATTACCTGATTCGGTCTGATTTGTTGAAGTTTCTCTTTGGCTGCCATGCTTGTCAAAGAAGACCAAATTCAAGTACTGCGGTCAGGCAGTCTGTGTGTCTCAAAATCCCCTACGGTGTCACATTTTCGTCTGATAATCAATTATCGAGATGTATTTGATAATTATTTCAGACAATAAGGCGTTTATGCCGGATTTTCTCAGAAATCCGGCTTGTTTTCGATGTCCTGCGTTTGGCATCGATCTGCACAACCTTGATGAAGGAAGATAACCTTCCCCGGAGTTACCTATGAAGAATACTCGAGATCAATCACTGCTTATTATCGCCATTGTTCTTTCCCTGATTGTTGGATTTGCCGGTGGCGTAATTGTAACTGTCTATAAGACCCCGTCAATAGTCGCTCGTATTCCGCAAGTGCAGCAAAATGTGCCGACAACCAAAGAAATTGAAAAACATGTCAAGCATATGGAGGATGAAGTGGGAAAAAATCCCCAAGACGCCAAGGCGTGGGTGCAACTCGGCGATGCCTACTTTGATTCTGGAGTTCCGCAAAAGGCCATCGATGCGTACCTCAAAGCACTGGCCCTGTCCCCCGACAACCCCGATGTCCTCACCGATCTCGGAGTAATGTACCGTCAAAACAAACAGCCGGAAAAGGCAGTAGAATCCTTTGATAAGGCCGCACAGGTTGACCCGACTCATGTCCAATCACGATTCAATAAGGGGGTCGTCCTCTTCCATGATCTGAAAGATAAAGAAGGAGCGATAAAGGCATGGAAGGAAGTTGCAAAACTGCAACCGGACTTTTCTCCTTCTACAGGTCAGACTATCCAACAACTCTTGGAAAGATTGAAGTAACGGCACGTTAAACCATCTTCTCAGACGGATAAGTTCAACTAAAGGTATTTGTATGAAATTTAAGGAAAATCCAATCGTGGATTATTTTTCGTCGGTTCGGTTTGCTCTCTTGCTCCTCCCTCTACTTGTTGTCGGCTCAATTGTCGGCACCATTATTCCTCAGGATCAACCCATTGGGGTTTATCTCGAAAAATATGGGCAAACTAATGCTATTATTCTGGAAATACTTGGACTCTCGAAAACGTATTCTTCCCTTTGGTTTAAGGCTCTGCTGGTCCTGCTATGCCTTAACCTGGTTGCCTGTTCTTTGCACCGAATTCCACAAGTACTGAAAGTTATAAAAAAAGATAACTTGAATACGGATATCGCAAAATTAATGCGAAGCGAGGACAAGGTACTTTTCTCTTCAAACACAGATATGAAATCGGCCGAAACTGCCGTTTACGAGATATTGAGACAGAAAAATTGGCTGGTTCGCTCCCGGGATAATGCTGATGTTCTTCTGTTCTTTGCGGAAAAGGGGGCCTGGTCAAGATTGGGACCATATCTTGTGCACATAAGTATTCTCATAATTATCCTGGGTGCTCTCGTCGGCAGTTATTTTGGCTTCAAGGCCTTTGTGATGGTGCCGGAAGGAGGGGCGACAACTGAAGTTTACCAAAGGAACGATGCGCAAACAAAAATCCCGTTGCCATTCACACTGCGCTGCGATGTTTTTGATATTGAGTATTATGCAAATGGCATGCCGAAAGAATACCGTTCCGATCTGGTTGCCCTTGAAAACGAAAAAGAAGTCGCGAATAAACGGATTACGGTAAACGCGCCCCTTACCTATTCAGGACTCACTTTTTATCAGTCGAGCTATCAGCCCATACAGAACCAGTACACGGTTGAAATGACAAAAAAGACCGTCACCAAGGGAAACAATCAGGCGAGTGGGAGCAAGCAGAAGGTTTATGTTGAGGCACGGGAAAAACACGCCTGGCAAGACAATCTGGTGCGTTTTGAAATAGTTGAAACGGGAGAGGATGGACATGGTCATGGTCCATATAAAATATGGTTTGACGATGAGTTGGGAGTGCCTGCTCACCTTGTCCTGGAGGACCAAAAACCCCTGATCATTGAACGTGGTGGAGCCTCCTACGAAATTATGATCAAGCAGCGCTTTGCCACGGGGCTTCAGGTGGTAAAAGACCCCGGTGTATGGCTGGTATATCTGGGATTTGGCTTGATGCTTCTTGGGCTGTATGTGGCGTTTTTCATGTCTCATCGAAGATTGTGGATCTCTATTCAGGAAAAAGGGGCAACCCTGACTATTATCCTGACTGGTTCCAGCAATAAAAACCAGGATGGATTTTCGAAGACTCTTGAGGATATTGCTACCGGTCTGCTCAACGAGAAAACCCTCAAACTCAGGAGGCTATAAATGGATTCTGCATTATTTTCCGGATATACAACGTTTATTTACCTTGCCGCGACTTTCTTCTATGTCGCTCTGGCTATTTTCCGGATCGAAAGGCTGGGCCTGTTCGCCACTGCCTTGACGATCATCGGTGTGTTGGCGAACGGTATCGGGATAGGGTTGCGATGGGTTGAGTCATATCAACTCGGCATCGGCTATATACCCCTTGCCAATATGTATGAATCACTCGTATTTTTTGCATGGACCATCGCAATTGTGTACCTGGCGATCGAACATATCCATAAAACGAAGTACTTGGGTGTTTATGTCGTGCCATTTGCATTTTTGGCGATGGCCTACGCCTCCTTCTCGACGGAATTTTCAAAGGACATAAAGCCTCTCCTGCCGGCCTTGCAGAGTAATTGGCTGGCCGCCCATGTCATTACCTGTTTCATCGGCTATGCCGCATTCACTATTGCCTGTGGCTTGGCCATACTTTACCTGGTCAAGAGAGGTACTGGAGAGGTACTTCAAAAGAAATCTGGTGCGCCGGAGGCAGCGGGGCCGAGTCTGGCGCAACTGGACAGCATAATCTATAAAATGATTGTTTTCGGCTTCCTCTGGTTGACGGTCGGGATCATCACAGGCGCGGTCTGGGCCAATTCGGCATGGGGGACATACTGGAGTTGGGACCCGAAAGAAACCTGGTCTCTCATTACCTGGTTTATTTACGCGCTCGCTCTGCATGCCCGATTCACCAGAGGCTGGGACGGCACCCGCATGGCCTGGTCGGCCCTGGTTGGATTTGTCTCGGTTGTTTTCACCTACTATGGCGTCAATTTCATCCTCTCAGGGCTTCATAGCTATGGTGGGTGACGCTCAGCCTGATTTATCGTTCTCTTGCAAACACATATGCTTACACATTCAAAGGAAAGGAAACAGATGCAAACAGCATGGCAATCTATAAACGGCCAGACGCCGCCGCTGAGGCGGGCTTCGAGCAGGTTGGTTTTAATGAGCTTTATCTTGTCGATGAGTTTCTTGGTCCTCTTTCTGACCTATCTGCCCGCTACCCTTTATGGTAGCAGTGAACCTGTCTCTTCAATTCCGGAGCAGCAATATGATTTTGGTCAGGTTGTTGACGGAAGCGAGGTGGAGCATGATTATCTTATTAAAAACAGGGGGACGGGGGTTTTGAAAATCTCCGATGTCAATACGGGTTGAGGCTGTGCCGCCGTCTCGTACCCGAGACAAATCCCCGCCGGCGGTGAGGGAATTCTTCGAATCAAGGCTCAGATAAGTAAAAAGAACGGCCTGCAGTATCATCGGGTAATTACCGTTACGACCAATGATCCTGCCAATCCTACAGTTGAGCTCATCTTGAGTGGCTCAATAAAAAATTAGAGCGAGAGATCCGAAATTCCTCTTTTCGGCCTCAAGCACTTTCTCAAACTTAAGGAGAATACTCAAATGAAGTATTTGAAATTTATCATCCCCGGTGTAGCTTCACTCGTGATAGCGATTTCGTTGCCGACGTTTGCCGTCACTGCCCCCAATGGCCAGGATGACCGAGTTGTCTGGAAGCAACTCGGAGGTCTGCAATTGCCGAACAAACCCTTGGATATTGCCTATTCTTTGGATGGGAATTACGCCTTCGTCCTGACCGACAGCAAACAGGTTTTGGTGTACAATCAGCAAGGGAAATTGCAGGGGCGGATTCCAGTCGACGAAGGAGTGTCGGCAATCGATATCGCACCTCGTGGTGAATTTTTATATCTTATTGATGGCAAAGAAAATCGTCTTGCCACCCTGTCGGTTGATTTTGTTGTGGATATAGACACTTCTTCCTCTCCAGTAAAGGGGGCAAAGGACGCTCCTGTTATTGTCGCCGTTTATTCGGACTTCGAATGACCGTACTGTGGCAAGATATCGCCACTCCTTGAGCAGGTGCTCAAGCAGAATCCCGAAACTGTAAAAATCGCTTTTAAAAACCTTCCGCTCAAGATGCATGAAATGGCAGGTCCCGCGGCCATAGCCGCCTTGGCAGCCCATGAGCAAGGTAAATTCTGGGAATACCATGATCGTCTATTTACCGAGAAGAAGATTACTGTCGACTCATTCACCAGAATTGCAGGTGAACTTGGCTTGAATCAAGAACGTTTCGCTGCTGACTTGCAATCGCCACAGTTACGTCAAAAACTCAACAAGGATATGGCCGAGGCGAACAGGCTTGGCATAACAGGAACTCCTACCATTTTTATTAATGGCAAAAAACTGAATCAACGTACTATTGAAGGATTTCAAAAGTTGATTGACGAGGAATTGGGCAAAAAATGAATATGGAGAACACTTGAGCAATTTACTCATCTAGAATGATAGAAATGGATCTTCGTGGAAACCTGGAATATGCCATATGACAGCTGTGGAGAAACTACGGATGGTGGTATACAACGTGAGCATGCGCCGGGCACGAAGAACAGTAAATGAGGAGCGCCGATGATGAAGACAACGCTGTTGTTCATAGCCTCAGCCCTGGCGGAAATCATCGGTTGCTTCCTGCCCTGTGTCTGGTTGCGCAAGGGTGGAAACGGCTTGGTGTCGCCTTGCTTTGTATGGCGCTCATGGGCTTAGCGTGTTATTTCCCTTTATCAGGGGCTCCTGGCAGGGACGACAGAGAATTTCGGAGGTATCGATATCAGTATGTGCACATGATTGATTTGGATATTTCCGCAACTGCCAGGATTACCTGATACTTACTCTTGTTCTCCAGGTCTCATGAAAAAAATCTCAATTCAGAAGATTTTCGGTCTACCCCGTTAACCTCATGAATTTAGTCTCCAATGTTGTATTTCTTCAACTTATTATTCAGAGTTGTTCTGGTGATGTTCAGTAGTTTAGCCGCCTCGCTTTTGTTTCCCTGTGTTTGTTCAAGTGTTTCAGAAATAGCCTGGCTCTCAACCTCATCCAGAGATTTACCTCCGAGTCCGCTTGGGGGTACAGAGGTTGTATGATCCTTGTTGTAGGTCGTCAACAAGGAGACCGGAAGATCTTTGTCGGATATGTACGGGCTCATGGCAAGAATAACCGCCCGCTCGATCACGTTTTCCAATTCTCTCACATTCCCCGGCCAAGGGCTCTTGGTCAGCACATCCATGGCGGTAGGAGTAAATCCCTTCAAATCCTTCCTATTTTTTTGCACGTATTTCCTGAGAAAATATTGGGCCAGAAGGGGGATATCGTCTTCTCGCTCCCTGAGCGGCGGGATATGGAGATTCATCACATTGAGACGGTAAAATAAATCTTCACGAAATTTACCCTGCTTGACATCGTCTTCGAGATTCCGGTTGGTGGCGGCAATTATCCGCACATCAACCTGCAGGGTTTTGTCACTGCCCAAGCGCTGGATTTCCCTCTCTTGAATGGTTCTCAGAATCTTTGCCTGCATCGATAAAGGGATTTCCCCGACCTCATCAAGAAAGATCGTCCCTTTGTCAGCCTGCATGAACCGTCCGTTTCGTTGTCGGTCAGCTCCAGTAAACGCCCCTTTTTCATGGCCGAAAAGTTCCGATTCAAGAAGAGTCTCAGTTAATGCCGCACAATTCACCGTGACCAGCGAACCATTCTTCCGTTCACTGTTGGCATGGATAGCCCTGGCAAATAATTCCTTGCCGGTGCCGCTTTCACCGGTAATCAGAACTGTTGCTTCGGTGGGAGCTACAATCCGGGCCATTTCCACAACTTTCTGCAGGGAAGAACTGGAGCCGATGATTTCTGAAAAATGGCTTCCCGCTGCAACCTGTTCCTTTAACGACCGATTTTCCAAGGTGAGTTGCAGATGTTCCATAGCCCGAGCGATGATGATCTTCAGCTCTTCAAAATTCAGAGGTTTGGTCAGATAGTCGTAGGCCCCCAGCTTCATGGCTTCCACAGCCGTATCCACCGATGAATACGCTGTCATAATGATAATAGGTATGGCTGGATTGAGTTCCTTGATTTGGCGCAGGGCTTCAATACCTCCGATATTTGCCATACGCACATCCATCAAAACGAGATCGCAGGGTTTTTCCTTGACCATCTGAATGGCGTATTCTCCATCTGTGGCGCTCTCCACCATGTGACCCAGGCTTTTCAATACGGTCTGAAGCATGCCCAGATGGGCTGAATCATCATCAACAATAAGAATTTTTCCGTGCATCTTTATGACTCCCGTGCTGGATGAATGGGCAATGATACTGACACCTGAGTACCACTACCTTTAGTGCTTTGAATATGAACCGATCCGCCATGGTCTTCCACGATTTTATGAACGATAGCCAGTCCCAAACCAGTCCCATTTTTTTTCGTCGTGAAATACGGATTAAACATATTGCCCTGGTCTTCCGGTGAAATACCATGTCCTGTATCGGAAATATCGACCACCACCTCCTCCTCTCGTTGATGTGTAATTACGGAGAGTTGTCCGCCCAGTCCCATGGCTTGGATGGCATTGATTAAAATGTTAAGAATCACCTGGGTGATCCGGTCGGGATCGACCATCAACTCGGGCAGGTTGTGATCGAGTTGCGTTGTAATTGTAACTCCCGCGAAGGAAGCTTCCTGTGCCACGATACGCAGTGTGTGCTCAAGCAGTTTCCGAAGATCCGTTGCAACCAGATTGAGATCTGAAGGTTTCGCAAATTCAAGGAGTTCTGAAATTACCCGATTCACCCGGTCGACTTCCTCAGCCGTAATCTCGGCTGCTTTCCGGTTTTCGCTATCCTGGGCGAAAAGGCTCCCGAAATAGGTGACGTAGCCCTTGATGGAACTCAAAGGATTTCTGACCTCATGAGCGATACCGGCGGCGAGGTCGCCAATGGCAGCCAGTTTTTCCCGCTGCCGAATCTTGATTTCCAACTGGCGCAGTTCTGATAAATCCTGCAAAATAAACATGAAACCTATGTATTGACCATCTTCGCCAACGATATCTGTTGTACTGACATTGACTGGCACACTTGTATTCCCTCGTCCAGGCAGGCGTAACTCTTTTTCCACAACAGTTTTTCTACGAGAGATGCTGTTACGCAAATCCAGCAAAGATATCGGCAGAACGCTCCGGGCCAAAGCTCCCTCACCAGACTCAGGCCGGACCGCTAACAATGAACAAGCTACACCGTTAATAAACCTGATTTTCCCATCTCCGCTCACCACCACCATTCCCACCGGCAGATTCCTGACAATTTCCGAGGCAAGTGCCCGGATATCCTGCAGCTGTTTCCGGGAATGCATGTAGTTTTGCGCCCAAAACAGAGAAACAACCCCTGCGACGGCCAGAAGAAAAATCACCCCGGCTGTTATCAGACTATTCCGAATATCCTTGGCCATAGCCTCCTCAAAAGGCCTGACGTCCATGCCGATAACGATGACAGGCCGGTGTTTCGGGTCGAGAATTCGATCCTGGGGCATGTCTTTCATCCATTTAAGAGAACTGGACATGTCATGATGACCTTGCTCTTCTTCCATGTATCCGTGATCTGGTGTTATCGGCAGAAAACTCTTATACACTTCAAAAATTTTCCCATTTTTTTTGCCATCAACCGTACGCCATTGAGGATCGTCTGTTGGCGAAAATGAGCTGTTGACTACAAAAGCCTCTGCCGACTTACTGATCATTTTTTTATCACTATGCGCCAAGAACACCCCGTCTCTGTCAACCAGGGCGATATAAGAGACATTAGACCTGAAAGCGGTTTCCTCCAAAAGGGTCTGCAGGTGGATGTCATTGCCGAACAAGCCCATCATCCCTGTTTGTGCACCAGCTTCAAAAGACCAGATCAAAGCCGCCCCTTTTTCTTTTAAAATCGTCCCCATATGATTTTTCTCACGGTGGTAATTTTCAATCCCCATGAATAGGACAACAGCCATAAGCACCAAACTGATCCCGATAATCATCCATGAGGGTGCATACAGTTTACTCTTTTCCATCCATCTGAATCTCATATCTCATTCCTCGGATCACATGCGATCGTAGCGACCGTTTAGTTTAAATATAAGACACCAACACCCACGATGTGGATAAAAAATAGACACATTGTGAAAATAGCACAAGGGGAAAATTTACATACCTAAGTTATAAAACATGTATTTATTGTTTATTTGCCTATAGTTAGAGTTATTGCCACTTTGTGGCACGTCTTTTGCTTAATATCAATCAAACAGCTACAGCAAAAAGGTTGCTGCAGATTTGTAAACATTCTTCAACTTTTTAAAAGGAGTCTAACAGCATGAAGAAAATTCTCTCACTTACGGGAATCATGGTCATGGCCGCAATCGTCTCTACCAGCGCTTATGCCGGAAATATTGGGACAGGCATTCCAACCAACACAACCACATCCATCGGTGTTTCTTCACCTGTGGGGCAGGCCGAACTGGGCGTTCTGGCGGATTGTAATTATCCCGAATACGAAATCAGACGTTCTGGCGGAAATAGAGATAGGCACAGAGGCGGTCATGGAAGGTATGGGCGGTAGAGATTATTAGGGCGTGTACATAATACAAGCCTTAATCGTTAGATCCTTGCCGCGAGACAAATCATACACGGCAAAGCTCCCAACACTGGCTATTCACCGTGGCCATAATAACCCTTTTTCAATGTGGAATCAAGGCGGTGGGCTGTTTCATGGGTTTTGGGCAATGGTTTTCTGGCCATTGGATCGGCTGGTTCGGCCTGAATATGATCATCGTCATCGCCCTGATTCTTCTGCTGTACAAATTGAAAACAATAATTGATTTACCAAAACTACTCTTGAGGTGTGATAATGACAAGTAGAACAAAAATTGCCGGTTTGCTTATGTTAGCTTTCATTTCCGTGAGTTCATCTGCCTGGGCAAAAGATTATAAGACCATGTCTACAGAAGAACTGAGAAATCTCCGTGGCACTATGCAGAGTGCATCTCAAATTGAACGACATGCGTTTAACAACGAATTGCTTGGCCGGCTTGAGCAGATGACACCAGCCGAGCGGCAGGATTTGATGGGATCAGAGAAGAGAATGGACAATACTGGAAGCTCAGGACACAGAGGTGTAATGAGTAATGGCAGTCGTGCCGATAATAGAGACAACCACAACCGGAATGACAGTCTTGCCGATAATAGGGACAACCACAGTTGGAATGACAGCGGCGGCGGCAGCGGATCCGGCATTGGTGGTGACCACAACGGGAACGACAGCGGCAGCAGCTCCGGCGGCAGCGGATCCGGCAGTGGTGGTAGCCACAACGGGAACGACAGCGGCAGCAGCTCCGGCGGCAGCGGCTCCGGTGGTAGTGGCAGCGGCTCCGGCAGTGATGGTGGACACGACGGTAACGATAACGGCGGCAACAGCGGCTCCGGCAGCGGCGGCAGCAGTGGCAGCGGCTCCGGTGGTAGCTCCGGTAGTGGTAGTGGTCACGACGGTAACGACAACGGCGGCAGTAGCGGCTCCGGCAGCGGCGACGGCAGTGGCAGCGGTTCCGGTGGTGGCTCCGGCAGTAGTGGCGGCCACGACGGGAACGACAGCGGCTCCGGTGGCGGTCACGGCAGTAGGTAAATGTGTCCGGCCTGATCTGACAGAAACCTGACAACATGCCGTGTGGATGTCAGGTCAGGCAGCCAATTTCAAGGAAAACAATAGTTAGGCAACCAAGTTATTGGACACTCCGAGATCAATCCTTACAGTAAATTGAAAAGATTTGAAACCTCGGGGTGACTGATATGACAACGTTATGTGAAAACCTGCTGAAAGTTGGCGATGTGCTGAACCAAAAGTGGGTGATTCTCGAATTTATCGATAAAGGAGGTATGGGCGAGGTCTATCGAGCAAACCAGATCAACCTTAACCGGGATGTTGCCATCAAGGTTCTGCTGAAAGAATGGCTCGAAGCCCTTGACAAGGATGATGAAGAAGCTGAAACGCTGGCCCAGCGTTTCAGGCGGGAAGTCAAAGTCATGGCCCAGATTTCCCATCCCAATGTGCTGCAGATCTTCGATTACGATTCAGTCACTGTGAATATTTGCGGTCAGGACACGCAGATTGAGTATCTCGCCATGGAATATGTTCCAGGCGGGTCGTTAAGGGCAACCATGTCGGAGGAAGGATTTTATCCTGACCAAGTTGCTATCGCAAATTGGATCACACAGTATTTTATTCCGGTGCTGGTGGGAGTACAGGCCCTGCATGATATCGAAATTGTGCATCGTGATTTAAAACCTGAAAATATTCTCATAGAGAATGCCACCCCGAAGATTGCCGACTTCGGCCTGGCGCGTTCCTGTAAATTAAAACCGGTAACTCAATCGATCGACGTCAAAGGCTCCCCTCAGTATATGTCTCCCGAGCATTATTTTGATTTCAAAAGGGCCGATAAACGGGCAGACATTTATTCGCTTGGCAAGATCCTGTTTGAAGCTGTCGAGGGAAAAATCAAACTGAGCACGATCCCATTCCAATGCGTCGAGCTAGCCAAAACCGAATCCCCATTTCTCGAACAACTGAACATAATTATTCAAAACGCCACAGCGGAGAACAGAGATGAGAGGATAATATCCGTTCAGAATTTGCTCGAGCAACTTGAGCAAGCTGTAATGGTGTTCAAGAATCAAAAGCTATCCGCAACTTCGGACAGGAGAAAGACCGTACCTCTGCTATCCCGGCCCAAATGGCTCTGGGCGGGTATTGTTGTTGCCACACTTTCTGTAGTGCTCATGACTATTTGGCATTTCATGGGGGAGCCTAGATGGGATTTTGCCAAGGGCGGTTTTTTAAAAGACAGCAGCGTGCATGAATCACTCACGAAATCCGAGCATGAATCACTCACGAAATCCGATAATGCCAAGGCCGCCGCAAAACTGGACACCGCTGCTTCTTCAACCGCCTCCGAATCTGTAGGAAAACAACACCTCATTTCAGGTGGAGATCTCATTATACCTTCGAGTACATCTGAGAGCAAAAAACAAACGGTCCATGTCAAGCCTTTCTCTGTGGATGAATTTTTAGTCACCAATCAGCAATTCGTCGATTTTCTCAATCACAATCTTTCCAGAATCAGTTTAGAAAAAGATGTGGTGAAAGGCGATGGCGCAAACTGGCTCCTTCTAGGTGAAGTGTACGCAGATTACGAACCAATTGTTTATCGAACCGGAAAATTCTATATAAGTGATCCAGTCTATGCAGCCAATCCAGTATTGCGTGTAACCGGCTATGGTGCCACGGCCTTCGCCAAATTTGAGGACAGAAGATTATTAACGGAAACAGAACTGCTGTATGTGATGATCAAGGGCTCAGCACCATCAAAGACTAACGAATCCTTGGATGATCCGACAAAGGAATCACTCCTGCACGATCGAGGGGCAACTTCAAGTATTGAATCTAAAACTTCCATGGTGGTCTTTTCACCAGCCCTTTTCACTCCAAACGTATTGGGTATTCGGGGATTGAATACGGGGATCGGAGAGTGGGTATTGAAAAGCTCTACCTATTCCGAGGACCAAACGACATTGAATCAATATGCTGTTATCGGAGGGTTGGAAGGCACACCTCCAAATAACTCCTTGCCGGAAAGTATAGCGCGTTTTCCCTGGGAGGGGCACGAAGATATTGGTTTTAGAACCGCAAAGACCACTGCTGACAGTGAGTCATCAAGGTAAGAGAGTAAAGACACAATGCGACTGGCGGTGCTGTCGGATATTCATGGCAATCTGGAAGCCTTCTGTCGCTGTTTAAACGATATTGACCTTTCAGCTGTCGATCAGATCGTCAACTTGGGGGATAGCATCGGTTATGGCCCGGATCCGGAAATGGTTATCTGTCTGTTATTTAATCGTGGTATCCCAAATATTCTCGGTAATCATGAACTGGCGACAATCGATAAGAATTTTCGCATCTGGCTCACGCCACAAGCGCGTAAATCGATCGAACACACCCAGAAATATCTGTCATCCGCGTCGCTGTCATATATTAAGAATCTTCCTGCCTTCAGGGTGGTTGAAGGGGCACTCCTGGTACATGGCTGTCCACCTGATTCACCGACAATTTACTTAAACCACATGAGTTTATCGGAAATCAAAGAGGCTTTTGATTCAAATAGATTCACCATCGCCTTTGCCGGGCATACCCACCATCTGATGCTCATTCGCTATGACGGGAAGGATCTTGCGTTCATGCCATTGAACAAAGACACCATTGTACTTGAACAGGGCTATCGATACATCGTCAACGCGGGCAGCGTCGGCCAACCCCGCGATGGCGACCCCCGCGCAAAATATGTAATATGGGACAACAGTCTCAACATCCTGGAGATTCGGCGGATCTCATATGATATTGCCCGGACGGCGGCTAAGATCAGGAAACGAGGTTTTCAGCCTAGCGATGCGGACCGGCTCTTTTTTGGGGGAAGCGCCAATAAACCAAATATATAGATCTGCTTATGTCTTCTGTTTTCCTTAAATGGACTAAGGTGATAATCTTTACCATCACAATCTTTATTTCATGTTGCGTGATTTACACGAAACCACAGAAAAAACGTTGATCAAGCACCTTACGAACGCCATCCCACCACGATGATCGCCATGCCAAGCAAGGCGACACCTGCCCCAATCCAGTCAAAAACGGACAATTTCACCCCATCTACCACTCGTAACCAAACCAAGGCGGTTGCCACATATACACCGCCGTAGGCGGCTGACTTTGAAAAGTGCGCCTCCCGGCAAGGCTGCGATCAGAAATCAGCACCTGCCTTCGAGTCAACTAGACCGACCGGCCAGACTCTACACAATCAAGAAAGGAGATACTCC
Organism: Desulfobulbaceae bacterium; assembly: GCA_031389785.1. Taxonomy (GTDB): domain Bacteria; phylum Desulfobacterota; class Desulfobulbia; order Desulfobulbales; family Desulfocapsaceae; genus Desulfoprunum. The sequence goes on along the minus strand of JANMSX010000130.1, from coordinate 75,127 downwards.
AAGCCCTGTAGCCGAACAACACGACATTCCCCTAAAGGAATTGTTGAACGCAAATCAAGGCATAGACAGCAGAAAGCTCCATATGGGACAGATATTGAATATACCTGCCAAGAGTTCGACAGCCAAGATCAAAATCGAAGCACGACTTGGCAAAAAAATGATCAACAGTACCGAAACTGCAGTGGCTGATAGCTCCTCGGCCCCACAAAGGCGAGTTGTTTACTCTAAGGAGGGGCCAGGAAGTACCAATCCAATAATCTCAAATTCGCAACAAGCTGCAGGAAAGGAAGATATTTCCTCTAGCTTTGGAAAGAGAAGCGATCCTGTCAGCAATCGTCAGAAATTCCATAAAGGTGTAGATATATCCCGGCCGATAGGAACCGAGGTCATCACCTGGTCCGAAGGTGTGGTTGCACGAGCTGGATGGCTGAACGGTTACGGATTGACCGTGGATGTTGTTCATCCAAATGGAATAAAAACCCGATATGCACATCTCAAGTTAGCAAACGTCCAAAAAGGACAAAGACTAGATGAAGGGCAAATAATTGGGCAAGTGGGAAACACAGGTCGTACGACCGGTGCGAATCTTCACTTTGAAGTAATGGTTGCCGGGAAGCTCACAGATCCCCAGAACTATCTTACAGAAGACCTTCAAATTGTGGGAAGTGAGATAACCATGAAGAAAAATGGATAGTTTGCAATTCCATGCCAGATTCTTTCTTTATTGAACAGTCTGAAACAATCATTATCCATCCATCAATGGATTGGTATCGACCTCAAAACTCGTCCTCAGAACTATAGACCTTGCTGACGAGCGTAAGGTTTACAGCGACAGATTTGTATTTGAGGTTAATGGATAATGGCTATTGACACATTGTGGTACTTGTTCTACTATATGAACAAGTGATCATATATAATAGGTGTAATATGGAGCAACTGCACTATACCACAGACGCTTGCGAGCAGTTATGCGAACCTTCCCGACATGTTTGCCTGGCAAAAGCTGAACTGCTAGTCGACGAAGACGCTCAATCGATTGCCGAAACATTTAAAATTCTTGGAGATCCGACGAGGGTGAAGATTTTACACGCACTTTCCAAAAGGGAGCTCTGCGTGTGCGATATTTCCGCCGTCATCGCCATCGGACAATCCGCAGTGTCGCATCAGCTTCGTCTACTGCGTGGGGCGCGGCTGGTCAAACATCGCAAAGAAGGGAAAATGGTTTGGTATTCACTTGACGATGAACATATTTCTCTGCTTTTGGCTCAGGGAATTGAACATGTTAAGCATAGGTAAAGAGAATGAAATTAGATTACTACACACGGATCGAAAACGGATCGGACAGGCCGCCTTGTCGGGATGTATGTTGCGCTGGTGCGAGTGACGAGATCACGCGAGCTGGTTGTGGCGGTCAAAGTACGGCTGTAATTGATGGAATTGTCAATAAGATTGAGGAAGGGTTTCATAAGACGGTTTTTAGCATCTCCGGTATGGACTGCGGCGATTGCGCGGCGAAATTGGAAAAAAGAATCGCAAACATGTCGGGAGTGAAATCTGCGGTTTTCAACTTTGGTGCCGGCAAGTTAATGGTCGAACATGCCATTGCCGATTCCGCCATCATGCAAGTGGTGAAACAGGCCGGTTACGGCGCCATTAAGGAAGATAAGATTGCTCGTCAGCCGTTGCCGGAAACCCACTGGTGGAAAAATGTTCGGGTTTTGGCAACTGTCGCGTCCGGAATAATGCTGGCAATTGCAATTGTCCTGGATTGGCTGGGGATGACGGAGAGTATTGTTGTCTGGCTATATGCGCTCGCTGCCATTGCAGGTGGTTTCCACGCCGCGAAAAGTGGTCTGTACGGTCTCCGTTCCTTATCGCTCGATATGAATTTTCTGATGACTGCCGCCATCGTTGGAGCGGCGGCCATAGGCGAATGGAGCGAGGGGGCCGCGGTCGCTTTTCTGTTTTCTTTCGGCAACACCTTGCAAGCCTACACCATGGATAAAACACGCCAGTCCATCCGGTCGTTGATGGACCTTGCACCACCGGTGGCTTTGGTGAGGAGGGGAAAAGAGGAAAAACGCCTCCCCGTTGAAGACATTGTGGTAGGCGATATCGTAATCGTCAAGCCCGGCGAGCGAATCGCGATGGATGGAATTGTCCACAGTGGCGTCTCGGCAGTCAATCAGGCCACTATTACCGGCGAATCTATTCCTGTTGAAAAAACGGCAGGCGATACGGTTTATGCCGGTACAATGAACGAACACGGTGCCTTGGAAATCAGCGTCACCAAGACAGCGGACAATTCCACCCTGGCCAAGATCACCCATCTCGTGGAGGAGGCCCAGGGACAGAAGGCCCCATCACAGCAGTTTGTCGATATATTTGCCAAGTATTATACCCCTCTTGTCCTCGCGGCGGCTGCCGGGGTGATGGTTCTGCCATGGCTGCTCTTCCATCAGCCTTTTGCCCCGTGGTTTTATAATGGCCTGGTCTTGCTGGTAGTATCCTGCCCTTGTGCCCTGGTTATCTCTACCCCGGTATCCATCGTCTCCGCAATCGGCAATGCTTCGCGGCGAGGCGTTCTCATCAAGGGCGGCGCGTATTTGGAAGAAATGGGCTCTATCAGTGCCATCGCATTTGACAAAACGGGAACCCTCACTCAAGGCAGTCCGGTGGTGACGGACATTGTCGTTACCAATGGTTGTTCTGAACCGGGTTTATTAGGAATGGCTGCGGGGATCGAAAAATGGTCCGAGCATCCCTTGGCCCGTGCTGTCGTTGCCAGGGCCAAAGGGCTTGAATTAAAAGCCGCGACGCATTTCAAGGCTTTGGTAGGGCGCGGGGCGAAGGCAGAAATCGATGGTCAAACAATATATATCGGCAATTCCTATTTGTTTGAGGATCTTGGGTATGATCTGGCTTCGTACGGGAAAACGCTGGCAGATCTCGAACAGCAGGGAAAGACAGTCATGCTGGTGGGTACTCAGCATAGTATTCTCGGCATGATCGCGGTAGCCGATACCTTACGGGAAGACAGCAGGGAGGCCATAAAAGCGCTTCGTCAAGTAGGCATCAGGCATATTGCCATGCTCACGGGTGATAATAACCGCGTGGCCAGTGCAATCGCCGGGAAACTTGATCTCGACGCTTTTTACAGTGATCTGCTGCCTGAGGATAAGGTTGCAGTGGTGAAAAAAATTGCCGGCGAATACGGGAAGTTGGTCATGATTGGTGACGGCGTCAACGATGCCCCGGCCCTGGCCGCCGCCACGGTAGGTGTGGCCATGGGGACAGCGGGGTCGGATGTGGCCCTGGAAACCGCGGATGTGGCGTTAATGACCGATGATCTGGGCAAACTGGCCTATATCGTCAAACTCAGTCATAAAACCGTGGCGATCATCAAAGAGAATATCGCTTTCTCCATTTCGATTAAGATCATCTTCCTGGTATTGCTTTCTCTTGGCCTGGGGAATCTGTGGCTGGCGGTGCTGGCCGATACGGGTGCATCTCTTCTGGTAACATTGAACGGCATGCGACTGATGCGCCGGTTACAGTGGGCTTAAGGACACTGCTGCGCTGCCCGCATCTTCCCTGGGTACAAGCAGGGGAGAGTAGATAAAGCGGATGGTATCCACCGATCCCAATTATACCTATTTTTGGTACCAGACAAGGGGCCTTTCCAATCTTTGATTATGCGGCCCTGCAATCCGCCGAATACCCGTTCTTGCGTATCTATGCGCCACATTCCTCCGATGTTGGTTTTTGTTACTCGGTCCAGTAGTTCATCGATGTATTTGTCCTCTCGCTTCGCTTTCTGAAGCTTCCTCATAAAAAGTTCGATTTTGTCAGGGCGTAAACACCCTCCTAGCGCGGCACTTAGCCCACTCATTACCCAGCACATCAATCCCTATGGACGTTTCGAGTTGGATAAGGAAACTCGACTCCAACTTGCAGTATCATCAGAGGCATATCGTGGAAATAATCACAGTTGGTTAACCATAACATATGGTTAACATAATTTATTTTCACAAACGGCCCCTCATTGCACGAATGTTGGGGTTACCCCCCTATTACTTCATCGGTTTGAGTTCTACACGGCGGTTATTGGCCTTGCCTTCCTCCGTGTCGTTGGTGTCAATAGGGCTATCTTCACCATACCCCCGGGCCGTCATCCGGGATGTCGGGATACCATTGCTTTGCAGGTATTTCATCACGGTCTGGGCGCGGCGCTGGGAGAGATCGAGGTTGTAGTCGTTTGAGGCCGTACTGTCGGTGTGGCCTTGGATTTCAACCGAAATTCCAGGGTTGTCCCTCAAGATATTTACAATCTTTTCCAGGGTAGGATAGGAACTGTCGATTAAAACATCCTGGTCGCTTTCAAAATTAATGTCCTTGAATATCCAGCTTTCGGCTTTTTCGAGCAGAACAGTCGTTACAAAATCGGCCATTGCTGGTCCGGTGTCGACATCCTCGGCTGTAAAGGCCTGTCCACAGTCCGTTGCATCGCTTATCTTGGAGAGCAAGCTACGTCCGGCCTCATCGTCACCGATAAGCACCGTATAAATACACAACCGATCGCCGTACTGAGCGCTCAGGTCCATGGTCGCATCCAGAGGAGCCTTGCCCATATCCTTGCCGTCACTGACTATGACCATGGCGATTTTGCCCTGCGCGTTTTTCAGATCAACAGCCACAGCTTCAATGGCTTTTTCCATCGGACTGGGGCCACCTGCCGGGACGATTGAAGCCAACGCGGAATCAACGCCCGGCCGTGAATAGTCGCTCAGACCATAAACAGGAACAGTGCTTTTGTAGGAATAGGTCAGCGAGTGTCCGAAACTGTGCAATGCAAACTTGATAGCCAGTTCCGGCATGGTTTTATTGAAGCGAGCCACCACGACGCGCCCGATGTCGAATTTTTCATACCCGCTGTGTCTTTGGGACATAGACGAAGATGCATCCAGGACAAATACCAGATTGTCAGCCTTCTGCGTCCACATTTCCTTGACCAGAGGCTGAACCTGGAATGCTGACGATTGCCGCACGAGTTGTTTCGTGGCGCACCCGCCTGTCATAAACATGAATACCAGAACTATCGATATCCAATTTGCTCTCTTTAGGTTCATTAGTTCCCTCTTTTTGAATTGTTGATTATTGAAAATGAAATTCAGCCGGCATCGCCAGCTATCTTGCTCTATAGACGAGCTTTTATTGTTTTGCCTCACGGGTCAGGTACAACCGATCCAGGTCTTGAAAGTTGTGTACATAATCGTAGAGGTCGATCATGTTCCAGCGAGCGTTTTGATAGAACGTTGTCCAGTCCTGGCCGGTATCCTGGTCACGCACCTTTGTAAAGGCACTACTGCTAATAGTTCCGATAAATTTTTTGCCGTATTTCTGAGCAGAAGAGGTTGTAATCTCCAATTCGGAGCCATTCTGGTGAACGGTTGCGGTCACATCCTCCTTGAAGCCGCTATCAACGAGAATAAGCCTGCCGTGCCAATTGTCCCCATCGAGATCGGCTCCGACAGGCGGATCGGTTACCTCCGGTTCCGGTTCCACTTCGGATGAACTGCTTCCACCGGAACCGGCAGCGAGAGCTCCTGCGGCAATTGCGGCGAAACCTATCCCAGTGTACAGCAGGATCTTGCCACCTGAACTGTTGGCTGTCGTTTTCTGGACCGGATTGGATCCTTGTTGGGTATTGGCGACAGCCTGGCGTTGAGCAGCGACGTCCGAGGCAAGTTCATTTTTTATGGGATCAGCAAGCTCCACTTCTGTTACTTTTGTCGCCTTGTCGTTCTCGCCCACTTCTCCGATCTTCTCCGCCGGTTTTTTGCCTTCAATTGCGGCCACATTGGGAATATGAATATTCAAAATACTTACACATATAATCAACAGGATAATTATACCTGCATGTAGCAATTTCAAACTTTGTACCGCCATCTTCATCATTTCTCTCCGATCATCTTTTATAGTGTTCAAAACGCTGCTGTTCAATTCTTCAATGTAGCCGACACCTCCGGTTGCCCAAGCTGAATAGTATTCTGCTTCGACTCCCCAGAATTTACGGCAGATTTGAGGAATGGTCGTTCGATATATGTATAGGTGAATACTGCAAGGATGTAGGTAAGTACGCCTGCTGCGGCAAACATTGGCAGTCCGCTCAATCTGAAATTGAAATAATCCTGCACCTCGGTCCGGACGAAATTAATTATCATGGGATGGAGCAGATAAAAGCTAAGTCCAACCAGGCCTACTGCACGAAAAGGATAAAAGTTCATGATTCTGCTCAGAAGGGTATTGTTGGCCAGGACAATTAATAGAATCAACATGCCTGCCCCGAAACCAAAAATCCCGGAATTGTCGAGCGCGTTGAATTCTTTGAGATTCGGAATCAGTCTGGCGGATAGAACCATCAGAACGAGCAGTAGAGCTAACCCGGCGACCGAGCAGAATTGTCGTACATGGGATCTGTCCAGGCGTTGAAAATAGGAATTGTCCCCCAGCCAGTGATAGAGATAAGAAAACATCATGCCGGCCAGGAAAATAGCGATCATCGGCTGCATCTTTTGTCCCTGGCCATAGAGAGAGACAACGTTTTTGTTGAGGTATATATTGGCCAGGATCAACAGCATCAGCAGAAAAACAATCGAAAAGATCTTACTACCCCGAAATACCAGATAGATGAAACCAACCAGCAGCGGCAGAATCAGATAAAAAAACATTTCCTGCGGCAAGGTCCAGTAATGCCCATTGGCCTGGAGAAAGAGAAAATGGCGTATTACTTCGTCAGTTCTGCCGTGAGACAGCATGGTTATGCCGACAAATGCATAATACATCGGCATGAGCCTCTTAAACCTGCGGAGCAGGTATCTGCTCATATAGCCAAATGAAAGTGATCGGGACGGCTGCTGAACAAAGGGGGTAGCGAGAAGAAATCCGCTGAGCGCGAAAAATAGCCAAACGCCGAGCGAGCCGATATTGTTGAAAACACCTGTATGCTCCGCCAGCACCAGAAATGCGGCCAAACCGCGGATACCGTCGAGCGAGCGGATATGTACTCCCAGCGATGAGGTCTTGCCCTTGAGGTCGGAGAAAGCAGGGAAGTTGGAAAACGAGAAATTTGAAAGAAACAGATAAAAAACAAATGCTGAAACTGCGGGGAATATTGTTCCTCTAAAGATATTGTGCTCAATCAGAGATCCTTCCAGAGTAATATAGGGATCCGATGCCTCGGAAATAACGAGGACATGATTATCCTTGAGGGCAAACGTCTGTATATCCCGGTTCGGAATAAAGGCTTCAAAGATTTGCTTATGTGTCAGGGATATTTTCTTGCCGAAATGGCTTGCCAAAGTGAGGCCATAGAGCTTGACTTGCCCACTTCGTCGCCCCAGATCGATGCGGATCTTCCTGGCCACACCATCATTGATCTCGATCTGCTTTTTCTCTCTTGTTCCCTTAATGAATCCATCGGTGCTGGCGCGGTGCCGATTCTGAAATGTTTCGACTCTGCTGGCGTAATACAAATCAATGACATCGGCGTGATCAAACTTCGCCTCAATTTCGACCCAAAAGAAACTCGAGAGGGCAATATAGGAGATGAGGTATTTCAGCACCAGAAAAAATACCAGAGAAACGCCAATTTTCAGCCAAAAAACTTTTGAAATGTTCATGCACGCATCATCAACATTCTCGGGTTTCATGCGAGCGCATCATCCCTTTCGTTTCGCTGGAACCCAAACAGTTTCGTATACATTCGTCATAAAGTCCGAAAATTTTTTTTACTCAAAAAGAACCTATCCTGCCATTTTTTCCCGAACTCAGCGACCAACCGGCTTGGTCCTGGGTAACTCGATGGTTTTCTGCCGCCAGTCCGAGCCAAAGAAATCCACAAGTTCTCCGGCGGCAATATCATTCGCCAGGGCGCTGGGATGAGGGTCCAATCGATTTGCCCATAGTTTTTCCAGGCGATCGTCAAATGGAGAATACGCTTTGCGCAGATCAAGACAGGGGATGTCGCGATTCGCACAAATTTTCTTGATCCGCTCATGCATGAAGGCAAACGGATATTCATTTATCGGATAAGCAGCATGCGGAAAAAGCACGACTCCATACGGTACGCCCAAACCCTTGATCCCATCCAGTAGCTGCAACAGACGTGCATTGGAGTTTTTTGTCGCTAAAGAATTGTCATCGGCAAACAAGTCTATAACGTGCCGATCGTATTCCTTGATTACCCCACGGTGTATGAGGAGCCGTCTCCAGCCGCTCTGAAGTAAATAATATAGGGCGGAATTATCGAGCAGTTTTGTGTGCAAGTAACGATTATTTAGCAATCTTGGAGCCTTGATTTCCGCAACCTGACCCATGAAATCCATGTCATTTATGAACCACTGATAGAGGACAAAATCCGGACGCAAGTTCTTAACCAAAGGTAACATCCGGATATGCTGGGGTAGATCCTGGCCGCATACGCCAAGGTTGATTACCTCAACTCCCTGATTCGAAAGAGCAGTATTCATCCGTTTTTCGATAAGATCGCTATATCGCGCCGTATACGGGTAGACTCCCTGTCCATAGGTAATCGAATCACCGATTACTACGATTCTGAATTCTTTGTTTTTCTTAATTCCGAACTCCTTGCCCCGGAATTTATGCGAGTTCCTTTCTTTTACAAATAATTTGTATGACTTATTGTAGAAGTAATTTACTCCCGAAGATGTGGATAAGACATCGCGAAAATAAAAACGGGTGGCATATTCCGCCATGAAAATAAAAATGCCGAATGAAAAGCAGATAACCAGGGCTGACCAATAGTAGTAGGCCAGAGCACTCCTTGTATTGCATTCAGCTCGGATTGCATGCCGTAACGCCAATTTTGAGGTTTGAAGAGTTAGCACCAAGCTTCCAAAGATGCAGGCAGCAAGGAGAGACCACAATAAGGCTCGCTGGACAAGTGCGTGCCATACCACATACCGTGCAGGAGCATCAGTCAGCTGAAAAAGAAGCGCTGGCGGCTTTCCCGCATTATTGAGCCTGGTATGCAAGTCTTCAGGCCGACCAACTTTTTTGGGTTGCTCGTTGAGAACATGGAAAAATATTCCCGCAGCGTGCCCTGGGACTTTGATAACCGTGAGTGGGTGGGTAAAAAAAGAGGTAAAGATTTCGACACCGGTTATATCGAAATTGTCAGGCTTGCTGCCGAAATCGAAAACAAAATCACGCGACTGATCTTTGAAGTGCAGCAAATTTAAGTTCAGAAACTGCTTACTTCCCGCAATATTGATTCCGAGTTTCAGCGCTTTCACATGATTTGCCTTGCCTTGCACAACCGGAATGACGTGTATTGCTTTGGAGTCGTATTCTAAGAGATGGACTATGAGACCTTCCGGTCGCAATGGAGCAAGGAGCAGCAGGAGAAAGAGTTGGAGAAAATAGAGAAGCACCCCGCGAAAGCGGAGCAATTTTCCGGTCCCGCCCCTCCATCGGCTGAATGCTGCAACTACTAGAATAAAAATGAAAAAATCGACTATAACCAGTTGTGCGACAGTTACCTTTCCGAGAAAAAACATTCAAGCTATCTCGCTGATATATCCAAGTTAAGAGGTCGATGTTGGGCCTCGCCTGAGGTACTCCAGTCAACTGAACGACACTCCGTTGTATGCAGTAACGAATCAATCCAATTGAAATTCGTTCCGCCAGTCGTCCTTATCCTGCCACACGGGTTGTTCGCATTTTGTCAGCAGATGATTGCCAAGAACCAGATAATCCATTTCAGTCCGCATGAAACACCGATAGGCGTCTTCCGGCGTGCAGACAATCGGTTCCCCACGAACGTTAAAGCTGGTATTGACCAACAGGGAATAACCCGTTCGTACTTTGAAATGTCTTAGCAATGTCCAATACTTCTCGTTTGTTTTCTTGCTGACGGTCTGGATTCTGGCTGAAAAATCCACATGGGTTACAGCTGGAATATCCGAGCGAAGATGATAGAGACGCGAGTAGAGATCTTGCTGTTCATAATCATCCGGTAAGGCACGGCACCTACTGTCGCGCACGGGTGCCACCAGAAGCATGTAGGGGGAAGGACAGGCCAGCTCAAAATACTCCCTCATATCCTCTTCCATCACTGAAGGAGCAAATGGCCTGAATCCCTCACGATATTTAATCTTCAGGTTGAGTTTTTTCTGCATTTCCGAGTCACAGGGATTGCCGAGAATGCTCCTGTTACCCAGCGCCCTCGGACCGTATTCCATTCTTCCCTGGAACCAGCCGACCACATTTCCTTCAGATAATAGTCCTGCAACCTCGCTGCAAAGCACATCAAAATCAAAAAACTCTCGATAGGGTGCATGAAATTTCCTGGCCATCCGCTTGATATCCCGGGCGCTGAACTCCGGCCCGAAGTAACTCCCTTTCATGGCGTCCATCCCAGCTGGCTGGGTTTTTCTGGTCTTTCCCAGACCAATGTGCCAGGCAGCGTATGCCGCTCCCAGCGCCCCTCCGGCATCGCCGGCCGCTGGTTGAATCCAGATATCTTCAAACGTCTTTTGCCGTATCAGTTTGCCGTTGGCCACGCAGTTCAAGGCGACTCCGCCAGCCATGACCAGGTTTCGGCATCCGGTCAGCTCTCTCGCCGTCTTTGCCAGCAGGAAGACAATTTCCTCGGTCACTTCCTGGATCGCGAGGGCCATGTCCATATGTACCTGTTTCAGTTCGCTTTCCGGTGTTCTGCGGGGTATTTGGAAAAGTTTTTCCCATTTGCCGTCATGGGTCATTGTCAAACCGACAGGATAGTTGAAATAGTCCATGTTCAGAACAAACGATCCATCTTCGCGGACATCAATCAGTTCCTCGATAATGCACTTCCTGAACCGTCGGGTATTTGCTGAATCGTGGTGGCCGTAGGGGGCCAGCCCCATCAGCTTGTACTCCCCACTGTTGACCTTGAAACCGCAAAAATAGGTAAATGCCGAATAAAGCAGTCCGAGTGAATGGGGGAAGTCCAACTCCTTCAACACCTCTATTTGATTTCCCCGGCCTCTACCGATGGTGGTAGTGGCCCATTCCCCAACACCATCGATGGTCAGGATTGCGGCTTCGTCGTATGGTGACGGATAGAAGGCGCTGGCGGCATGGGAAAGATGGTGCTCCGGAAACACATATCCAGGATTTCCCCTGCCGATTTTGGCTATTTCGTCTTTCAGCATTTTCCGCATAAAGACTTTTTCTTTAATCCAGACCGGCATTGCAGCGAGAAAACTTTTTACCCCTTTGGGCGCGAAGGAATGGTAGGTCTCCAGCAACCTTTCGAACTTCAGTAGAGGTTTGTCGTAAAAAGCAACGACATCAATTTCCGCAACATTCAAGGACGCCTCTTCAAGTACATAACGCACCGCGTTATGGGGAAATGAGCTGTCGTGTTTCATCCGGGTAAATCTTTCTTCCTGCGCTGCGGCAATGATCTCCCCATCAATGATGAGTGCGGCTGCACTATCATGATAGAACGAAGATATGCCCAAAATCACATCGGACATAAAATTCCCCGATTAAAAGATGGTGTAAATAAATGGTGCTAAAGCTGAACCGCCAGTAAAAACAATCAGTGATCCCAACAGCAGGAGAATGGCCACTGCCGGTACAAGCCAGAATTTTTTCCGCGCTCTAAAAAAACCAAAAATGTCTTGTAAAAATTCCATCAGCGCATCCCTCCGTCAATATGGTTTGTCGATATCTTTCGTTGAATATTGGTGGTTTCTTTCGGTAAAAACCGATTTCCGGCTTGCTTTCCATTTTTTCAACTGCATACTGTCACCCCCTATCATCCTCCTCACCGCTGCTACCGGGCAGACAATGCTCACAAAGATCACGGTCAGCATAACTTTTGCCATGAAGGCTCCGAGAACAGCTGAAAATCCGAACCAAATCCTGGCGACAGGGACGAAGAACCTCGGTCGGATCATATCCACGAGCAACAGACCGGTGGCTGCCACGAGATAGGCATCTCGGCGTGAAGCCAGAAAGGCCAGCAATCCTACCAGGACGAGAGCCATACCGGTATCGGTTGACTGTTTCGTGCTGATTTCCGTCAAAAAGGTGGGTATTTTTGGTCGTTTCGCTTTGGTAACCGTCATGACATTCGGATTTGAATAACGAGTTAATAAACAACTACCCCGGAGAGGCCGGTATCGATCGCCACTGAGAAGGAGATAGCCCGCCGGGCCTATGCTTTCTCAAACCACAGAACCGATAGAAAAGGCCACCAATTCCGGGATTACACATTTTCCAATAGAAAATCAAGTTTTCATTGATTTTCAAAAAGAAATGTAACAGGCTGCTGGCTGGTGCTATTAGCTGATAAAAGCAAATCGTTTCACAAATACGTCAATATTATCTACGTAGAAATTAACACCAGTAACATACTGAAATTACTTTTTGGATAAAGGAGCAGATTGCAGGCAGGGAGAACAGGGGGATGAATCTCAATAGCATCGATCTGGACAAGGAGGAGCCGAGAACCAATCTCAGTCTATAGGAACAAACAATATTTCGGCCTTGGTCGCTCCGTGTTTGCGCCGGATTGCCTTAAGCGTTGAGCGAAGTTCCAACAGTAACGCGCTTTCCGAGACTTCATTTGCCGGCAGATGATCTATAAGATCGAGTACGGCAAGCTCGAGAGAATCGACTGAGACCCCCGACTGCAGGGAGATTATGTACCGTACTGGTGAAATCTCTACGAGTTGAATTCCTGGTATTCGAGAAAGAGCCTTCGAATGTCCGATAACGATAAGGCCCTGTCCCTCACATATTTTTATTATTTCCAGCTGAGGTATTTGCAGATTGCCGTCAGGAAGGAGAGAGTCCACGATCTTGGTTATGGCCAACCCCCTGTCTTTATCGATCTGCTGTAATTTTTCCAGAATGCGGTCAGGAAGAGTGACTGTGATCGGTCTGGAAGGTTCTGAAAATTTTGGTGGCCTACCTGCCGGGCTTTTTGTCATGGGTACTCCTCAACGAAAAATGTGCTGGCAATATTTTTGGAACCGGTTTAGAATTACCCGATTTTTCAGGATATTTCATCATAAGATGGCGATTGGATTCAAACAGTACAAAAAATCGCCTCAAATTTCAAGGGAGCCCTGAAAAGTCGGCCCACAATGCTCGAGATGTTTTCTCTCTTCGGGACAGCTGCTTTTATGGATCGGGCTCTCTCTAAATACTCACATCACCAGACAGGCATACTTCGTGAAACAGTAAAATGCGATTATCATCGGTTCGGGCCCTGCAGGTCTGACCGCCGCCTACGAACTTCTCAAAACAACCGATATCAAGCCCATCATTTATGAGATGTCGTTTGATATCGGAGGAATATCTAAGACCACGAACTACAAGGGCAACAGGATTGACATCGGCGGTCATCGATTTTTCTCAAAGTCCGCACGGGTCATGGATTGGTGGCAGAATATCATGCCACTCCAGGAAAAACCTGCCTGCGACGACGCTCTCTTAAACCGTAAACTTTTTACGAGACCATCAATGATGTGCGGATGGTTTTGTTTTTGGGGTATTTGTGGGGGTATATCGCGATTTGTTGTGAGAAAAAACATATAAACAACAGTATGTTAACTTATATGTTAAATGGACTGCACCCGCATATTCCAGTATCGTTCGATACTGTCCCAAAGGCCCCGATTTATCGGGGCTTTTTCTTTTTGCGTAAACCGACGGAAACCACAATACGATATAACAGATGACAGGCACTTCAGGGGGAGGAAGTTTCCGAGACAATCGTTTGTAGGTGGTGCTCCAGACCTGTGTCGCCCTGGGCTGCCGATAACGGCAATAGATCCGTCCGGCGCTTTGATCTCAATATTTTTTTTGGCTGGGATACGACCGGTCACATCTGGCATGGCGCCGGAAATGCTTACGGTATGACAAGGAATCGAGGTAAAAAAGTACCTTGGAGACTGCGATTCTGCGCAACCGGATCTGTGGCCGGGTCTTTCGTTTTGCCGCGGCTTCAGGCAGGGTCGAATGAGGCCTTTCCGCTGACATGTGAGGAGTTTCCTCCGGGCTTCTGCAAAGCAATATGACCGCAAGTCGGCTTATGAAGGAAATCGAGGGGTTTTTGCTGCTCTATGGGGCAGTTCGCGGGGGGTGAACGCTCAGGGTTGCGGGTTCAGGAAAAAATTTCCTCAGCCTCCCGACAGCGCAGATCGTTCATCCCTCGGCCATCATATCGGTGATCTGGCACAGCTCCGTGCTGTCGCCCTCTATTGTCGGCAGTAGCGCCATGTTGAAGGCGGTCTCGGCCTTGCCGAGTTTGCGGCAGAACGAAAGATAATTCGATTTGTTGCGGTATCCGGATCGGACCAGAGCAGGGTAGCTGTCGCCTGTGGCGGCCAGCAGCAGCCGAAAATGTCCGGCAAGCACAGTCAGCCATTCCGTACACAAAGGGCGTATTTCTTTCTCCATATCAATCTTGGCTACCAACTGCCCGATATCGACCGGTTGTCCGCCCTCTTCGGCTGCATCGACGGCTTCCAGCGTCCTGCGACGGGAGATCAGGTGATTTTCGACAAAAACTTTCAGGCTGGTCTCATACTCTTTCAGCTTCCAGGAATAGAAGACGAAAAAAACCGGGATAAAGATCATCCAGACCCGGGGGACGGGTTTCTCGATAACATGCAGTGCCAATTGCCGGGCCATCGCTGTTTCGTTGGCGAGGATCAGCTGCTTTTTTTCTTCGAAGGGGCTTGTCATAGGTATGCCGGGCGGGGTTTTCGGTTATGATTGGTTACCGGCGTTTCCCGGTGAATTCCTGACCTGGGCGGCTCCAGTAGCTGAGAACGGGCGGTAAGAACAGACTTCACGAAGGATGAAGGAGATCGAATCAAGAACATCCTTATCTTTGGTCGAGAACCTTCTCCAGATAATCTTCTGCCTCCTTCACTTGAGCGACATCGGTGTAATAATATCGGGTTGGATCAATACCGTTACTTTCCAGATATTGAGACATCCTGTTGAGAATACCCACCGATTCGGTCAAATACGGCAGAAACACATACACAAAGACCAGGCAGGCGCTGAGGGATGCCGCGAAATTTCTGATTTTCTGCAACATGCTCGTTTCCTCTTTCATCGTTTCCTTGCAAACTAATTTTGATCGTTGCGGCCACATACATCGCTTTCTCGCCCAGGAAGGCGCCGGCTGCGGCAACCGCACCGGTGGAATCGATGGTTCCACCCATCCAGGCGCCGCCAAGTACCTCCGGCATGCCCACTGCCTTGATGAATGCCGGCATGGCAATCATCATTATGGCGGTGAAGACCAGCGACAACCCGATGGACAGGGGCAACTCCTCTTTTGATGAATAATTCAACCTGGCAGGCCGGTAGCACCCATCTGGGTGTGCCGATGCTGTTGGCAATTTTCGCGTCTGTTTGGGCCGTTTCCGGAGTCTCCTTTCATGTGGTTATTTGTTTGGTCTTGCGATCACATCTTTTGTCGAAGCTACAGCAATAACGATGTCAACCGGGCAATAAATATAATATTGCATGATTACAATTATATACATATTTGATAGAGGTGTAATCCGCAAACCTGGGTTGGCGGCTGCAAACTTCAGTTGGTGGAACACTATAATAGACGCATTCCACCTTCTTTTTTCTTAACAATCTATGCCGTTCTGCTGCGGAGAGAGCGCCAGCGGCCTTTCCCTGCCAGTGAAAACCTTTCCAGGACGGATAGATCGCGGTTTTTGAGAAAAAGCACATCCCGGGCCTTGCCATCCCTGGCCGCAGCCGGAGCACCTTTCGAGGCCAGCGCCTATCTGTGGGTCCCGGCAGAGCGGGTGTTCAGACCACTCCGCATGACCTTCGAGAAGGCGCGGGAAACGGTTGGCATCGGCGGGGTTGTCTCTCGTTATGAGGAAATCAATAATCACGCCGTGATTTGCCGCGATAGCCATGGCACGCCCGAACAGCAGTTCTTTCCAAAAACCGCATTTCGCACCTTGAGGCAAAAAAAGAATCTTGACGAGGTTTCGATAAGTAGGTAAATAATATTTACTGATTGCTTTGTATGGCCGTTAACGTCGAATAGGTAATTTCAATATTATTTTATAATCAATACACTTAACGCATTACATGTTAAGTAAAAAATATTTAACAGATATTATGGAATCGCAAACCGTCAGCAGTCCGCCGGGCAAATTGAAAATCATTAATGCCATGCGAACCCTGCTGGATGACCGGACTTTCGAATCCCTCACCATCTCCGAGATCGCGGTTACAGCGGGTGTCACCGAAGGATTGATCTATAAATACTTTCGGGACAAGCGTGATGTGTTGCATCACGTCCTCAGGGAACATTACGAACAGTTCCTGGTCCAGATTGATCGGGACCTGCAGGGAATCGACGGGGCACTGAACAAACTGAAGAAAATCATCTGGTCCTCTATCGAACGCTACGCCAATCACCGGGTATTTGCCAGGATCATCCTGCTGGAGGTGAGAAATTCGGAAGAATACTTCCAGAGTGAGGCCTATGCCCTGGTCCGCCAGTTCAACCGGATCATCATAGATATCATCAACGAGGGCATCGCCAATGGAGAGATTCGGGAGAACCTCCCCTCGGCCTATATCCGCAATGCGATCTTCGGCACCATCGAGCATTCGTGCCTGAACCGGGCCATTTTTAACGAATCGGTATCCACCAATGAGGCGGCAAAAGTGATTACCGAACTGCTTTTCAACGGGATCAAACGATAACCAGGCCTGCCTTTTCCTGGATGCTGCAGCGGCAGAAATCAAAGCGATATATTTTAACACGGTGTCTCCCTGCTGATGTCAGCCGGGAGGGGCATCGAACACACCAGAGAGGAACAGAACCATGAAAGATGTTGTCATCGTATCCGGATGCCGGACCGCTATCGGCGCATTCGGTGGCACCCTCCGCGACCTGAACGGCGCCATCCTGGCCGGTATCACCATGAAAGAAGCGGTCAGGCGGGCGGGCATCGATCCCGCCCTGATCGACGATATCCGCTACGGCTGCTGCATGGAATCAGCCGACACCCTGAACGTGACCCGGGTCGGCTCGCTGCTGGCCGGTATTCCCGACACCGTTACCTCGGTCACCATCAACCGGGTCTGCATCTCGGGCATGGAGGCCGCCGTTTCGGGCATGGCCATGATCCAGGCCGGTATGGCCGACATCATCCTGGCCGGCGGAACCGAGCACATGTCCAGCGTTCCCTATTCGGTGCCGGGGGCCCGTTGGGGCTGCCGGCTCCAGGACCAGACCTTTGTCGACAACCTGATCCATACCCTCCATTGCGGCTCCCACCTCATTCCCCACCCAGAAGACGGCCCGGTCGACGCCACCAAGGCGCCGCTCAGCATGTTTGTCGGCAAACCCTATATCATGGGGCACACGGCGGAATTCGTCGCCCAGCATCTGGGCATCACCAGGGAGGAGATGGACGAGGTCGCCCTGCGCAGCCACAACGAGGCGGAACGGGCCACTCTGGACGGTTCCTTTGCCGACGAGATCGTGCCGGTGGAAGTCCCCCAGAAACGGAAGGACCCCATTATCTTTGCCAGGGACGAACATTTCAAACCCGGCATGACCATGGATATGCTCCGCAAGCTGCCGCCGGCCTTTGTCCCCAGGATCGGCACCGTCACCGCCGGCAATTCCAGCGGCATCAACGATGGGTCGACCGGCATGGTCATCATGTCCGCCGACAAGGCGAAGGAACTGGGCCTTAAACCCATGGCCAGGATCAAGGCCGTTGCCAGGGGGGCCTGTCACCCGTCGGTCATGGGCCTGTCGCCGGTCCCGGCCGTCCGCAACCTGTTCAAGTCTTCCGGACTGACCATCAAGGATTTTGACCTCGTCGAGGTCAACGAGGCCTTTGCCGCCCAGTACCTGGGCTGTGAGAAAGAACTGGGGCTGAACCGGGAGATCACCAACGTCAACGGCTCGGGCATCGGCCTGGGACACCCGGTAGGCTCGACCGGCGCCAGGCTCATGGTCACACTGATGTATGCCATGAAGAAACGCGGCAAATCCCTGGGCCTGGCCACCCTGTGCGGCGGCGGCGGCGTTTCCATGGCCTGCGCCATTGAAATGATGTAGGGCCTTGAAAATCCATTTCTTGTTGTTGAAGGTATAAATTTCGTGAAGGTACTTATACCCCCTTGTGGGGGTAGGCCGGAGGATCGATGTGCCGATATCCGGGAATTTATGGATCGGAATCTGGCCCGGAATATCCCGAACAGATAATCACTCTTTGCGGAGGACAAGACCATGATCTACGAACCACTCTCGGAACAGGACAAGCTTCGCTACAGCACCATCAGCCGGGAAAACATCGATTTTCTCATGAACCGGAACAACCGGATCAACAGATGGGTCATCGCCGACATGATCCGCCGCACCCGCTATCACTATCCCGATAAAACGGCCCTGATATTCAACGACATCAGCCTGACCTACAGCCAGCTGGAAGACCAGTGCAACCAGGCGGCCAACGCCCTCGCCGGCCTGGGGGTAAAAAAATATGACCGCGTGGCCATCCTGGCCCACAACACCCACCACCATGTCCTGACTTGGCTAGGCTGCGCCAAGATCGGGGCCATATACCTGGCCGTCAATTACCTGCTGAAGGACGACGATATCGCCTTCTGCATCAACCACTCCGAGAGCACCGTCTTCATCGTCGAAGACAGCCTCTACGGCAACGTCAAAGGGGTGCTGGACAAGATGCCGCAGGTAAAGCATCTGATCTGGTCCGACCAGGGGGCCGGGCAGCCGGCGCCCGACGGCTTCGCCGACTTCAATGCCTGGTACTCCCAGGCCCCGGCCACCGAACCCGAGGTCATCCTGCGCATCGAGGATCCGGTGCAGATGACCTACACCAGCGGCACCGAGTCCCAGCCGAAAGGGGTGATCATCAGCAACCAGGCCCTCATCGCCGAGTATATGGGCTGCATCATCGACGGAAAATACGACCATACCGACATTAATATCAACGCGCTGCCCATCTACCATTGCGCCCAGCGGGACGTGTTCATGAACCCGGTGTTCTGGATCGGCGGCACCAACATCCTGATGAGCCCGGATGTCGGCAGGATCCTGGCCGCGATTGAGGCTTATAAAGCGACCATGTTCTTCGCCCCGCCGACGGTCTGGATCGGCATGCTCCGGCATCCGGATTTCGGCAGGTACGATCTGTCCAGCCTGGTGAAATGCTACTACGGCGCTTCCATCATGCCGATGGAGATCCTCAGGGAAATCCTGGAGAAATTCCCCAGGGCCGGGGTCTACAACTATTACGGCCAGACCGAGCTGGCGCCGTATCACTGCATCCTCAAGGCCGAGGACGCCCAGGCGAAGATCGGATCCGCCGGCATGGGCGGGCTGCATATGGAGTCCCGCATCGAAGACGAGGACGGCAACGAGATAACCGCCGTCGATGTACCCGGCGAGATCTGCGGGCGCGGTCCCCATGCCATGACCATGTACTTCAAGGAAGCGGACAAGACCGAGGCGGCGATGAAGGGCGGCTGGTTCCATTCCGGGGACCTGGGCGTCCTCGACGAGGACCGCTACATCACCGTGGTGGACCGGAAAAAGGACATGATCAAGACAGGCGGCGAGAACGTTGCCTCCAGGGAAGTCGAGGAGGCGATCTTCCTCTATCCTGCGGTGGAAGAGGTGGCCGTGGTCGGGCTCGACCATCCCCGCTGGGTGGAAGCGGTCGCGGCAGTGATCAAGCTCAAGGCCGGGGCGACGGCCACGGAAGAGGAGATCATGGCGCACTGCAAAAAACACTTGTCATCATTCAAAGTCCCGAAAAAGATTATTTTTGTCGAGGCGCTGCCCAAGACACCGACCGGCAAGATCCTCAAACGCCAGATGAGAGAATCCTTCAAGGGAATTTTCAGCTAACCGTCCCGCCTCTGTTCGGGATATGTGAAAAGGAATGATCATGGCTCATACAATATGCAACGGCGGCGAATACCTGGTCAAAGACATCGACTGTCGGGACGTGTTTACCCCGGAGGATTTCAGCGACGAACATAAACAGATTGCCGATACCACCGAGCAGTTTGTGGCTGGCGAAATCATGCCGATAAACGGCGAGATCGAGGCCAAGGATTTTGAGCTGGTGGTCGAGAAACTGAAGCAATGCGCCGGGCTCGGGCTGATGATGATCGATGCGCCGGAGCAGTACGGCGGTCTGGAGCTCGACAAGGCGACCAGCATGCTGGTCATGGAAAGGATGGCCTTTGCCCGCAATTTCGGCTTGTCCTATATGGTCCATACCGGCATCGGCATGCTGCCGCTGATCTATTACGGCACCCCCGAACAGAAGGAGCGCTATCTGGGCAGGCTGATCAAGGCCGAGATGATCGGCGCATATTGCCTGACTGAACCGGGCTCAGGATCCGACGCCCTGGGGGCGAAAACCACGGCGACGCTCTCCGGGGACGGCAGACACTACATCTTGAGCGGCACCAAGCAGTTCAGCTCCAACGCCGGCTTCGCCGACCTGTTTACGATCTTCGCCAAGGTCGACAAGGTACATTTCACCGCATTTCTGGTGGAGCGCACCTCCGCCGGTCTGTCGTTCGGCCCGGAAGAAATGAAGATGGGCATGCACGGCTCGTCGACCCGCCAGGTCATCCTGGACAACGTCCGGGTGCCGGTGGAGAACCTGCTTGGTGAGCTCGGCAAGGGGCACAAAATCGCCTTCAATGTCTTGAATGTCGGTCGCTTAAAGCTGGGTGCGTTCTGTGTGGGGCAGGAAAAATATGCCCTGTCAGAAGGGGCACGCTATGCCAATGAACGCCGGCAGTTCAATGTCCCGATCAGCAGTTTCGGGGCTATCCGCGAGAAGCTGGCCGATGTCACCGCCATGACCTTCGCCTCCGAGGCCGTCGTCTATCGGCTGGCGGGTCTGATCGATGACCGGCTGGCGACCATCGCCAAGGGAACGGAGAACTATTACGTCGAATACCAGAAGGGGATCGAGGAGTACGCGGCGGAATGCGCCCTGGCCAAGGTCTTCTGTTCCGAGGCGGCCGCCCGGAGCATCGATGAGATGCTGCAGGTGCACGGCGGCTACGGCTACATCGCCGAGTACCCCATCGAGCAGCTGTATCGCGACGAGCGGGTGCAGAGGATCTATGAGGGGACCAATGAGATCAACCGGATACTGATCCCCGGCCTGCTGATCCGTAAAGGCATCGGCGGCAAGGCGCTCGATCCGGCGTTTGAGGCCGCCGCTGTCGGAGACTTCGCTTCGGAAAAGCAGCTGCTGCGCAGGATGAAACGGACCTGTCTGGCCCTCACCGATAGTATCGTCGAGCTGTTCGGCGCCGGGGCTGCCGGCGAACAGGAGATTCTCCTGGCCCTGGCCGACGCGGCAATCCAGATATTCGCCCTGGAAAGCGCCGTGCTGCGCGCGGAAAAGGCCTCGGCTGCCGTAACGGAGAAGAAGCAGGAGCTGTATCGGGCGGTGGTCACGCTGTGCGCATTTACGGCAAGGCAGCAGTTTGGCAATGCCGCCGAAAAATGTGTGTCCTTCATCGGCGATGATACCCCGCTGGCTGCAATGGCGGCGGTAACCGCCTGCAAACCCGGCGGCCTGCTGGCGGCCAAACGTCTGATCGCCGACGCCACCAGCCAGGTGGAAAAGTATATTTTCTAGGGGTTCTATTGCCCGGTTTCGCCGGCATAAACTGCTTCAAGTGGGTGCACGGCCTCGATCAGGCAAGTTGTGTTAACCCCCTCATCTCAACACGGATTGGAGAATTGCAGATGCAGCTACAAGACAGCGTATTTGTGGTGACCGGCGGAGTTTCCGGCCTGGGTGCAGCCACGGCCCGCATGATCGTCAATGGCGGCGGCAAGGTCGTGCTGGCGGACGTCAACCAGACGGCCGGTGAAGCAGTCCAGGCCGAACTGGGTGCCGGTACCCATTTCGTGCAGACGGATATTACCAGTGAAGAGAGCGCGAAAGCATGTATCAACGCGGCGGTGAGCAGGTTTGGCGGCCTGCACGGCCTGGTGAACTGTGCGGGCATCGCCTCGGCAGAACGAGTGGTCGGCCGTGACCGTCCGCACCAGCTCAGCACCTTCATCCAGGTCATCAACGTCAACCTGATCGGTACCTTCAACATGGTTCGTCTTGCCGCAGATGTGATGAGCAAAGGACAGCCGAATGCCGACGGCGAGAGGGGGGTCATCGTCAATACTGCCTCGGTCGCGGCCTTCGACGGTCAGATCGGCCAGGCGGCCTATGCCGGTTCGAAAGGCGGGGTAGTGGCGATGACCCTGCCTCTGGCGCGCGAGCTGGCACGCTCCGGGATCCGGGTCATGACCATCGCCCCCGGGATTTTCGAGACCCCGATGCTGCTGGGGCTGCCGCAGGAAGTGCAGGATTCTCTGGGAAAGACGGTGCCGTTCCCATCTCGACTGGGCCGGCCGGCGGAGTATGCGGCGCTGGTGCGCCACATCGTCGAAAACGCCTATCTGAACGGTGAGGTGATTCGCCTTGATGGCGCCATCCGCATGGCAGCGAAGTAAACCGTGCTCCCGGCGCTGGGTTTTCTCTCTATCCCGGCTGGTGTGTGTTACCGGAATGTTCGTTTTCTGCGGTGCTTGATAGTTAGAGGCCGAAGAATACCGGGAGCCAAGCCGGCGGGATGGTGGGGTACAATGGCTCAGTCTCTGCCGCTGTTCGTGAGATTATATCATTAAATCAATAACATAAAAAATAAACAATGGCCATGCAGTATAAAACGATCATTTTTGAAATCAAAGAGCAGGCGGCATTCATCACTCTCAATCGACCAGAGGTCTTCAATGCATTGAATCTTGACGTCTGCAGGGAACTGATGGATGCCGCGATCCGCTGCAACGAGAGCCTCGATATTCGTGCCGTCGTTCTGACAGGTGCAGGAAAGGCCTTCAGTGCCGGGGGAGACTTGAAGTTCTTCGCCGGTCTCGGGAGCCAGCTCTCTGCGGTCTTGAATGAAATGACAGTGTATTTCCATGCTGCCGTTTCTCTGCTTACCAGAATGGATAAGCCCTTGATTACAGCTGTGAACGGCCCTGCTGCGGGAGCGGGGATGAGTTTTGCAATTACCGGGGATATCATCTATGCTGCCGAGGGGGCATCATTTACAGCTGCCTATACAGCGGCAGGGCTGTCCCCGGATGGCGCCATGACCTATCTTTTGCCAAGGATGATCGGGCTATCCAGATCCCGGGAAATGATAATGACAAACCGTCGTTTGAGCGCCTCAGAGGCACTGGGCTGGGGCCTTGTCAACAGAGTTGTTCCTGATGGTGACTTCCTGAGAGAAGTTGCCTTGCTGGCGAAATCCTTTGCAGACGGGCCGACACGCTCATTCGGTATGGCCAGGAGGCTCTTGCATGAAAGTTTTTCGACAACCCTGGAGACGCAGATGGAACACGAGGCGCGTGGTATTGCTGTACTGTCGAGAACCAGGGATGGTATAGAGGGTATCAATGCATTTACAGGGAAGCGGCGTCCTATTTTTTCAGGTTGTTGATATCTGAAAAATTATAATCGTTCATGGAACGATGAACATGCCATTACTATCGGTCAAACTCGGTCGTCGTTATCCCTTTCGATTATTCAAGGTTCCGTTGCAGAGATGGAACGTCTCCTGTAGACTAATTCTGCCGGCGAATCCGGCGCTTTCGAGAGCAACGCGAAAGCCTGTGAATGAGGTATCACCGTCTGCCATAAAGAGAATTAAGGAACCTTTCCGGACAGGAGGCGTACGTGCAAACAATGAATTCCAATATCCTTCAACAGGTGCCAGACAATCCTGACGGCACCAAAGCGTATCTCTTTTATCTTCATGGCCTGATCGTGGAGGAGGCTGGAATCCGGCCCAAGAGTCCAGAGCATGGTTACTATGAATACGAACTCATCCTGGATGCGCTGGCCCGGGAAGGATTCATCGTTATCAGTGAGGCCCGGGAGAAAGGCACCGGTATTATCGCCTATGCCGAAAAAATCACCTCCCAGGTCAGAAAACTCCTGGCAAGCGGAATATCGCCGGAGGCAATCACCATAGTCGGGGCCTCCAAGGGCGGCATTATCAGCGCCTATGCTTCCGCCATGCTCCAGGAAAAAAAGATAAACTACGTTTTCCTGGCAAGCCTCTTTGAAAAATGCCTGAAAGATGAAAACCTGAAGTTGTATGGCAAGGTCCTCTCGATCCACGATCGGTCCGATAGCCAGTCGATCACCCCGGCATTGTACTTTCAGCGGTCGGAAGGGCTTGGCCAATTCGCCGAGATCGTCGTCACTCTCGATATCGGCCACGGCCTGATCTACCGGCCCTACCGGGAATGGCTTGACCCGCTTGTGGAATGGGTGAAAACGGGATAGTCCTAACCGTTTTCGTGGCTACGCCGGGTTCCCCGGTCAAGGTAATACCCAATGCATTTCTGACTCTTTCTTTACGGCACCTGATGCCGGTCGCAGCATTTACCCGTTACGGATATTTCCTGCCGACATCCACAGTCCGTCCTGTCCTTTTACTCCCTGCAGTTTTCCCGGTGCCAGGAGATACCGGCCTCGATTGCCTGCATATTGATATTCACCAGGTTTTTTCGTTTGATCGACAGCGGGATGACCTTCTGCAGGGTCTCCAGGTTTATGGCCCCCGAAACCAGGGCGTAGACGGTGAGCAGGATGACGTTGGCGATCTGGCTGGCGCCGATGCTGTTGGCCATATCGGTGGCAGAAATGTGATAGGCCGTGACATCCGTGCGCCTGACCTTGCGGGGTACCAGCGATGAATTGACATAGATACGGCCGCCCGGCCGCACTGTATCTTCAAAGGCATCGAGCGAGGGGAGGTTCATGGCCATCAGGGTATTGGGGAATGTGACGATGGGCGAGCCGATGGTCTCATGGGAGATGTTGATGCTGGCGTTGGCGGTGCCGCCGCGCATTTCCGCGCCATAGGATGGCAGCCAGGTGGTCTTGAGGCCCTCGGCAATCGCGCAGTTGGCCAGCAGGATGCCGGTGGACAATACGCCCTGGCCGCCGAAACCGGCGATCTTTACGTGCTGTTCCTCTTTCAGGCGGCTGGTCCGGGTATGCACCTCCTCTTCGCCGACGCCGAGGATCTCCAGGATTTTTTTATCGCTGAGGCGTGATGACTTCTTTCCGTCCACCCTGTCGAAGGGGCCTTTCGGCAGATCGCGGAGATTGCCGATCGGGAAGACCGGTTCCAGATTTTCCTCGATCCACCGGCGGGCCTCGACCGGGGTCATCTTCCAATTTACCGGGCAGGGCGACAGCACCTCCACCAGCGAGAAGCCCTTCTTGTCGACCTGATTGCGCAGGGCCTTGCGGATCGCCATGCGGGCCTTCATGACCTTCGGGGCGGTGGCCAGCGAGACGCGTTCGACGAAGACCGGGGCATGCAGGCTGTTGATGAGCTCCGCCATGCCGATCGGGAAGCCCTCGTTGGCGGCATTTCGGCCTCCGGGGGTGGTGACGGTTTTCTGGTTGAGAATAGTGGTAGGGGCCATCTGGCCGCCGGTCATGCCGTAGATGGCATTGTTGATGAAAATAACCGTGATGTTCTCGCCGCGGTTGGCGGCATGGACGATCTGGCTCATGCCGATGCCGGCCAGGTCGCCATCACCCTGGTAGGAAATGACGATAGCCTCGTCGTTGGTCCGACGGATGGCGGAGGCCACGGCGGGGGCTCGACCATGCGCGCACTGGATGTTGCCGACATCGAAATAATAGTAGGCAAAGACACTGCAGCCGACCGGCGAACAGAAGATCACCCGGTCTTGGATGCCAAGATCGTCGATCGCCTCGGCGATCAGGTTGTGGACGACGCCATGACCGCAGCCGGGGCAGTAGTGGCTGACTTCGGCGCCTTCGGCCTTGCGTTCAAAGGTGGCATACAGGGCTTGTGCCTTCTGGTGTTTTATCGTGGGCATTTTTTCATTCTCCGTAAAAGCGAGCAAGGTGCCGTCGACTGAGGCTGTCCTGCCGCGGAAGCTGAACTATCACAAGATCATGCAGACGCAATATCCGTCTCCAGGCGCTGGACGATTTCCTCGGTCGACGGAATCCGGCCGCCCATCCAGTTGTAGAGATCGACCGGTACCGCACCGGCTGCGGCGAGACGGACATCACGCACCATCTGGCCGCAACTGAGTTCCGCCGCGACGATCCTCTTCACCTGCCGGGCCAGTTCCTGGAGGCGGGCTGTGGGGAAGGGGAAGAGGGTTTTCGGGCGCAGCATCCCGGCCTTGACGCCTCTTTTGCGCAGCTCCTGCAGGGCCGAATGACAGATGCGGGAGGTGATGCCGTAGGCCACGAAGAGATATTCGGCATCCCCGGTCTCGATCTCTTCGAAATCGACGATCTCCTTTTCCATCCGCCGGTATTTGTCCTGCAGATGCTGGTTGTGCCCCTCCAGTTCCTCCATCTTCAGGTAGATCGAGGAGAGGAGATTGTGGCGGCTCGCAGCATTCCCATACAGGGCCCAGTCTTTATGGGGGTTGGCCTGAATCTGCCGGGGTAGTTCGACCGGTTCCATCATCTGGCCGATATAGGCGTCGGCAAGAAGAAAGACGGTGCAGCGGTAGCGTTCGGCCAGCTCAAAGGCCCGGTAGGCGAAGTCGCACATCTCCTGGGCGGAGTTCGGGGCGAGGACCACGCCGCTGTGGCTGCCATGGCCGGCGCCGTGGACGATGAAATTGTAATCGGCCTGCTCGGGCCAGATGTACCCGAGACCGGGGCCGGCCCGCTGCACATCGACGACGACACAGGGCAGTTCCGAACCGGAGAGATAGGAGAGTCCCTCGGCCATCAAGGAGAGGCCTGGTCCGGAGGAACCGGTGATGGCCCGGGCGCCGGCCGCGGCTGCGCCGTAGAGCATGCTGATCGACGAGACCTCGCACTCGGCCTGGAGAAAGTGTCTGCCGCAACGGGGAAAGAGTTCGGCTGCGGCATGGGCGATTTCGCTGGCCGGCGTGATCGGGTAACCGAAATAGTGGGTCGCCCCACCCAGCAGAGCCCCGTAGATAACCGCCTCGTTGCCTTTCATGAGATGCTGACCCATATCAGGCCCCCTTGCGTGTTTTTTTATAGACGGCGATGGCGCCGAATTCGGGACAGGTGTAGAAACACATGCCGCAGGCGATGCATTTGTGCACCGCAAAACGGGCGTACTGATAGCCCATCCGGTTGATCTCCGAGCCCACTTCGATGCAGTCGTGCGGGCAGGACACCACACAGACGGCACAGCCCTTGCATCGCTGCGGATTGATCTCTATATAGTTTTTCTCATCAGCAGTCATACTCAGATCCCTCTGAACATATCGTCGTGAAATTCTCCGAAGTAATTTATTTTACGCAGTTTTCTTGTAATCTCCTGGGGCAGTCTCTGGACCACCAGTTCATGGTCGGGACAGCCGAGTCTGGCGCAGACCAGGATCCTGTTGACACCGCCCGGCAGATGCAGGACGATGGCCTGGGAACAGCCGCACCCTTCGTAGGGGCATTTCCGTTCGGCCATCAGGCTGACGCCGCAATGCGGGCATCGGGCTTCCGTGTAACTGTGGAGATCGACCTCGGTCGGGATAAAGCTGTAGAGTTTGTCGTGACTGCCCCAGAAGGCATCGACGAATATCCGGCCCTGCTGGCTGCCGATCCTGGCGTCGAGGCAGATAGAAGGCTCGCCGTGGAGACGCACATGCTCCGCCATCAGGCTGTGACCGTCCCGGCAGTAGAGCTGCTCGATGACGAGAAAATCCTTCCCCCTCTTCTGGACATATTTAATGCCTTCCGGGAGTGCGGTGAGAAATTCCACGGGCACGGTCTTGTATACGAGCTTCATTATCCCCTCCTTGGCACTGCGGAACATCGCCTGTCCCCCAGCACGCAGTGCAATCCATCTGCCGGGAGCGGACCCGACAGTCGTCCGATCCCTCTTATTTAAGCGTATCATACAGCCGCGAGAAAGAGAATGTGGCGGAGGGAAAATAACTGGAAGATAGGTCTTGCACGGCCGAGGCAGTTATGTTATACAAGCCAACCTGAATTTAGGGGCCGTTACGAAATAACAGTTACATTTTTCACCATTTCGTTACGGCCCCTTATGCCGGAAAGGTATTTCTGCGTAACGGTTATTGTTTGACGACGGCTTAGACAGCCTTCTTGCTGCGGAGAACAGTTCCTTCAGTCAATCGGTTGACCCCTTCGTGGTTGCCGTCATTTTTCCCGTCTTACCCCCTTGTCTTCACTGGCCCTTGCGGCTTTTACATATTGGGCCTGCTACAGGAAATCGTAGCAGGCCCCTTTTTTTTTCATGGCCGGGCAGGCAAAAAGACGGATTTCCCGGACCGCCTGAGCAGGGAGGAGATGCGGCTGCCAGCTGGCCTCGCCGGAGGTACCGCAGTCAGCGCTTCGAGAAGGTTCCAGCCGTTCCGGCCGGGTTGGCGGGTTTTTCTCCCACTCGCCTTTTCCTGTATCTTTCTCCTTTGCAATGTGCTCGTATTTTTGTACCTTTTTATCCTGACCTGCAATCTCGTCGGGCAACCTTCATTCCATCCGTGTGGCGATCCGGTATCGGGGAGTATCAGTGCGTATACAAAAACCTTTCCTTCTCATTCTATTCGTTGTCATCATGTGGGGCATGTGGGCATGCCCGGTCTTCTCGCAGCAGGCCCAGCCGACTGAAAAGGCCTATGACCCGCTGAAGGGGAATCAGGAGATAAAAAAGCTGGTCAAGTCTTTTTCTCAATATGCCCATAGCCCCAAACAGCTTGAATCATACAGGAAGGAGATTGTAGATCATCTCCAGCAAGGAGAAAAAGGGCAGGAGAATGTGCAGACTGGACTGCAGCAGATTGATGCCACCCTGAAGGCCCTCGGCGATAAGGTTGAGGGTGAATCGGAGAAGATCACCAGGGAGCGTAGCGGCCTGGTGGCGAAGCGCAAGCTGAAGGAGGTCGACCTGGCGGGATATCGACTGCTCGCGCTCAATGCGACGGAGGCCTTGAAAAAACTGGAATTGCTGCAGCAGGAGGGGCGTCGCCAGAGGGTGTTGAGACAAGGTGTGCCGCTCTGGAATCTCGGACCGGATCTCCAGGACCTCGGTGACCGGCAAAGATTTTTCGATCTGACCCAGGTGAAAAATGGCCTGTTGAAACTCACTGAGCATCAGGTTGTGGCGATCCTGCTGTTCGCCTTTTCGGCGATCTGGCTGTGTACCCGTGTGCTGGCCAAAATGGAAATCTATCTGGCTTTGGATCAAGGGAGCAGTCTGGGGATATTTCTTGCCCGGTTGAACCGGCAGCCTCTCTTTTTTCGCGTTGTCCTCGGCCTGCTGAGCGGGGCGACAGTGTCTTCATGGCTGGTGTTGTCTCGTGGCGACAGCCCTTCGTATCTTCCCTGGCTCTTTCTCTCCCTCCTGTTGGTCTCCCTGTTGCCGACCCTGATCGAGGCCCTGTGCCTGGCGGGAGGGGGGGCCTCCCCTGAGAGGAGGGTTTTTTCGAACGGGCAGAGGTGGCGGATGCGGTTGGCGGCGGCTGGCGCGGGGCTGCTGATTTTCATGCTTGCAAGCCCCGATCTGGGCGTGATCTCCGAGCCGGTCCTGCTGGTCTGCCGAGTTATCGCGATCAGCTTCACCTGCGTCCTGGCGGTTTTTGCGATCCATTCCGCTGCTGGATTTTACTCCTTTCTGCAGCCGAGGCGCAAGCTGCTGCGGTCCGCCCTTCTCGTTCTGACGGTGATTGTCCTCTATCTGGAAATGTCCGGATTTCGGGCGCTTTCCGCCTATGTGCTGGCAAGTTTTGCCGTTTCATTCCTGTTCCTTGCCGGAACTGTCCTGTTCATTGATATCGTCAGGCACCTGTATACCTTTCTCTTTCGAGACAGGCGGCGCATTTTCGGGAAGATCGGGATAACTCTCGACAATGAGGACGAGGAAGAGCTGCTGAGGAGCATCGGATGGC
This sequence comes from Desulfobulbaceae bacterium, assembly GCA_031389785.1. GTDB lineage: Bacteria > Desulfobacterota > Desulfobulbia > Desulfobulbales > Desulfocapsaceae > Desulfoprunum. The sequence continues at coordinate 45,069 of JANMSX010000130.1, read as the reverse complement.
TGCAGGGTATTATGAAAGGCATCCTGGTTGTGGCTGTGATTCTCATCCTGGTCAGGATATGGGATATTTCACATGGCTATGCCAGCGCCCTTTTTTCGTATCTTCTCAACGGATTCCATATCGGCGGCCTGCTCATTATCCCCGCCCGCATTGTCCTCGGTATCTTGATGTTCATTGTCGGCCTGTCGACGGCCGTGGGGATCAAAAAAATCCTCGAACAGAAATGGCTGCTCGATCCGTCAGTTGCCGTCAGCGCCCGCGAGGCCCTCCTGACCGTGACCGGATATGTCTGCTATGTCCTGGCGGCGCTCATCGGGTTGTCTATCGCCGGTGTGAGCTTTTCAGGCCTGACCGTCATTGCCGGAGCCCTGTCTGTGGGTATCGGCTTTGGCCTGCAGAATATCGTCAACAACTTTGTTTCCGGCCTGATCCTTCTTTTTGAACGACCGATCAAGCGGGGAGACTGGGTTGTCGTAGGTTCGACCGAGGGACATGTCAAAAAGATCAGTGTGCGCTCGACTATAATCCAGACCTTCGATCGTTCCGACGTCATTGTCCCGAATTCGGAACTTATTTCCTCGCCGGTAACCAACATGATGTTCAATGATGCACGGGGACGTCTGCGTGTCACCGTAGGGGTCGCCTATGGCTCCGATACCGAACTGGTGCGCCGTCTGCTGCTTGAGATCGCCAACGACCAGAAAGAGGTGATCGTCGACGGCAGTTCACCGAAGCCGGAGGTGTTTTTTCAGACATTCGGCGACAGCGCTCTCAATTTTGACCTGCTCTGCCATCTGAAAAATGTTGATAATAAATACCGGGTGCGAAGCGATATGAACTTCAGGATCGATGAGGTTTTCCGGAAACACGGCGTCGAGATCCCGTTTCCGCAGCGCGACATCCATATCAGGCAGAACCGTGAGTGAGAGGAGAGGGGCGATGCAGGAAGGCGGTCTGGTCCAGGCGTATATCCTCGATGGCAGCGGCGGCGGCAGCAAGGTCGGCTGGCAGGAGGTGGAAGGGTGGCAGGCCGGTGAGGGGAGGGCATTGTGGCTGCATCTCGATTACAGTCACCCCTTCGTCCGGCAGTGGCTGAAGAAGCGGGAAGGGCTTCATTACCTGGTCGTCGAAAATCTCCTTTCGGAGGATTCCAGGCCGCGCAGCACGCCCTTTCATGACGGCCTGCTTCTCGGGCTTCGCGGGGTCAACCTCAACCCGGGGGCCGATCCCGAGGATATGGTGGCAATCCGCCTGTGGATCGACGAGCACGGGATGATCAGCACCGGAAAGCGTATCCTCGCCTCAATCGATGATATGCAAAAGGCGATTGAAGACGGAGAGGGACCCAGCTCGCCAGGTGAATTCCTTGTTCAGATGTGTGAATATGTGATGAACAGGATCGGTGATGTGATCGAGGATTTCGAGGCGACCTTCGATGACCTCGAGGAACGGATAATGGCGGAAGAGAGCGGTGTGTTGAGGCCGATTCTTTCGACATTGCGTCGCCAGATCATCGAGCTGAGGAAATATCTTGCGCCTCAGCGTGAGGCCCTCGGCTATCTCCAGTCCACCAAAGTTACCTGGCTCCAGGATGTTGACAGGATGCGGTTGCGGGAGGTATCCGACCGTCTTATCCGCTATGTCGAGGAACTCGATTCCGTACGCGATCGGGCCGTGGTGCTCCATGAGGAGTTGATCAGCCGCTTGTCCGATCAGATGAATAAGCGGATGTATGTCCTGTCGATTGTGGCGACGATATTCATGCCGCTCGGTTTTCTGGCCGGACTGCTGGGGGTAAATCTCGGAGGTATTCCCGGGGCCTCAAGCAGATGGGGATTTCTCATTTTCTGCGCCATTGTCCTCGGTATATTTTTCCTGCAGCTGTTGTATCTCAGAAAGAATAAATGGATATAGCCAGGTGGTTTGCTGCGGCTCTATCCGGATGCTCCTGGCGACGGTCACGGCGGTTGCAAGTTGCGGGTATTTTTGTACGAACGTTTACGGGAGTCAGGAAATGAATGATCTGTTGCAGGCCGATTCGTCGTATATCACTACGACCGGCAAGGATATCCCGCTTTTTGCGAGAATGGTGCCGACGCTTTACTTTTACAGCCGGTTGTTCGGGGTCGTCCTCAGGGCAAGCGGCCTGGCCAAACGTGGTCAATATGACGGTAAGACCTGGGCCGCCAGCAGTCTTGAGATCCTGCATCTTCTCGAGGATATCGGAGTCCGTATTTCCATCGCCGGCCTGGACGAGTTTCGCAAAGTCGCTGGGCCCTGTGTGGTCATCGGTAATCATATGAGTATGATGGAGACGGTGATCCTGCCCGTCATGATCCAACCGCTGAAACCGGTGACCTTTGTCATCAAAGAGAGTCTGCTGAACTATCCGTTTTTTAAGCATGTCATGCGATCATGCGATCCGGTGGCCGTCAGCCGGACCAATCCCCGTCAGGATCTGAAGACGGTTCTCGAGGAAGGGGAGAAGCGCCTGCAGCAGGGGATCTCGATAATTGTGTTTCCCCAGACTACCCGGACCGATTTCTTTGATCCCTCGCAGATGAGCTCCATCGGGGTCAAACTGGCGAAGAGGGCCGGGGTGCCGATCATCCCTCTGGCCCTCAAGACGGATGCCTGGAAGAATGGAAAATTTATAAAGGATTTCGGAGTAATAGATGAAGCAGAACCAGTGCGCTTTGCCTTTGGCGCACCGCTTTCCGTTGTCGGCAAGGGCGCCGACGAGCAACAGATGGTTGCGGAATTTATCAGTGGGAAACTGGCTGGCTGGGGGCGTGCGGAATGACAATGTTCGGGTACGGAGGGCGGATCTGGCCGTCTCCGTACCCTTAAATCTTATTCAGATTTCATCGTCGTCATCAATGAGGGGCTCCTCGTCGAGTTCGTCGAGCTCATCCAGACCCTCGAGGTCCTCTTCTTCGGAAACTTCACTGAGATCGCCAGCCTCGTCCTCGATATCCTCATCGTGCTCGCTGCTGAGACGCATGGCCTTGGGGAGTTTCGCCTCGGGGAGGACGATTTCAGTAATCTTCGCCACCTCGTCCTGGATATCGGGATCGACCTGGCAGACTTCGCATTGAGAGACATGCTGCTCGATAAAGGAGATCATTCGGGCCGGGGCCATGGTCTCGTCGCGGACGCTAAGGTACCATGACTTGGCCAGTTTAATAAGTCGTTCGCACTGCATGGGCTGTTTAGTTTTTCCAGTGGTTGTGGAAGCTGCAGAAATTCCGGAAAGATGACGTGTTCCGGAGGAAAATCCTCTTTTCTGGGAGGCTGTATTTCTATAGTGGGATCGTTGAATCAGCCATTATAATAAAAAGTTGTTTTCAAGGTCAACACTAATTAGTATAATACTCCTCTTTGTCTTGATTGATTTATGTGGAAGTGGACAGGGCACTGGTGGCTCTCCCGGACTTCAAATCCGGTGTGGCGGGTTAATAGCCTGTCAGGTGGGTTCGATTCCCATGCACTTCCGCCATTTCTTTTCACGGCTGTTTCAAAAGTGGATGTCCCATCTCCTCGCGCTGAGCGACATAACACTCAGCCACCCTCCTGGCAATATTTCTGATCCGTCCAATATACCGGGTTCGTTCCGAAACGCTGATGGCCTTGCGGGCATCGAGGAGATTGAAGGTGTGTGAGCATTTGAGACAGTAGTCATATGCCGGCAAAATCAGTTTCTTGTCGATGAGTTTCGTCGCCTCTTCTTCGTAGATGTCAAAAAAGGCAGTAAGTCTTTCGACGTTCGCTTCCTCAAAATTGAAGGTGGAAAATTCGATTTCCGCCTGATGGAAAATTTCTCCGTACTTTACCGTATCGTTCCAGGCGATATCGTACACACTCTCGACCCCCTGCAGATACATGGCGATCCGTTCGAGTCCGTAAGTGATTTCCACCGTGGTCGGGTGCAGGTCTATCGAGCCGGCCAACTGGAAATAGGTGAACTGGGTGATTTCCATGCCGTCCAGCCAGACCTCCCAACCGAGCCCTGAGGCCCCGAGTGTCGGTGATTCCCAATCGTCTTCGACAAAGCGGATATCGTGTTCCATCAGGTTCAGGCCAAAGCGTTCGAGACTGCCGAGATACAGATCCTGGACATTGAGAGGGGAGGGTTTAAGGACGACCTGGTACTGGTAGTAATGCTGCAGGCGATTGGGATTGTTGCCGTAGCGACCGTCTGTCGGTCGTCTTGAGGGCTGCGGATAGGCGGCCCTCCATGGCTCCGGCCCCAGGGAGCGGAGCAGGGTCGCCGGGTGGAAGGTTCCGGCCCCGACTTCCATGTCGTAGGGCTGTTGAATCAGGCAGCCTTGATCGGCCCAGTACGTGCCGAGGTTGAAAATAATATCCTGAAAATTCATTTAGATGCCTCGTCTGTCGTGGTGCTGGTGTTGTGTAGTGTGCCGGTGGCGTGGAGTTTCGGTGCCCGACATGCCTGAATAGTGTCAGAGTATATAATTGCTCTCTTGACATTTGTCCATGGGTTCACCATTATATTCGCACAGGCTACCACAGCCTATTTCAGGGGTAAATCTTTTTCTCCTTTTCCCTCCAGCCGTTTCTCACCTTGAAGCAGACGGATTATCCTTATGATTACTCTCAACCCGCAAATGGAGGTGGAAACGCTTCTGCGTCGGGCCAAAACCATCGCCATTGTCGGTTTATCAGCCAAGGAAAATCGACCGAGCAATATGGTCGGGCGATATCTTTTGGCTGCCGGTTATACCATTTATCCGGTAAATCCGGGGCAGACAGAGATATTCGGTTTGAAATGCTATCCTTCCCTCACGATCCTCCCTGAAAAAATTGACATTGTTGATATTTTCAGGCGTTCCGAAGAGGTGTTTCCCTTCGTTGAAGAAGCGGTGAAGATCGGCGCCGGTGCTGTCTGGATGCAGCTCGGTATCGTCAACCATGAGGCCGCGGCATATGCCCGCCGACATGGTCTCACCGTTATCATGGACCGCTGCATAAAAGTCGATCACAGTAATCTCCTGTGAGCGAGCTGCAGATTCAGACTGCCCTTCCCCCCTTTGCCGATATTCTCTGATGGAACCGAAGATACTCAGCATCCGTGGTGCCCGGATGCACAATCTGAAAAATATAAACGTCGATCTGCCTCGAAATCAATTAGTTGTATTTACAGGACTTTCAGGGTCAGGAAAGTCGACCTTGGCCTTTGACACCCTCTATGCCGAAGGGCAGAGACGGTATGTCGAATCCCTGTCAACCTATGCCCGGCAGTTTCTCGGGCAGATGGACAAGCCGGATGTTGATGCCCTCGAGGGACTTTCCCCTGCCGTTTCGATAGAACAGAAGACGACCAGCAAAAATCCCCGCTCCACCGTCGGCACCGTGACCGAGATCTATGATCACCTGCGTCTGCTTTTCGCCCGCTGCAGCCGGCCTTTCTGTCCTCAGTGCGGCAGCGAGATCCAGGCCCAGACGGTGGAGGATATGGTCGATATTCTCCTTGGCCAGGAAGAAGGCACCAGGATCCTGCTCCTTGCTCCTCTGGTTGCCGGCCAGAAGGGAAGACATGAGCAGATTCTCGACCGTATCCGCAGGGAGGGCTTTGTCCGTGTCCGCATCGACGGCGAAGTCATGCCGGCAACTGATATCCCCGATCTCGAGAAGAACCGCCGCCATACCATCGAGGTCGTCATTGACCGGCTGGTCATCAAAAGTTCTCTCCGCAGACGGCTGTCGGATTCGGTGGGTACTGCCGTCAAACTGTCGGGCGGTTTTCTCCTTGTGCAGTTTGTTGACGGAGAAAAAGAACAGCTCTTCAGTGAACATGCGGCCTGTCACAAGTGCTCCATCTCCCTGCCGCCGCCGTCGACACAGCTTTTTTCCTTCAATAATCCGCAGGGGGCCTGTCCGGAATGCAGCGGCCTCGGGGTGAAGCAGTTCTTTGACCCGGCCCTTGTCGTCCCTGATGAGACAAAGAGTATCATGGACGGGGCGATTGCCCCATGGGGCTGGAGAAAAGAGAAATCATATACCGGTCAAATCCTTGCTGCGGTCGCCGAGCACTATGGGTTCTCGCTTGAGACCCCGTTCTCCGAATTGCCGGTGAAGGCACGAAAGGCTGTTCTCTATGGTTCAGGCAAAGAAGACATCCGTTTCCACTACCAGAACGAACGCCGGACAATGACCGATGAACGCCGCTTTGAGGGCGTCATTCCCCAGCTTGACCGCAGGTTTCATGAGACCCAGTCCAACATGATCCGGGAAGAACTTGGAAAATTCATGAACGAACAAATATGCCCGCTCTGCCAGGGGGCTCGCTTGAAGGCCGAGGCGCTGGCATACCGGATCGGCGGCATGTCAATCCACAATCTCGTCTGTCGGTCGATCGAGAGGCTCCTGCCGGATTTACCGCTTTTGCCCCTCAACCAGCGGGAACGCAAGATCGGCGAGCCGATCCTGAAGGAAATTGTCGACAGGCTGACCTTTCTCGAGGATGTCGGTCTTGGCTATCTCTCGCTGGAGAGGAGGGCCGGCACCCTCTCGGGTGGAGAGGCGCAGCGCATCCGCCTGGCCTCGCAAATCGGTTCGAGACTGGCCGGCGTCCTGTATATCCTCGATGAACCGAGCATCGGTCTGCACCAGCGCGACAATCAGAAACTGATCAATACGCTGCTGGAGCTGCGGGATCTCGGCAATACCGTCATTGTTGTCGAGCACGATACCGATACCATCCTGGCCGCGGACCATGTCCTCGACATGGGACCCGGTGCCGGCGTTCATGGTGGCGAGGTGGTCTATAACGGGCCGGTGGCCGGTCTTCTGCTCGATAAGAAATCCGCGACCGGAGCCTACCTTTCCGGGAGAAAAAAAATCGAGGTCCCGCCGCAACGTCGACCGATAGTACCTGGGGAGAAAGGCAGTCTGAGAGTGAAGAACGCCTCGGTGAATAATCTGAAATCGATTGAGGCGGCCTTCCCGCTCGGTGTTTTGACCTGTGTAACAGGGGTTTCCGGTTCCGGCAAGAGTTCACTGGTCATTGAAACCCTGTATAAACTTGCGAAAAAAGGAATCGGCATAAGAAGAGGGAGTGCCGAACTCGACGGTGCGGTTCTCACCGGTTTGGAGGCGATCGACAAGATTGTCGATATTGATCAGAGCCCAATCGGCAGGACGCCGCGATCGAATCCGGCGACCTACACCGGAGTGTTCACCCCGATCCGTGAGCTGTTTTCCCGGCTGCCGGAGGCGAGGACCAGGGGCTACAGTCCCGGTCGGTTCAGCTTCAATATCAAAGGCGGAAGATGTGAGACCTGTGAGGGGGAGGGGGAAATCAAGATCGCCATGCATTTTCTCCCGGATGTCTATGTACTCTGTGAGAAATGTCTGGGAAAACGATATAATATCGAGACGCTGGATATTGCCTACCGGGGCAGGAACATCCATGAAATTCTCGCTCTGACCGTTGAGGAGGCCCTGGAATTCTTCCGGAATGTTCCTTCGATCAAAAACCGTCTGCAGACCCTGTTTGATGTCGGACTTTCCTATATTACCCTCGGGCAATCATCGGTCACCTTGTCGGGCGGGGAGGCGCAACGGGTCAAACTGGCGAAGGAACTGTCAAGCCGCAGCAGCGGCAGGACGCTCTATATTCTCGATGAACCAACAACCGGACTCCATCCTGCCGACATTCAGCATCTCCTGAACGTCCTCGGCAGGCTGGTGGATCAGGGGAATACCGTTGTGGTTATCGAGCATAACCTCGATGTCATCAAGACGGCGGATTGGCTGATTGATGTCGGCCCGGAAGGCGGTGATGGCGGCGGCAGGATCATTGTCAGCGGCAGGCCTGAGGCAGTGGCTGAGACCCCGGCATCGCATACCGGCCGATTCCTGCGTCGTATTCTCTGAAGTCCCCTGTGATTTGCCTGGAAAGACTTGCCTGATCCAGGCAAGTGCAGTTTAATACCGGTGCAGGGCGTGGAGTTTTCTGTATTGGAAAAAAGTGATATTTATCAATGATACCCATAAACGAGGTAGAGAATGGCCGAGACGCATGAAGAAGGTTCGACACAAGTACGACCGGAGTTCCGTATGCAGAAAATGTATATCAAGGATCTCTCTTTTGAAAACCCCTATGCCCCTGCGGTATTTATTACCCCTCAGAAAGCGGAACCTAAGGTTGAACTCAATCTCAATATGAACAGCAAGAAGGTTGACGACGATCACTATGAGGTCTCTCTGCAGATTACCGCCAAGGTCATATCCCAGGATGAGGAGAAGGCGATGTTTGTCCTGGAGATCGAACATGCGGCGGTTTTTCTTCTCAGGAATATCCCGGAGGAACACCTCGAGATGGTGCTGAAGGTTGATTGTCCGACCCTGCTCTTTCCTTTTACCAGGCAGATTGTCAGTCAGGTTTCCATTGATGGCGGTTTCACTGCATTCCTTATGGAGCCGATCAATTTTATGGGGCTCTTTCAAAACGCCAAAAAACAGAGAGAGGCGAATGCCTAAAGAAAAGGCCGCAACCCAATTGCCGGGGTTGCGGCCTCAAGTGACATCGGCAGATAGAAATTCTGCCTTATAATCCGGTCGTAACGAAATTATCTATCAAGGTCGTTACACCTTTTTCGATTGCCTTATCGAAGAGCGTGTCATATTGGTTGTCCGCGAGGAATGATTCCGGGGATACCTTCACATCCACCCTGTTCGTCCAGACCACGTTTCCGGAGGTTGCCTCCTGAACCCAGATGCGCAGTTGCACAACTGCCTGATCGACCCTGCCGCTGTTGTAGCTGGCGCGGCCAAGTTCCGCTCCAACTGAGCCCCAGAGAATAGCATTGGCATCATCGCCATTGCTCAAACCGAAAATAGTGTCACCTTCATCTGAATCCCAGGGCCAGTTGCTGTGTTTGTAGCCGATGCGGGCGCCGTATATGCCGCCGGTAGCTTTCTGGTTCCATTCATCGTACATATCGGAACTGGCAAAGCCGAAGAGAATCCGGCTGGTACCGCCGTTGATGAACGGCAGGATACCCTTTTTCCAAGGTTCCCACGTGGGATCCTGGCGGGACTTGTATTCAAGTATACGCCCACGAACGATATAATCTGCCTTGAAGTTTCTGCCGATCTTGGCAACGGTCTTGGATGTCAACCCATGTGTGCCCGGGCTGTTTCCGGCGTTGACCCCGGACGTCCCGTTCTGGTGCTCGATATACCGTGAGATTTCCGACTTCATTTTGTCCGACCAATCGGCATTTGACAGCTCATTGACCAGGGTGACGGATTTAGTCTCTCCATAAGGTATGAGGTTGATTATTCCCTCTGCAACCAGATACTGGAATACATCTTCCTGGATCGGCATACCAAAGCCATTGGCGTTGAATCTATCGGTGAGGGCTTCAGTAACTGCAAGATTTCTCCGGTAAGCCGAATCGATATTACCGGCGTTGGAGTAATCGGCAAAGGGCAGGATAACCACATTCCGTCCTTTGCCCGGGGCGTCGAAACCAGGTGCTTCGGGTACATTCAGAGTTTCAACGACCGTTTGACCGCAACCAGCCAAAGTCAGCGCGAGAATTCCAATGACCAGATATTTCAGCCTCTCCATAATTGTCTCCCTACCTTAAAAATGTATGTTATCTGATTTTAAGCGGTATGTGCAGATATTAGATGATGTTCGGTTTCAACAGGATGATAAGTTCCCTTTTCTGTTTCGTCTTTTCTTCAAACCCGAAGAGATATTTTATAACAGGAATTCTGCCGAGCACAGGGGCAAATTCACCCTTGGTACTCTGTGTATCGGTTATCAGTCCGCCGATGACAAGCATCTCGCCGTTCTTCACCCGTACCGTGGTGCTCATTTCCCTGACATTGACAATGGGCAGGCCGACTACGCCTCCCTGATTGCCGACATCCCTGTACTCAATCGGTTCTTCCAGTTCGGAGGTGACAGGTACCAGATTGAGTATGATCTCTTTATCATCGAGCACCGTCGCAGTCAGGGCCATGCCGATTCCGGAGAGGATTCGCTCGGTATTGACCGTAAAGGAGACCACGCCGGAGTCGGAGTCAAGGTCCGAGTCTATGCTGTCGATGTAGGTGACGTTCCGGCCGACCGTAATCAGGGCCGGTTGGCCATTCATGACGCTGATCTTCGGATTTGAGAGTACCTTGGTATCTCCCTGTTCCTCAAGGGCGTTGAGAAAGACATTGAAGTTGGCGGGATTGATCGATACCTTTGAGACAAATCTTGTCGGATCATGAATTTTTTGATGCGAATCGCTATCAAGATTATTCTGCACACCATTTGAGCCTGACTCGTTTGCAAAGACAAAAGGATACACCTGCCCATCAATGAGGCCTGGAATTCCTTGGGAGCCAAAGGCCACAGTACCATTCACGCTGAAATTCCTTAATACTTGGGTCCAGTTGATTCCGATACTGGAATTATCGGTGAGTTGGACCTCGATAATCTTGGCTTCAATGGAGATCTGTTTGTACAATTCCCTTTTGAGGGTTTTGAAATATGTATCAACTCGTTCGAGTAGAATTCGAGGGGCAGTCACGGTGATCATGCCGACAGGTTTGTCGATTATATAAAGATTTTGATTTCCAGACCTCCTTCGAGTTGCTTCAACCTGTTTTTTATTTTGATCTTCCTTAGATTTCTTTAAGTCACCAGAACTAGCAGTAAAATCACTGTTTGGATTAGGATGAGTAAAGGCTGTACTGCCAGCAGACGCAGTTTTAGAATCTGTACTTGTTGTAGTACTAATTTCAGTTATCGCTTCAGTTGTCCATACATCTAGGATGGAATTCAAGTTCGCTTCAACGCTTTTCCAGACGTCAAATTCATTGTCGTCGCTTTTCAGCTCGATCGTGCCGTCGATGTTATTAGATTCTTCCTGGTTTCCCAGGACATTGCCGCCGGTACCGGTCTTGTATTTCTGTTTGATAAAGGGCATGGCAATCTGGAACTGACGAGTTTCTTTATACTTAACGACAATTGTATTGCCTTGAATCTCGTGGAAATAATCAACCTGGCGGAGAAGATTGCCGATCGCTTCATTGTAGTCGTCTTTCGCATTGATATCGACATAAACAAGGACATTCTGTTCGACATCACTTGCCCAGGAGATATTCATGTTCTTGATGGAGGCGAGCCGTTTCATGATATCCCAAAGCGGTTGGGGGCCTCGTGTTGACTTGATGGTCGCCCCCACCTTCATGCCGACATCTTCGGACCGGCTCATTTCCTCTTTGCTTTCCTGGCCTACCAGATAGGTGGGAGTCTGGTATTGAACCGGCAGGGTGTTCGGCGGTGAGGATTTGGCCGCATCCTGCCCGGTCTCCGGCTTCATCCCGGAAGCATCGGGTGTCGCTTTCGGGTCATTATGCACGGAGCTGCACGATGAGAGCATCAGGAACAGCAAGAGGCTGCCGGAGAGAAAAATGTTTTTAAAAGACTTCATAAAAAACCTCTTGGGGCTAAAAATTTTGCGTATCGGTTTTCAGGCTCTATGAAAAAAAACAGTCTCAATATGCTGACTAAAATTCTTTTGCTGCCAGTCGTCCGTGAATATATTTCTTTAAATCAGGGGGCAACGGAAATCCTGAAGCAATAACGGCCTTGTATTGGTCAGTGGCTTTCGCCGAATCTCCCATCTTGTCGAAAATACGTGCCTTGGCAATCATGGTATCGACGGTCTCGCCGTAGGAAGCGTTATATTTATCCAATAATTTAATTGCCTGCTCATTCCGGCCGTTGTTTTCACAGAAGGTTGCATAACTGATCAGGGCCTCCTTCATCGGTGGGGTTCCGCTGATGCTCTGGGTGAAATATTCCAGGGCCTCCTGATCCCGCTGCATATTGGCAGAGGCGATCGCCGCATAGAGGGCTGCCTTGGTGTTTCCCGGTTCCAGCCGCAGACTCTCCTTGGCATAGTGCACAGCCTTGGCATTGACACCGAGATTGACCAGATAGAGGGTTGCCAGTCTGTTTGATATCTTGGTGTTTGCCGGCCAGAGTTTGTTTGCCTGTTCATACAGCGCTGCCGCATCTTCGAAGTCGTCATTTTCATCGGCGAGCTGCGCCTTGCGAAGAAGTTCCTGGGCCTGAAGAACCTCTTTGGGCAGATTTGCCGTCTGTTCGATGACCAAAGCGTCCTGTTCAACGATTACGCTATCGGCCTCCATTGTAAGATTGTCCTCCAGACGATCCGGCCAGATGAATTCTTTCTTTTTCGGGTAAATGACAATGGTGTTGAAACGCTCTTCTTTCTTCAGGTCTGCAAGATTGAGGATGATATCAAGGGCAAAATCCCAGGGTACATCGCTGAGGGCCAGCGTGATCGAGCCTTGAACCGTCTCGTCGACAATGATGTTCAGGTCTGTGAACTCACGAAAGAGACGGAAGACGTTGTGGAGGTCGATTTTGTAGAAATCAACGCTGATCCGCTTTTTGTTGTAACCGGCAAACCCGAAGGTATCTTCAATGGCGGCTTTTGGTTCCGTAGCCTGTTTGTCCGCAGGGACCTTTTTCTCTTCCTGAGCGAGGATATCCGCCGTTTCCCCAAGAAGTGAATCAAGTGTCTTATCGGTTGCTTCGGAGCTTGCTTTATCGACGCCGGCAGTCCCGGTCGGGGCAGGAAGATCTGGATTTTCTTTGATGGTCACCACGATCGGACCGGAGGAATGGGCAATGCTGTAGTCAAAGAGAGTGGACGACGCTGAGTCGAAAACGATACGCGCCCCGGTACCCTGCGGCGATACCCGGATTTTGTCAACGGAAGTGCCGATCCGCTTTTCCCGGATGAGCTCTGAAATGTCAACATTTTCTATATCGATAAACATGCGTGGTTTACCGTTTGCACTGCTGCCGATCTTGTCATAGGTATAGTTGAATATGGGCGCTGAACTCACGAATGTTACCGTGGTTTCCGCCGGGGTTGTTTTCACGACAATATCGGTTATGGCAGGGACGGTGGCGGTGGCGGGGGACGATGAAGCTGCACCGGCGGCTGGATTAACCTGGACTTTAATGGATTGACCATCACGGGTAATCTTATAATCATGGGAATCGGCAATGGTGAATTCAAATCTCGTAATTGCCGGATCCTGATCACTCACTACCGTGGTCTGCAGGGAAACGAATGGGTTCTCGGGAATAAACCGGGTATTCAGGTCAATTGATTTATCGAAGGCAGCGTCGGCAATATCCAGGACGACGCGAAATGGAGTGAATCTTTCAGAAACCGTGTAGGCCGGCTCAGATCCTCCGGCAATCAACAATGTCAGGGAATCCTTTTGCAGATCGGTCTGGATCTTGGTGATCTCGAAGAGAGTGGGTTTTTCCTTGCTGGGACTGGCGTCTGCACTCAGGGCTGTCGAGGCCGGCAACATTAGGAGCAGACAGAGTACAGAGAAAATGGCCGACTGGGATATGATAAACCGTTTGTACATTTTCTATTTTTCTCCCTCTTTTTTTAATATCATATCGATGTATGTAACAATCTTTTTCCCTGCGCGAGTCTCAGCGGTTTCTTCAATGAGAACTTTGTTGGGTTCTATTATCTTGACAACGCCTCGTTTGCCGATCTTAGTCCCTTCGGTGATAATGTAGCCCTTGCCGGTAAAATCTTGCACCATGGCATATTTTTGCCCTTCTGTATCAAGCAGGGCAACGAGGCTCAGCTGACCCGGCTCGAAAATCTGCATCCCGGTAAGGGCTTCTTTTTTTTCAACTATCTCATTCGGATCTACGGTTCCCTGATCGGTGGTTTTTTCGGTGATAAATGGCATGAATGGATCAGGCCTGTTTGCCATTTCATAGACAAAAGGCTTGCTCTCCGCCGTGCCTGCCTTCTGCACGGTTGCTTCGGGTTTGTCTGCGGTGGGGGCAACAGCCGCGAGGTTGCCGGTGGGAAGGAATAGGATCGAACAGCAGAGCATCAGGGATAAACCTGCAGCTGTCCATGACTGAATGAGTTGAAGAGGAATTTTGAATGTTTTTTTCATACAGTATCTGATTGCTTTCACTTGGCCGGCGTTTTAGGGAGTTCAACATTGGTGAAACGGTAGGTTACCAATGTGCAGTCTGAATTCAGCAGCATTTCACCCTTTTCTTTGACCGGAGAGGTCATATTAATGTTTGAAACGGTGACAATCCTGCCGAGCTTGCTGACCTGGTCAAAAAAGAATCCCATATTGTGATATGGGCCGCGAACATTGATTGAAATCGGAATTTCCGCATAGAAATCCCGGGGAACGTCGGGCAGAGGTTTGAAGGTAAGAAAATCGAGACCGGCATTCTGCCCAAGTGCCGAGATATCCTTAAGGAGTTGCGGGATTTCCTTTTCTTTCGGCAGCAGGACTGCGGCCTCATTGAAATTTTTTTCAGCTTCCGCGAGTTCTCTTCTGAATTTAGGCAGATCGCTTTCCTTGAGGCGCAATTCGACCAGCTGTTTATCCAAGGTATCTTTCTGTTGACGGAGATCTGCCAGCTGCTTTGCGTTCGGTTGGTAAGAGGTGAAGTAAAAAATGAGAATAGGCAGAAGCAGAATGAAGATTACGGCTGCAATCTTAAACTTTGGCGCAAGAGGGATGTATTTGGTGTCAAGAAATTTTTCAATTGCTGCGTTGTTAGTTTTCATGCTGTCAGGTGATCAGTTGTGCTGAGAGAAGTTATTTTTTGGTCACTGTCACTTCTTCTGTATCGTTCAGAGCTATGGAACACGTCATGACAAAACTCTTAAGACTTCTTCCGGAAATGACTTTGAGAGAAGAACTTGTCAGATTGACGTCAACAATAACCTTTGAAGCCTTCAGCTTGTCCATGAATTGGGCGACGGTCTCGTTGTCAAGGGCAACACCGGTCAGGCTGAGAGAGGCGCTTTGCTGAGAGAGGGATTCCAGCCACAACCTGCTGTTGTCGACATTTTTCGCCACCTCGTCGAGAACGCGGACCGTAATTGAGGATTCTGTTCGCAGTTTATTGATAACCGCGGTCTTGCGCTCAAGTTCCTGTTTTTGGTTCTTGAGCAGTTCAATTTCAGCAAGCATCGGACCGAAGTCGTCTTTTTTCTTGGTCAGATCAGCTATCGTGGCCTGGGTGGCGCTGATCGTCCTTTTCTGCAGAACCCCGACAAAGCCAAGGAGTACAAGCAGACTGCAGAGGGCGACAATTGCACTGATGATTTGGTTGCGTGCTTTTGCACGTTTTTTCAGCTGTCTGACAGGGAGCAGGTTTATTCTGAGCATATCTCTTCCATTGACGGGGCTGATGCCCTAGATCACAGATGGTCTGATGGCAATCCCGGAGGCTATTGCCATTTCAGGGCCGATATTTTTAAGATATTCAGGATCGATTTTTTTGTCGTTCGAGGTCATCTTGGCAAATGGGTTGAAAATCTCAACATTGAGTGAGGTCTCTTTGGCGAGGAAATCCGAGAGACCGACGACCTTCGATCCACCCCCGCTTAAAACAAGCTTGTTCAGGGGGGCATCCGGGTGATTGGAGTGGTACAGATCAATGGCTTTTTTGATCTCGAGAACCCATTGGGTGCAAGTGGTCGAAAAGATTTTTTCTATTTCCTGCTGTCTGTCACCGGCAGGGATAAGGCCGAGCTTGAGAGCTTCCGCTTCTTGATAATCAAGATCGAACGCCCCCTGCAATTGTTCCGTCAACTGCCTGCTGCCGACCACGATATCCCTCGCCACGACGGATATTCCGCCGGAAAGGATGTTGATGTTCATCTTGGAGGCACCGATATCGACGAGCGCAACGTTGTCTAACTGCGGATAGCTGTTTTCATAGGTGCTCTCGAGAGAGAAACCATCCACATCGACAATGACGGGCAGAAGGTCGATGCTTTTCAGCATCGCCAGATAATCATCGACGATCTCTTTCTTGGCCGCAACGAGCATGACATCGGTCCGCTCAATTGTCTCGGTATTGGTCTTGAGGTCCTGGAAATCAAGATACACATCTTCAATATCGAAGGGGATGTACTGTTCCGCCTCGGACATGATGTGCGACTCGAGTTGGTCTTCAGCCATGACTGCCAGGTTGACCTTTTTGACTATGACGGAATAACCGGAAATGGAAAAGCCGACTTTTTTATTCTTGATCTTTAAATTATTGAATAATCCGGAAATTGCCTTGGCGACAGCCTCGGCGTCGTTGAGTGTCCCGTCGTCTACAGCCCCTTCGGGCAGGATGACGCTGCCGAGTGCTACCACCGAGTAAGCGTGGTCGGTTCGTTTCAGCTGGCAGACCTTCACCGCATGAGAACCTATATCGACCCCAACGACCAGATTGTCCAGTGACAGAAACGGCAGTTTCATGATAAATGCGAAAGGAAAAATTTAATCAATAATTACAGTATAAAACTTATCGAAATAGACGCTAAGTGTAGACTTTTCTTGATATTATACTATATATAGGACATATATGTTGCTGTTTGTCAAGTAAAAGAATTTGAACTTATGTGGAAATTTGCTTTTTAAACAGGAAGTTAATGATGACATTATGTGGTCAGGTCGATGGCCTCTACGATATGTAGTTGAAGTTTCAGCATATTCCTCTTTATATGGTATGTGTAGGTTGTTTTATCTTGAAATTAAAAGGAAAAGCGATAATGCGGCAGGTTGGGAAGCAAGGGCAAACTGACTTGTAATTAGAGGCTGATTCAAGTATTTTTGCGCATTGTGTCTGGCTGCAGTGCAATCAACTATGGGTTATTTGGGAAAGAGGCATCAAATTGAGTGGAGAAATGAGGAATAAGTCGGTCATAAGGGAGTATGTCGAGGCTATTGTCATTGCAATTCTGCTGGCTCTCTGTATCCGAACTTTCGTGGTACAGGCCTTTAAGATTCCATCCGGTTCCATGTTGCCGACTTTGCAGATCGGAGATCATCTCCTGGTCAATAAATTTATTTACGGCATTAAAATGCCGTTTACCGGGAAAGTAATTCTGCCCTGGAAAAACCCTGTCCGCGGTGATGTCGTGGTGTTTCGCTTTCCGAAGGACAGGGATATCGATTATATAAAAAGAGTTGTCGGCGTGGCTGGGGACAAGGTCGAGATCGTCCATAAGAAACTGATGATAAACGACGCCGAGGTTGTCGATCTGCATGCTCATTTTACATCTTCCGCTGAACTCGGGGCCGGGGCGAGTCCTCGTGATAATTTCGGCCCGGTCACGGTCCCGCCCGGAAAGGTCTTTGTCATGGGCGACAACAGGGACAACAGCTATGACGGTCGTTTCTGGGGCTTTGTCGATCAGTCGGATATTCTTGGAAAGGCCTTTATTCTGTACTGGTCCTGGGATATAGATACTCCCCTCCTCTCTACCTCGCGCCTGATGTCCATCCGCTGGAGCAGGATCGGTGATGTCATTCAATGAACGAAGTCTTTACACCTGAGAAAAGGAAAGAGCTTTGAAAACTGAATACAGTTTCAGGCATAAACATATATTCGGCATAGAGCATCTTTCGGTGCCGGATATCCACCATATCATCGCTACCGCCCGGTCCTTCAAGGAAATTTCCTCCCGACCTATCAAGAAAGTGCCGACCCTGCGCGGTAAGACCATCGTCAATCTTTTTTTTGAGCCATCCACCAGGACACGTCTGTCGTTTGAAATCGCCGCCAAGCGGATGAGCGCGGACACCTTCAATATCACCGCTTCATCGAGTTCCGCCACCAAGGGTGAGACCCTGATCGATACGGCCAGAAATATCGAGGCCATGAATCCCGATATCCTCGTTGTCCGCCATTCCTGCTCCGGCGCCCCGCAATTGCTGGCCCGGCATATCGGCGCCGCGATTATCAACGCCGGAGACGGGAGTCATGAGCACCCGAGCCAGGGCCTCCTCGATATCATGACCATTCTGGACCACAAACAGGATCTTGCCGGACTGAAGATCGCCATCGTCGGCGATATTGCCCACAGCCGGGTGGCGGTATCGGACATACTCGGTTTCACCAAGCTGGGGGCGACCGTCTGCGTAGCGGGACCTGCGACGTTCATCCCCGCTGCCATCGAGAAACTTGGCGCCCGGGTCTGTGCCACCGTCGAAGATGCCATTGAGGGCGCCGATGTGGTCATGGCCCTGCGGATCCAGCAGGAACGGCAGAATGACCCGTTGATTCCGAGCCTCAGGGAATACTCGCTGTTCTACGGGATTAACAGGAAACGCCTTGAGCACGCCAGGCCGGATGTCCTGGTCATGCACCCGGGCCCGATCAACAGGGGCGTCGAGTTGAATCCGGACGTGGCCGACGGACCCGCCTCGGTCATCCTGGAGCAGGTCACAAACGGTGTGGCGGTGCGCATGGCCTTGCTCTACCTGGTCATGGGCGGTGATAAGAGCGGAGATCCGCAAGGGAGTTCATGACATGTCGGAGATGATCATTCTGCAGAATGGACGGCTCATCGATCCCTCCTCGGGAAGAGATGAGATCGCCGATATCTGGGTGAAGAACGGGAGAATTGTCGCCGCCGCCGGTGAAATTCCTTCTGCCGCCAACCGCATCGACCTCGCCGGCAAGTGGCTGGTTCCCGGCCTCATCGATATGCACGTCCATCTGCGTGAACCCGGGCAGGAGTACAAGGAAACGATAGAGACCGGAACCCTGGCCGCCGCTGCCGGCGGATTCACGGCAATTGCCTGCATGCCGAACACCAGGCCGGTGAACGATAATGCCACGGTTACCAGGTATATCCTGGAGAAGGCCGCTGACTGCCGGGCACGGGTTTATCCCGTCGGCGCCATCAGCAGGGAGAGCAAGGGGGAGGGGCTGGCGGAATACGGAGAGATGAAGGCGGCAGGGGTGATCGCTTTAACCGATGATGGCCTGCCGGTGCTCGACAGCCAGTTGATGCGCAGGGCCCTGGAGTACGCCGGGAGCCACGGGCTGCTGGTCATGTCGCATGCGGAGGAGAGCGCTCTGAGCAGGAACGGCTGCATGAATGAGGGTCAGGTTTCCACCCGGCTCGGCCTGCGCGGCATACCGACGGCGGCCGAGAGCATCATGGTCTACCGGGAGATCGCCCTTGCCGAACTGACCGGAGCCAGGATGCATATCGCCCATGTCAGCTGTGAGCCTTCCCTGGCCCTGATCCGGCAGGCGAAGAGCAGGGGGATCCCGGTCACCGCAGAAACGGCCCCCCACTATTTCACCCTGACCGATGAGGCGGTCAGCGGCTATAACACCCTTGCCAAAATGAGTCCGCCCTTAAGGTCCGAAAAAGACCGGCAGGCGATCCGCATGGCCCTGGCGGATGGGACGCTCGATGCCATTGCCACCGATCACGCTCCCCATTCCGTGCTCGAAAAGGAGCTGGAATTCAGCAATGCCGCCAACGGCATTGTCGGGCTGGAAACGGCCCTGCCGCTTGCCTTGGCCCTGGTGCATGAAGGACTGATCGGCGTAACCAGGCTGGTTGAGCTGATGTCCTGTTCTCCGGCCCGGATCCTCGGGGTCGCCGGGGGAAGGCTGGCCGTCGGTGATCCTGCCGATATCACGGTCATCGACCCGGAAAAGCGCTTTACCTTTACGGCGCAGGAGAGTTGCTCGAAGGGGAAAAATACCCCCTTCGACGGCTGGCAGTTCCGCGGCAAGGCCGTGCTGACCATCCTGGCGGGACGGGTAAGCTACAGTGATCTTTGAGAGGTTCTCCGCTCAGAGATAGGCAGCCGGATCCGTCTCCCCGGCGTCTGCAAAACCCTTCAGGCGGAGCAGGCAGGCATCGCAGTGACCGCAGGCCTTCTCGCCCTGCGGATCGTAGCAACTGTGGGTCATGCCGTAATCAACACCCAGTTCCCGTCCTCTTCTGATGATCTCCGCCTTACTTAAATACAGCAGCGGCGCCTGGATGGTGAATTTCCGCTCGGAGCTGACCCCGGCCCTGGTGCCGAGGTTTGCCATATGGGCGAAGGCCTCGAGGAATTCAGGGCGGCAGTCCGGATATCCCGAATAATCCACGGCGTTCACCCCGATAAAGATATCCCAGGCGTTGAGCACCTCGGCCCAGGCCACGGCATGGGCGAGCAGGATCGTGTTCCGTGCCGGGACATAGGTTACGGGAATGCCGCTCTGCTGTTCCGGCCGACCGTCCTTGGGGACCTCGACAAGATCGTCGGTCAGGGCCGAGCCGCCGATCTTGTCGAGGTCGAGTCGCAGGATCAGGTGTCGCTCAACCTGGTAGCCGGCGGCGATTTTTTTGGCCTTTTCCAGTTCAATCGTCTGCTTCTGGCCATAATCGAAGCTGAGACAGTTGCAGGCGTAGCCCTGCGAGCGGGCAATGGCCAGGGTGGTGGTCGAATCGAGGCCTCCGCTCAGGAGGATGACTGCACGTTTGCTTGTCGGCATGGTATATCCAAGGAATTAAAAAAGGTAAAAAGGGAGAGGCCCGCTGATCACGATCTCCTCCGGGCTGGCTTCGCACTGGTAGGCGAGGATGTCGACACCTGCTCGATGCACCTCCCTGAGGGTTCGTGCATACAGTGGATCAATTGCCGCCGCAGGCCGGAAACCGGTGGCGTCGCTGCGCTGCACCAAAAACAAGACAACACCCCTTGAGCCCTGGCGGACGAGCTCCGCCAGTTCGAGCAGGTGTTTCACGCCCCGGCTGGTGACCGCGTCGGGAAACATCGCCCAGCCCTCATCGACATAGGTGCAGGTCTTGATTTCGACGAAGGTCCGGCGCAATCCGTGAAAGACGGTCAGATCAAGACGGCAGCCGGGTGATGTCCTTACCTCCTGCCTGATCCCGGTGGGACCGGCGAGTTCGGCTACCCGGCCGTTCTCGATGCCCTCTGCGACCAGGGCGTTCGCCTTGCCGGTGTTGACGCCAACCCAGGTGTCGTCTTGCCGGACCAGTTCCAGGGTGTGGCGGTATTTGCGCCGGGGGTTGCTCGATTGCGAAAGACAGACACTGCTGCCGGGGGTCGAACAGGTGAGCATCGCCCCGGTATTGGGACAATGCACGGTGAGGATGCGGCCGTCAGCGAGCCTGACGTCGGCAAGAAAACGCTTATACCGTTTGACCAGAATCGCTGCTTCGAGAGGTGCTGCAAACCGCATAAATACTGGAGAAAATGGCCTGATTCCGGCTGTTGGCGAAAAATATTTGCATTGCATATCAGTGGTGCAGATGCTAAAATCCCAGCATAATCCTACAGTTTCACTCATGACGGAAATGTGTCTGCCGGCAGGAGGGGGACGTCAGCAACGGATGCTATTCTACTCATAAAGGAGAATCATTGCCATGAAATTAGGTATCAATGGTCTTGGCCGAATTGGAAAGCTCACCTTGTGGCACCATGTCTCGAAGAAATATTTCTCGGGGATTGTCGTCAATATGGGCCGGGAGGTCGGACGCGGACTCGAGGATCTGGCCGCGGCGATCGAGCGCGATTCCACTTACGGCCGTCTGGGTACCTATCTTCATGGTCACAAGGCCGGCCGGGTCATTGAAGAGATTGACAATGATAAAGGCACGATGCGGGTCAACGGCGTACCGCTGCAGGTGCTGCGGAGCGCCCGCGATCCCAGACTCATCGCCTGGCGTGAAAATGAGGTGAAGCTGGTCGTTGACACCACCGGCGTATTCAGCGATCCGACCGCAGACCAGGGCGCCGAGAAGGGCGCCTTGCGCGGTCATATCGTGGCAGGAGCGGAAAAGGTCATCCTCTCGGCGCCGTTCAAGATCAAGTCGAAGGGGCTGGCTATGCCCGAGGATGCCGTGACCACAGTCATGGGCATCAACGACGATACCTACGACCCCTCACGGCATTCCCTGATCTCGGCCGCCTCCTGTACGACGACCTGCCTTTCCTATATGATCAAGCCGCTGATGGAGAGCATCGGCGCCGAAAACTTCCTCAGCGCCTCGATGGTCACCGTGCATGCGGCGACCGGCAGCCAGCAGGTGCTTGACCGTCTGCCCAAGGCCAATGTCGTCGATCTCCGCAAGAACAGGTCGATCATGAACAACATCATTCTCACCACGACCGGTGCGGCAAAGGCCCTGTCCCTGGTTATCCCGGAGATGGAGCGCATCGGCTTCATGGCCGAGTCGGTCCGTATCCCGACCTCGAGCGGTTCTCTCATCGTTCTGGTCCTCAATTTTCAGGACGACAGTGAAAACCCGATCAAACGCAAGTATATCAACTCGATCTACCAGGAATACAGCCAAAACAACCCCTATCTGGTATTCACCGAGGAGCAGAACGTCTCCTCCGACATCATCGGGTTGCCGGCTGCGGCTGTGGTCATAGAGGGATCGGAGACCCATACCCGCACGGCCTCCATCCAGGTCAACCTGCAGAAGGTGAAAAAAGGGTATCTTGGCCCGGATATAGACCCCATCCTGAACGTCCCTGTCACCCAGGCGGTGGTCTACGGCTGGTATGACAACGAACTCGGCAGCTATACCAACATGCTGGGCGACCTGACCGTCCAGGTGGCCGACAGGATGATCTGAGGCCGGTCTTTGATCCGGACGATGGAGCCCGGCGATATCGACCGGATCGTCCTGCTCGAGCAGGATGGGCTCTCTCCCTGGGACAGGGATGCACTTGTCAGGGAGATCGGGATCGAGTCGGGAGTGCAGTTTGTCCTCGAAGGTGAGGAATGTGGCGACATCCTCGGCTGGTGTTGCAGCCGCTGGCTCGATACTGAAGCGGAACTGCTGAAGATCACGGTCATGAAGGGCAAAAGACGGGGCGGCATCGCCTCGGCCCTCCTCGCTCACCTTGTCCGGCACCTTGCTGTCCATGGCGTCGCGACCCTTTTTCTTGAGGTACGGGCCGATAATCTCCCGGCCCTGCGGTTCTATCGGAAACATGGTTTCAATGAGGTCGGTCGGCGCCGAGGATATTATGCCGATCCGGCCGATGACGCCTTGATCTTCTCGAAAGATCTGCTCGATAATTGACCCTACCAATTTTTTTCAGCAAAGGAGAAATCCATGAAATCGATCCATGACCTGCGTCTTGAAGGCAAGCGGGTATTGCTCCGTGCCGATTTTAACGTTCCGCTGGATACGCAGGGGGCGATCACCGACGATATCCGCATCCGCATGGTGCTGCCTACCATCGAGCATATCCTGGCACAGCGGGGAAAGCTGATCATCTGCTCGCATCTGGGACGGCCCGGCGGCAAGGTCGTGGCCGAATTCAGCCTGGCGCCGGTGGCAGCGCATCTTCAAGAACTGCTTGGGCTGCCGGTCAGGCTCGCCCCCGACTGTGTCGGCGAGGCCGTGCAGGCGATGGTTGCCGCCATGGCTCCCGGGGATATCGTCCTGCTGGAGAATCTCCGTTTTCATAAGGCCGAGACGGAAAACGAACCGGAGTTTTCGGAAGAGCTGGCGAGATTGGCCGATGTCTACGTCAACGATGCCTTCGCTGCCTCGCATCGGGTTCATGCCTCAGTGGTCGGAGTGGCCGAGAGGGTCGCAGAGAAGGCAGCCGGTATCCTCCTGCAGACGGAAATCGATTATTATCACAAGGCGATGGACAATCCGGTCCGGCCCCTGGCGGCCCTGGTGGGCGGCGCCAAGGTCTCGTCGAAACTCGCGGCGCTCGAGAATATGTTGAACAAGGTCGACCGGATGATTATCGGCGGCGCCATGGCCAATACCTTCCTCAAGAGCACCGGTGTTGAGGTCGGTGCCTCGAAGGTCGAGGAAGACCTGCTTGAAACGGCCAGGCGATTCATTGAAAAGGCCGCGGAAAAAGGGGTGGAACTCTTTTTTCCGGTCGATTTTGTCGCCGCGGACGCCTTCGCCGCTGACGCCACGGTCAAGAACGTCACCTCTCAGGATATCCCGCCGGGGTGGATGGCTCTTGATATCGGGCCGGCCACGACCATCCTCTTCAAGGAGGCCCTCCAGGATGCCCGGACCATCGTCTGGAATGGGCCGATGGGGGCTTTTGAGATCGATGCCTTCGCCCGTGGGACCATGGCACTTTGCCAGGCTGTTGCCTCATCTCATGCCCTGTCGATCACCGGCGGCGGTGATTCCAATGCGGCCGTAAAGAAGGCCGGAGAGGAGCGCAATATATCCTATATGTCTACAGGCGGCGGGGCCTTTCTTCAACTCATGGAAGGAAAGTCTCTGCCCGGTGTCGATGCCCTCGACTGAAGATTCAAACTCTATCCAACCTGGAGTAAAAGATGAAGAGGAGAGCGTTGATCGCCGGCAATTGGAAGATGCATACGACAGCCCTCGAGGCCTGCGAACTGGCCACAGCTGTCGCCGGTATCTGTGCCGGCATAGATGACAGGGATGTGCTCCTGGCGCCGCCGTTCACCGTCCTGCGTGAGGTTGCGGACTCGGTCGCCAATACCGGCATCCTCATTGCCGCCCAGAATGTCTGCTGGGATGAGAAGGGGGCTTTTACCGGGGAAATCTCACCGGTAATGGTCAAGGATGCCGGGGGGACGGCTGCGATCATCGGCCACTCGGAACGTCGCCAGATCTTTTTTGAAACCGACGAAATGATCAACAGGAGACTGACCGGCGCCCTGGCCTTTGGTCTCATGGCGATTCTCTGCGTCGGCGAGACCCTGGCGGAGAGAGAAGAGGGGGAGACCTTTGCCGTTCTCGACCGGCAGATCCGGCAAGGACTGTCCGGGGTGAAAAATGCCGCTATGGAGAAGGTTGTGATCGCCTATGAACCGGTGTGGGCGATCGGCACGGGTAAGACGGCCAGCAAGGAACAGGCCCAGGAGGCCCATGCCTTTATTCGCGGACTGGTGGGTGAAATGTATGAAAAAGATATTGCCGCTCAACTGAGAATATTGTATGGTGGCTCGGTTAAACCAAGCAATGTTGATGAACTGATGGCCCAGCCCGATATCGATGGGGCTCTCGTCGGCGGTGCTGCTCTGGATGCGCAATCTTTCAGCCGGATCATCATCTTCAAATAAAATTTCACCCTGCAACTGAATGGAAACTCTGCTTACAGTCCTGCATGTCGTTGTCTGTCTGTTTTTGGTGGGCATCGTGCTTCTGCAGCATGGTAAAGGTGCTGATATTGGTGCGACTTTTGGCGGATCCAGTCAATCTCTTTTTGGCAGTGAAGGACCTCTGCCGCTGCTCAATAAGATTACAACCGCGGCCGCCATTATTTTTATGTTGACTTCTGTTGTGCTTGCGTATATTTCATCGCACACCGGTACCGATTCAGTCATGAGTGAACTGGCGAAACCGCAATCGGTGCAGGTGGACAAGGCGACCACCAAACCAAGTGCAGAGCAGGCCGTACCGGCAGAAGAGGCTACAGGGCAGGTTGTGCCGGCAAAAGAGGGAGAAGCTCCGGTGGCTGCACCGGTTGCACCGGCTGAAAAAGCCGTGGAAAAACCGGTAGAGGAACCCAAAAAGTAACAACTGAAATGCCGAAGTGGTGGAATTGGTAGACACACTATCTTGAGGGGGTAGCGGCCCACGGTCGTGCGAGTTCGAGTCTCGCCTTCGGCACCATTCAGTTTCTTACAGATTATTTTCGTTCTTAAAAAACAAGAAAATAATCTGCGAAAGGCACTTATACCCCTTGTGGGGTGTAAGTATAATTACAGTTGAAGTTTAAAGCCGTTGTTGGATGTTCATCATCCAACAACGGCTTTTTTTTTGCCGATGCGTTTGATTTGCCTTCGATCTGCATTTCCGTCATCAAGCAGGCAGACCGTGTTTTTCGTTAATTTATCCTTCAGTTCTGCTTTGGTAATGGACGTACTCATGAGCATATCTCTATTTTGAATTGTTCACAGCGAAACGAATTACAGGCTGAGCAGGTGCCAGACCAGGCCGAGCGCTCCGCTGCCTGCAATTATCGGGATAACGCCGACCTTGTAGAACTGCATAAAACAAAACGCGGCAAGGGCAAGGACCGCGGAAAACCAGGCAAAGCCGTCGAACTGAAAGAGGATATGGGTTCCGAACCAAACTCCGAGATTAAGCACTACCCCGACTACGGCCGGAGTTATGGTGGCCAGAGCTGCAGACATTTTGGTATTGCTGATCAAACGTTCTATATACGGAGCACCGACGAAAATGAACATGAAGCTCGGCAGAAAAGTGAAATAGGTGGCGACAAGCGAACCGGTAACCGATGCGAAGATCTGTCCAAGCGGGGCGGAATGGTTCCAGCCGGCCAGGAAGCCGACAAACTGCACTACCATGATCAGCGGCCCGGGGGTCGTCTCGGCAAGGCCAAGTCCATCCATCATCTGCAGGCTGGTCAGCCAGCCGTATTGTTCGACTCCGGCCTGGGCGATTTAACCGAGCAATGAATAGGCCCCGCCAAAGGTCAGGAAGGCCGCCTTGGTGAAAAAGAAGGCCTCCCTAGCGAAGATCGAACCGGGCAGGAGATAATGCAAGGCGAGAAAAGGAATACCCCATAAACCGCTGAATACCGCCAGCAGTTTTATATTTCTCGAAAGTGAGGAGTCCCTGCTGTGCTTTTCGGTATGATCGGCAAGCACAGCCCCTCCTTCCGGTTTGTGGCCTACCAGGAACAGATTCGGAAAAAACTGGCTGCCGATAACGCCGATGACGCCGACCGTGAGAATCAGGGCGGGAAAGGGAAATTTCAGGAAATAGGTGGCCACGAAAGACAGAGCGGCGATGGCGATCAGCAGGTTGTTCTTCAACGACTTCCTGCCGATTTTGATGACCGCGGCCAGGACGATAGCCAGGACGGCTGCCTTGAGACCGTCAAAGATCGCCGCCACCCAGGGCAGGGTGCCAAAGACGATATAGATATAGCTGAGGGCAAAGAGGATGAACACCGAGGGCAGGACGAAGAGCACCCCGGCGGCAATCCCGCCCCAGGTCCTGTGCAGCAGCCAGCCGATATAGATCGCCAGCTGCTGGGCCTCAGGGCCCGGCAGCAGCATGCAGTAGTTGAGGGCGTGCAGGAAGCGTTCATTGCTGATCCATCTTCGGCGATCGACCAGTTCCAGGTGCATGATGGAGATCTGGCCGGCGGGGCCGCCAAAACTGATCCAGCCGAGTTTCAGCCAGAAGAGGAAGGCCTCCTTGAAGGAAGGTGCCGCCGGTTCTGTCGGTTGATCCTGGGAGACGTGTGCAGTGTCCATGTATTCCACCGGGGTATCGTATCAGGATGCCGGTATCGTCCGGCGAAAAAGAAGGGCCGAGACAACCAGTATCGCAGCGATGCAAGCGAAGGCCAGCCGGAAATCCCGGCCATCGGAAAGGCCGATCAGAAGACCTGCCAGGATCGGGCCGGTGGCGTGGCCGACATCATAGAGGGTGCCGAATACCCCCATCGCCGAGCCGATATTGTCCTGCCGGCAGTAATCCGCCACCATGGCCGCCGACGAGGAAGTGACGATGGCCTCGCCGAGACCGAAAACCATCGAGAGAAGCAGGAGAATCGAATAGTCATCGACCCAGGGCACAAGGGCGAAGGGCGCGGCACAGACGAACATGCCCCAGAACAACAGGGGCCTGCGGCCATGCCGGTCGGATATCCTGCCCATCAGGGGTTTGGCCAGGATGGTGATGAAGATCTGCACGCCCCAGATAAGGCCGGCCTGGAATACCGAGTAACCGAGGACCATGACGATATAGATGGGCATGAAGGCCTCGAGCGCCCCCACCGCGAGATTCTGGACCCCCTCCATATTGCTGGTGACCACGATCCTGCGGTCGGTAAGGACGTTATTCAGGCTGTGGAAAAAATGCCTGAATATCGCAGAAACGGTCGATTTTCCTGTGCCGTTCCTGGCTATTGCCGCCATTGAGCTGCTGGCCCAGACGCCGGTCAGGAGACCGGCCATGCCGAGGGCGGCGACCACCCCGTAGATGATATGGAAATGGGCGAGCTGCTGTTCGCCGCCGCCTGCCAGTCTGCCGAGCAGGAACCCGCCGAGCGGGGCGCCGATGAGGTTGCCGACAATGGTTACCGAGGAAAAAAACGACAGCATTTCACCCCGCTTGCTGCCGGCAATATCGACCACCACCGCCATGATCACCGGGCCATAGATGGCCGTGGCGAAACCGTGGAGGAAGCGGACCGCCAGCAGGCTGTTGTAGGAGTGGACCAGCAGGTAGAAAAAAGGGATCACGGCAAAGAACACCAGGCCGATCAGCATGGTGCGCCGGCGGCCGATGATATCGGAGATAACGCCGGCCGGCATCTTGAAAAATACGCCGGTGATCGTCGAGATCGCCACGGCGAAGCCGATGGCCTCTGGGCCCACGCCGAATGAGGCGGCAAACAGGGCCAGCACCGGTGTCCTGGCCAGGGCATAGGAGGCCTTGGCGAGAAAACCTGAGAAACAGAGGCCGTAAAAGTTTGTCCGTGCTTCCATACCAGACCTCGTGGGTTTGGATCGAATTACCTGATCGCTGCTGCGCTAAATTTTTTCTGTAATGGAAAGATAGAGCGCCTCAAAGATTGCCATCCCCTGTTCCAGGGTCTCGGTGTCCGATAAGGCCCTGTTGCGAATTCCTTTAATTATCAATTCAATTACATGTGCTTCGGGTGCGGCGAATTTTCCGTCCTTGATGTCTATGTCGTGGACGATGCCGGCAAGGTGGGCGAGCCCCTTGTCTTCGAGTTCGAAGTTCCTGATCAGAAACTCGAAAGTGCAGAGATCGTCGACATGGGTGAAATCGCCGTTTCGCACGTCATAGGAGACCTCCCCGACGCTTCGGGGGCTCTGCAACTCGGCCTCGCCCTTGAAGGCGAAAGTTGCCGCGGAATCGATGAATCGGCGGATCAACCAGGCGGATGCCATCCTGTCGACAAAGGGCCGCCTGCGGGTCAACCAGGTCAGACCGGAAAAATCGCTGATAGTCCGGCTGCCGGGCAGCTCGGTCGCGGCGCTGCCCTTGTGGCCTTTTTCGACGGCCGTCAGTTCTTCCAGTTGCCGGCGAATCACACTGAGCTGGATCGTCAAGTCCTGGCCGAGATTCGACTGGAAGAAATCACGCTGCTGAACTGCCTGGAATTCATTGTGGATTTTCTCGTACTGGCGGAACAGGGAGGTCGATTTCCGGTCGCGGCCACCCTTGCGCAGATTGCCGATACGGCCCGAGAATTCATCGATCTTGCGGGCGATCTCCTGGTAATGGGGACGCCGCTGCTCGTTGAACAGGGTGATGATTTCCTCCTGCCGCAGAGGTTCAATGCAGTCTGTCCGGACCAGCAACCCCTCCCCGTTCAGGCCCGGCAGTTCGGCCAGCATCCACTGCAAGGCCTCATGGCGTTCCTCACTGTAGGGCAGGATATATACCCCGCCTTTGAGTTGGACCGCGCCGGTCTTGACCAGTTTCCGCCAGATCTTTACCCGGTTGTTCACCGGTGTGGCCGGGATCGAATAAAAAAACAGCAGCCATTTTAATTGCCCTGGTTCTTCCATCGTCTTATTCCTGTCCTTGCAGATAATATTGTATCAAGTGTTACTTTATTATGTAACGACGCTTAAATATAATGTCAAGTGGAAGTATGTTTTGTGCAGAGGCGGAGTCTTTCAGGCTTCTCTCATTTGATTCTGTGGAACGGCACACCGCTTGTTGTGAAAATGACCTTGATGTTCTTGGTCGTCAATAGGTGTCCGCGGTAGCGACGCGCTATGGGCATCAGATTTCTCCCTTCAGTCGAAATGACAATGGGAGTCGAACTGACGATGGGAATCGAACTCACGATTGGAGTTGACCTGACGATTGGAGTTGAACTGACGGTGGGAGGTGAACTGAAGGTGGGAGGCGAACTGAAAATGGAAGTCGAAATGACTGTTGGAGGCAAAATTATGGTGAGGGTCGAATTGACACTGGGGACTTTTTCACTGTCCAAAACCAAAGGATTTTACCTCGCAGCTGATCCCTGTGAGACGCGGAGTGTATTTTTCCGGCCTTCGGCTGCCATGTCGACGATGGTAGGGTCTTACAGGGTTCTCCTGAATAAACCATTATCCAGCGAGGGCTCGCGGCTCGTCGTGCGGTTTTTCCCTGAAAGTCCTGCCTCACATATCCGGACCATTTCACGCTGCGTGAAGAGGGTGCAGGTCCGCACGCACGTCGTCCTCAGGCCACCGAAGTCCGCAGGCACCGAGTTTTATCGGTATGTTACGGAACGTGGTCTGTCGGTAGAGTGCCTTTCTACGAGATCGGCTCTCATGGACTCGCTGCAGAGCGGATTCCTGGTGTTTGATTCGTGCCCGTCTGCACGGGCCAGGATTCTGTCCCGGGCAGCTGCATATGCTGGTTGTGCGGCATGCCGGTTCTATCGGTATGGGTGCAAGCTTGCGCTCGGTGCCAGCGATTATGGCCATCACCTTGCATGATCGGATGGTAGGAAGGTTCTTTCTTCCCTGGGGCATCCAATCATGCAAGGTGCTGTAATGTCCCGTCTCTTTTTAGTTGCCCTTGATAACCAGGCCGTTTTCCACCGATTTCACACTTTCGACGCTGCGGGCAATTTCCGCCGCCCTGTCGATTACTTCCTGGGAATTGACGAAGCCGCTCAGTTGTACAACGCCGTTTGTCGTGGTCACCTCGACCTGGGAGACCTTGAGCAGAGGGTCAAGCAGGTAATCCGCCTTGATCTTGGCGGTAATGGCAGTATCATCCATGGCCATACCGGCCTGTTTGACTTCTTCTTTTATTGCCTGTCCGGCTGCATCCTGTTTTTGTTCAGCCTTCTCGGCAGCTTGATCAATTTTTTCGCCGGCTTCTTTGGCGGTTTGGTCAATCTTGTCCCCAGCTTTTTCGACTGTTTGATCTACTTTTTCCCCTGCCTTTTCGGCCGGCCCCTCCTGTTTGCAAGCGGACAGTGCGAAAATGCAGGCGAAGATAACGACGATAAAATAACCCCTGTGTGACAGTTTCATTTTCAATCTCCTTTTTTTGTTAGATTTTTCCCAATAATATCAGGATTAAGATGATAATCAGCACCAGCCCGATGCCGCCGCTGGGTGCATAACCCCACGACCGGCTATGAGACCAGGTGGGGATTGCGCCAATCAGCATGAGGACCAGAACGATAAGTAAGATTGTTCCTACTGACATTTTCGTTCCTCCGTCAGAAAAAGATAGCTGATCGTTAGTGTATTTCGGAATATATAAGCCTTGAGCCGAATCAATGCAAGATCAGGCTGTATCGATTCTGACATGGATCCCACCGACCTTGAAGATTGGATGTTTGTATTGCCGCCTGAACTTGGTTTTTTGGCCTCTTCCAGGTTGGCGATCAACGCGTCAACCCGAGGATGCCGACGAGAATCAGATAACCGGCTACGAAATAATTCAAGAACCTGGGCACGAACAGAATTAAGATGCCAATCAAGAGAGCGAGTATCGGCTCAAGAGGGGTATTGGTTAAATTGAAATTCATGGCGAACCTCCTTGGGGTGGTCACGCGTTTGGGCGTGGAGAGAGTCAGGGGCGGAGCCGGATGGGCTTAGCGGTATACACTCTGTGAAGCAAATCCTGTGCCGAATCTTCTCCTGACCCTTGTTGTCGGGGATTGTGCTGTGATAATGGGCGGGTAGAGTATGACAGCGAGCAGGCGGGAAGGCAGCCTGGCAGAGAGTGAGTGTTGCGTGCAACGGAAGCGTTGCATTCCTCCGCTGTCACATGTTGCATTCCGCCTCCGGGCGGAGAAACTCGGGTTATTTTACAGCGCTGCCAGGACCCGGGCCAATTTCCCGGCAATCTTCCGGGCGATTTCATCTATCTCGGGGTTGTCGATCATGGCCAGCGCAGCTACCGGATCCATGACCATGACCGCAATACTGGCGTCATTCATGGTATAGACAACGACATTGCAGGGAGGGAGCATGCCGAGATTCACCCCCCGGCTCAAGGCCTCGCAGGCCACGGACGGAATACAGGCGCCGAGTATCACCTGGTTGCGGAACTCTTTCCCGGGTGTTTCCGAAAAATTTTGCTTCATGTCGATTTCAGTCAGGATCCCGAAACCTTCCTTTACCAATTCCTCTCGGACCTTCTGTTCCGCACCGGCGTACGGCATTTCTCTGTTCCTGCCGCTGATCGCTTGCCGCCTCAGCGATCCTGCGATTCCTCACAAAGTTTGCCGGCCTTTGGAAAGAGGATGTTGTTCTCCAGGTGGACATGTTTATGAAGATCGTCCTCAAATTCCTTGAGTTTTTGGTAGGTAACCATGAAGGTGTTGCAGGCATCGGCCGGTAGCGTATACCCTTGTGAAAGATGCCGGATGGTGTGCACCGCGTCACCGATTTCATCATGCTCCCGAACGAGTTTTGCAAGGGAAGCCTCAATCGCTTCGCGATCCGCCGCTGCCGGCGTATTGCCGGCCTTTCGAGCGGCATCGGCCCGTTTGAGGGCGGGGAAGAATACAACTTCCTCTTCCTGGAGATGGGCCGCCAAATCCGTCGCAATCTTAGCGAAGATGGCGGCGATCTCAATCACCTCGGGATGACGCTGGCCATGCACCGCGGCGATCTTGCGGGCATAGGCGGCGATATCTCCGTCATTCTCCCTGAGATAGACATGGTGGGTATTGACGATATAGTCAGCCAGAAAGGGAAGCTCCCAGTTGTTGTAATTCCGACTGCGATCAGGCTGTTCACCCTTAATCGTCTCGAGCTCCTGCAGCAGGGTGGCAGGGTCGATCCCCTGTTGCCGGCAGATGGCCGCAACAGCGACCCTGCCGCCGCAGCAGAAGTCGATCCCATGAGACTCGAACACCTTGGCGGTGCGGTAGTCGTCGGCGACGATCTCACCGACGGTCATTTCCAAAGTATACTTTTGAACAGGTGATGGCGGTTCCATTGTCTCCTCCTCCGGATTGGACCCAAGTAACGGGTCGCAAGCCGATTCCCGGTATTCATGATCTGGTTTGGCAGGTTTGGCAGGTCTGCAACAACCGGGACGGCCAATGGACGGGCCTAATCATAGAAGAAATGCAGACCGAGCCCGATAAATTCCTCGGCGTCCCGGGAGAAGAACTGGCCGTTGGGTGACCTGCCGTCATAGTACTCGAGCAGAATTTGCAACTTGCGGCTGAGAAAATCCGGATTTTCAAGCTGTACCCCGGCACGGACGGATACATTGGTATCCCAGTCGCTCTCTTCGCGGTTCTGGAGGTCGATTGCCGCAACCGGCCTGAGAGCCCCGCCCCACCAGGCCCCGGGGCTCTTGAACTCCAATCCTGATTGGGCGATCCCCGGCTTCAGGTCGGAAGGATCGCGATCGAACAGATAGCCGCCGCCGCCGTAGAGGCGAAAACCAAAAGGAAGATGATACGAGAGGAGCATATCAACGCCTTCATAGCTGAGATTGATGCGTTGTTCAGCCTGGTCCCCGAGCAGGAACTCGTCTCCCAGGTGGGAACTCTGGTGAAAGACACGGGCCATTGCCGAGAAATTATCTTTTTTAAGTGAGAGGGGTACAGCTATGAAGTAGTCGGCATTGACCAGATCATGTGACGTGGCATCCATGTCAAAGATCGAGAAAACACCGGCCTGGATGCCCACTTCCATCTGACTGTTCCAGGGGCCGCCGAAGCGGTAGAGACTGAAGGTCTCGCCGAATGTCGCCGAGCCCACGGCCTCCGGCTGGGCCGTATCGGAGTAGAGTTGATACGATGCGGAGAAGTGCGGCCAGCGGGGGTCGGCAAGCAGCGATTTGAAGAGCAGGTCCCGCGGCAGGAAGACACCTACCTCGGGTGTAATCTCCGACTCTCCCTGGTGTGTCGAAACCTCCACGTCCCCGGCAATCACCACCTTCTTGACCCCTTCGATGGCGGCGAGCGAGGTCCGCATTTTATCGCGGGCCACATCCGAGGCCTCCAGACCCTGGATGGAAATGACGCCGTGCCGCACCTTGATCGTTTCGGCGGTTATCTGAAAGTTGTGCTGCAGGATTGCCGTGGCATATCCACGGATGAATTCATCGCTTATCGGGGCGGCCGCGGCCGTCCGGGAGAGAAAGAGGGCAAGCAGAAGCAATCCTGCAAGATAAGGGATGGCCTTTGCGCGAATTTGTTTTGACTGGTTCATGTCCATTCCTTTGGCGGCTGTGCTGGAGGTGTGATGATACGAAACGGTATCATTTTTTGTCCTTTTTGTGATTCAGGTGCATGGCATGGCGGAGGCTATACGTCATGCGTGTGAAGAGTAGTGCCTAAGGTATCTATTCAGGAAGCAGCCGTCAGTGACACGTTTTACCCCGCTCCGGAAGAGTTTAATCATCTTCGCGATCAGGACCACTCGTTGATAATTGTGAGGAATTCTTCCCGGGCTGAACCTAGTCAGCCCACCTCTCAATTTAGCAAGTCCTGTGCCCGAAAGGGCGGAGCCTTTATGGCCAGGTTTTGATGTATGAATTGAGGAATATAATCAATAAGGGAGCGCATGCATGGGTGTTTCCGGGCGGAGAAAGAGTGTTGCATGCAACAGAAGCGGTACATATTTTCCTTGTTACATGTTACACTTCAATTACGGGTTGGGGGCCGGCAGTCGATGCCGCCTCTGCCGGCCGGAGAAGGACACTAATCATGGATCATCAGGTCAAGGCCCCAAGGGGTTGAAACCGAGGGAACAGGTATGATTGAAGATGAATCCGCTGAAGATGGTACTGCCCGTTTACGCCGCCTCGCCGAAAAACGCAGCAGAGATAAAGCAACCCAAAGTCCCCGGGCAACGAGCGACCAGGATGAGCGCCTGATCCACGATCTGCAGGTGCATCAGATCGAGTTGGAGATGCAGAATGAAGAGCTTCGCATAACCCAGGATCAGCTCGGCGAATCCCTGGAAAAATACGCCGATCTCTATGACTTTGCGCCGGTCGGTTACGTCACTTCCAATGAAGAGGGGCTGATTCTGGAGGCAAATCTCACCTTCGCCAATCAACTCGGGGTTGAACGAAGCGGCCTGATCAACACGCCTCTCTGGTACTACGCCGCAATCACGGATAGAGGCACATTCCGATCGCACCTCAAGCGGGTGTTCCAGGCAAATGAACGGCACTCCTGTGAATTGCGCCTGGAAAGACCGAGCGGCCCGGAAATGCATGTCCAGATAAACAGTATTCCGGTATTGGCCGGTGACGGGACCAGGGTATGCAGGACTGCGGCAACCGACATATCTGCCAGGAAGGTGGCTGAAACGGAACTTGCCAGGGCTTATGATGAGCTGGAAAGAAGGGTGCAGGAGCGCACTACCGAGCTCTGGGTGAATACAAACAAGTTCGAAAAACTCTCCCAGGAATTCCAGGCCCTGCTGAGCGCAATCACCGACACCCTGATCCTGGTTTCCCCGGATCTGAATATACTGTGGACGAACCGGGGAAATGCCCCGGAACTGCACGAGACGGTATCCGATGCGACAGGGCGATATTGTTATAAATTGCTCTATGAACGCTCCGGCAGCACCCTGGACTGTCCGATCGCACGATGTTTTGCATCGGGGAAAAAAGAAGTTGCAATCGATTCCTACAGCGGGTCCGTCATCGAAATAAAGGCATTTCCCATCAGAGAGGCCGGGAAAATCACTAGAGTACTGGTGCTGGCCAGTGATATTACCGAAAAAATGGCGATGCAGGCAGAGATGATGCAGGCCGGCCACATGGCCTCGCTGGGGGAGTTGGCCGCCGGAGTTGCCCATGAAATCAACAATCCCATCACCGGCATCATGAACTACGGTCAGATATTGATCAACGAGTGCGGCCCGGGGAGCATGGAAAAGGACCTTGGCTCCCGCATTGTCAAAGAGGGTGAGCGGGTCGGCCGTATCGTCAAGACCCTTCTCTCCTATGCGCGCGATGGGCGGGAGGAAAAAAGACCGATCCAGCTCCCTGCCGTCCTGGCGGAATCCATCACGCTCACGCAGGCTCAGATCCGCAAGGAGGGCATCAATCTGCAGATTGACTTTCCCGGGGCCCTTCCGGAGTGTTACGCCAACTTCCAGCAGATCCAGCAGTGTTTTATCAATATCATCAATAATGCCCGCTATGCCTTGAACGAGAAATATCCGCAAAGGCATGAGAACAAACGCCTGGAGATCAGCGGCGAGAGAGTGACGCGTGACGACCGCCCCTATCTGCGGATCAATTTCCATGATCGAGGGGTGGGGATTTCCGCCGATGATTTTCCCCTGCTGACAAAACCGTTTTTTTCCACCAAACCGTTCGGCAAAGGAACAGGCCTCGGTCTGAGCATCACCCGGAAAATCATCACGGATCATGGCGGATACCTCAGTTTTGAGAGCAGCAAGGGGGAGTTTACCAGGGTCATGATTGATCTGCCGGTGTATCGCAGCGGCGAAGGGGGCAAGGGATGAGCGCGAGAATTCTGGTCATCGACGATGAAGAATCGATCAGATTTACATTCCAGAGATTTCTCAGGGCCGCCGGCTACATCGTCGTCAGCGCGGAAAGCTGCAGCCAGGCCCTGGCCCGGATAAACGAGACGGACTTCGATCTGATCTTTGCCGACATCATCCTGGAAGACGGGACGGGGATTGATTTCCTGCGCGAGATCAAGGCCAGAGGACTGGGTTGCCCGGTGATTATGATCACCGGAGACCCGGGTGTAGAGACCGCCGGCGAGTCCATTCGCCTGGGGGCCTTCGACTATATCCCAAAGCCCATCAATCAGGAGTCGTTGCTGCATGTCACCCGAACGGCCTTGAAGTACAGGGCCTTGAATGAAGAAAAGGAAAAATACCGGACCAACCTCGAGGCCATTTTCAGGAGTGTCAAGGATGCCATCATCACCATCGACCAGGATTCGCTGGTAGTCGAGGTCAATGAGGCAGCCGGGACCATGTGCGGCATATCGCGAGATGACATCGGCAAATCCTTCAACTCGCTTCCCGAAATGGGCAAAGGCAGATTCCGGGAGATTGTTGAGGAGGCGATAAGGAGCGGGGAGCCCGTCGAGGCGAACCGCATCGTCTGCCAATTTAAAAACCGGCCGCTGCTGGTCATCAGCGTCAGGACATATCCTCTGCTCGGCCTCCAAAGTCAACATTCGGGCCTGGTCATGGTGCTGCGGGACGAGACGCATGTGGAAGGCCTCGAAAGGGAAAGCAAAGAACACCGGCAATTTCATCGCATCATCGGCAACAGCGGACCGATGCAGAAGGTGTATTCCCTGATAAAGGCCCTGGCCGCCGTGCAGACCACGGTGCTTATCACCGGCGAAAGCGGGACGGGCAAGGAGCTGGTAGCCGAGGCGCTGCACCTCGCCAGCGATCGCAGTCACAAATCGCTGGTCAAGGTGAACTGCTCGGCCTTGCCTGAGAGTCTTCTGGAGAGCGAGCTCTTCGGTCATGTGAAAGGGGCCTTTACAGGCGCTATCAGGGACCATATCGGGCGATTCCACCGGGCCGACCACGGCACCATCTTCTTCGATGAGATCGGCGACATCTCACCGAAGGTCCAGCTGAAGCTCCTGCGCGTCCTGGAGGAGCGGGAGTTCGAGCGGGTCGGGAGTTCGACGCCGACCAGGGTGGACGTTCGGGTCATCGCCGCGACCAACCGAGATCTCATGGAGAAAGTCAGCCTTCGCGAAATGCGGGAAGACCTCTATTACCGGCTGAAGGTGGTTGAGATCAGGTTGCCGCCCTTGCGGGACAGACGTGAGGACATCCCGCTTCTGGTTGAACATTTCCGCAAGGGATTCAACCTGAAATTCAAGAAAAACATTGAGGCGATTTCCGCCGATGTCCTGAAGGCCTTTCTCAGGTGTCCCTGGCCGGGCAATGTGCGGGAACTCGACCATACCATGGAACATGCCTTCGTGTTGTGCAACCAGGATATCATCACCTTTGAACACCTGCCGCCTGATTTCATGAACCATCCGAAAGGTGCGCGCCGCTCCGCCGATGAGACCTGGCAGGCCGACACCCAGGCGATTCTCAAGGCCCTTGAGTCAACCGACTGGAATAAAGCAAAGGCCGCCCGTCTGCTGGGGATTGATCGCGTGACCCTCTACCGGAAGATCAAACGATACAACCTCACCCAGGAGAGCCCCCGAGGCTGACATGTTGCATGTGACAGATAATCATGTGACGCTTCCGTTGCATGCAACGCCACAGTTTCTGGTGGATCCAGGCAGACAGTCCCGCGTTTTACCATAAGTAGTTATTATTCTATCACAATTCATTATAAATTGAACAACCTGCCTCTTCGGCACAGATCTTGAAAATTCAAACCCTGCCGAAGCGCCTCTCCGGACAGTTTGGCCGACCAGGCTTCCTGGTGCGCAGCCGGTTGGCACTTACAGAATGGTTCCGAGTCCTGCCGCACGCCTCTACGCAGCAGGGAATCTCTTTCGAGAAGAAGACATGAAGGCAAATATTCTCGTCCTCGATGACGAGGAATCCATCAGATTCAGCTTTCACAGGTTCCTTGCGGCCGAGGGTTACAAGGTGGTCACCGCCGAAAGTTATAGTGAGGCCCTGGCGAGAATGGATGAGGTGACCTTTGACCTGATCCTGGCCGATATCATGCTGGGTGAGGGCTGCGGCCTCGATATCCTGCAGGAGGTC
Organism: Desulfobulbaceae bacterium; assembly: GCA_031389785.1. Lineage (GTDB taxonomy): Bacteria > Desulfobacterota > Desulfobulbia > Desulfobulbales > Desulfocapsaceae > Desulfoprunum. Next base: position 6,554 of record JANMSX010000130.1, on the reverse strand, counting down.
AGCCGGAGAAAACTGAAAACCGGCGTCATCATCATGACGGCCTACCCCTCAGGAGAAACGGTTGAGGCAGGTTTTCGCAGCCGAGCTGTCATGCATCTCGTCAAACCGCTCAGACAGAAGGAACTCCTCCAGTCCGTAAACGAAATCCTGCTACGGATGCAGGGCGGCGAGTGTCCGGCCGCCGGCTGCGTCGAAACTGCCGATTGCCTGCCAAATAAATCACTCTGACTCCTAGCCCGGATTTCTCATGAGAGTGCTGGGCGAAAAATATTGCTTCGGGATTCCTCTTTGCCTTTCAAAAGGTGGAGAACGGCAACACATTTTCCCCGAACTGTCACTTTTTACGCCTGTATGGTATAGTGATGGCCTGATTCCTGGAATACATCCAGGTAGGCTGATGAGGCGATGACCTCGCGACTGCATGCAAGAGAGAGAGGAAAAGAGATGAAATGGAATGTGGAAGATATAGCCTTTCTTTACCCGCCGGATGTATTTGCCGGTTCATTCGATAACGCCAAGATGCAGGCCAGGCATGACCAGCAGGTGCAGGCCAAGCTCGACGAGCTCAAGGCGACCCTCGACCGGGAGACCGATCCTCTCGCCGCCATGAAAAAACTGCATGCCAAAGATCATTTTAAATTTTTTCAGAATAACCTGGGCATGTTCCGAGACGCCGGCAGGTTCGAGGAAACGGTCCTGGTTTTATACGGCAAGATCAATAACCCCTTTACCTCCGATGGTGATCCTGCCATGTGGGAGAGTTTGTTTGCCGCTTGCGACCTGAAGCGGTTGTTCAGCCTCGGCAGTCCCGTCACCTTTGCCTCAGCCACAGTCTATCGGGGCTCGGTAGTGGGAAGTCGGAGGGGCTTGAGCTGGACCCCCAGCCGGCAGCGGGCCGAGTGGTTCGCGAAACGCTGGCAGGACCCTGCTCTCGGAGGCGGCGAGTTGTACGAGGTGGACATCGTCAGGGCCAATATCCTGGTCTATCTGAAGGATCGCCACGATGAGGAGATAATCGTTGCGCCGGATTTCATCAAGTCAGCCGAGATTCGGGCCTTTCAGCCAAAAGGGTAGGTAGACCGCGACGTTCTCCGGTCGCGGTCTCAGGCCTCGGCCTGGGCATCTGAAAAGTTGACCGGGGGGAGAGCAGCCGGACCGGGACAATAGTTGGGATTGTGGTGTATTATTGAATAATAGCGATATATTGCGCAGCATACGCTACACCCTTGACCTGAGCGATTCGCAGATGATCGCCCTCTTCGGCCAGGCGGGTCAGCAGGTGACGCGGGGGCAGATCAGCGATTGGCTGAAAAAAGAGGACGATCCCGCCTGTCAGCCGATCAGCGACACGGAACTGGCGATGTTCCTCAACGGTTTGATCGCCGCCAAACGAGGCGGACAGGAAGGACCACAACCTGAACCGGAAAAACGCCTGACGAATAATATTGTCTTCAGGAAATTAAAGATCGCACTCGATCTGAAGGGTGAGGATATCGTCGAGATCATCGGCCTGGCGGACCTGCAGCTGAGCCAGCATGAATTAAGCGCGTTTTTCCGCAAACGCGGCCACAAACACTACCGGCCCTGCAAGGATCAGATTCTGCGGAGATTTCTCAAAGGGTTGCAGCGCAGATACCGCCCGGATACGACCGCCGCGGCCGAAATCGGCTGGGGGAAGTAAATGACATCTCCCCTGGTGTCGCCCATCGCCGGCGCCGGTTTCACATCTTCCGGTTCATATAGAACATCAGCGCGTTCAGGACCAGGCCATGATCGATGGCACCTGTGGCGATGTGGCGAAGCACCTCTTTTTCAGGCTGGAGAAAGCACTCGATATCCTCCATGTCGTCCAGGCGCGGCTCCGCTACCTGCAAGGCCTCCTCAACCAGAACGGTATGGCAGTAATTGCGCTGGATCGCCGGATTGGGACAGACTTTCCCGATAATCCTGGCGTTGCTGCCGGCATACCCGGTCTCCTCGAGCAGTTCCCTGCAGCCCGCCGCCACCGGATTTTCCCGGTCATTGACCGTGCCGCCGGGGATCTCAATCTCCAACCGGTTCGAACCATAACGAAACTGCCTGATCAGGACGATGTCCTGCCGGGGCGTCAGTGCGACAACATTGACCCAGTCGGGAAAGTCAAACAGGTAGAAATCCTTCTGCCTGCCGCTCCTCCGGCAGCGAACGGGACCGGCGGTGATTGTCGCCACCGGGGTCTTGAGCAAGACCCGGTCCGGAAAAACCTCCCAGCCGTCAACTGCGCCCTCTTTTCTCTCTTTCATCGGCTTTTCTCCTCAACTGCCCATCAGGGGTTCATCGTTCATCCCCTGGTCCGTTCATCCTGCCGGGCGAACTTGTCCCGGTATTCCCTGGGGGACAGGCCATTGAATTTTTTGAATATCTTGCGAAAGGTGCTGCTGTTTTCATAACCGATCGCCCGGGTTATCTCCTCCACCGTGTCAGGTCCTGTTTCCATGATTTTCTTGGCTTTTTCGATGCGGATCTGCTGCAGGTACTGCAACGGGGATTCACCGGTGGCCCTCTTGAAGCGGCGGATGAAATGCCGGGGGCTTATTCCTACCTGGCCGGCGAGATTTTCCATGCTCAGATTTTCCCCTAAATGAGTCTCCATCAACTGCTGGGCCTTCAGAATACCATCGTCCCCGTGGCCTTTAGGGGTGCTGAATATCGAGTACGATGCCTGACTCAGCCGGTTGGCATCGACCAGCAGGACTTTTGCGCACTGCGATGCCAGTTCGGGTGAAGCAAAGTTTTCGATGATATGCAGCCCCAGATTGTAGAACGCCGATGCGGCCCCTGTGCAGATCAGGCCGTCATCCTCGGTGAGGATACGCTCCGGGTGTAGAAGGACCTTGGGGAAGCGGCGACGAAAGTGCCGGGCAAAGACCCAGTTGGTGGTTGCCAGCCTGCCGTCGAGCAAGCCGGTTTCAGCGAGAACGAAGCTGCCGGTGCATACAGCGGCGATGACCACGCCCTGTTGGTGTCGGGACGTGATCCAGTCCAGCAGGCCCCTGTTCTTTTTGCGCTGTGCATCGATATGCGGGGGGAGAAAGGGCGGCAGTATGACGATATCCGTCTGGCCGAGATCCATGTAACTGCCATGCGGCGTGATCTGAAATCCACCGCTTACCTCCAGGGCCTTGCCATCGGCGCTGAGGATTTCCGTGGCGAACAAGGGTTCCGCTTCCTTTCCGGTATTTGCCGAATGCCGGAGGTTGGCGATGGCGAAACTGTCGAACAAGCCGGAGATCCCTGAGAAAACGCAGTTTTCGACGGCGATAAAGCTGATTTTTACCACCTTGAACTCCCTTGCCATGGTTTTCTGCAGATGATTTGTAGAAGATAATGTCTGTTTTGGAGGGTTATTTGTCATTTATGCCGCTTTTGCAAGGTTCTGTCAAATGCTAAGATCCCCGCAAAAGGTTTCATCAAGGAGGGAAACATGGAGAATGAAGATCATACCGTAATGCGCCTCAGCGGTTTGGAGCTCTTGAAGGCCATGGCCGAGGGAAAGAGACCGATGCCATCGATGGTGGAAACAATCCCGATGGCGGTTGTTTCTGTCGAGGCCGGCCTTGTCCGATTTTCCGCAACCGCGGGCAAACGGCATCTCAACCCGCTTGGCGGGGTCCATGGCAGCTTTATCAATCCAATATTGAGGGAGAATGTATGCAATTGGACACCCACCCCAGCGTCATCGCCTACCGACAGGCGCACCGGAACGTGCAGCAGCAAACCGTAAAGAGAGAATGGCTGAAAGAGATCATCCGCGCGTCCGGAGCCGATGATGTCGGCATTGTGGAGATCGACCGGGTGGAGATTGAAGACCAGAAACAGGCCATCCTGGCCGCTTTTCCCCGGGCAAGGACCCTGATCAGTTTTGTCTGCCGCCTGAATGGGGCGCATATCCACTCCCCAAACCGCAGCCTGGCGGATGGGGAATATATTGCCCTGGACGCCGAAATGCGGCTGATTTCCCGAAAAGTGGCTAAGATTCTCAGGGAAAACGGGGTCGCGGCCATTACTCCCGCCGAGAATTTCCCGCAGGATATGGACAAATGGCCGGGCAGGATGTTCATCGTCTCCCATAAACCAGTGGCTGCGGCAGCAGGTCTTGGCCGGATCGGCCACCACCGTCTGCTGATCCACCCGCTGTTCGGCAGCCATATCTGTCTGGGCACCCTGGTCATCGATGCGGCTGCGGACAGCTATGACCGACCTCTTGATTTCGATCCCTGCATCTCCTGCAAACTCTGTGTCGGCGTCTGTCCCACCGGCGCCATCGGCAAGGATGGTTCGTTCAGCTTCCGTACCTGTCTCGTCCACGCCTATCGCGACCGGCTGGGCGGCTTCCTCAGCTGGACCGAGGCCCTTGTCACCAGTGCAAACATGGAAGAATACCGGCAGAAAAGAAATGACGGCGAGACCATGGCGGTCTGGCAGAGCCTGACCTATGGCGGCGGCTTCCGCTGCGGCTACTGTATGGCTGTCTGCCCGGCGGGTGTCGATCTCATCGGGCCGTATATTGAGAACCGCAAGGGGTATATCGAGGCCATCGTGAAACCCCTGCAGGAGAAGGTGGAATGCGTCTACGTCGTTCCCGGTTCGGAGGCCGAGACCTCGCTGCCTGGGCGCATGCCCGGCAAATCGCCGAGGCCTGTATAGCCTTCACATCGAGGGCAATCAAGGAAATGGCGACAAAGCGACCCGCCTGCAGGGCAATCAGACAGTATTTCCATTCTTGCCAAGATTCCTTAATGGCTGTAGCCTTATGGATGGTACTTATGTGAACCATAGGGTTCAGGCAGCGTGTCGGTAACGGAACGTACAAGGAGACAGCCAATGACGAAAACTCCTGGAGAAAAAGAGGCGTTGGTCCGGAGGACAGGTTCACCATCTATTGAAGATCGGATTGAAATCAGGCAGGTCGACATTACAACTCTTGCGGTCGATGCCATCGTCAATGCGGCAAATCGATCGCTCCTCGGGGGCGGTGGGGTCGACGGGGCGATTCACCGGGCTGCCGGCAGAAAACTGCTGGAGGAATGCCGGACGCTGCACGGCTGCGCCACCGGGGCTGCCAAAATCACCGGCGGCTATGACCTGCCCGCAAGATATGTCATCCATACCGTCGGCCCTGTCTGGAAAGGCGGGAGCGGCAAAGAGGCTGAACTGCTCTCCTCCTGCTACTCCGAGTGCCTGAGGATTGCGGTGGAAAAAGGCCTCTCGTCCATCGCCTTTCCCGCGATCAGCTGCGGGGTGTATGGCTTTCCCCTGGCCGCCGCGGCCACGATTGCGGTCAATACGGTGTATTCCTTCCTGGAGTGGAATACGACCGTCAAGGTCATCTTCGCCTGCTTCAATGAGGCGGTCAAAAATGAACTTGAGAGGGCGCTCAGGGAACGGATCGGATTGATGGAAACCGGGGATTAGCGACAGGGCTGGGAGGACATGCCGGACCAATCCCTGGACCGCCGCGAGAACGGCCCGCCGGGGAGACTGCAGGACCTGCCGGGTCGTGCCGAATGTGGGGGAAATCACTCATGCGGCAGCGGCATCACCGCCTGAATCGCTTCGCATGATGGAACCAGCGGTCTGGCCTGGCCCTCACAACCCATGCCGGTTAAGGAGATAATGTCATCACCTTGGGAAAAACACCGGCGTCCTCTCTATTGATCTTGAAGAATCTGCGAGTTGCTGGTATCAATAGCCACCAAACGGAGGAGTGCCGGAGCGGTTGAACGGGACGGTCTCGAAAACCGTTGTGGGGGAAACTCCACCCAGGGTTCGAATCCCTGCTCCTCCGCCATATCACAGTTCAGTAACGTTGAGTGAAATCCAAAAACCCCGCATCCTTTCAAGGATTGCGGGTTTTTTGCTATCCACCACTGTGTGGTGTGATCCGTTTGAATCCGGATATATTTGTTGGTACTCTAATTCACAGGTACCAACAAGATAAAAGTTGGTACCAAAATCGATACCAACAAAGGCTAACACCCCACAAGGGGGTATAAGTACCTTCACGAAATTCATTCCTAAAAAACAAGAAATGAATTTCTAAGGTACTAAAGTTCGCGGCAATTGAACCTGTTAAAAGACAGCCAATTGGGATTTTCCGCCGGTCGACGCCCCCGGACATCGAGATCGATGATCGCGCCACCACCCTTGTCCTCTGTTCAGGGCCGGGCTCGGGTTGCGACCATCATTGCATGCTTGCCTCCCTATGGGTTTATGGCATAATGGGACTTGTATGTATCTCCTGAATTCGATAGCCAACGTTGCAGCAACGGTGTTTGAGGCGTTGAGAACCGGCTGGTGTTGGGCCGCCCCTGACAGCGGTGGTCGGCCGGCGACGTCACTGCCAGGCCGTCGGCCGGTCGCGCCGCTGGTCGTCACAGTTCTGCTCGCGCTCATCGTCCTCTGCGGGTGCGGAGCCGGGCATCCCCCTGCCGGCACCGGCGCTCCCGCCCACCTGGTTGTTCTCGGCGATCCCCATCTGCCCGGTAACAATCTGGCCGCCAAGCGGGAGGTGC
>JANMSX010000127.1:0-13575 GCA_031389785.1 Desulfobulbaceae bacterium | reverse complement strand
GTGGGCCGGAACTCCGGACCACCCGCAGTTGATGTCGCTGCCGGAAACGCCCGGGGGCGATGATTATCCCTCCCGAACCTCTATTCTCCGGGGCTTTACCGCCTCGGATTTCGGCAGGTGCAGCTTGAGGACCCCCTCGCTGAGCTCGGCATCGACCTTGACCAGATCAATGCCCTGCGGCACGGAGAAGACCCGGCGATACTGGGTTGATCCAAATTCTTCAAACTGCACGCCCTTGCCGGCCTCAAAATAGCGATTGCCGATCAGGGTCAACTGGCCGTTATCCAGATCGATGCTGATGTCCTCTTTCTTTACTCCGGGAAGATCGGCATAGAGCAGAATCTCCTCAATGTTTTCATAGATGTCGACGCTGGGGATGAGCACCGTGAGTTTCTGGCTCTTTTCAGGTATGGCCTTTTCCACTTGTGCAACGGTATGTTCTTGGTTCATGGCAAACCTCCTGGTACGAGATCGATTCGTTTGAGTCAGCGAATGGTTATCTGCTGCGGTCTGGCCGCGATGCTTTTCGGGAGAGTGAGACTGAGTATGCCGTTCTTGATCGACGCCGTCGCCTTGCTGCTGTCCACTTCGATTGGCAGGGTCATGCTCCGGGTGAAGGTCGGGATCTCCCGCTCCTGGCGATGGATGGTATAGCCATCCGGTCCGGTGGTTGTTCGCGATCCGCTGATCTCGAGATAGTTGCCCTGTACCCTGATATGGATGTCCTCCCTGGCAAAACCGGGAAGTTCGACCTTCAGCTCAAGCTGTTCACCGTTGTCGTAGAGGTTCATTTTCGGCCAGTTGTCGGCAAACCCCCATACCCCTTCTACGCTTGGCATACAGTCGGAATAGTCACCGCTGAGGAGATTAATCCTGTCGCGCAGGGCATCCATTGATGATAACATCCGCTGAAGATCGTAAAATCTTGTAAGCATAGTTGCACCTCCTGGTGGTTTGGGTGAAAATGACGAAAGAATTGCTTTCGTGTCATGTCCTGGGGTACTTATCTATTGCTCTGTAATTATACGATATATATGTTACGAGTGAGAAAATAAGGAAGCCCTTGCGACTTGTCAAGATCTACAAAGTAGGAGCATGGCAATGTCTGGAAATATTTGTCTTTACCGTGAAAATGGGTTGTCGGAAACGGGATGTTTGGTCTAGGTTCAAGGAGGCAAAACCGGCGCAGGAAATAATCGGCTGGCATCAAACTACAGGATAAACATGCGGCTTGCGATCCTCTCGGACATTCATGGCAATCTCGAGGCCTTTCGTGCGGTGAGTGACGATCTCTCCGGCAGGAAAGTGGACGGGATCGTCTCCCTGGGCGATATGATCGGCTATGGTCCCGATCCCGAGGAGGTGGTGCAGGGGGTCCGGAGACTGCAGTGTCATTCGCTGCTCGGCAACCATGAGGACGCGCTCTTGGGCGAAGGGGCCAGGCGGTGGATGAATTTTCAGGCCCGGGAGAACAATATCCAGACCGAGCTTCTGCTCTCTCCTGACAGCCTGGCCTATTGCCGTGGTCTGCCTCGATCCCTGCGTCTCGGCGAGCTCCTGTTCGTGCATGGCTTTCCTCCGGATTCGGTTTTCGCCTATCTCTATAACCAGCCTGACCGCAAGATCGTGGAACTTTTCGCCTCCTCGCCGGCTTCAATCTTTTTTGTCGGTCACACCCATGATCTGGAACTGGTCCGGGGGGATGGCGAAAACATTTTCCGCGAGCCGCTGGCCGAGGGCCTGGTGAGGCTGAGGCCAAAGGAAAAGTGCATCATCAATGCCGGCAGCGTCGGCCAGCCCCGGGATGGGGACAAGCGGGCCAAATATCTGATCTGGGACGACGACACCCGGGAGCTGAGGGTGCTGTTCATCCCTTACGATTTCCGGCTCACGGCAAGAAAGATTATTGCCCGCGGCTTCCCTGAAATATATGCCGAGAGGCTGGGCTGAACATGAAACGTATCGGCAGATACGAGATCACCGGTCGTCTCGGCAGGGGCGGCATGAGTTCCGTGTACAAGGCCAAAGCGCCGGTGACCGGCCGGGTCGTCGCCGTCAAGATCCTCGATCCGCGAGACGAGTTGTTCGTCGACCTGGCCGGAGAAGATCGCCTGCGCCGGATTTTTCTTGAGGAGGCGCGGATCATGGGAGCGATCTCCCATGCCCATGTCGCCAAGGTTGTTGATTGCGATGAGGATGACGGCCGACCCTTTATCGTGCTGGAATATTTCGCCCACTCGATCGGCGATTTCATCGGCGAGTCGTACCGGGTGGAGCAGCCGTCCCGGGCCATTTCCGTGGCAAAGACCGGCTTTTATCTGCAGCAGACCCTGAAGGGACTCGAACGATTGCATTTTGCCGGGATCGTCCACAGGGATATCAAGCCCTTTAATCTGATGATCACCAACGACGACCGGATCAAGATCATCGATTTCGGTCTGTCGCGGGTGCGCGGCGAGGAGAGGATGAAAATCCCCGGCCTGCAGGTGGGATCACCCTTCTATGCCGCCCCCGAGCAGGAGATCCGGGTCGAGACGGCGGATGAACGTGCGGATCTCTACAGCGTCGGCATGCTGGCCTACCGGCTGCTGACCGGGCGCCTGGCCGCTCCCGGGCAGGGGTATGTCCCGCCGCCCAGCAGCTACCGTCATGATCTCAACCCGGCCTGGGATGAATTGGTCATGAGGAGCCTGGCGGTCGATCCGGCTGGTCGGTTTGCTACTGCCGGACAGATGCGCAGGGCGTTGGAGGAGGTCTTTGACGACTGGCGAATGGTCTCGGAAGCGGGCTGCCGCTTTGTGGAGGACGAAGAGGATGACGAGGTGACCCCGCTCACCGTGCGCGCAAGGCCGAAAAGGATTATGGCCATGAATGCCCGCCGGGAACTCGGCCTCGATCAGCTGATGCGCCCGAAGCAATACCCCGGGCAGCATCTGCAGGCCCTCGATGTGCAACTGGTCCGGGATCTGCGGACAGGACTCCTGTGGCAGAGGCGGGGGGCTGAGTTTCCGCTCGACTGGATGCAGGCCGGAGAATACATAACATATCTGAATGCGAAACGATGGCAAGGGCAGGACGGCTGGCGGCTGCCGACCATGGCGGAGGCGCTCGGCATCCTCAGGTCGCCGACGGTTGATCGGGATTTCTGTCTTCCCGCCGCCTTTTCAAAGGAAATCCATTGGCTCTGGAGTAGTGACTGGTGTTCCAGGCGGCAGGCCTGGATGGTCGATATCGTCGAATGCTTCGCTGGACGACTTGACAAAGACGGGGCCGCCTCAGTCTGTGCGGTCTGCTCACCCGAGAGCCGGTGATGTCTGACCGGGTAATATTGCGGCAGAGGTCGAGGATCCTGGCGAGGGGGTGCCGTTACCGCCGAGGGTTGCCTGTCTCATCGATTGGCCCTGGCCGGAGAAAGTCAATGTCCCGATGCCGGATTTAAAAACGATCGAATGGCGAAAGATCCGGCGAACTCGTGGATTATCTGCTATAAGAGCAGCCTTCGCGCGCATAAGCCGATCGCCGCTGACGGAGACGCACACCCAGTGTATCGATGACAGGGGCAAAAAGAGCGGGCTCCCAGCGGATAATTTTGCACAAATCGGTCGTGTCGTATCCCGACATAGCGAAATTGGCCGCTTTTCACAACGTCATAGCCAGCCGACGAGCTGGTAACCGGTTAAAAAATAGATGAAAAAACCAAATAAGGGCCAGAAGGCCGCAGGCAGGAGAAAGGAAGACGAGCTCCTGGTCGTGGAAAGCGACTGTGAATTGCTGGAATACCTGTTGGCCAGGCTGCCGGGAAAAGGCCGTCAAACCATCAAAGCCATTCTCAGGGACCGCCAGGTATCGGTGGAGGGGCGGGCCGTCAGCCAGTATAACCATCCCCTGCGAACCGGTCAGCAGGTCAGGGTGCGCTGGGAGAAACTGCCTTTCGACCGGCTCTACCATGGCATCCAGATCGTCTTTGAAGACCAGGACCTGCTTGTCATCGACAAGCCGGCCGGGCTGCTGACGGTGGCCACCGACACGGAAAAGCGCAGGACGGCCTACAGTATCCTCAGCGATTATGTCAAGACGCAGGATGCGGCCAACCGGATTTTTATCGTCCACCGCATTGATCGGGAGACTTCCGGACTTCTCCTGTTTGCCAAGAGTGAAAGGATCAAGGACGTTATCCAGGAGACCTGGATGTCAACCATCACCGAGAGGGTCTACGTAGCCGTAGTCGAGGGACAGATGGAGCAGGAGAGCGGGGTGATCACCTCCTGGCTCACCGAAAGCGCGGCCTTCAAAGTCTACTCCAGCCAGAATCCGCTGCAGGGGAAAAAGGCCGTCACCCGTTACCAGACCCTGCGCAGCAACCAGGAGTATTCGCTCATCAGGCTCACTCTCGAGACCGGCCGGAAGCACCAGATCCGTGTACACCTGCAGGATATCGGCCATCCGGTGGTGGGGGATAAAAAATACGGGGCGGTCAGCAATCCGCTCAAGCGTCTTGGTCTCCATGCCCAGGTCCTGGCTTTTATCCACCCGCTAAGCCATGCCCCGTGCCGCTTCGAGAGCGCTGTCCCCAGGTCGTTTCTCCGCGTGTTTGCGGGGAAATAAGCGTTTGCAGGATGAGGGGGAATACAGCGTACGCTGGAGAATACGGCCCTGCTCTGATCGGGCGGAGGTGCAGTACGGGGATGCGGCAGGGTTGTCCGGCGCCTGATTTATTCTAGTTTCCGTCCGGAAACGGCTCTTTTTCCCTGACTCTTCGTTGCTCTCAGAATTTAATCCTCGGAATATCATGTATATGCCTGCGGTTAAATTCTTCGAGCGCCTCGATTCATGAAAAAATATCTCGTTTCCGGATGGACGCTATTCTAAGGGCGCCTCCACGACAATTGTCTTGTACAAAATGGCCGGCGCATGGTATATTACTACTGAATTGTCTCATCTGCACTTAATCCGAGCATACTCTTTCCCGCCTCTCGCTGTGTTTTCTTCCGCATTGCTCGATGCCGCAAAAGTTTCTGCTGCCCCAAGTATATAAGGAGAACCGGTTTGAAACTTTTTATCGGCAGCCTGCCATTCGATATTTCAGAACCTGAGCTCATGACGCTGTTTTCAACCTACGGGGACGTTGTCGAAGCCAAGCTCGTCACTGACCAGTTCTCCGGGCAATCAAAGGGCTTTGCCTTCATCGAGATGGCCACCAGATCCGAGGGCCATAAGGCCATGGAAGATCTCAACGGCAAGATGTATAAACACCGGACCCTCGTCTGCAATGAGGCGAAACCTCCCAAGAAAAAAGGCCAACATCGCCGCTAGACCGGGCGACTCCACCTAATATATAACGTGCTCAACGCATGAGAACCAGCAAGGATTTCAATATATGCCGGAATGGTTCCGTTCTCTGATTGATCTTTCTCAACTTGCTGAAAACAGTTCCTCTCTCCCGAATTAGTCGGAGCGAGGGGAAACTGGCCCCGGTCCCGGTCCTTATTTGGACGGGAGAGCAGGGCAAGAATGAATAAATACCCGCAAAGGGTACCAGGAGTTTGAATGAGTTTTACAGTATTTTCGTTTCACCCCCACCTCGAGGCCGCTATTCAGAAAAGCGGTTATTCCACCCCAACCCCTATCCAGCAGCAGGCCATGCCATCCGTCCTTGCAGGCCGTGATCTGCTTGGCCTTGCCCAGACCGGCACCGGCAAGACAGCTGCGTTTGTCCTGCCGACCCTGCAGCGACTCCTGCAGGGGCCGCGCAAGCGTGTCCGCGCCCTGGTCGTCGCCCCTACCCGCGAACTTGCCGAACAGATCAATGACTACTTCCTGAAGATGGCTGTCGGCACCAATCTGCGCAGTATCGTCATCTATGGCGGAGTAAGTAAGACCAACCAGTCGAGAAGACTGCGCGAGGGTGTGGAAGTCATTGTTGCCTGCCCTGGACGTCTTCTCGACCATCTGCAGGACAAGGCCGTAGATCTCAGCCATGTCGAGATGTTGATTCTCGACGAGGCCGACCATATGTTCGATAAGGGCTTCCTGCCGGATATCCGCAAGATCCTCAGGCATGTGCCGGTAAAGCGTCAGACCCTGATCTTTTCCGCGACCATGCCGGGCGAAGTCCGCCACCTTGTCGAGGATATCCTCCATGATCCCGTAACAGTCCAGATCGATTACGAGAAATTGACAAAATCAGTTTCCCACTCGATCTATCAGGTCGAGCAGAGCGGCAAGACGGCCTTGCTGCAGGAACTGCTTGGCAAGCCGGAACTGCACAACGCCCTGGTCTTTACCAGGACCAAACACAAGGCCCGGAGTTTGGCATTGTCGCTGGAAAAGGCCGGATTCAAGGCGGCAGCCCTGCAGGGAAATATGTCCCAGGTGAAGAGGCAGCAGGCCCTGGAAGGTTTCAAGCAGGGTACCTACAATGTCCTGGTGGCGACTGATATCGCCGCCAGGGGGATAGATGTGTCGGGGCTTTCCCATGTCATCAATTTCGATATGCCTGATACAGTTGAAGCCTATACCCATCGAACCGGCCGGACCGGCCGGGCAACCTGTGCCGGAGATGCCTTTACCTTTATGACCAGTGACGATCATCGTATCGTGCAGCAGATCAAAAAGGCCCTCGGTTCGGAGATGCCGGTCAAGACGATCGGCGGATTGTCGCCGAGAAAAATGCCGGCGCCCGGGGTGCAGCCCGCAAGACCGAAGACCGAAAAGGTGGTAGCCGTCGCGGCCAAGGGTATTCAGAGAAGAGGGCGGTCTAAATCGTTTGATTTCGGCCTGTAATCTTCTGGGAGAATGGCTGTCCGGGTGTTCCGGACAGCTTGCCGGAAGATCGGAAGATTATCCGGTTTTATTGCAAAAAGGTCAACAAACGACCGAGTTCAAAGGAGTAGTACAATGGCTGAAGGTACAGTGAAGTGGTTCAATGATGCAAAAGGTTTTGGTTTTATTGCCCAGGATGGTGGTAAGGATATCTTCGTTCACCATACAGCGATCCAGGGGGATGGGTTCAAATCACTTGAAGAAGGTGAAAGGGTTACCTTCGATGTCGTAGCCGGGCCGAAAGGACCTGCGGCTGCGAATGTCCAGAAAGTGAAATAAAACCGACGCACGCGCACTCCTCGCAGCCTGAGGAGTGCGCAGTCTTTACCGCAGCTCAGGTCACGCCTGTTTTTCCCGGGATGGGGTCTTCTCTGACCGGTGCTGCTGAAAAAAGGCGGCAATGGCGTTGATGATAGTCTGAATGTCTCGGCTGTCGATATCAAGGTGGGTTACCAGGCGGAGAGAGCTGCCCGGACTGATGAGGATGCCTCGCGCCAACAGAAAGGCGGCAAGGTTCCTGCAGTGGTCTGCGTCGATAGCCGCAAAGACCATATTGGTCTGTACCTCCCCGATATCTACCCGCAACTGTTCAAAATCCTGCAATCCCTGGGCGAGGAGTTCGGCGTTGCGATGGTCTTCAGCCAGCCGATCGACATGATGCTCGAGGGCGTGAAGCCCGGCAGCCGCAAGGATTCCGGCCTGCCGCATACCCCCTCCCGCGACCTTCCGCCACCTCCTGGCCTCCTTGATGAAATCCCCGCTGCCGCAGACCACCGAGCCGACCGGCGCCCCCAGGCCTTTTGACAGGCAGCAGGAGACCGAATCAAAGGGCCTGGTCAATTCCGATACATCGACTGACAATTTTACCGCGGCATTAAAGATGCGGGCCCCATCGAGATGGAGTCTCAGGTTTTTAGCCCGGGCGAATTTTCCGGCCTCCTCGAGATAGGTGCGGGGGAGGACCTTGCCGCCCTGGGTGTTTTCCAGACAGAGCAGCCGGGTCCGGGCGAAGTGGAAGTCATCCGGCTTGATCGCTTGCTCCACCTTCTTCAGATCGAGGCTGCCATCGACCTCGAGATCCAGAGGCTGCGGCTGGATGCTGCCAAGGACGGCAGCCCCCCCGCCTTCGTACCTGTAGGTATGGGCCTGCTGACCGACGATATACTCATCACCCCTGGCGCAATGGCTCATGATGCTGATGAGATTGGCCTGAGTGCCGCTGCAGGTGAAGAGGGCCGCCTCGAAACCGAGCAGCCCGGCGGCGGTTTCCTCCAGGTTGTTCACCGTCGGATCATCACCATAGACGTCATCGCCGACTTCGGCTTCGGCCATGGCCCTGCGCATTGCCGGAGTTGGCCTGGTAACGGTATCGCTTCGCAGATCGATCATTTTCATAAGTTCATTTCCATAGAGTTGCATTCAGATGAAAGGATCCCGAAGATTTTCGGGCAGATTCACGCATGCTTGTCATGCGCCGGCAGGTTCCTCGGGACTGTAGGGTACGGTCGCGCATTCCTCAAAGATCCTGGCCCGGCAGTGCCGGCATATCTCGAAATCGAGAAGCTGGAAAATTCCGGCGATGGCCTCGACCTTTGATTCGAAGATGTTCTCGGCGCCTATTTCCAGCAGATACTGATAGAATTTGAAATGGTCGCAGACCCCCTCCTTGAGGTCGTAGAGATAGAGATTGCCCCCCTTGTTTTTAAGGTATCTCTCCAACTCAATCAGCAGTTCGGCGCCGGTCATGTCTATCAGATTGATGCCGCTTGCGACGATCAGCAGGTGTTTCTGGCCGGGGTTGGCGTGCAGCATCGAGGTTAGGACCTCCCTGACGTGGCTGATGGCGCCGAAATACAGGGAACCGTCGATACGGACGATTTTGAGCTGCGGGCATTCCAGCAACCTGGCATCGGTAGTGAAGGGGCGGTTGGGAAGACGGGGGTCCGGAACCCGGACACGGATATGGGGATGCGAGGTGCGGTTGAGGTAGAGGACCAGCGACAGCATGACCCCGAGAAGGATGGCGAATTCCAGATCGAGAAAGAGGGTCGCGAAAAATGTTGAACAGAGGATAAGGGTTTCATAGGTGCTCGCCTGGAGAATCTTCCTGATATGGGCAAAGTCGATCAGGCCCCAGGCCACCAGGAAGAGGATGCCGGCCATGACCGGGAGGGGAAGATAGGCGGCGAGAGGCGCGACCAGCAGGACGACGACGATCAGCAGCAGACCGGCAAAAATTGCCGCCAGCGGGGTCCGGGCCCCGGCCTGGTAATTCAGGCCGCTGCGATTGAATGATCCGGTGGCGACGTAGCCGGAAAAAAAGCTGCCGACGATGTTGGAGAGGCCCTGGCCGATAAACTCCTGGTTGCCATCGAGGTTCTGGCCGGTTTTGTCGGCCAGGGACCGGGCGATGGAAACCGCCTCGGTCAGGGCGAAGAGCGTGGTTGCCAGGGCGGCGGGAGCCAGGAGGCGGATATTTTCCAGAGTCAGATTGGGTGTCGAGAGGGGCGGCAGGGATGAGGGCAGGGCCCCGATGCTGGCAATTTTTGCGGTCTCCATTCCGAACAGGGTGTTCAACAGGAAGCCGATGAGGCTGCCGAAGAGCATGGAGACGACGATATAGGGAAACTGCGGCCGGAAGCGCTTGATCAGGAGTCCGGCGATAATGGCCGCAAGGCCGGCCGCGACACTGAAGAGGTTGAACTCCCGCCAGTGGCTCAAGACGGTGTAGAGGGTGTGCGGCAGGTCGCCGGTCCGGGGCAGGGTGAGGCCGAGGAAGTGTTTGAGCTGGCTGGCGATAATCAGGATAGCCGCGCCGGCGGTAAAGCCGACCACCACGGAATGCGAGATGAAGTTGACGATGGCGCCGAACCGGACGAGTCCCATGCTGAGCTGAATGACCCCCACCATCATGGTCAGGGTCAGGGCAAGCTGGATATAGTGACTGCTGCCTGGTGCGGCGTGTTCACTGAGCACGGAATACATGACGATCGAAGCGGCCGTCGTCGGGCCTGAGACCAGATGCCAGGAGGAACCGTACAGGGCGGCGATAATCGCCGGCACCATCCCGGCATAGAGACCATACTCCGGCGGCATGCCGGCGATGGCCGCGAAGGCGACACCCTGCGGCAGGGCTATGACCGCACCGGTCAGTCCGGCCTGGAGGTCGGCCTTGAGGGTCCGCCGGTTGACCTTCGGCCACCATCTGAGAAAGGGGAAAAACAGGTCTTGCCGGTATTGCCTGCCGTGAACGGATTTGCTCATGCCGGTTCCTCAAAAATGTGAAGACGGGGTCCCTGCTCGACTCAGCATGCGGAGTGCCGGAAGATTGGCGTGGTGCCTGTCAGGGTTTGAGCAGGGCCAGGAATTCTTTCTCGGTTAAAATCGTTTTGCCCAGTTCCGCGGCCTTCCCGAGTTTCGACCCGGCCTTTTCGCCGGCGACGATGTGGGTGGTCTTCTGGGTCACTGAGGTGGCGATTTGGCCGCCGTGCTCCTTGACCAGTTTTTTCGCCTCATCCCGTGACAGGTTCTCGAGTCCGCCCGTAAAGAGGATGACGAAACCGGCCAGTGATTGCCCGCCGGCGTCTGCGGCGGGAGGGGCGGGGTGGACTCCGATTTCATCAAGACGGTTGAGCAATTCCCGGCCCCTGGCGCTGTTGAAGAAATCGAGGATGCTCGCTGCCGCCTGCTCGCCGATGCCCTCGATCTCCAGCAGCTGTTCCCGTTTCGCCTGAGCAAGCTCGGAGACGGAGGAGAAATGCGATTCCAGCGCGGTGGCGCTGATCTCGCCGACGAAGCGGATGCCGAGAGCGGTGAGAAAACGGCCGAGCGGCGGTGTTTTTTTGGCGACGATGGCGGCAATGACGTTCTCTGCCGATTTGCTCCCCCAGCCGTCAAGATCTTCCAGTACAGACTGCTCAAGGGTGAAGATGTCGGGGATGTCGCTGACCAGCCCGGCTTCCAAGAGTTGTTCGATATTCTTCCTGCCGAGGCCCTCGATATCGAGACCGGCCTTCGAGGCAAAGTGGATCAGGCCCTGCAGGCGCTGGGCGGTGCAGTGGAGGTTGAGGCAACGGGTCACCGCTTCCCCTTCGGGACGGGTCAGGGGCTGCCTGCAGACCGGGCAGTGGGTCGGCATGGAGACGGGCACTTCGCTGCCGTCACGGTTTTCGGTAATCGCCATGACGACTTCGGGAATGACATCGCCGGCCCGCTGGATGAGGACGGTGTCGCCGATGCGCAGGTCTTTTCTCGCCAGTTCGTCCTGGTTGTGCAGGGTGGCGCGGCTGACCATGACGCCGCCGACACTGACCGGTTCCAGGATGGCCACCGGGGTGATCGCGCCGGTCCGGCCGACCTGAAAGTCGACGCCGAGCAGACGGGTGGTCTCCTGTTTCGCCGGGAACTTGCAGGCCAGGGCCCAGCGCGGCGCCCGGGCCTTGTTGCCGAGCCGTTCCTGGAGCGGCAGGGAGTCAACCTTGATCACCATGCCGTCTATTTCATAAGGCAGGTCGTGGCGCAGGGCGGCAAACTCGGCAAATCCGGCGATGACCTCGGCGAGGGAGGGGCAGAAACGGGTGAGCTGACTCACCGGCAGGCCGAGCGAGGCGAGATGGGTGAGGAGTTGATACTGACCGGTGCAACCTGTGTCAGCCGGGACGGATACCCCGTAGGCCAGGAATCTCAGCGGCCGGCTGGCCGTCACGGCCGGGTCGAGCTGTCTCAGCGAGCCGGCGGCGGCGTTGCGCGGGTTGGCGAACACGGGTCGGCCGGCGGCCAGCTGCTGTTCGTTGAGACGGCTGAGCCCGGCGTTTTCCATGAACACCTCGCCGCGGACCTCAAGCAGGCCGGCGAACTGACGATGCAAGCGGAGGGGGATGGATCTGATGGTCCGGAGCTGGGCGGTAATTTCCTCGCCAACCTGTCCGTCCCCCCGGGTCGATCCCTGGATCAGCAGACCGTCGCGGTAGACCAGTTCAACGGCGAGGCCGTCGAGTTTCGGTTCGATGACGTAGGCCGGTCTCTCGGTCTGGTTGAGAAAACGCAGCAGCCTCTCTTCAAAGGCCAGGATATCGGCATCGGAAAAGGCATTCTCCAGGCTGAGCATGGGCAGGCGATGCCTGACCTGGGAAAAACCGTCGAGGGGAGGAGCGCCGATGCGTCGGCTCGGCGAATCCTCGCTGGCCAGTTCCGGGTGCCGGGCCTCGATGTCGAGCAGTTCCTGAAAGAGCCGGTCGTATTCCCCGTCCGAAATGATCGGCTGGTCGAGGGCGTAATAGCGGTAGCTGTGTTCGTTCAGCTGCCTGCGGAGTTCGAGAAGGCGTTCTGCGTCCTGCATGTCGGGGCTATTTCGGCGGTTCGAGGAGCCTGCCCGCCTTGGCGACGTTTTCATGGGCGACTTCGTCGATAAAAATGAGGACCGATTCCGGCGGTTTGCCGGTCTCTTTGGCGATGGTGTCGGTCACTCCCCTGCAGATCTTCTCTTTCTGGTTTTTCGTGAGTGTCCCGGCGACCCGGATGCTGACATATGGCATAGTTCTCACTCTCAGTTTGAATTGATGGATATATCCTGCTGTTGCTGCCGGGAAGGCAGTATATACCCAATTGCCTCACAGGCCAAAGGGAATTTTGGCAGGCCAGGTGCTCAGGAGACTGCCCGGGAGGAGATCGGCTTTCTTTGTTGTTGCCGCACAGCCGGGATCAGGCTATCTTCGTGGCAGCAGGCCGGGTGCCGGTGGAGAATGCAGCGACACATCCTGTCGGTCCCTGAAAAGGTCCTCCCCAGACGATCCGAACTTCGCGACATCCTGATTTCTACGCAGCATAGACCTGCGCATCCCAGGTTGTTGCGATAATATCAAACTCGACGAGGTTGAAATGCATATCCTGGTTACCGGCGGGGCCGGATACATCGGCAGTCATACTTGTCTGGAACTGCTGCAGGCGGGACACGAGGTGACCGTCGTTGATAATCTCTGTAACGCCAAGGAGGAGTCCGTACGGCGGGTGATGGAGCTGGCCGGCCGGACACTTAGCTTTTATCAGGTCGATCTGCGCGACAAGGCGGCGCTTGATGCCGTATTTGCCGGCCGCAGCGACAGGTTCGGCGCCGTCATCCATTTCGCCGGATTGAAGGCAGTGGGGGAATCGGTCAGCGAGCCGCTGCGTTATTACCAGAACAACCTCACCGGCACCCTGGTCCTCTGTGAGGTCATGGCGGCGCACGAGGTCAAAAACATCGTCTTCAGCTCTTCGGCAACGGTCTACGGCGATCCGGCAAGCGTGCCGATCACCGAGGAGTTCCCGCTATCCTGCACCAATCCCTATGGCCGCACGAAACTGATGACGGAGGAGATCCTGCGGGACCTCCATGCCGCCGACCCGGGCTGGAATGTCATCCTGCTCCGATATTTCAATCCGGTCGGGGCCCACAAGAGCGGCCGGATCGGCGAGGACCCGCAGGGCATCCCCAACAACCTGATGCCCTATATCGCACAAGTGGCCATCGGGCGTCGTCCTCATCTGAATATTTACGGCGGTGATTACCCTACCCCAGACGGAACCGGTGTGCGCGACTACATCCATGTGATGGATCTAGCGCGCGGCCACCATGCGGCGCTACAAGCACTGAGTGGGTGGGAGGGTAAGCAACCCCTCACGGTGAATTTGGGAACAGGGCACGGCTACTCGGTGCTGGAAATGGCGCGCGCATTCGAGCAAGCCAGTGGCCGATCAGTGCCTTATCAAATAACC
>JANMSX010000124.1:0-1699 GCA_031389785.1 Desulfobulbaceae bacterium | reverse complement strand
CTGGGCCTGCCTGCCTCTCTGTCAGCGTTACTATTTTCTCGTAAAAGAGATCGCAAACAACAAACCGACGTATCGAGGCAAGGAGATCGTCTTTCAAAGCAAACACCGGCAGGCGGTCGATATGCTCGGTAGCGTTGCCGCGGAATTTCCGCAGTCGGATATCCTGGTGGTGTCTGACTCCTGGTTCGGCAACGATGGTCTCTGGACTCCGTTACACAAAGAACTGGGCGGGCGGGTTCAGATGCTGTCCCGGCTTCGCTCCAACAACAATCTCTTTGACCTGCCTGAAGCACCGACGGGAAAAGGGGCGGGACGTCTCCGAGGAAATACGGCGACCGGCTGGGTACGACATCGAATCTTGCCTTGGTGAACAGTGCATGATGGCCACTTCGCTCATCTGGATTTACGCCTGTCGCCTGGAAAAAACTCCATGCCGGCGGCATGAAACTTTTACAGGAAACTTCAGTAAGATGGCAAAGCCGACATCAATTCTTGCGCATCGGCTCAAGTTCCGATCAATACCCTCAAAAATATCACTTTTTCATGAAATACCACACTATGGAAAACAGAATAATTCCAACAGCTATATCGATAACGTGAGGTCCTTTAACCGCATAGAACAGGTCATCGATTCTGCAGATAATCCTGAGCCACCTCGGGAAGTACTGGTCAATAACGGTTACTAGACGGTCTATTGCTTTTGCGACTCTCCTGCCGCTTTCCACGACACCTTCGATACTCCAGACATGAGCCTGTGTCTCCATATGAGAACCGGCCAAAAAGTGATTCTCAACCGGAGTTTGGTGGTGTTGACCCATTTGGGTTGAAAGTGCTTGATGTTGGGTACAGTGCAACCGCGGCATTTCCGGGGATGCGCCAGTTCTCTTCGCTGTCGAGCCGGGGCGTTCCGCTGCCTCCGTATCGGGGATCCTCGCTCGACCACAATGTCTCCCATATTTTGCCATCCGGTGGAGCGAGCAGCGGTTCCGGCGCGGGATCGAGATGCAGGTCCGGTCCGAAGTTTACCAAGAGCAGGCGGTCATCACCTGCCTCCCCGAAAAAACGCAGTAGCAGACACTTTTCTGCGAGCACGGCGCCATCCACCCCGCCGGAGTCTGGGCGCTGAAGACGGAATCTTCGCGGCGTATCCGCAGCAGATCCCTGTGCAGGTCGTAAGTATGACGATTACGCTGGCGCTCGCTGAAATCAAGTTTACATCGCTCGAATACAGAGGGATCCGCCGGGTCTGCCAGGCGTGGCAGCATCTCGCTCGTTACCAGTCTGCGGAACTGTGCCAAAAACTGAGTTCGCCCTTCCTTCACACGCCTGGCGAGATCACTCCTGTGGTCCGCAAAATAGCAGAAAGGACTTGACGAGGCGAACTCCTGGCCTTGATAAAGCATGGGGGTTCCAGGCGCAAGCAGCAAGAGGGCGGTCATCGCCCTCAACTGTCCGGGGCTGGTCATGAACTGCACACGTTCGCCACTGCCGGAATTGGCGATCTGGTCATGGTTCTGAATAAACGTCACGAATTTTTCCGGCGCCAACTTGAGGCCGGGTGTACCGCGGCGCTGCTTCTGCCACTTGTAGCGCTGTCCCTGATAGAGGAAGCCGTACTTGACCATCGAGATGAATTCCTGGGGCTTGCCCAGATAGTCGGTGTAGTAGCCTTCATTGCGGCCGGTCATCGCGACCATGG
>JANMSX010000092.1:0-131311 GCA_031389785.1 Desulfobulbaceae bacterium | reverse complement strand
CACGACACCATACGATTCAATTTGTAATTTTTCAGCCAAGGTATACCCATGTAACCACCCAGCGTTAAACGTGCCGCCAGGAATCGCACAGGATCGCTACTAAGCGTATTCAGCTTCCCACTCAGCTATAGTCAAGGGCCTTGGAACAACCAGAAAGCCGACTTTATTTTTCCGACCATTATTCCCCTCTGCAGGAATGATGAGTTTTTCATACTCGTCGAAAAAAATCACCCCGCTATACTCCCTCTGATCTGTCTTTTCCTGACGGGATTCCAGCTTCTTCAATGAGTTTTTCAAGGTCTGGTAATTGGCCATAACATCTCCTTATGTGTGAAAAACACCCAAAATAACAAATCTGCACTTTTTCATGTCGAAATATTTCTGATCAAATGTGGCGCTTTGAGGGGCACCACCCCCCTTTTGCTAGAAAAGGGGACCAACCGATACCCCTACCCGACCAATCAGCCTTACCCTTGTTTCTCCATCAGCCGTTTCTCAAGTTCAACAAGCCGTTGTTCCAGGTCCCTTACCTCAAGGGCTTTCAGGTGCCGTTCGCATGACCTGCTGAGGATAGTATTTCAGGCCCCTTGGCAGTCTCACTTTGTCGGTCCTCGTTGCAATTCAAGACAGAAAATTATATTATATTAATAAATATCAAATTGATAGTGATATTTCCCAACATATTAAACCAGCAAAACACACGCTGCAAGCAAAACCTGAAATTACTGATATGCTACTGATAGAAACAAAAAAGCACTTACCGAATTAACGATAAGTGCTTGTATTTACTGGTACGCCCGGCTGGATTCGAACCAGCGGCCTACGGATTAGAAGTCCGTTGCTCTATCCAACTGAGCTACGGGCGCAAGGAACGATAATAAGGCTAGTGCCGGTGCTGAAATCATGATGTGACAACAGCACCCGGAAAGACACCAATCCCGGCAGGAATCAAGGATTGACATAATACCCAAACATGGACAAAAAGCAACTTCAATCTTCTATTCGACCTCGGCAACTTTTTTCCAAATTGGCCCATTCACTGTATCGATGACAATTATTCCCTTGCCGGCCAGCTCCGACCGGGCGGCATCGGCGGCCTGCCAGTCCTTGTCGGCGCGGGCCTGTTCCCGCTTCTGGATCAAGGCATTGACCTCGGGAACCAGCAGGCAGCCTTTCAGACGAAAGATCTGCAATATCTGGTTGAGCCTGTCCAGGCTCTCGAGGATATAGTTCTTCTGGTCGAGATCGAGATGGTTGACCTGGAGTATCGGATGGGTCTTGCCGATAAAATTGTAAATAGCCCCCATCGCCTTGGAAACATTGAGATCATCATCCATGGCCTCGAAGAACTGTTCCTCCATGGCCGAGACAAAGGCGGTAATCTCCGGATGGGGTTTGCCGGTGGGCAGACAGAGAAGCCTGCAGGTGAACTCATCGAGCCGCCGCAGGGCGGTGCGGACGCTCTCCAGCCGCTTGAACGAGAAATTGATCGGTTTGCGGTAATGGACGGAAAGCAGCATGAAGCGCACCTCCCGGGCCGTGAAACCATGCTTGATGGCGTCGCCGAGGGTGACGACATTGCCCGCCTCGGCCGACATCATCTTGCCATCCACCAGGACCAGCTCGGAATGCAGCCAGTACTTCGCCAGGGATTTGCCGGTCAGGGCCTCGGCAATGGCGATCTCATTTTCATGATGCGGGAAGATCAGGTTGCGGCTGCTGGTATGGATATCGAGGGTCTCGCCAAGATGCCTGGTCGCCATCGCCGAGCATTCCACATGCCAACTCGGACGGACATTCCCCCAATCGGTCGCAAAAAAGATGCCCTTCTTCAATTCGGAAAGGGTTGATCTCTTCAACAACGTGAAATCCCGCGGGTTATCCTTTTCATAGTTATCGAGATCGACGGTCTTGCCGAGTTGAATCTTGCTCAGATCGATGCCGGAAAGGCGGCCGTAATTCTTGAATTTGGAGATATCGAAATAGATCGATCCGAGCTTCTCGTAGGCATAGCCCTTGTGCAGGAGCTCATGGGCGATTTCGATCATATCCGTGACATGCTCGGAGGCCTTCGGATAACCGCTCGCCCGCTTGACCCCCAGCGCATCGATATCCTTCATGAACCCTTCGATATATCCTTCGGTAAACTGCTGCAGCGGCATGCCGGCGGCCTCGGCCCCGGCGATGGTACGGTCGTCGATATCGGTGAAGTTCATATACGATTCGACCGTCATGCCCTTTGCCTCGAGATAACGTGTGACCAGGTCGGAAACCACGAAACGGCGGCAGAGCAGGAGATTGGCAGGTTCATAGGCCGTCGGCCCGCATGAATAAAAGGTGACGTGTTTGTCTTTCTGCGGGCTGAACACCTCTTTTTTCTTTGTCAGGGTGTTGAAGAATTTCAATTGCGATTTCTTCTCCTCGACCTTTTTCGGCGGCGTGAAGAGGGGGGTGCTGAGGTAGCGTTCCCCGCCGTCCGGCAGCAGGACGACCACCAGTCCGCTTTCAAGGCCTTGTGCGAAATCGATGGCCGCCGACATCGCCGCGCCGCTGCTCATCCCGACCAGCATGCCCTCGTACCGGGCGAGGCTCCTGGCCATGCGGAAGGCATCGTCGTCCTTGATGCGGACGATCCGGTCTGGGACATTTTTGTCGAAGATGCCGGGCTTATACGACTCCTTCATGTTTTTCAGCCCCTGGATCTTGTGGCCCAGATAGGGTTCAACCGCCACGATCTCGACATGGGGATGGAATTCCTTGTACCATGCACTGAACCCCATGACGGTGCCCGAGGTGCCAAGGGTGGCAACGATATGGGTAATCTGGCCGCCGGTCTGCTCCCAGATTTCCGGGGCTGTGCCGAAATAGTGGGCCTTCCAGTTCGCCTCGTTGTTGAACTGGTCGGTGAGGAAATAGCGTTCGGGAAACTCCCGGGCCATGGCGTACGACTTTTCGATTGCCCCGTCGGTACTCCGTTTGGCCGGGGTCAACAGGATCTCGGCGCCGTATGCCTGCATGATCTTGCGGCGTTCGATCGAGGCCGACTCAGGCATCACCAGGACGCACCTGTAGCCCTTGGCGGCGCAGACCATGGCCAGGCCGATGCCGGTATTGCCGCTGGTGGCCTCAAGGACGATCTTGTCTCTGGTCAGTTCGCCGCTCGCTTCACCCGCCTCGATCATTGACAGGGATATCCTCTCCTTGATCGACCCGCCGGGATTACTGGATTCCAGTTTGCCGTAGATACGAATGGAGTCGTGCGTGAAGAGTCTGTTGATGCGAATCAGAGGGGTGTTGCCGATGGCGTCGAGAATTGTATCGTATAGCATTTATCCAACCGAAAAATGAATCATGTGAAAATCCGGCCGCTGTCCTCCGGCCGGAATAGAGGTTCCCATCAATCCGTCAAGCTGTGTAAGGAAAATAGCGCGTTCCGGGGAGCGGTCAAGTCAATTCTACAGAGGACCGGGAATTCCCTACTCTCTCCTGCAGGCATGGGCAAGATACCAGAAACGGAGCAGTGCCTCCCGGCACTCTTCATCTTCGATAAAGGATATCTGGCGTTCGAAGGCCGCAACCTCTTCGGGCGGGGGCGGGATGAAACGTATCGCCCGTGCCTTGACGGCCTCCGCCGGATTTTTGCCTTCGGGCAGCGTCAGTTTGATATCCTGCAGACTGGATTTCTTCAGGGTGGCGTTGATGGTTTCAAGCAGATGGTGCTTCTGGAAGCGAAGCTGCTGCAGCCAGGCGGAGTTCTCCACCTCAAGCCAGAGGACTCCGCGCCTGATCTTGAGCGGCCGGCAATGCCCGGCTGTCTCGGGATCGACAATCTTTTGCCAGCTTGCAAAGACCGAGTGCAGATCGAGCTGGGTCTCCCAGCCGCCCTCTCGTATCAGCTGCGGCAGTATCTGCGCCACTGCCGGCTGTTTCCGGTCTTTTTTCTGCATTGACCTCATTTCCTGGTTGAACTGGATACTCACTCCACACTCTTTACCGGCAAAACTGGAAATTGGCAAGGTCGGCCCTGAAAAACAAGCGGCCCGTATACCTCGGGGGCATACGGGCCATGAGCACGGCAACAGACGGAACGGAATATCAGTATACCGTCAGGTATTCATCAATCTCCCAGTCGCTGACCGAGGTCCTGAACCTGTCCCATTCCTTTTCTTTGGCCGTGATATATTTCTCATAGATATGCTTGCCGAGGGTAGCCTTGGCGATAGGATTGGCCTTCAGTTCCTCGATGGCCTCCTTCAGGCTGCCGGGCATTACCGAGATACCCGCCTCGGCCATCTCGGCCGGGGTCATCTTGAAGATATCCTTTTTCACCTCGGCGGGAGGGGTAAGTTTGTTTTTCACCCCTTCCAGACCGGAGTTGAGCATCATCGCAAAGGCCAGATACGGATTACAGGTCGGATCCGGGCAACGGATCTCGGTACGGGTCGAGATACCGCGGGAGGCCGGAATGCGGATCAGGGCCGAACGGTTGGACGCAGACCAGGCGGCATAAACCGGCGCCTCGTAGCCGGGGACAAGGCGCTTGTAGGAGTTGACCAAGGGGTTGGTCACGGCGGCAAAACCGCGGGCGCCTTTCAAGGCCCCGGCGATGTAGGAGTAGGCCACCTTGGACAGCTGCTGCGGGGTGCTCTCGTCGAAGAAGGCGTTGGTGCCGTCAAGATTAAAGAGCGACTGGTTGGTATGCATACCGGAGCCGTTGATGCCGAAGATCGGTTTCGGCATGAAAGTGGCGTGCAGATTGTATTTTTCAGCGATCGACTTGACAACCCACTTGAAAGTGACGGTGTTGTCGGCGGCAGCCAGGGCATCGGCATACTTGAAGTTGATCTCGTGCTGACCTTCGGCGACCTCGTGATGCGAGGCCTCGATCTCAAAACCCATCTGCTCGAGGGTCTCGATGATCTCGCGACGGCAGTCATTGGCCTTATCTTCCGGGTCGAGCGAGAAATAACCGGCCACATCGTTGGTGATGGTGGTGGGAAGCCCGTCTTCATCGCGCTCGAAGAGGAAGAATTCACACTCGGTGCCGACATTCATCGTATACCCGAGTTTCTTGGCCTCGGCCAGGACCCGCTTCAGGTTGACGCGCGGGCAACCGTCAAAGGGTGTGCCGTCGTGCTTGTAGACATCGCAGATAATCCGGGCGGCGGCTACACCTTTTCTGTTTCTCCAGGGCAGTACCGTGAAGGTGTTATAATCCGGCTTCAGGTACATATCGGACTCATTGATCCGGACAAAGCCGTCAATGGATGAGCCGTCGAACATGATGTTGCCGTCCAATGCCTTGCCGATCTGGCTCTTGGGCAGGGCCACGTTCTTCATGAAGCCGAAAATATCGACGAACTGGAGGCGGAAGAAATGAATATTCTCGTCCTCGATGATCTGCATTATTTCTTCTCTGGTCATTGGGAATGTCTCCTTAACTTGATTTGGTTTCGTGGGCTTCAACTGATGCAAACCGATTATCAGCTGATTCCTGAATAACATTTCTGACGATTTTTGCAACAAACAATGAAATATTTCTTACATGATTGTTATTTTTCCCCTACAAATACCTCTGCCCCCGAAAAGAGACCGCAACTCAAATCTCTTTCCGGCCAAGGGCATAGAGCAGCCCGTGGACAACTTCTTTTTGAAATTCAGGCTCGATGAGTTTCTGGCCTTTGCCGTCAAGGACATAAAAGACATCGATGAGCTGCTCTACCTCCGTGGCGATATAGGCCTTGTGGATATTCATGCCGAAATCCGCCAGGGTCTGGGTGATATGATAGAGCTGGCCGGGCAGGTCCGCGGAATGGACCTCGATCACCGTATAGACATCCGAGCTGTCGTTATCGATGATCACCCGCGGCATGATCCTGCCCGTCATCTCCAGGCGACGGCCGGATGTCGAGGAAAGTTTTTTATACAGCCGATGCCCGAGTCCGAGCCGATGGACTATCGCCAAATCAAGATCCCGGTTCAGGAGAACCCAATCCTTCTCGGCAAAACCGAGGCCATCGAGCGGACGGACATCAAGGACATCGACAACGGTGCCGTCATCCCAGGTAAAGATCTGAGCCTTGGTTACCGCCAGATTGTGGAGAGCCACCACCCCGCAGATCTTCGCCAGAAGCCCCGGCCGGTCGCTCGACATGACCAGCAGCTCCCAGACTTCCATATTTTGACGCGCGGCGACAAGCGATTTCTGACGCAGCAACCGGTAATTGTCCCGATGAATGCGGACATGTTCAGCTACCATTTCCGGGGTAAAGCTGAGGATATAATCGGCCGAAAGACTGGCCAGGTCGATACGGGGCGGGGTCTCTCCAGCCAGCAGTTCCTCCACCTGCTCCCGCAGCCAGCTTACCCCCTGTTCTTCATGTTGCTCCAGCACCACTGTTTCCCGCGCATGCCCAGCCGAAAAGTCGAGGTAGGGGAATATCTTCAGGAACATCTCCTGCATCAGGGCGGACTTCCAATCGCTCCAGGCCGATGGGCCGGTTGCCCGGGAATCGGCGATCGAAAGGAGGTAGAGCATCGCCAACCGTTCCATGCTGCCGATCGTCTCGGCGCAGCGCTGAATGAAGGCTGCATCGTTCAGGTCCCGCCTGAGGGCGTTTTCCGGGATGAACAGATGGTAGCGCACCAGAAAACTCAGGAGCCCGCCTTCCGCGGCCGATAACCCCAGACGCAGACCGACGGCGACTGCGAGCTGGGCGCCCTCCTGACAGTGTTCCCTTCCCGACCCCTTGCCGATATCATGCAGCAAGGCGGCCAGATAGAGGATATGCACAGAGTCTATCTGGCGGAACACCGCTTCCTGCTCCTGGATCACCCGGCGCAGTTCAGCGATGGCCTGCAGCGAATGCCTGTCCACCGTATAGACATGGTAGACATCGTGCTGGGCCAGGGTTACTATCTTTGAGAATTCAGGAATATAGGCAGGAAGCATGCCGGTCTCAAGCATCACCTCGAGGACCATGAAGACATTCTCCGCCTCGAGGAGAATCGCGAGAAAGGCCTTGGACAGCCGCGGCGACATCCGAACCTTGTCGGTAATCAGGTCCAGATTGGCCATGACGATCTTCCGCGTCCTGTGATGCAAAGGCAGCCCCAAACGGGCGGCGGCCAGAAATACCCGCATCAGGATATGAGGCCGGGCCTGCAGCTGCTGTGGCGAGACAACCAGATGAATCCGGCTGTTGCGGACCTCGATCCCTTTTTCAACCTCGCGATCGGGTGCAACAATATGTCCTTTGCCGGCCCTCCCCAGGACCTCATCGACATGGTCGAAAAAGAGGTCGGTAGTCACGGCTATGACCTGGAGGTGCCGGTAGACATCCCGCATGAAGTTCTCCACCGCCAGGACCGCCTTGCTGCCGGTATAGCCGAACGCCTCCGCCATCCCTTCCTGCTGCTCGAGATAAAGCTGGTCATTCTTCCGCCGGCTGAGGTAGTGCAGCCTGTTACGCAGACGGATCAGCATATCCCAGGAGGCGGCAAAGTCCTTTTGCTCCTCCTCGAGGAGGAGGCCTGCCCTGAAGATGTCCTCCATATCCGAAAGACCGAAAACCACCTTTGCGGTCCAGACCATCGCCTGGATATCCCGCAGGCCGCCTTTCCCCTCCTTGATATGGGGCTCCAGGAGATAGCTGTGCTTGCCGTAGCGATGTCTTCGCCGCTCCCGGTGTTCCTGCATCTTCTCGACAAAGGCATCCCGTTGTCCTTCGACAAAGGTATCCTTGAACTGCCTCAGTAAATTTTCAAAGAGGCCTGCCGAACCGGCAATCAGGCGGGCATCCAGCATCGCCACCTGGAAAAAATAATCTTCGGCGGCATGGTGGAGGGATTCCTCAATCGTGCGGACACCGTGCCCCACCTCAAGGCCGCTGTCCCACAGGGGGTACAGTACGGCATCGGCAATCACCCGGACCCTTTCATTCAGGTCCGGGTGATAGAGAACCATCAGGTCGATATCGGAAAACGGAAAGAGTTCCTGCCGCCCGTACCCGCCAAGGGCGATGATGCTGACAGAATCATCCTCTCCGGCATTGCCGACCCGGGTAAAACAATCCGTAATAAACTCATCAACCAGCCTGCTGTGGGAGAGGAGCAGGGATCTGCCACTCAACCCCTGCTCCCAGAGCTTCTCGAGAGCATCTCGCTCTGTGCGAAGGTGCAGGGTCATTTATCAGACCGCATCGCGGTTCTCTTCTCCCGTTCGCACCCGGACGATACGCTCGACCGGCAGGACAAAGATCTTCCCGTCGCCGATCTTGTCGGTATTTGCCGCGGCCCTGATCTTGTCGACAATCTGATCCACCTGCTCGGCCGGAACAACGATCTCGATCTTGATCTTGGGGATAAAGTCGACCACATATTCGGCCCCCCGGTAGATCTCCGTATGGCCTTTCTGGCGGCCATACCCCTTCACTTCCGAGATGGTCATTCCCTTGATCCCCAACTCATTGAGGGCATCCTTTACATCATCAAGCTTGAACGGTTTAATGATAGCTTCGATTTTTTTCATATCAGTCCTCTTCTAAAAAGCCTCTATCCCCCCTGCAGGTCACCCTGCAGGGGACGGAGAATATGTGCCGGGCAGACACTATTCGTATCAGATATTGTAACCTACTTCACTGTGTTCCACCACATCAAGACCCTGCTGCTCTCCATCACTATCTACACGAAGACCAACTGTCACGTCTATCACTTTCAGAATGATAAAAGTCAAGACCACCGAGTAGACAATGGTGGCGCCGGCGCCGATGGCCTGCACCATAAGCTGCTTCGGATTTCCGTACAACAGGCCCTGAGCCCCCACGGAGGCGAAGATACCGGTAGCCAGGGCGCCCCAGAGTCCGCCGAGACCGTGCACGGCGACAACATCGAGGGCATCGTCATAGCCGAGTTTGGCCTTCATGAGCACACCAAGATAACAGATAACACCGGCAATCGCACCGATCACCACCGCCCATACGGGGGTAACGAAACCGGTAGCGGGAGTAATGGCGACCAGACCGGCCAAGGCGCCTGAAGCAGCGCCCAGGGTCGTCGGTTTGCCCTGGATCTTCCATTCCGCGAACACCCAGGTCAAGGCCCCGGCGCCTGTTGCCACCTGCGTAGTCATCAGGGCAAGAGCGGCGATCGGGCCGGCCGCAAGGGCGCTGCCGGCGTTGAAGCCGAACCAGCCGAACCACAGTACGCCGGCGCCAAGGACGGTCATCGGCAGGTTATGCGGGTGCATCGACTCCTTGCCCCAACCCTTGCGCCTGCCGATCACGATGGCGCAAACCAGAGCCGCAGCTCCCGAGTTGATATGAATGACCGTGCCGCCGGCAAAGTCGAGCGCCCCCATGTCGGCAAGCCAACCTCCGCCCCACACCCAGTGACAGACCGGGAAGTAGACGAAGGTCACCCAGAGACTGGTGAAGAGCAGATAGGCCGGGAATTTCATACGCTCGGCGAAGGCGCCGGTGATGAGCGCCGGGGTAATAATGGCGAACATCAGCTGAAAGGCGCAGAACAGGAGATCAGGGATGGTCCGGCCGGTACCCACCTCCCAACTCACATTTTTCAGGAAGACGAAGTCGAGGTTGCCGATTACGTTTCCCACATCCGGACCAAAGGCCAGAGAATAACCGTAGACCACCCAGATAATTGAAACTATTCCCAGGCAGAGAAAACTCTGCATGGTTGTTGCCAAGACATTTTTACTGCGCACAAGACCACCGTAGAACAGAGCCAGTCCAGGTGTCATTAACATAACCAGGGCTGTGGCTATGAGCATAAAAGCGGTATCTCCAGTATTCAGTTCCATAACTTTCTCCTCTGCTGCATTGTCATCAATACATTTTTTGACGAGAGGTATTTTGACTGGCGGTCCGCACGCAGAATCAATCAGTTAATCATTGTAGGCGGTCTCGGAATGTTCTGCAAAATCCATTCCTCCCACCTCAGCCTCTTCCGACAACCTCATGCCCATAACAGCATGGATACCTTTAAAAAGAAGCCAACTGACCACAAACGCGTACCCACCGACAACCACAACACCCAACGCCTGCTTACCTAGTTGGACCGAACTTCCAGCCAACAATCCATCCACTCCGCCCGGGTTTACCTGTGTCGAGGCAAAAATCCCCAGACAGAGAGTGCCTATCACCCCACCAACTCCGTGAATCCCCACGACATCGAGAGAATCATCGAGACCGAATCGCCCTTTGGCGCTGACGGCCAGATAACAGATAATACCTGCAATGCCGCCAATAATGATCGCCGAGTTGGGACTGACAAATCCGGCTGCCGGAGTAATCGTCGCCAGACCCGAAATGGCGCCTGATGCCGCGCCCAGGGTCGTCGCCTTCCCCCGGGTCAGCCATTCCATCACTACCCACAACAACATCCCCGCCATTCCGGCCAGGTGGGTGGCCACAAAGGCCGTTGCCGCCACCTCATTGGCCGCCAGCGCCGATCCACCGTTAAATCCAAACCAGCCGAACCAGAGCAGGCCGGTCCCGATCATGGTCATCGGCAGGTTGTGAGGCATGAAACTCATCTTGCCATACCCTTTTCGCGGCCCGAGTACCAGGACCCCGGCCAGGGCTGCCGCACCGCAGGTTACATGCACCACCAGTCCACCGGCGAAATCAAGAACTCCTATGCCGCCAAGCCAGCCCCCCTTACCCCATATCCAGTGGCAAACCGGGTTGTACACCAGTATTGCCCAGGCCATGGAAAAAACCAGAAAGGGAACGAAACGAACACGTTCCGCAAAGGCCCCGGTAATCAAGGCCGGAGTGATGATGGCGAACATGCACTGATAGATCATGAACACCGTCTGCGGTATGGTCGTTGCATAATCCGGGCTCGGACTGTTCGTCACGCCTCGCAGGCCGAACCAGGAGAGATCTCCCACCACACCACCGACATCGGGGCCAAACGACATCGAATACCCGAGATAGACCCATTCAATCGATATCAGAGCAATCAGAAAGAAGCTCTGCATGATCGTCCCCAGGACATTCTTGCCCCGCACCATCCCCCCGTAAAACAGGGCCAACCCTGGTGTCATCAGCA
Source organism: Desulfobulbaceae bacterium (assembly GCA_031389785.1). Classification (GTDB taxonomy): domain Bacteria; phylum Desulfobacterota; class Desulfobulbia; order Desulfobulbales; family Desulfocapsaceae; genus Desulfoprunum. Next base: position 120,235 of record JANMSX010000092.1, on the reverse strand, counting down.
ACACCAGCCCGGCAGAAGCCAGGATAAACGCCGTATCCGCATTATTCATTGCATTCTCCTCGAAAAGATCGGAACAGGAACATGACGGGCCCCATCATACTCCTGCCCAAGTTCGCGACAAAAATGCAATATATTGACATTTTTGTCGCATAGTTACTTTTTTACGATCCGAAGATAACACAATTGAATTTTATTTCAATCGGCTGATTCATATAGTACAAAACCCATGCCAAACAGCATTAAACATTTTATGTTTTTGATATAATTATTTTTTTTAAAATTTATGCAAATACCGGCAAAGAAATTTATCACTTATTTGTTATATTTTTATTTGACGATTACATTTTTGTATTTTTTGTGTGTCTGAAACAACCTTCCCATCACACCGTATTCAGCAGACAACCAGGCCAGGGTCCTGCCCCATCCTGCCGCCATATCGGCAAGTTCTTGACAAGATAGGTAATTTATGATGGAATGGGAGGAAGAAGAGAAGGGAGATGGATTCAGAGGCCGCAACCATCTCGATCCGCACATACCGCTGCAGAAAAACAGATGTCCGGCTCAGACGATGGCCCGTCGGAGCAGTCGGCATCCGGTAAAAATAGATACTCGGGCTTTTTCAGGAGTTAAAGAGATGATTGATACAGAAAAAAGGAAATTCATCAGATACGATGCGCTCCACCTGCTGGACTACATCGTTATGGATAAAGATGGCAACAAGGGTGTCTATTCGATGGGACGGACCCTGGACGTCAGCGTGGACGGCATTAAGATGGAGATCCAGAACCGTTTTGACATCGGTACCCTGCTGCTCATTACAGTGGGGCTTGAAGACAACCTGATTGATCTGCTTGGAGAGGTTACCCACACCTCCGCCAGGGATGGACGGTTTCTCTCGGGTATCGTCTTCCGGCGCATAACAGAAAGGGGGAGGGCGATCCTCCTGGAGTACGTCAAGGCCTTCCAGCGACGAAAGAAAGAAATCGAGGAGGCAACCAGGCCGGATTGACCGGGATAATCCCGGCAGCCCCCGGCCATGCCAGTACTAAATGGGCTTTGTCTACTGCTGCCGACCATAAACATCGTCAAACCGCACGATGTCATCTTCCCCCAGATAACTGCCGATCTGAACCTCGATGAGTTCCAGGGCGATAACTCCGGGATTCTCGAGCCGATGCACCGTTCCGGCCGGAATATAGGTCGACTCGTTCTCGTGCAACAGAATCACGGAGTCGCCGTTGGTCACCTTGGCCGTCCCGTTCACGACAACCCAGTGCTCGTATCGATGGTGATGCATCTGCAGGGAGAGCTTGGCCCCGGGATTGACCGAGATCCGTTTCATCTGAAAGCGGGGTTGTTCCTCCAGAACCGTATAACTTCCCCAAGGCCGATAGACCGTGGCGTGACAGATAAACTCCTTGCGCTTCGCCTTTTTCAGATGGGCAACCACCTTTTTCACGTCCTGTGACCGGGAGAGCGGGGCGACCAGGATCGCATCGGCCGTTTCCACCACCAGGGTGTCTTCCAGCCCGACGACGGCGACCAGCATATCCTCCGAACGAATCAGGCAATTCCTGGTGTCCTCGAGATAGACATCCCCCTGGCAGACATTGCCGTCGGCGTCTTTGTCCAGCACCTGCCACAAGGCCTGCCAGGACCCGATATCACTCCAGCCAAGATCGGCAGCAACCACGGCAGCCTTCGAAGTCTTCTCCATCAGGGCGTAATCAAGGGAGTCGTCCGGACACTTTTCCATGGCCTCCCTGTCAAGGCGAAAAAAACAGCCATCCCGCTTTCCAGTCCTGACGGATTCCTTCATCCTGGCTACGATCTCCGGTGCCAGCTCCGCCATCTCCTCTCGAAAGGTCTTGACCGAAAAAGCGAACATGCCGCTGTTCCAGTAATAGTTGCCGCTCTGCAGATAGCCTTCGGCGACATCCCGGCTCGGCTTTTCCTTGAACGAGGCAACGGCAGCCCCCTCGCCCTTCTCGATATAACCGTAGCCGGTTTCAGGGTATTGCGGGGTTATGCCGAAGGTGACAATCGACCCATCTCGAGCCAGTTCCACAGCCTCCTCAACAACTTCGCGAAATCGCAAATTTTTTCTGACGATATGGTCGGCCGGGAGGACAAGCATGATCACCTCCGGATCACCGTACTGCAGGCAGTATTCAACCGCCGCGCAGATTGCCGGCGCCGTATTTCGGCCGATCGGCTCGAGCAGGATCGTGTAGTCGCTGAAGAGCTTCAACTCCTCGATCTGCGATCGGGTAATGAATCGATGCTCCTCACCAACCACAATCAGCGGCGGCAGAATCTCCGGCAGATCGCTGGCCCGGAGCAGGGTCGTCTGCAGGAGGGAGGTATGGTCGATCAGCTGCAACAGCTGTTTGGGATAGAGTTCGCGGGACAAGGGCCACAATCTCGAGCCAATGCCTCCTGCCAATATTACTGGTTGTATTTTCTGCACGTTCATCCTCTTTAAAAGAACAGGCCCCGGAAAATTTCTCTTCCTATCGGATTAATGTATGATACTCAGCAATTCAGCCGTTTTTTCCCGCAACAACCCGGCATCGCCGCGGCTCTCGACGTTGAGCCGCAGCAGCGGTTCAGTATTCGATTTGCGGATATTAAAGCGAAATGCGGGAAAGGCAATGCTCAATCCATCGGTGAAGTCCTTCTGCCCGTGCCCGTATTTTTCCTCAACCGCCCGGATGACCGCATCGGCATCCGCAACCTGCCTGTTGATTTCGCCGGAAACCGGAAAGGCCGCCATGCGTTCCGCCACCAATCGCGAGAGACTGGTCTGCCGCCGGCTGAGCAGGGAACAGACCAGAAGCCAGGGGATCATACCGGAATCACAGTAGCCGAAGTCCCGGAAATAATGATGAGCCGACATCTCGCCGCCATAGACCGCATCTTCCTGACGCATCCGCTCCTTGATAAAGGCATGCCCCGTCCTGGTCATGATCGGCACGCCGCCTGCCGCCCGCACCAGTTCCTCGGTGTTCCAGGTCAGCCGCGGATCGTAGAGAATCCGGCCAGCCGGCTCTTTGACAAGCATCGCCTGAGCAAGGAGACCGACGATATAGTAGCCCTCGATAAAATTGCCATGTTCGTCCCAGAAGAAACAGCGGTCGAAATCGCCGTCCCAGGCGATACCCAGATCGGCGCCGGATTCCACCACCATCCTGGTCGTTTCGGCGCGACATTCGGGCAGCAGGGGATTGGGGACGCCGTGCGGAAAGGAGCCGTCCGGTTCATGCTGCATCTTGATGAACTCCACCGGCAGATGGGGTTCGAGCAGATCGACAATGGCCCCGGCACAGCCGTTGCCGCTGTTGACGACCAGGCGCAGGGGACGCAGCTGCCCGGGTTCGATCAATCCAAGCAGATGACTGACATATTCCTGCCTGAGCGATCTCTCCTCACACTTCCCTTTTTCCTTCGCCGGCCCGGGGAGATCGGCCCGGCCTATCCTTTCGGCCATCTGGCGAAGCCCTGATTCTCCGGTTACCGGCCGGGCGCCCCGGGTGACGATCTTCATGCCGTTGTAGTCGGCCGGATTGTGGCTGGCCGTTACGATAATACCGCCGTCGACCCCCTCGGCCTCCAGACTGAAGGCGGCGTGATAGATTTCTTCCGTACCGCAGACCCCGAGATCAAGGACATCCACCCCGGAATCCATGAGCCCCGAAACCAGGGCCCGGGTGAGCTCCGGACCGGATAGGCGGATGTCGCGGCCGACGGCCACCTTCCCGGCACCATAGACGGCGGCGAAGGCCCGACCGATATCATAGGCCAGCTGCGGATGAAGCTGATCCGGCACCCTTCCCCTGATATCATAGGCCTTGAAACAGGCCGGCAGAGAACTGTCCATTTTTGCGTTTCCTTTTCACATGAGGATCGGTATACTTCAGGATTTTCCATGCGATACTAAAAGACTTCTTGCCCGAGATCAAGAACTATCATTCTAACACCCCACAAGGGGGTATAAGTGCTTTTCGCAGATTATTTTCTTATTTTTTATGAACGAAAATAATCTGTAAGGCACTAAATACATAGAGAAGATCAATCATGAAAGGCATCATCCTGGCCGGCGGCTCCGGCACACGGCTCTACCCCCTCACCAGGGTTATCAGCAAACAGCTGCTCCCGGTCTATGACAAGCCAATGATCTACTACCCGCTGTCGGTCCTCATGCTCGCCGGCGTCCGGGACATCCTCATCATCTCGACCCCGCACGACCTCCCCGGCTTCCGGGAACTTTTCAAGGACGGCTCGCAGCTCGGCCTGGCCATCAGCTATGCCGAGCAACCGAGGCCGGAGGGTCTGGCCCAGGCCTTCCTCATCGGCAAGAAATTCATCGGTAACGATTCGGTCTGCCTGATTCTCGGCGACAATATCTTCTTTGGCCCCGGGTTTTCGAAAATCCTCCGGGACAGCGCTGATCTCACAACCGGCGGCCTGATCTTCGGATATATGGTCCGTGACCCGGAACGCTACGGTGTCGTGGAATTTGACGCATCAAACCAGGTCGTCGGCATTGAGGAGAAGCCTGCCCGGCCGAAATCGAAATACGCCGTTCCCGGCCTCTATTTCTACGATAACGAGGTCATTGCCATCGCCGAGCAGGTGAGGCCCTCCGCCCGCGGCGAACTTGAAATCACCGATATCAACAACGAATACCTGCGCCGCGGCACCCTGAAGGTCCAGCCGCTGGGCCGCGGCTTCTGCTGGCTTGACACCGGCACCCACGAGTCGCTGCAGCAGGCCGCAAGCTATGTCCAGGCCGTCCAGGAACGACAGGGCCTGAAGATTGCCTGCATCGAAGAAATCGCCTACCAGCTCGGCTACATCAATCTCGACCAGCTGCTCCACTTGGCCGGCGATATGCTGAAAAATCAGTACGGCCAGTATATCACCGATGTCGTTGCCGAGATGAAAAATTCACCCCGGGGAGAGAGATGAAGATACTTATCCTCGGCAGCAAAGGCCAGCTCGGCACGGATTGCTGCAACCTGCTTTACAAAGAATACGACACGCTGGGCTGTGACATCCGGCAATTTGATATTGCTGACCCGGAAAGTGTCGACAGCTACATCTCCGAGGTGCGGCCGGAGATCATCATCAACTGTGCCGCCTACACCGCGGTCGATGCCTGTGAGACCGAGCGCAGTCTCGCCTGGAATGTCAACGCCGAGGGTCCGAAAAACCTGGCCATGGCCGCCCGGAAGATAAACTGCAGACTCATCCACATCTCCACCGACTATGTTTTTGACGGCAAAAGGCCTGTCCCGCAACCCTATGGCGAGGAGGACCCGACCAATCCGCTCAGCCAATACGGTTTGAGCAAACTGGCCGGAGAACGCTATATCTCCGAGAATGCCGCAGATTATATCATCCTCAGGACGGCCTGGCTGTACTCGGGATATGGCAAAAACTTCCTTAAGACCATGCTGCGCCTGTCACTCGCCGACCCGAAGCGGGAGTTGAAAGTAGTTGACGACCAGTATGGCTCCCTGACCTGGTCCCGCACCCTGGCCCTGCAGATCCAGAGGTTGCTCCGCTCCGAGATGACCGGAATCGTGCATGCGACCAGCGACGGCTATTCCACCTGGTACCAGGCCGCCCGCTACTTTCTCGAGGCGATGCAGGTGCCGCACACCCTGATCCCCTGCACCACGGCGGAATACCCGACCCCGGCCCACAGACCGACAAATTCCATACTGGCAAACCGGCGCCTGGACGAGGCGGGGATCTCCACCTTTGTCAGATGGCAGGAAGATGTCGATACCTTTGTCGCCATGTACCGGGAAAGTCTGCTGACGGAGGCGCTGGCCGCACTGAAATAACCGGATGGGCGTCCTGCCCGCACCGGCCTCGGCCGCTTTGCAGATCAGCTCATCCCTATCGTTACAGTTTCACCAACTCCACCCTGCCGACCGCGCCCATCAACGCCCCGCAGATTACCACGACCCCATCGATTCCGTCGAACTGCCGGGCCACTGCCAGCGCCCTTTGGATCCCGCCCTCACCGCTCTGCCCCCTGCCCACTTCATTTCCCAGCCTGGTGGCGACTGCATCGGCCAGCGGCGTCGAGGAGGCCAGCACGGTTACCGAATCGGCATCGCCGAAACTGAGGGAATGGCCAACGGTCCCCGATGAGGTGCAGATCGCTGTCGGCATGTCTTCTTTGGCGATCCGCACACCGACCCTGTTGCTGAGGGGGGACTGGCCGGCAAAGATAGCCACCGTACAGTCCTTCTTCCGGCTGAGAAAAATATCCCCGCCGTTTTCCACTATGATCTCCTGCACCCCCTGAAGCAGGAGGGATCTGCCGACATATTCGGCAACGGCCCCGGCAACGGCCGCCATGGGACCGACATCCGCAGCTATGCCCGCCTGCAGCATATCCCTGACCAGGGGCGGGGCAAGATCATCGACAGGCAGGGGAAGAAGGGTTGTGAGGAAGGCGGGCTGTCGGGCTATGTAGCTTTCAAGCTGCATCCGATACTGCAGCACGAGTTCCCTGGCCTGGCGCTCGACATCACGGTCGGCCAGGATATGCAGATCCGTCTCGGATATCCGCACAAAGGAGGAGACCAGGTCACCCTGTGCCTGGATCTGCCGGTAGGCCCTTTCTCCGTACGATCCGGGGGCCTTTCTCGTGGTCGATTTCATAAGGTGACCGTCATCCGCCGGAGACCGACAACGATCTTTATCGCCTGCTGATATGCCGACATCGCTTTCGCCCCTCCTTCAATTGCCGGATATTTCTCCCTGTCTGCCTGTCCTCTGCCGGCTCCCTGCCGGCAAACCTCTGCGATGCTGCCTTTCCCTGCAAAGGTGGCGCATACTTCCCGTCAGCAGGGAACACAGTCTGGGTTCGCGACCAGATCCCACCCTCATGCGCTCATGCGCTCATGGGCCTGACTGGCGACCAGCGGCCTCCCGGGAAGGGGTATTATCTTCCCAAAAGGACAAGGCCTGTTCCTGTGTTCCGGGACTGGCCGCGGGAGGCGCCGCAGCCGGCATCCTGGCCTCCGCGGCCGAGGACGCCTGCGTTTTGCCGGCAACCTGGACAGGGCGGGAGGCCGCCGGGGCAAGATAGTCCTTCACCGTCTCCACGGAAATCGCCGGAACCTGCTGCATCAGGGCCTTTCGCGCCTCCTCGTTGCGGATCAGCTCGAGGGCCAGACCGGTTGCCGCATTGAGTTCATCGCAGGTCTCGCAGGTACGCAGCAGCTGATTTTCCGGGGCCAGGACCGTACCCAGGACCATATGCATGAGGACCACCAGGAGCACGGCCTTGGCCAGACCGAGGATGCCGCCGAGCAGCCGGTCAAACCAGCCGGTCATGCTGATCTTAATGACAAAATGCAGGGCCTTGCCGAGCAATACGGCAAGGATATAGGTGGCGACAAACAGCAGGGCGTAACTGCAGAAGAAAATCACCTTCGGATTTTCGGAAAAATCTCGTAAAAACGGGAAGAGTCTGTCATGATACTGACTGGCCACAATGTAGCCGAAATACAGGGCTATGAGGCCGATGACCTGTTTCAGAAAACCCAGCCAGAGCCCCCGGCCGATCAGGAGCAGCATAAGCCCCATCACCAGAAAATCGTAAGCTGTCGGATTGGTACCGATTTCCATAAATCATCCTGTCTGCAGAACTGTACGAAATGTCATTCAGGTAATCAAGCACTGATAATAGTTATAAAACTATTGGAAGCGCAAGTTGTTTTTCTTTTATGCCCATGCCTCATCGCCAGGTAGTCATCATTCCGCAGCTCAGCAGGGCGCTGGCCTCCGGTTTCCCAAGCCGCCAGTCGGCATTTGCCCTCTCCAGACTGGTCGATGAGGATGATTGTCTCAGTGGTTCAACACTTCAGTCGTCTAAGGCAGGGGAATTGAACGATCTTGAGCAGGCGGCGCTTGCCGCCTTCAAATTGCCGAAACGACGCGCCCAATGGCTGACCGGCCGGCTCTGCGCCAAACAGGCGGTGATCGGCTACTGCCGCGAACATCTGCCGCAGTTGCCATTGCCTGCGGCCAACCGTATCCACATCCGGAACTCGCCATCGGGACGGCCGTATCTTGACTGCGGCAGGGCCAATTTGAACTGCCTGGACATCTCGATCTCACACAGTGGCGAATACGCCATCGCCGTCGTTGCCTCCGGGCCGTGCGGCGTCGACATCCAGAAGGACTCCGAGAGCCTCCTGCGGGTCCGCAGCCATTTTTGCCTCGAGAGGGAGAGCGAACTGCTGCAGCGCTGCCTGCCGGACCTTGATCATGACCAAAGGCTGACCCTGCTGTGGACGGCAAAGGAAGCCGCAAAAAAAGCCCTCAGCCTAGGGGAAATGCCCGGATTTCTCACCCTGCTCCTAACCGGCTGCCGCCTTGGCGAAGAAGGCCTGATCATTTTTTCCCTGCAGCATAGGGATCTCGACTCGGCAGCCGCCAGCCGGGAATTGTCTATCCTGGCGACCCGCTTTCATGATTACGGCATCAGCTTCTCATTGCCTGAAAATAGCAAATTGCATGCCTGAACTGCCCGAAGTAGAGGTAATCTGCCGCGGCATCCGCCCGCATCTCTGCGGTCGGACGATCCGGGAGATCCGGCACAGCGGCAAGATGCTGCGGGTGCCCGTCCCGATCGAGGCCCTGCACCGCCATCTCCTCGACAGAAAGGTGGTCGGGGTGGCCCGGCGGGCTAAGTATCTCCTTATCACGGTCGAGGACGGGACCATACTCCTCCTCCACCTGGGGATGACCGGCAATATCGGCTTTTATGCAGCGGACATCCTCCCGGCCAGGCATGACCATGTCCGCCTGCTGCTTGATAACGGCCTGGAGATGCGCTTCAACGATACCCGGCGGTTCGGTTCCCTGCATATCGTCACGGGATTGGAGGCGGAAAACCTCGAGAAGACCTTTTTCAGCACGACCGGACCGGAACCGTTCAGCGCAGCCTTCTCAGCGTCGTATCTCAAAAAACTCGCCATGGGCCGGTCGCTTCCGGTAAAGTCCTTTTTGATGACCAATCAGGTTGTCGCCGGGGTCGGCAATATCTACGCCAATGAAAGTCTCTTTCAGGCGGGCATCAGGCCGCAGCGACCCGTCTCACGGATCTCCGGCAAAGGCTGGCAGCGCCTGATCACCTGCATTCGGGAAATCTTGAGCCATGCCATTGACTGCGGCGGCTCATCGATAAGTGATTTTGTCAATGTCAGCAAGGAACGCGGCTATTTTCAGATGAACTTCCAGGTCTATGGCAGAAAAGGCGACCCGTGCAGGATCTGCCGCCAGCCGATCGAGAAGATCCAGATCGGCGGTCGCGCCAGTTATTACTGCCCGAACTGTCAGAAATGACCGCACAATACAACCCACAACTGTCAGGATTCGAGCTTTTTGTACAGTTCCTTGGTGAGCAGTTGGTTGAACTGGACATGGATGCTGTAATCGTCATAGAGGTGGAATGAGACCCGCACCACCCTGCCGATCGCGGTGAAAAGGATCGGGTCCGCTCCCCGTTCACAGGAAATCGACAGAAACAGGTACCTGGCCAGAAGTGCCCGGGCCGTCGCCTTCTTGGTGCAGCGGATGGTGAAACAGATGCCGTCCATCGAGACATTGGAAAGCCCCCCACGGAAAATAACCTCAGATTTTTTCCCTTCCCTGGTCAGCAGGTGAGCGGTCACCTGGCCGGCAACGGGGATTCTGGCATAACGCCGTTTCTCCAGTTTCCTGTTCCTTATAATCTCATCCACCTTGCCGTTTTTCAGGCAGAAATCGATGAGCTTCTGATAGAGCCCCGGATGTTTCTCCTCCCAGTCATCAACCACGCTGCTGTCCAGACACATCAACTGGACCTCCGATTGGGTGACAGCCGAGGCCGAGTTGAGCGAGATGGCGGAAAAGGCGTATTCGCCAAGGATATCGCCGCGGCCAAGCTGGGCCAGCAGGATATTCTTGCCGTCTTTTGGGAAAAAAATCGTGACCTGGCCTCTGTCGATCAGAAAAAGCCTGTTATTCTGCACCCCGTGCACGAGAAGCATCTTTTCCGGCGACACGACCACCTTCTTCATACTGTAATAGAGACAGTTGGCCTCTTCTTCGCTGAGCAGGCCATAGAGCCTGGCCCAGATCGCCAGATGATCCCGATCGATGCCGGCCGACTTTTCCCGTTCGATGATCTCCGATGATTGGATGATTTCGCTGAGCGCCATTGGATCGATTTCGATGAGTTTCTCGCGTAACCCTTCGGCACGTTTGAAATCTCTTGCCTTCGCCAGGACTTGGATTTCGGCAAAAAGCCTGCGCACCGTCCGGGCTTGGTCTTCTCCGGCTGGTTGGGCGGGGGGTGGAGAATGTGGAGACACGGTCGATCCTCCTCTCTGGGCGATGATGAGAACAACTGGTTCCACCAGACAGGGAAGTGCCTGTCTGATAATTGTATGCATATTCACAACAGAATTCAAACAAGGAACTGTAATAGGCCCGGTCTGAAGAAATTTCCGACAAGCGGCAGAGAGGAGGCGACAATCATACGGCGGCTGGATGATCCCTGTCCTGGCAGAAGAACGCCTCAATATCGAGCCGTTTTCTCGCAGTTCCCGGTAGATCCCGGAACGAATCCAATGCCGCCGCTTCTCCGGAAGTCATGATCTTCCCCACCCCGGATCAGGCGGCGGTCACCAAGGCGGATGCAAAAAACCTTGAAATACAAGGTGAATATGCCAGATGCACGGTAACCTCGGAGCCGGGCTCAAAGACGCCCTGTCCCGGAGGTAACAGAATAAAACAAGTGGCGATTTCCAGGCGTCCGGCCAACCGGACATGGGCGCATCCTTCGGCAAAACCCAGGATACCCGCCTTGAGATGCAGCACACCCTGGTTCCTCACCATAACCTGGTGTCCTAAGCTTGCCTGGACCGCGGCAGGGGCGCAGTCTTTCACCCCCTGCAGATGAAGAAGGGCCGGCCCGACAATCTCGTTCACGAGGGTCCGGACGGCGTCCGGTGGCCCGGGAAGCCCGAAAAACAAGATCTTGCCAAGCCGGCCAAAGAGAATGGCGTTTCCCGGCCGCATATTGAGAGAGCGGAAAATCACCCGCCCGCCGGCCCGGGTGAAGGCTTCCTCCAGCAGATCAAACTTGCCGGGCCCCATGCCGCCGGTACTTATTACGACATCGAGCGATGCGGTCTTGAGCCGCTCAAGGGTCCGCTGCAGATCATCCCGCACATCCTTGACAATCCCCAGGCTCTCACCCTCGGCCAGGAATTGCCGGACAAGGCCTCTGAGCAGAAAATGGTTCGCCGATATCTTCAGGCCAGGCTCAAGGTGAGCAAAGGAATCGACCAGTTCACTGCCGGTGCAGAAAAACCCGACACGGGGTTTTCTATACACCTCGACTGCCGCATGGCCGGTTGTCGCCAGAAGCGCCGAATGTTCGGCCTGAAGGATAGTCCCGGCCGCAACAACCATTTCACCTTCGGCGACCCGGCTTCCCCTGGTCTGAATATAGGTGTTCCCCCTCCCAAGGGCATGGGCCGATATCGTCACCATGTCGCCTTCCGCCTCACAGTCTTCCTGCGGCACCACCCGCAGGCCGCCGGTCGGGACCATGCCGCCGGTCATTATCCGGCAGGACGTTCCCTCGGACATCGCGAGGTTCTCTTTCCCTCCCGCCGGGATCTCACCGACGACCCTGAACAACCTTCCGAATTCAGTCTCAACCCCGCCGCCTGCAACAACAAAACCGTCGCGAGTGGATTGATCGTAACCCGGCAAGGCGGCCTTTGCCGCCATTGAAGGGAGAGCAACCCTGTGCAGTGCCTGTTCGACGGCCACACGCTCTCCCGACAGGAAAGGGTTTTCGTCTGTTATGATTTTTAGCGCGGCAGATAGATCGAGTCTATTCACCATGAAAATGCTCCCTGTTATGAAATATTTGTAGTTTCAATTCTACAGCAGGATACGGGTAGGAGGCGTATGCATCTTTTCTATATGAAACCGTGAGATTTTTTTATACACTGTAATTCTACCTGCAAACAGGTATGCCACCACTCTCTTTATGCATTACATTGGAATATTAAAACATAATTTTTCCCCCAAGGGGCTCCATCCATGATATGCAAGCGGATACCATTTTTTTTCCTCATCTTCACCCTGCTCTTGACGGTCCCGGCCTGTTCCAGCCCCGAGAAGAAAAAGGAGAAACACTACCAGAGGGCACTGGAATATATCCAACAGAAGGATAACAATGCCGCCGTCAACGAACTGCGCAGTGCGATTGCGCTCGATCCGAAGTTTTCCAACGCCAGATACCAGCTCGGGCTTCTCCATCTGCAGCAGAATGACCCCGGCAGCGCTTTTGCCGAACTGCAGCAGGCGGCAGACCTTGATCCGAACAATCTCGATGCCGGGGTCAAGGTTGCAGAATTTCTTCTGCTCTCAAACAACAAGGTGAAAAGCAGAAAATATGTCGACCAGGTCCTGAAAATCTCCCCTGACAACGCTGAAGCTTTGACCCTGCTTGCCAACCTCGAACTGTTCGCCGGCAACCACCGGCAGGCGGAGGCCGCTGTCGCCAGGATTCCGGAAGCAAAGCAGGAAACAGACCGTCTCTATAACATCAGGGGAAGAATTCTCGCTGCCCAGCAAAAGTGGCCGGAAAGTCAGGCGATGTTTGAGAAGGCCATCGAACTGGGACCGAATAATTTCGCCAACTACCGCACCCTCCTGCTCTTTTTTCAACAGCAGAAGAAGATTGAGGAGGTTGAAAGGCTTCTGGCAACAATGCAGGAGAAATTCCCCGACAACCCCCAGTCACACATCATGATGGCGTCTCTCTATCAGGGCAGAAAGCAGATGGACAAGGCGGAGCAGGAACTGCGAAAGGCCATCGCGCTGGAACCTGACACCATGGCCTACCGGCTCATGCTCCTTGACCTCTACAAGGCGCAGAACAAATTGACCGAGGCCGAACAGGAACTTCGCCTCTTCCTCAAAGAAAAGCCTGATGCCCTGGAACTGCAGACAGCCCTGGCCGATCTCCTCTTCGACCTGAAAAAACCTGATGAGGCAGGGCCGCTGATGGCCGGCATCCTGGCCAAGAATCCCGAACACGGCGGCGCCAATCTCCTCAAGGCCAAATTTCTCTTGAGCGAAGGAAAGGCCCGCGAGGCCATCGACCTCCTGACCCCGTTGACGACCAACTACCCCAAATGGCCGGAACCATTTTTCTATCTGTCCCTCGCCCATCTCGAAATCGGCGAGGCGGAACTCGCCCGCGAGGCGGCCGAGACGGCTCTGCAGAATGGTCCGGCGGTAAGCCGCTACCATGCCCTTGCCGCCCAGCTTGCCCTGATGCAGGGGGAAAGCGAGACGGCCGGCAAGGAGGCCTCCATCGCCCTCAATCTCGATCCCCGTAATTTCAGCGCCGCCAAAATCCTGGCGAAATCGCTGCTGCAGGGCAAAAAATTCAAGGAGGCCGCCGCACTGATAGAAAACATCCGAAAACAGGTGCCTGACGATATCGATCTCATCGGCACCCTCGGTCTGGCCTATCTGGGCCTTGGCGACAAAGACAAGGCCCGAGAGACCCTTAGCCGCCTCATCGAGCTCTCGCCCGACAATTCCCGGGCCCTAGCGCTGCTGACCCCTCTGGTGGCCGGAAACAACATGGGCAAGGCGACCAGGTTTGTCCGGGAGCAGATCAAAAAGACCCCTCAGGCAGGAGGCCACTATCTGCTGCTGGGTGAACTACTGGCCAGACAGAAGAAGTACAAGGAGGCCCTCGCCGCTCTCGAGAAGGCCCGGGAACTGGCGCCGAACAACCCGAAACCCTATATGGCCATTGCCCGTCTGATGAGTTCACTCGGCAGGACCGATCAGGCCGTGCAGGAATTGACGGAGCTCCTGCAAAAGCAACCCGACTCGCTGCCCGGCAATATGGGGCTCGCCACCCTGCTGGAGACCCAGGGCAAATTTGCCGAGGCCAAGGAAAAGTACCGGAAGGTCCTCGGTATCCAGCCGAATTCTCCAGCGGCGGCCAACAACCTGGCCTGGCTCATCGCCTCCGAAAAGGACGGTAACCTCGGGGAAGCCCTCCGTCTGGCGATGCTGGCCAAACAGGCGTTGCCGGATGAACCCCATATTGCCGACACCCTTGGCTACGTACATCTCCAGCGCCAGTCCTATTCAATCGCCCTCGCCCAGTTCCAACAGGCCCTCAGCAACAAACCGGGAGACCCGCTGATCACCTATCACCTGGCTCAGGCCCAATACGGCATCGGCGAGAAGGACCAGGCGATCGCCACACTCTCTGGATTGCTGGGCAATAAGGAAAATTTCAAGGAACGCCCGGAGGCGGAAAGCCTGCTCAAGCTCTGGCAAGACACGGAGAACGGGAAGGTGCCGGCTCTGTAGAGGTGACAACGTCCATCTTTTAATACCTTAGAAATTCATTTCTTGTTTTTTAGAAATGAATTTCGTGAAGGTACTTATACCCCCTTGTGGGGTGTTAGAGGAGAAAAACAATGAGCAAAGAAAAACCATCGATTGCGGTCATTCTTTCAGGTTGTGGCAACCGGGACGGATCGGAGATCCACGAGGCGACCATGACCCTCTGGGCCATCCACCGTCATGGCGCCGAGTACCAGTGCTATGCCCCAAACAGGAAACAGCATCATGTCCTCAACCACCTGACGGGTGAGGAAATGCCGGAAGAACGAAACGTCCTGATCGAGTCTGCCAGAATCGCCCGGGGGAAAATCAAGGATCTCGCCGTGTTTGACGAGAAGGCCCATGACATCCTCATTCTCCCCGGCGGTCTCGGTGCGGCCAAGAACCTCTCAACCTACGCCTTCGACGGTCCCCAGTGCACGATCGATGAGACCGTCGCCAAGGCCATTCGCGCCATGCATGCGGCGAAAAAACCGATCGGCGCCCTCTGCATCGCCCCGGTCATCCTCGCCCGCCTGCTCTCGGGAATCTCGCTTACGATCGGTCAGGATCCGCAGATGGCCGGCAACATAGCCAAAATGGGGGCCCGGCATCAGGAGACGACACACGGGGAGATAACAGTGGACAGCGACAACCGGATCGTCACCACCCCCTGTTATATGCTTGATGCGCGAGTGGATCAGATAGGTGAAGGGGCAGACCGCCTCGTTGCCGCCCTGCTGGCCATGATCGGCTGAGGGTTGTCTATTTGCCGAGACAGAACTGGCTGAAAATTACATCGAGGATGTCTTCGCTGGTCGTAACCCCGACTATGACACCGAGCTGATCGAGACATTCCTGGATATCGACGGCGATTAAGTCACAGCTCAGACGGCTATCGAGCGACTCGGTTATCCGGCGGCAGGCCTCGCCGGCCGCGACCAGGGCCTGCTTATGCCGGATATTCGGCGTGCAGGCCTCTTCCTGCCACTGGTCCCGGCTGCCGACAACGGCCTCAAAGATGGTCTTCTTGAGAAGGTCGATGCCGGTTTGGTGCCGGGCGGAAATCCGTACCTTTCTTCCCTTAATTCCCTGGTCGCTGAAATCCTCTTCCCCGCCTGCCTGCAGGTCAATCTTGTTCACCACAACAATCAGGGGTTTTGCCGATATCAGCCGGAACAGCTGCAGATCGGCCGGCTGCAGATCCCGGCTGCCGTCGAGCATGAAGAGAACCAGGTCGGCCTGCCGGATCAACTGTTTCGCCCTCTGGATGCCGAGTTTCTCGACCTCTTCGACATCCTCACGAATCCCGGCGGTATCGATGATCCGCACCGGCATCCCCTCGATATCGAGATACTCCTCAATGGTGTCCCGGGTCGTGCCGGGGATGGCGGTGACCAGGGCCCGCTCCTCCTGCAGCAGGGCATTGAGCAGGCTTGACTTGCCGACATTCGGCACCCCTGCGATGACGACTGAGATGCCATCGCGGTAGACGCGACCCTGGTCTGCCGAAGCGATCAGGCGATCCAGGGGTTCGGCCACCTGCTGCCGAAGCAGCTGCGCCAGCAGGTGATGGTCGATAATCTCTATATCTTCGTCGGGAAAGTCGATCGCCACCTCAACGAGGGCCTTCAACTGCATGAGGGCTCGGCGAATGTCGTCGATGCGCTGGTAGAGGCCACCCGCCAGTTGGGCCTGGGCCTGGTCGATGCCTTTACGGGTCTTGGCGGCAAGGATATCGATCACTGCCTCGGCCCGGGTCAGGTCGATGCGTCCATTGAGAAAGGCCCGCTTGGTGAATTCGCCGGGTTCGGCGAGGGCTATACCTTCTGCGAGGATGAGTTCGAGTATCTGGCGGAGGATGAGAAAACTGCCATGGCAGTGAATCTCGACGACATCCTCGCGGGTATAGGTCCGTGGCGCCCGCATGAAGACAACCAGGACTTCGTCGAGAATCTTCCGTTCGAGCGGGTGGACTATCCTGCCGTAGTAGAATTGATGGCTTTTGAACCGGCAGTCCGGAGCGTGCGGTTGAAAGATTTTCTGCAGTACGGGGAGGGCATGCGCCCCGCTGATCCGAATGATGCCGATCCCCCCCGAGCCGGGTGGTGTGGAAATGGCGGCGATGGTTTGGTCTGCTGCCTGAAAAGGCATATGGTCATCAAGAGATTCTCGCATAACCGCTGATTTGCTGACCTGCTGTCGTTTAAGGGAGGGGTCGTGTCAAGATGCCGCGGCCGGCGTACAGCAGCACGGCAACAAAACGATCAGAAACGGCGTGGCTATTTCGTCACGGCCCCTGAAGTATGGCTGGAAAATCTCAGAAATAAAATCCTGCGGCCTGGCGGCGGTGGATCAGTTTTCGTCCTCATTTGCGGGGGCAACGGGACCCTTGCCTTTCCTGCCACGGGAAGAAGGGCGTTTTCTTGCTCCGGATTTATTGCCCTTGCCCGGTTTATAGATGAGAATCTTCTTGAACAGGCCTTCGCCGACAGAGCGGCTGCGGATTTCCTTGTCCTCCTGGAGCACCATATGCACAACCCTTCTTTCCGAGGGGTTCAAGGCGGCGATAATCTGGGTCTTGCCGTCTTCCTTGACCAGAGCGGCTAGTTCAAGGGCCTTTTCCTTCAGCTCTTCAATCCGTTTCTGGCGGAACTCTCCGACATCGATCGATATCCGCAGGCGTTCGGAGATCTTCTTGGCGATGATCTTCCGCAGCAGGTATTGCAGGCTGTCGAGGATCTTGCCTTCCTGACCGATCAACTCCTCCTCATACTCTCCATGGATCGTGCAATGAACGGAAAGTCCCTGCACCTCCAGCTCAAGGCGGGAAGGAATCTTCATCAGATCGAGCAGATTCGCCAGGTCGGCCTGGACAAGGGCAACAGCCTCGGCGCTGGCTTCACCCTCCTCTTCTCTGTTTTCCGATGTATCCTCTGGAAAATCATCGATATGAATCTCCGCATCGGCTTCGGCCTGTATTGGTTGCGGCGGAGAGGCAATCACCGCTGCCTGAACTTCCGGTTTTACTTCCTTTTTCTTGGCTGCGGGAGCAGGCGGTGCCGGTCTTTCGGGCATTTCCTTCTGTTCTACGATTTTCACGACAGCGCGGATATGGGCCTTTTTTCTTCTGAGGCCAAAGATGCCGGTCGAGCCAGGTTCAACGACCTCTATATCCAGCTGCTCCTGTGGGACCTTCAAGTCAGCGCACGCCTGTCTGATCGCGTCCGTGACTTCCTTGCCATAGTAATCTTTCTTGTTCAAAGACATCGAATTACCTTACTCAAGAGTTTTTTCATGCCGGCGTTCAGCCCTGATCGCCCGTGTTTCCGGTTTCTCCATCACCACCGCTCAGGCAGCGCTTTTGCTGCCCCGGTTGATCAAATACTGCTGCAGGATCGCCAGCAGATTGTTGACAAACCAGTACAGGACGAGGCCTGAGGCAAAATTGAGAAACATGAAAGTAAAAATGACGGGCAGAAACATCATGATCTTCGCCTGGGTCGGATCTGCAGTGGTTGGGGTCAGTTTCTGCTGGAAAAACATCGAGGCTCCCATCAACAGGGTCAGGACCGGGATCCCGCCAAGGTAGGGAAGATCAAAGCCAATCCACAGCCTGTCAGGCGCCGAGAGATCGGTGATCCACAGCATGAACGGGGCATGCCGCAGTTCGATGCACTGCAGAAGGACCTTATAGAGAGCGAAGAAGACCGGGATCTGGAGAACCATCGGCAGACAGCCGCCGAGGGGGTTGACCTTGTAGGTTTTATAGAGGCTCATCACCTCCTGGTTCATCCGGGCAGGGTCACCCTTATATTTCTCCTTGATCTTGACCATTTTCGGCTGCAGTTTCTGCATGTTCTTCATCGACTTCATACCCTTCTGGGTAATCGGCCAGAAGATGGCCTTGAACAATACCGTTACCAGGATAATGGCGATTCCGTAATTCCGAGTGAAGCTGTGAAAGAAGTTGAGGAGCCAGAGCGTGGGCTTGGCCACCACATCGAACCAACCGAAATTAACCGCTTTATCGAGATTAAAGCCGATCTCCTTGAGGAGGTTCAGTTTTTTCGGACCATAGAAAATATGATAGGAATACTCCTTGGCCACCCCGGGCTGGAGGGTGTCGAGATTTCCGGCGACCTGCATGGTTGTCAAGGCCTCAGTGCCCTGTATGGTGAGGCTCGCCCCGGCATCCTCCACCGGCAGGATGGCAGTGAGGAAATAATTCCCCTCATAGCCTGCCCAGTCCATTTTACCCGGCAGGGTCTTCGCTCCTTCGGCAAATTCCTTGCTCTTGATTTCCTGCAGGGCGCCGTTCATAAATGTAGCCGGCCCGCTGAAGAGGAACTGACTGGAGGCGTTCGGGCCCTCAAATGGGCTGTTGACCTGGTGCAGCTGGGCAATGCCCTGCAGCGGCTGAGAGGAGGTGTTGGTCACCTTGACGGTCAGATCGATCAGGTATTTTTTGTTATCGAAGCTGAAGATCCGCTCAACCTCGAGACCATTGCCTGCCTGCGCCTTCATGGTCAACCTGGCCTTGCCGTCTTCTCCGAAGACGACTTCCTGCTGCCCGCTTTCATAGAGCAGATCAGCGGCGACCGCACTACCCCAGGAGAATTTCAACGGAAATCCCTGTTCCGGGGTGGTCATCACCAGTTCCTTACCCTTGGAATCGGCCTTGATGGTCTCGGTATGCTCTTTCAGGACAAAACTCCTGATCGCCCCTCCATCCTCGGTGAGAACCGCAGTATACAGATCGCTGTCGACGGTGATTTCCCGAGCCGGACGGCTGGCAGCCTGCGATTCCGCGATCGCCTGCTGCGCCGGTTGGGGTGTGGTGATCTGGGCCGGAATGTCAGCTGTTTTTTCGGCAGCGGCCTCCGGCTTTTGTTCCGTCGTTGTCACGGTCGGGGCCGGTGGTGTCGCAAAACCGACAAAAAAATACTGATATCCTAGTAGGATGACAAATGAAATGATAATGGCCAGAAAGGCTCTGTAGGTATCCATGCACGTACCGTCTGAATTTGTACCACTCGGCATACCCGCATGCCATCATCCCGGAAGACAGGGGGATCGGCTTACTGGACAGGATCATAGCCACCTTGAGAAAATGGATGACAGCGAAGTATGCGGCGGAGAGAGAGGAAAGATCCCCGAAAGACTCCATATTTTTCAATTGCCTGAATTGTATAGGCAGAACAGGTAGGGGTAAAGCGACAACATGGAGGGAACAGCGGGGAGATGAAATACTGATACCCCCGGACAAGCGCCAGGAGCAAACGTTTCGGGATTCGGGACACGTCCATTCAGATCTCCCGGCCGGTCCGTCGGCAGGTGACTGAAGACACAGACCGGCTCACAGCAGCCGGGGAGGCAAGGGAAAAATCCGGCCGGACTGCGAAGACAATGTCCGACTGAGAAGGGTATAGCTCCCTCTCAAGACGGAAGGACTCTCGAATTATCCTCTTAATCCGGTTCCTCTTCACAGCCCCTCTGATTTTTCCGTGTACGCTTATCCCAATCCTGCTGTAACCATCGGCATTTGCACGGCAGACCAGAGTAAACCCCTGACCGTGCAACCGCTTCCCCTGGCTGTATATTCCTTCAAATTCCCAGCCCTTGCGGATCAGGGAATGCTTTGAAAGTCCATGTTGTTTCAACGGATCAGGCAGAAAGACGCCTCCGCCCCTTGGCCCGGCGGGCATTCAGTATTGCACGACCAGCCCGGGTCGACATTCTCTCACGAAAACCATGGGTACGCTTGCGCTTCAAATTGCTGGGTTGAAAAGTACGTTTACTCATTGTATCACTTCCTTTTTTTCTACAAATCCATGCAGTTCCATGGAACTCTTGAAATTTTTCAGACTCCGGCCAGTCACTCCGAGAGGTTTTCTGATGACCGAAAGTCTAATGCCAGTACCGTGCCGTTGCAGATCGTCAGGCAGGAAATTCAAAATAACAAAAGGTGAATATTAACCATAGATACCCTAAGGTGTCAAACATTTTCACTGTGGACTCCCGCCTCATCTTGCACAAGCTCGCGCAGTATGCTACTCTAGGTCCTGAATTTTCCGACATTGCGCCGAAAAAGCCCACACCGTCCAGGATGTATCCGCCCGAGTTTTGCCGAATTGCCCTATGACCGAACACACCCCACTCACCTATACCGATCTCAACTGGGACGAACTCTGGCGACAGGCCCGGGCGCAGAAATCCTGGGGCGGCAAGGGGGCAGAGGACTGGGACAAAAAGGCAGTTACCTTTTCCTCCCGCAACCAGTCATCGCCCTTTGTCTCCCTGGTCCTCACCCGCCTGCCCCTCGACAGTTCTCTGACGGTCCTGGATGTCGGCTCCGGTCCCGGCACCCTGGCGTTGCCTATCGCCCCCCGGGTGAAGGCGGTTACGGCCCTCGATTTTTCTCCGGTCATGCTGGCAACTCTCGATGATCTTGCGAGCCGGGCCGGGATTGAAAATATCCGCACCGTCCGGTGCAGCTGGGAGGATGACTGGTCGGCCTTTGCCATTGACCGGCACGATATCGCCATTGCCTCCCGCTCGCTGGGGGTGGACGATCTCAGGGGAGCGCTGCAACGGCTTGACCGCTTTGCCTCCCGCTCCGTATACATTGTCGACCGGATTTCCCCCACCCCCTTTGACCCCGAGGCCTTCGCCGCCATCGGCCGGCCGTTCAGTTCCGGTCCAGATTATATTTATACCCTGAATATCCTGTACGCCATGGGAATCCACCCCCACGTCGATATCCTCCGCCTGGACAGGGACAGCCGCTATGCCGATCTGGATGATGCCCTTCGCTCCTACACCTGGATGTTCAAGGAATTGACGGCCGGGGAGGAATCCCTTCTCCGCCGCTACCTGGCATCGAAAAGCCGGCCCTGCGACGACGGCCAAATCCGTATCCGCCGGCAGGTTCCGCCGCAATGGGCCCTGATCTGGTGGGAAAAAGCCCCGCAACCATGACTTTCTGTTCCTTTTTTCAAGCAGCGACACTCGGCGGCCTGACACCTTCCAATTCCGAAACCCGAGGTAAGAAGCCATGCGAATCATTATAGTCGGCGCCGGCCAGGTGGGCTTCCATATCTGCGAACGTTTCTCCAAGGAAGGCCAGGATGTCGTCCTGATCGATACCGATGAAAAAAAGCTCCAGCGGATCGCCCGTGACCTCAACATCATGACCATCCATGGCAGCGGCGCCTCGGCCCGGATCCTGGCGGAGGCGGGCATTGCCAAGGCCGACCTGTTCATCGCCGTGACCGACAGTGATGAGGTGAACCTGATCGCCTGTATCATGTCTCGGCAGTACGATGTCAAGACCCGGATAGCCCGGGTGCGCAACGAGGATTTTCTTGAAGAGGCAATGTTCCTTGACAAGAAGACCCTCGACATCGACCTGATCATCAGCCCGGACCTGGCCATGACCGATGAAATCGTCAGCCTCTGCCACATATCCGCCGCCTTCGACATGGCCAAGTTTGCCGATGGCCGGCTGATGCTGCTCGGCTATGCAATCCGGGGCGACAACCCCCGGGTCGGCATGACCCTCACCAAGCTCCAGCAGGTCCATGGCTCCCATCGCTTCATCATGACGGCCATCATCCGCGGCAAGGACACCATCATTCCCCGCGGCAACGATACCATCCAGGCCGGCGACAAGATCTATATCATGGTCCGGCGTGAAGATATCTTCCGAGTGGAAAATTTCTTCCACCTCAGCAGCCATACCCCCCACAAGGTCTTCATCGTCGGCGGGGGCAGGATTTCACCCTGCACTTCCAGGCCTTGAACGGCAATTTCAGGACGGTGTGGCGCAACGAGGAACTCCGCCTCTATGTCGCGGTCATCGTCTCGGCCGCTCTGATCATTGTGACCGCCAACACCTTTGCCGACCCTTCCCAGAGTCTCGGCAGAAATATCCGCGACGCCCTCTTTATCGTGGTCTCGATCATCACCACCACCGGCTTCGGCACTGCCGATTATGAACTCTGGCCGCCGGTCTGCACGATAGTGATCATCGCCCTGATATTCATCGGCGGTTGCGCCGGTTCTACGGCCGGCGGCATCAAGGAGGTCAGAATCCTGCTGCTGTTCAAATACGCCCTGCTGCAGCTCAGGCGCCTCGTCCACCCTCACCAGGTCCAGACCATCAAATTCGGTCCGACGCGGGTGCCGCAGGAGGTGCTGATCGCCGTTCTCGGCTTCTTCGTTCTCTACCTTGTCTTTTTTTTCTTTGCCAGCCTCATTGTCACCAGCCTGGGAGTTGACATCGTCACCGGCACAAGTGCGGTCATTACCACTCTCGGCAATGTTGGACCATCGCAAACCGATTCTCTAGACCACAGACCTCCATCACGAACACCATGAATGACTATGATATTGCCGTAATCGGCGCCGGCCATGCCGGCTGCGAGGCAGCCCTCGCCGCGGCCAGAATGGGCTGCCGCACCTTTGTCGCGATCATCAACGCCGATACCATCGGGGCCATGTCCTGCAATCCGGCCATCGGCGGCCTCGCCAAAGGCCACCTGGTTCGGGAGATCGATGCCCTCGGCGGCGAGATGGCCAGAAATATCGACGCCACCTCGATCCAGTTCCGTCGGCTCAATACCAGCAAAGGTCCGGCAGTCCGCTCCTCCCGCGCCCAGGCCGACCGCCTGCTGTACCGGCTGCGGATGAAATCGATCCTCGAAAACCAGGAAAACCTGACAATCTGCCAGACTGTCGTCGATTCCCTGATCGTCGAGGACGACCGGATTGTCGGCCTGCGGACCTCGCTCGATCAGGAGATCCGGGTCCGTGCCGTGGTGGTCGCCACCGGCACATTCCTGAACGGGCTGGTCCATATCGGCCTGAAGAATTTCCCCGCCGGCCGGATGGGAGACGCACCCTCAACCCGCCTTGCCCTCTGGTTCAAGGAACAGGGTTTCAATGTCGGCCGGATGAAGACCGGCACCGTACCGCGGCTGGCCGCCCACTCCATCGACTATTCGGAACTGGAGGCCCAGTACAGCGATCAGCCCCCGACCCATTTCTCGTTCTCCTCGCGCGGCGGCTACACCTTGCCGCAACTGCCCTGCCATATCACCTATACCAACGAGAAGACCCACGATATCATCCGCCAGGGTATCGACCAGTCGCCGATGTATGCCGGGATTATCGAAGGCATAGGGGCCCGCTACTGCCCGTCCATCGAAGACAAGATCATGCGTTTTCCGGAAAAGGAGCGGCACCAGATCTTTCTCGAACCGGAAGGACTCGATACGGTCGAGGTCTACCCGAACGGCCTGCCGACCAGCCTGCCCCTGGCGACCCAGACCAGGATGATCCGCAGCATCAAAGGCCTTGAAAATGCCCAGATCATCCGGCCCGGCTATGCCATTGAGTACGATTACATCGACCCGCTGGAACTCCATCCCTCTCTGGCCACCAAAAAAATCGCCGGCCTGTTCCTGGCCGGCCAGATCAACGGCACCTCGGGCTACGAGGAGGCCGCCGCCCAGGGTCTGATGGCCGGCATCAACGCGGTGCAGTATGTGCGGGATAAAGAACCCGTGATTCTCGATCGCTCCCAGGCCTATATCGGGGTCCTCATCGATGACCTGGTGACCTGCGGCACCAAAGAGCCCTATCGCCTCTTCACCTCGAGGGCCGAGTATCGCCTGCTGCTCAGGGAAGACAATGCCGACGGCCGACTCTGCCGGATCGGCTTTGAGATCGGCCTGCTTGCCCGGCCGGCGTATGAGCGTTTCCTGCTGAAACAGAGCGCCCTGGAGAGAGGCGTCGCCCTGCTCGATACGATCGCGGTCAAGGCAACGGCCGAGGCCAATGAACAGCTGGCAGCGATGGAGCAGGTCGACATCAGGCAGAGGAGCACGCTCACCGAGCTGCTTCGCCGGCCCGGCATGACCATCGACATGCTCTGCCGCCTGCCGCTGGCCCCCGCGGAGCAACAGGACCTGGATGACCTGGCGAAATCGGATGTTAAAGACGAGGTCCAGCTGCAGGTCAAATTTGCCGGCTATATCCAACGGCAGAGTGAGCAGGTGGATCGTTTCAAGAAGATGGAATCGCTCAGGCTGCCTGCCGATATCGATTACACGATCCTGTCCGGTTTATCCAATGAGGTCGTAGAAAAACTGTCCCGGGTGAGGCCGCGGTCTCTCGGCCAGGCCTCCCGCATATCCGGCATTACTCCGGCTGCCATCTCGGTGCTGCAGGTCCATGTCAAAAGACTCAGGGCCGACAACGCCCGCTAACCCTCTATCAACGACCATGCAGACACCGTATACCCATTCCTTCGACCCGGTTTTATTCAGCCTCGGCCCGCTGCAGCTCCACTGGTACGGCCTTATGTACGTCTTCGGCTTCATCGCCAGCTATTTCCTGGTGCGGTACCAGATCAGACTGTGGCGATATGCCCCCCTTGAGAAGCATTTCGAGAATCTCAATCTCCTGCTGATCCTCTCGGTGATCCTGGGTGGGCGACTCGGTTATGTCCTCTTTTACAATCCGCTCTACTATCTGCGGCATCCCCTGGAAATTGCGGCAACCTGGGAGGGCGGGATGTCCTTCCACGGCGCCTGCATCGCCCTGCTCCTCGGCGGCTGGCTGTTCTGCAGGAGATACCGGATCGATTTCTGGAAGGCGGCGGATATCTATGGTGCGACCATCCCCATTGGACTGGGCCTGGGGAGGATCGGCAATTTTATCAATGGCGAATTGTTCGGCAGACAAACGGATCTGCCCTGGGGAGTCATCTTCCCCGACGGCGGCCCCGTCACCCGCCATCCATCCCAACTCTATGAGGCCCTGCTTGAAGGGGCAGTGTTGTTTCTCCTGCTCTGGTCCCAGAAGAACAAGCCTTGGCAAAACCGGCAATATTGGCCGCACGGCAGCATCATCGCCCTTTTCCTGATAGGCTACGGGCTGTTGAGAATGCTGGCAGAGCAGTTCCGCCAGCCCGACCCGCAGATCGGCTTCCTCTTCGGCTCTATCACCATGGGCCAGATTCTCAGCCTGTTTATGGTGGCGATCGGCGCTATAATCTGGATCGTCCGGTTGAAACAGGGGCAAAGAGCGGTGAGTCAATGAGTGCGGCAGGATTTGGCCGTGCCTTGACAGAGACCTTGAGGAGATACACCATTTCTTGCATCCCGGCAGTGCAACCGCCTTCCCCGATTGCCCCCAGACCTCTGCAATCGAACCGACACAGATGATGAAACCGTCCGTCTCCACCGCCCCTCTCCCGATCAGCTGGCAGGAATGCCGCCAGCGGGCCTGGGAATCTCTCGATATCCTCCTGGTCACCGGCGACGCCTATGTCGACCACCCTTCTTTCGGTATCGCCCTGATCGCCCGGCTCCTGGAAGATCAGGGGTATCGGATCGCCCTTCTGCCGCAGCCGCGATACGACAGGCCGGACGACTTCCTGCAGTTCCCCGCGCCCCGCCTATTCTGCGGCATCACCGCCGGCAACCTCGATTCGATTGTCGCCAACTACACCGGCAACGGCAAGGTCAGGGATTTCGACGCCTACTCGCCGGACGGCAATCCCTGGCGCAGTGAGGAACGATTGAAGACAAACCGCCGGCGACCGGATCGGGCCATCCTCATCTATGCGCAACTGGCACGGGCAGCATTCAAACGGACATTGCTGGTCCTGGGCGGCATCGAGGCCTCGCTTCGCCGTTTTCTCCATTATGATTACAAACAGGAAAAACTCCGGGCCTCCTGCCTCACCGATGCCAAGGCGGACCTGCTGGTCTACGGCATGGGGGAAAAGGCGGTGCTCGAGATTGCTCGTCGCTGTACCGCCGGAGAGCCGCTGCCGGAGGGCGTTGCAGGGACCTGCCGGCGTTTTACCGACTCCGAACTCCGAGAGCGTTTCCCCGATTTCAGCGGTCGGACATCGGAAAATTACCTACTCCTGCCCTCATGGCAGGAAATCCAGAAAAATCGCGATCTCTTCCTGGAGGCCGAACTCCTCGTCGACCGCCATGCCAGGTCGTGTTCCGCCAGGATCGTCCTGCAACAACAGCAGAGCCAGTGGCTCGTCCAGTACCCGCAGGCTACCCCTCTTGAGGAGAGCGAACTCGACCGGCTCTACGATCTCCCCTTCAGCCGCAAACCCCACCCGGCCACCCCGCGGGTTCCGGCCTACGAGATGATCAGGGATTCGGTGACCATTGTCCGGGGCTGCGCCGGCAACTGCTCATTCTGCGCCATCACCCGCCACCAGGGACCGAAGATACGCAGCAGAAGCAGGGCCTCGATCATCCGCGAGGTCAGGAGAATCAGCAGCATGGAGGATTTCACCGGCACGATCAGCGATCTCGGCGGACCAACCGCCAACCTCTACGGAACGCATTGCGCGATCGGAGGATGCAAAAAGTATGACTGCCTCTATCCGAAGGTATGCGCCAACCTGCGAGTGGCGGAGGAGGAATTCCTGCGACTGCTGCGGGAGGTCTCCGCAGTGGAAGGGGTGCGGCATCTGTTCATTTCCTCCGGTCTGCGCATGGAGCTCCTCCTCAAGACCCCGCAGCTGCTGCGGGAGATCATCATGAAACACACTCCCGGCGCGATGAAGATCGCCCCGGAACACACCGACGATCACCTGCTCTCCCTGATGCATAAGGAACCGCACAGCCTGCTGCGGACCTTTGTCGGCCAGTGCCGTGATCTTGCCGGCCAACTCAGCAAAGACATCAGCTTCGAACCCTATATCATCACCGCCCACCCCGGTTGCACCGAACAGCAAACCAGGGCGCTGGTGCAGGATATGCAGGCACTCAACCTGCCGATCCGCAAATCGCAGGATTTTACCCCGACCCCCGGCACCATCTCCACGGCGATGTACGTCACCGGCCTGCACCGCGACAGCAGAAAACCGCTCTTCGTGCCGCGGAACAGCCTGGACAGGAAGAAACAGCGGGAGATACTCGAGAAGGAATTCCTGAAAAGGCCGTTCACCCCGACTCGCAAGGACAAAAAGAGGCAGTGAACGGGCACTGCTGATCATCAGGTCAGGCCTGCCACGGGAAAGTATTCTGGCCGGGGATGGAAGCTTTTACAGGATGGCTAGCGGGGCCTTGAAGCTCGGATCAGAAGAGCAGTATCTGTCGGGGACGAAAGCGGTCATGCCTGGGAAGACCCGTGGCCAGGCCGCCGGCAATGAGGATCTCTCAGAAATCCTCGGGGGCGAAGGAAACCACCTCGCTTATCTCATGCTGCCCCATGAGCAGCATGAGGAGGCGGTCCAGGCCGAGGGCGATTCCCGCCGCCGATGGGAGCCGGTCGAGATCGTCGAGAAAACGCTCGGGCATCCCAGCCGGTCGCCTGCCTGACCTCTCGATCAGGTCGAGTTCGTGCCGGAACCGCTGCCGTTGTTCATCGGCGTCGGTCAACTCGGAAAACCCATTGGCGAGCTCGATGCCGTTCAGGTAGAGCTCAAAACGTTCCGCCCTGGCGGGTTCCTCCGCTTTTTTCCGGGCCAGGGATGCCAATTCGGCAGGGTAGTCCAGGAGAAACACCGGGGATCTCACGCCAAGGTGCGGCTCCACGAATTCAACCAGGACCTCCTCAAAGCAATCGCCCGCCATGGCCTGATCGAGGGAGAGGGGACTGTAGCGGCGGAAGGCCTCCTCGACCGTCAGCCGCGGCCACGGCGCGGCCAGGTCAAGGCCGCCGGACTCCGACATCTCCGGGACGGAAAGATCAGGCAGAATCTCCGCCAGTCGCCCCACCACAGATTGGAGAAGGTCCTCGCAGTCGGTCATCAGCGCATGATAATCGGCATCCCGGCGATACCATTCCAGCATGGTGAATTCCTCAAGATGCCGCCGGCCGCGCTCATCCTTGCGAAAACACGGACAGATCTGGAAAATCCTGGAACAACCGGCGGCCAGAATGCGCTTCATGCAAAGTTCAGGCGAGGTCTGCAGGTACTGGCCGTCGGCAGCCAGGGGGATGATGTTGCTTTCGGGGATGATGACGGGCTGGCGAATCGGGGTATCGACCTCAAGAAAGCCGTTGGCCGTGAAAAAGAGTCTGACAGCGGAAAAAAGGGCCGCGCGGATGCGCAGCCCCTGCGGGTCGAGCATCTCCGGTTTATTCCTTGACCCGGGTCACATACGCACCGGTCCTGGTATCTATCTGGATTTTATCGCCCTCGACGACAAAGGGGGGGACCTGCAGGACGTAGCCGGTCTGCACGGTGACCGGTTTGGTATCGGTGCCCGAGGTATCGCCCTTGGCCCAGGGGTCGGCCCTGACCACCTCCAGATTGACAAAGATCGGCAGGCTGACATCAATGGCCCTGCCGTCGAAGAACAGGACTTCCACCTCCATATTGTCCACCAGGAAATTGACATTGTCACCGAGATGTTCTTTGTCGATGATCAACTGCTCATAATTATCGGTGTCCATGAAATGGTATTCGTTTTCCTGGTTATAGAGATACTGCATCTTTCGCTCTTCCAGGTCGGCCTTTTCAAACTTATCGACCGAACGATAGGTCTGGACAAGCTGGTTGCCGGTGATCATATTGCGCATTTTGCAGCGGTATAAGGCCTGCCCCTTGCCGGGCTTGGAAAATTCAAAGTCAATTACTATATAAGGATTGCCGTCAATCTGCACCTTCAACCCCTTACGTAAATCAGAAGCGGTATACATCACTATTCTCCGTGCTTGTCGGCTTGGTCGGCCGGTATGAATGAAATTTGCACATCCCTTTGCCTGCATCCAACCGGGCAGAAGGGTTCCTTCTACGAGATACACTAAACCGGGTATTATACCTGTTTTTCTCTCACCTGCGCAACCGTTATCGGCCCTCGCCGCCATGCTTCGCCTCGCCTTTTTTTACCGTCCCTTCCGATCCCGCCCGGTTTTTTCGCCGTCGGCCAATTTTTTCAATGCTTCGAGATGGTGAACCGGTATAATATTGCCCTGTTCATTTCCCTGGAGACCTGCAATGCTGCGCATCGGTGTTTTGTCTGATACCCATTTATCAACCTGTACAGAGACGTTTCGCCGTCAGACGGAAGCGGTCTTCTGCGAATGCCAGGTGATCATCCATGCCGGCGACCTCACCGCCCCGGACATCCTCACCGCCTTTGCCGGCAAAGAGATCCATGCCATGCACGGCAATATGTGCAACGCGGCAGCGCAGCGGCGCTTCCCGCAGCAAAAGATCATCCGTTTCGGGAAATTTTCCATCGGGATCTGTCATGGCGCCGGGAATCGCCTGAATATCGAAGACCGCCTGCTCGAGATGTTTCCGGCAGCCGACTGCATCATCTTCGGACATACCCACATGCCGGTAAAGAAAACGATCGGTCGGACCCTCCTGCTCAATCCCGGCAGTTTTCAACGGACCGGCAGGCATGGTGCCGTAGGCACCTACGCGATCCTCTGCATTGACGAAAATGGACTCTCCGCCTCGATCCACGAACTGCCGGCGGATCTATGAAAAATCTCTGGACCCCATGGCGGATGGCCCATGTCCTGGGACAGGAGCCGCAATTATCGAACTGTCTTTTCGAACCTCCAGGCGCCTCCCCGCACAGCAAGGACCATCTCCTGCTCTACAGGGACAGCGACAACCTGGTCCTGCTCAATCGTTTCCCATACAGCAACGGACATCTCCTCGTGGCCCCACTGCGGCATGTCGCCTGCCTCACTGATTTGAATGAGGAGGAAAGCGCCTCGTTCATGCTGCTGGTGCAGCAATCGGCCAGGATCCTGAAGCACCGTCTCGCCCCGCATGGCCTGAATATCGGCTGCAATCTCGGTGCGGCCGCCGGCGCCGGAATTGCCGATCATCTCCATTTCCACCTGGTACCCCGCTGGCAGGGGGATCATAATTTCATGACCGTTCTCGCCGACATCAGAACCATTCCGGAACACATCGATCTGACCTTTGACCGCCTCCTCCCGGACTTCCTCCAAATCCTTCAAGAACGACAGGACCTGCAGCATGACCACCGTGGTTAAGATGACACCGATGCTGCAGCAGTACCTCGAGATCAAGGGGCAGTTCGCAGACGCCATCCTGTTCTACCGAATGGGTGATTTTTATGAAATGTTTTTCGAGGACGCAGAGACCGCCTCGAAGATCCTGGGCATCACCCTTACCTCCCGCAGCAGCAAGGATGATGAACACCGGGTGCCGATGTGCGGAATCCCCTACCATGCCGCCTCCGGTTATCTGGCGAAACTGGTCAAGGCTGGCTACCGCGTCGCCATCTGCGAACAGGTGGAGGATCCGGCCACCGCCAAGGGCATTGTCAAACGAGAAGTGGTGCGGGTCCTCTCTCCCGGGGTCGTCACCGACCAGCAGATCCTCGATGACAGGAGCAACAACTATGTGTGCGCCGTCAGCCGCGGCCAGGCCGGCAAGACCATCATATACGGTCTGGGCTTTCTCGATGTCAGTACCGGCGCATGCCTGGTCGGGGAAATCGCCGACACCAGCCCGGACTGCGATCTCATCCTCGACCAGATAACCCGTCTCGCCCCTGCGGAGATGCTCGTCAGCAGCGAGGAAAGAGATCACCTCGCCCCCCTGCTGCGCAATGCCGCCCTGATGCTGCCGGGGCTCTGCGTCACCGAGCGCCAATCCCGCTATTTTCAGCTCCAGGCGGCCATCGACCTGCTGCACGACCATTTCAGGGTCGTCACCCTTGACGGATTCGGATGCGGCGGTCTTACTTCCGGCATTACGGCTGCCGCTGTGCTCATCGATTATCTCAGGGAGACCCAGAAATCCGCCGTCGATCACATTGAAAAGCTCACTCCCCTGGACATTGCCTCTTTTCTCCAGATCGATGACGCATCACGACGCAATCTCGAACTGACCCAGACGCTGATCGGCGGCAAACGCGAAGGGACCCTCCTCTGGGTGCTGGATCGGACCTGCACACCGATGGGGGCTCGTCTCCTGAAACACAACCTCCTCTTTCCTCTCCAGGAAATCAACAGGATCAGGGACAGGCTGGAAGCCGTCTCTTTTTTTCATCAAAACAGCACGTTAAGGGAAGAACTCAGGGCCATCCTCGACCAGGTCTACGACCTTGAACGCCTCAACGGCCGGATCATGCTCGGCTCCTGCCATGGCCGGGACCTGCTCGCCCTGCGCGCCTCGCTCGCCAGGCTGCCGCACCTGGCCGAACTGCTCGCCGCCTGCCGGGCCGAAAAACTTGAACTGATCACCCTTGACTTCGACCCCCTGATCGACCTTGAGAAACTCCTCGAGGCCGCTATCCACCCCGAGGCCCCGCTCGCCATCAAGGAAGGTAATCTGATTAAGGAAGGCTACCATGCCGAACTCGATGAACTTATCCGCATCCAGCGCGACGGCAAACAGATGATCCTTGAGCTCGAGAAAAAGGAACGCCAGGAGACGGGGCTGGCCAAACTCAAGATCGGATTCAACAAGGTATTCGGTTACTACCTCGAGGTGAGCAAGTCTCTCGGCGACAAGGTCCCCGAACATTATATCCGCAAACAAACCCTGGTGAACGCCGAACGGTTCATTACCCCGGAACTCAAGGAGTTCGAAAACAAGGTGCTTGGCGCTGAAGAACGCCGGATCGAGCTCGAATACCGTTTGTTCTGTGAAATCCGCAGACAACTGGCACTGGAAAGCAGCAGAGTGCTCAAAACCGCCCATTGCCTCGCGCAGATCGATTTTCTCTGCACCCTCGCCGAGATTGCCCGGCTGTACAACTACCGCCGTCCCGAAATTGACGATTCGGATGTCCTTGATATCCGGGAAGGGCGGCACCCGGTGATCGAGCGCAGCCTGCCGGCTGGTAAATTCGTCCCCAATGATGTCCTGCTGAATCAGTCCGACCAGGAGGTTCTGATCATTACCGGCCCGAACATGGCCGGAAAATCGACGATTCTCAGGCAGACCGCCCTCATCGTTCTTATGGCCCAGATGGGCAGCTTCGTCCCGGCCGATCAGGCCCTTATCGGCATCGTCGACCGCATCTTCACCCGGGTCGGGGCAATGGATGATCTTCGCCGTGGCCAGTCGACCTTTATGGTGGAAATGAGTGAAACGGCCAATATCCTCAACAATGCCACCCCAAGAAGCCTTGTCATTCTCGATGAAATCGGCAGGGGGACCTCGACCTATGACGGCTTGTCGATCGCCTGGGCCGTCGCCGAGGAACTGGTGCAGAAAGAGGGAATAGGAGTCAGGACGCTGTTTGCCACCCATTACCACGAGTTGATTGATCTTGCCCTCACCCAGGAAAGAGTGCGGAATTACTCGGTGGCCGTGCGCGAGTGGAATGATTCGATCATCTTTCTCCACAAGCTGATTGAAGGCGGCACCAACCGGAGCTATGGAATCCAGGTGGCTGGACTGGCAGGTGTGCCGGGCCATGTCGTGCAGCGCGCCGAAGAGATCCTGAAGAATATCGAGCGAGGTGAATTTGATCTCGAAGGCACGCCTTATATAGCCAAAAGCAGCACCTCGAGAAAAATGAAAAAGAAGACGCATCCGAACCAGCTCTCCCTTTTTCAGCCCAAAAGCGATGCTGTGCGGGATTTTCTCAACCATCTGGCGGTCGACGACCTGACCCCTCGGCAGGCCCTTGAGGCGCTGTATGCCCTTAAACACCTCTCTGAGAAGTAAATGTTTGTCATACCAATGATGTCGACCATATTCCCTGAACTAAATGTTTTGCCATCGCAGACCCTTTTTTGTATACTCAGCCGAGGCCGGGCGGATGCCAGCTCTTCCCAGACTGATTGAACTCACGGAGATTCGTAACCTGCCCACCCTTTTTCCTCAAACATGCGCATGCCTCGACTGCTCCTCATCGTCCTTCTCGGTCTGATCGCGCTTCCCTGGCCGAACACTTCACCTGCGCAGGACGAGGCCAGGCCCGAGTTCCCCCAGAGCAATTCGTACGGATCGCCCTCCCACAGCCAGCAGTACGAGCAGGCCAAATTTTATTTCAACCAGCTCGAGACTAACCCGACACTTACCCGCTCCAGGAAAAATTGGCTCAAGGGTACACGCAATTTTAGAAAGATTTATCTGGCAAATCCCAAGTCGGAGCAGGCCCCTGCCTGTCTTTATATGCTGGGGAGAATGTACCGAAAGATGTATGAAAAATTCAGTCTTGGCATCGACCTCGACGAATCTCTTTCCTATTACAAAGATACATCAAGATTATTTTCCGGACATTTTCTCGCAGACGACGCCCTGTATGCGGAAGGACTGATTTATCTGCAGATCAAACAAAATCCTAAAAATGCCGCCGCGGCCTTCGAACAGGTGGTCACCCGCCATGCCATTGGCGACATGCATGCCAAGGCTGCAGACAGTCTCAAGGTCCTCTCGAAAGATTTTGACATCCCTTTACCGGCAGCGCTGGTGGGCAGCACCCAGATCGACCAGCTGATTACCATGCTACCGATCAAGTATTGGTCATCACAGGATTATACCCGGGTGGTGATGATGGCTACCGCCCCGATCACCTATAAGGAGGTACTCTTAAAGGAGGAGGCAGGACATCCACGCAGACTGTACATAGACTTCAAGAACAGCTATATCACCCCTGAATACCGTAAACAGGTCTCCGTCGAAAACGGACTGCTCAAAAAAATCGGTACCGATCAGACCAAGGCAGATACCGTTCGTGTAGTGCTGGATATCGACTCTATCGACACCTATAAGATCTTCAGTCTGCCTGATCCGTTCCGCGTCGTGATAGATGTCCGGGGAAAACGAAAACCAACGGCAATAGCAACAAAAAAAGTGGAAATTGCAGAACCTTCAATTTCGTGGGAAACTGATACGGATACTTTTCCGGCGACCGGGCCTGTTTCAGAAACAGCGACCAAGACCGATCCCCTCCCGACCGCAGTAGTCATCCTCAAGGAACGAAGGAAGAAGGTCTTTCAACAGAAACAAGAAGCGGTCCAGCAAAAGACCGTGGCAGATACCCAGCAGGAACTTTCGCTCATCCGGCAATTGGGACTCGGCGTCAAAAAGATCGTTCTCGACCCCGGTCATGGGGGCAAAGACCCTGGCGCCATGGCTCATAGCATGCAGGAAAAGGACTTAGTCCTGAAAATTGCTCAACGACTCAGCCAGATACTCAAAAAAGAGCTGAACTGCGATGTCATACTGACCCGCAATACAGATATCTTTCTTCCACTTGAAGAACGCACGGCAATAGCCAATACAGAGGAGGCCGACCTTTTCATCTCACTCCATGTCAATGCTCACCCGTCACCGGAAACCCGGGGGATTGAGACCTACTTTCTCAACCTGAGTACGAATGCCGAAGCGATGCGGGTCGCCGCAATGGAAAATGCCACCTCCACGCACCAGATGAGCGACTTAGAGGACATCCTCTCCGATATCCTGAAGAACTCGAAAATCGACGAATCGTCACGCCTTGCCAAGCAGGTCCATAACTCCATGCTCACCGGACTAGCGGGAAAAACCTTTGGCGACATAAAAAATCATGGTGTCAAGCAGGCCCCGTTTTATGTTCTCATCGGCGCTCAAATGCCCGCAATCCTCATTGAAATAGCCTTTATCAGCAATAAGGACGATGCCGACAACCTCAAGAATCCCCATTTTATTCAATCTGTTACAGAAGAGATCGCACAGGGGATCAAGACATATGTGCAGACAAATACCGCCAGTCTGTATTGAGGAGGAAGAACATCCACGATAGACAGCTCTCATCATTTCGATGAAAAATGGGATTATAAAATAATTCATTGACCAATAAAAAAGGCCAACCGAAAGGGTGGCCTTTTTTATTTACGAGAAAACGAATACGTGCCGTATTATGCCGATTTTGCAGTCTTTATTCTTGCAATGGCGCGCTGAAGAGCTGCTTCGGCCCTCGCTCTATTGATGTTATCGTCATGCTGCAAGGCCTGCGCCAGCCTCTTTTCGGCACGTTCTTTCGCCCTCATGGCCCGATCTACATCGATTTCGGCGCCAAAATCAGCACTTTCTACAAGAAAGGTTATCTTGTTGTTCGATACCTCGCAGAAGCCACCGCTCACCATCAGGGCTACACGTTTCCTGCCCTGCTCGTAGGTCAGCGTCCCAGTCTTGATTGTTGACAAAAATGGCGCATGGTTTGCGAGCACACCAAAATCACCTCCGTAACCGGGTGCATTAACGATATCGACATCCTCGTTAACGACAGCCCCCTTTGGCGTTACTACTTCCAACCGTATCTGTTGTGCCATTGAAATAACCCCTCAGATGAAATTATGATTGCGCCTTAGCCTTGGCATCCTTGGCAACAGCTTCATCTATGGATCCAACCATATAGAAGGAGTTCTCGTTCAGGTCATCATGCTTTCCTTCAAGAATTTCTTTGAAACCCTGCACAGTATCGGCAACCTTGACAAATTTGCCGGCCATGCCGGTGAATACTTCGGCAACGGTGAACGGTTGGGAAAGATATCTCTGAATTTTCCGGGCGCGGGTGACAAGCAACTGATCATCCTCAGAAAGCTCATCCATTCCGAGAATGGCAATAATATCCTGCAGATCTTTATATTTTTGCAGAGAAACCTGAACACCGCGGGCAACCAGATAATGCTCTTCACCAATGACATTCGGATCAAGAATTCGCGAAGTGGAATCGAGCGGATCAACTGCCGGATAAATTCCCAACTCTGAGATCTGACGCGAAAGTACGACGGTACCGTCAAGATGGGCGAACGTGGTAGCCGGAGCCGGATCAGTCAGGTCGTCGGCAGGTACATAGACGCACTGTACAGCCGTAATCGAGCCCTTGGTGGTTGAAGTGATGCGTTCCTGCAATGCGCCAAGGTCTGTAGCCAGGGTCGGCTGATATCCTACCGCGGAAGGGATACGACCGAGAAGAGCAGATACCTCGGATCCTGCCTGGGTAAAGCGGAAGATGTTGTCAACAAAGAAGAGCACGTCCTGTCCCTCGACATCACGGAAATACTCGGCCGCGGTCAGACCGGTCAATGCCACACGGGCACGGGCCCCGGGAGGCTCGGTCATCTGGCCGTAGATCAAGGCGGCCTTGGGCAGAACGCCTGATTCCTTCATCTCATGGTACAAGTCGTTGCCTTCACGTGTACGCTCGCCAACACCGCAGAATACCGAGATACCACCGTGATGCATGGCGATGTTGTTGACCATCTCCATCATGATAACGGTTTTGCCGCAGCCGGCACCGCCAAATAGACCCATCTTGCCGCCCAGTGGGAAAGGAACAAGCAGGTCGATAACCTTAATACCGGTCTCGAGAACTCGTACCTCTGTGTCCTGCTCAGTGAACAGGGGCGCTTCACGATGAATGGGCATCGTTTTTTCAGAACTGATCGGTCCCAGTCCATCAACAGGCCGGCCGACAACATTCATAATACGGCCAAGGGAAGGAGTGCCAACCGGAATCGTAATCGGCAGACCGGAATCTCTGACTTCCTGACCACGAACAAGACCGTCAGTCTGATCCATGGCGATGCAACGGCAGACATTGTCGCCAAGGTGCAGAGCAACCTCTACGACAAGGTTGTCAGGTACATCTGATATGCCGGCATTGCTGACAAAACATGCGCTCAGAATGTTGGGCAGATTGCCCGGTTCGAATTCGACGTCGACGACAGGTCCGATGACCTGCGTAATTTTTCCTATCTTTTGCTCACTCATAGGGCCTTACCCCTCCTCAGAAGTCTAAGATTATCGTGTGTCAATTATTATTTAAGGGCCTCGGCACCGCCAACGATATCCATAAGTTCATTGGTAACGGCGGCCTGGCGAGCCTTGTTGTATATTACTGTCAAACTGGAAACGATGTCCTTGCAGGCATTGGTCGCGTTATCCATTGCGGTCATTCTCGCTGCATGCTCGCTCGCACCAACCTCAAGCATTGCCTGGTAGACAATGACATTCAGGTACAGAGGCTGCAGGACATCCATTATCTCTTCAGCTGATGGTTCATAAATATAATCTCCGGAAATTTTCTTCTCCTTCGCTGCGCCGGCGGCATCTTTCACCGGTTGAACGGGCAGAAAGGGCACTGAAGTCGGTACCTGTACCGCCACTGAGCGGAACCGACCAAACAGGACCTCGACCTTATCGCTGTTGCCTTTTAAAAAATTGTCAGCGAGATCCGTCGCCACCTCTCTGGCATTGAACATCTGAAAGCTGGACATGATGTCGGCATATTTTTTCCGGACCTTGCCAGTCTTGTTCAACAACTGGAAGCCTTTTTTGCCGACACAGACCAGGCTGACCTTTTTGCCTTCCTTTTCATACGATTTGATCTTGGTGAGGGCGAGTTTGACAATGTTGGCGTTGTAGGAACCGCAGAGACCACGGTCGGAGGTCACAACTACAAGCTCAACAGCTTTTACATCACGACTCTCCATCAAAGGGAACTGATTTGTGGTCGCACCGCCGGAGAGATTGGACATTGCGTCGTTGAACTTGGCAGTGTAAGGACGAAATGCCTCCATTTTCTCCTGAGCACCGCGGAGTCTTGCCGCCGCCACCATGTTCATGGCCTTGGTGATCTGCGAGGTCTTTTTAACACCTGAGATCTTTGTTTTGACTTCTTTTAAGTTCGGCATATCGTGGACCTATCTCGAATTAGTTAAGACCCTTGGTCGCCTTGAACGTATCACCAAAGCTGGTCAGTGCTTTATTGAGTTTTTCTTTAATCTCCGGGGTGAATTCCTTTTTCTCCTTGAGATCTTCGAAGATCGAAGGATCATTGGATTCGATATAGGAGTAGAGTTCTCTCTCGAAGTCAGCCAGGGTGTTTACCGGCAGCTTATCCAGGTAGCCGTTTGCCCCGGCATAAATGATCGTGACCTGTTTTTCCATCGGCAGGGGCTGATACTGTGGCTGCTTGAGGATCTCAACAAGCCTTTCGCCGCGGGTAAGTTTTGCCTGAGTGGCGGCATCGAGATCGGAGCCGAAGGCAGCAAAGGCAGCGAGTTCACGATACTGGGCAAGATCGAGGCGGAGGGTACCTGCCACCTGCTTCATGGCCTTCACCTGGGCCGCACCACCTACGCGCGATACGGAGAGACCGACATTGATTGCCGGGCGAACGCCGGAGAAGAACAGGTTTGGTTCAAGATAGACCTGACCGTCGGTGATCGAGATAACATTGGTCGGAATGAATGCGGATACGTCTCCAGCCTGGGTCTCGATGATCGGCAAGGCCGTCAGTGAACCGGCACCGAGTGCATCGTTCACTTTGGCGGCACGCTCCAGGAGACGTGAATGGTTGAAGAAGATGTCGCCGGGATAGGCCTCACGTCCCGGAGGACGACGAAGGAGCAGGGACAGCTCACGATAGGCAACGGCCTGTTTTGACAGATCATCGTAGATAATCAGCGCATGCTTGCCATTATCCCGATAATACTCGCCCATGGAACAGCCGGCAAACGGGGCGATGTACTGCATGGGAGCGGGATCGGAAGCGCAAGCCGCAACGACCGTGGTGTACTCCATCGCACCATGTTTTCTCAGTGCCTCAACAACCAGAGCAACCGTCGATTTCTTCTGTCCAACAGCGACATAGATGCAGTAGACATCGGTATTTTTCTGGGCGATGATTGCATCAACGCAGAGTGCGGTCTTGCCGATCTGACGGTCGCCGATGACCAACTCACGCTGTCCGCGACCTACCGGAGTCATGGCGTCAACCGCCTTGGCGCCGGTATAGCAGGGTTCATGCACACCCTTTCTGGCGATAACGCCGGGGGCAAGAACCTCGATCTTGGCCGAGAGATCCGATTTGATCGGGCCCTGACCATCAATGGGAAAGCCGATACCGTCGACTACCCGGCCCAGCAATGCAGGCCCCACAGGAACTTCGGCGATTTTACCGGTTCTTTTGACAATATCGCCTTCCTTGATATTGGAGACATTACCAAGAACGGCGCAACCGACGTTATCCGCCTCAAGGTTGAGGGCCAGGCCCATGATACCACCGGGGAACTCGAGGAGTTCCATGGCCATGCAATTCTTGACGCCATAGACACGGGCAATACCGTCACCGACGGAGATAACGGTACCTGTTTCGTTCAAGTCAATGCTTGTCTCGTACTCCCCAATCTGGTCCTTGATGATCTGACTGATTTCTTCGGCTTTGATCTGCATCTATTCTCTCCCCTTTATGGAATCTTTTAAACCTGCAAGTTGTGTTTTAATGCTGCCATCCAGTACCAGGTCGCCAACCTTAGCGATAATCCCCCCGATTATCGAAGGATCTACACTGGTGGTCAGTTTCACCTTCTTGCCTGTTAGCTTTTCTAATGTTGCCTGTACATTTGCCTGCAATGCAGCGCTCAATTCTATAGCTGAAATGACATTGCCATGACAAATATTCTTCTCATCGTCAACCATGGACTGAAACTCTTCAGCAATCTCCGGCAAGATCTGAGCCCGTTTTTTCTGAACCAGCAAGTTGAGGAAATTGCCCATGATCTTATCGACACCCATGGATTTGATCATGCCTGCCATGACCTTCTCCCGGATGTCCATCGGATAGAGCGGATTTGTCAGGGCATCGGCCACTTCGGGATTGGCTGCATAGAGCCCGGCCACTCCTTGCAGAACCTGATTGTATTCATCATAGTTATTCCGTTCTTTGCCAACGGAAAAAAGTGCTTTGGCATATCTGCGGGCGAGGATTATCTGTTTCACTGTACGGCCCCCACTTTAGCTAAGTAATCTTCCACAATCTTCACCTGGTCTACCGCGGTGAGATTTTTCACGATCAACGTTTCAGCCATCGCAGCGGCCTTATCGGCGACCTCGTTCTTCAGGTAGCGCCTCGCCTCCATGATCTCCTTTTGAACCGCCATCTCCGCCTGCCGCTTGATATCGGCGGCGGCCTGCTCGGCCCTCTCGATGATCTTCACCTTCTCCAGTTCGGCCTGAGCGACAGCCTTCTCAACTATTTTATCGATATCCTTTTCTACCGTTGCCAGCTTGGCCTCAAAATCGCGATACGATCTCTCCGCCGCGGCGCGTTTGGCCTCCAGGTCTTCAATATCGTCCTTGATTCTCTTCTGCCTTGCGGCGAGACCTGCGCCAATCGGCTTGGCAGCGAATTTGACAAGGATGATCATCAGGGCGATGAAATTGATGACTCTCCAGCCGAGATCTTTTAGTTTCGCTGGCGAAAGACTGCCTCCTTTCGCCGCACCCTGAGCGCCTGCAGCTGCTTCGCCATGACCGGCGGGCTCAGCGGTCGCCGCCGCCGCATCGCCATGACCCTGTTGGGCAGCAACAGGCTGGCCCGCACCGGCAGTTTCATGACTCGTCTGTTCAGTCGCCCCTACTGTTCCAACGGACAAGGCGAACCAGAGCGCTGCCGTGACCAGGACCATTGTTCGGGCTACTCGCTTCACTCCTCTCATCTCTAGAGACTCCTTCCCAGAATTTTACTGGCCATATCGTTTGCGAATCCGTCAAGATTAGCCTGAAGACCTGCCCTGGCGCTTTCAATCTGAGCCTTGATTTCAGCAAGCTGCTTGTTTTTGCCTTCATCAGCCTCGGCTTTGATTGCTCCCAGCTTCTGTTCTCCAGCTGCCTGTGCCTCCGCCCTGGCAGAATCAAGTGCGGCCTTGGCCTTTCCCGACGCCTTTGCCATTTTTTCATCAACTTCGTGCTGGCGAAGCCTTGCGTTTTTCTCGAATTTCGCAATCTCACCCTGCATACCCTGCTGTTTTTCAGCTCGCTCTTTCAGGATTCTCTTTACCGGCTTGTAAAGAACCCCATTGAGAAGGAACATGAGTATGATCATGTTCACGACCTGAATCAGTAACGTGATGTCCATCGTTATCATGTTAGTAAGCTCCTGATTAACTTAGATAACAAAAAAAAACTTAACATTCAATAAATGAATGATGGCCGCATAGGGATGAAGCAAAATACAAACAATTGACCAGCAACTTAAGAGAGTTCCGAATAAAAATGAACGACCATTCACTACAGCAAAAAATCTTTACTGTAAATATCTCAAGGTGTCAACCAATTTGTAAAATCGGCTATCTGCCGTTTTCGTGAGATTTTCCGGACTTTCCTGGCCACTGAAATAATCCATCGGCTAACTGTCAAGCGATTATTTTGCAGCAGTGTCATTTTTTCAGGATCGTCGCCACAATTTCGGCAACGGCGCCTATCGCCTCCGCGATTTTATCACCGAAGGGACCGCCGGCCTGTGCCATATCCGCCCTGCCCCCCCCTTTTCCGCCGACAATTGCGGCGACCCGGCTCACCAACTCACCCGCCTGTATCCTGTCGGTCAGATCCTTGCTCACCAGAGCGAGAATTGCCGCTTTCCCGTCTATCTTGCCGGCAAGCACCGCCACCCCTGACTGCAGGGTGTCCCGCACCTTGTCGCCAACCTCCCGCAGGGTCCTGGCGCTGTCGAGCGAGAGTTCCAGGGCCAGGACCTTCACTCCTTGTACGTCGATCGTCTTCTCCAGCAGGCTGCCAAGACTGGCGGAGGCAAGGCGGGTTGACAGTTCGACGACCTGTTTTTCAAGGGTTTTCTGGCTCTGCAGCATGGTTTCAATCCTGGCCAGGATATCGTCCTCCCTGACATTCAGGATTCTGGCGATTTCACTCTCCCTGCGGCAGACTTTTTGGAGGTGGAGAAAGGCCGCCTGCCCGGCGATCGCCTCAATCCGGCGAATTCCGGAGGCAATACCGGTCTCCGACAGGATCTTGAAAAGGCCTATCTCCCCCGAAGACCGGGTATGGGTGCCGCCGCACAATTCCATGCTGCAGTCACCAATTTTCACAACCCGCACGTCATCAGCGTATTTTTCACCAAACAGAGCCGTCGCTCCCTCGCGTATCGCCTCTTCCTTGGCGAGTATCCTCGTTTCAACCGGTAGGTCGGCACGGATTCGGGCATTGACCATTTCCTCGACTTTCTCGATCTCTTCCTGACTGAGCGGCGAGAAATGGGTGAAATCGAACCGCAGCCGGCCGGGCCCGACCAGGGAGCCGGCCTGTTTGACATGATCGCCGAGGACCTGAACAAGGGCCGCCTGCAGGAGGTGGGTGGCTGAATGATTCGCCTCCGCTTCATGGCGACTTTCCGCCCGTACCGCCAGAGTGACCTCCTGACCCACCGACAGGTCCCCGGCGACAACGGCAACTTCATGGAGAATGACCCCATCACCCTCAAGAGAGGTGGTTGATACCTCCGCCCTGCCATCAGCCCAGAGGATTTCACCGCTGTCGCCGACCTGTCCGCCGGACTCGGCATAAAATGGTGTCCTGGCGATAAGGACCCTGCCGTACTCGCCGGGGCTGAGCCGCTCAACGAGATTGCCTTCCCGGTCCAGCAACCCATTGACTACGGATACGGCCTCGAGGCTGTTGTACCCGACAAATTCCGTTGTGCTCCCTGCTGCGATAAATGACTTAATCCCTTCTTCACGCAGGCGCATTCCTTCCCCTTTTCGCGATGTCCTCGATTTGAGGCGCTGATCCTCCATCGCCGCGTGAAAACCGGCCTCGTCAATCCTGATATTGCGCTCTCTAGCGATATCGCGGACTATATCAAAGGGAAAACCGTAGGTATCATAGAGTTTGAAGATGAATTCACCGGCCAGACGCTCTGCATCGGCGGCAAAAAGCCTGGCAAGCTCTACTTCAAGGAGCTGCAGGCCATGCTCCAGCGTCTCCCTGAAGCGTTCTTCCTCGTTTCGCACCACCTTCTCGAGAAGCGTCGAGGCATCTTTCAAGAGAGGATAGGCCCCTCCCATGGCAGCAACCACTGCCGCCACCACATGTTCCATGAAGGAGGTCCGGAGACCGAGATTTCGGCCATAGCGGACTGCCCGACGCATTATCCGGCGCAGGACATAGCCTCGCCCTTCATTTGACGGCAGCACGCCGTCCGCGACAAGAAAGGCCGTAGCCCTGGCATGATCGGCGATGACCCGCATGGCGGTATCATCCGCGTGGTTCGCCTTGTAGCGTTTGCCGGAGAGGTCCTCGAGCTTGCCGATGATCGGGAGGAACAGATCGGAATCGTAGTTGCTGAATTTTCCCTGCAGGACGGCGGCCACCCGCTCGAGCCCCATACCGGTATCAATGCTCGGCTTGGGCAGGGGCGTCATCGAACCGTCTTCCGCCCGGTAAAACTGCATGAAGACGAGATTCCACAACTCCAGGAAACGGTCGCAGTCACAGCCGACGGCGCAATCGCTGCGGCCGCAGCCGGCCTCGATCCCCTGGTCGATATGAATCTCCGAACAGGGGCCGCAGGGACCGGTATCGCCCATGGCCCAAAAATTATCTTTCTCTCCCAGGCGGACGATGCGGCCCTTCGGCAGGTTCTCAATCCCCTCCCAGAGCCCGAAAGCCTCGTCATCATCCTGGAACAC
The DNA here is from genome assembly GCA_031389785.1 of Desulfobulbaceae bacterium. GTDB lineage: Bacteria > Desulfobacterota > Desulfobulbia > Desulfobulbales > Desulfocapsaceae > Desulfoprunum. The sequence continues at coordinate 76,363 of JANMSX010000092.1, read as the reverse complement.
AGAGACCCAGAGTTTCTCCGCCGGCAGTCCCAGTTCCCGGGTGAGAAACTGCCAGGCGTAATGGATGGCATCTTCCTTGAAATAATCGCCGAAGGAAAAATTCCCGAGCATCTCGAAAAAGGTATGGTGTCTGGCGGTATAGCCGACATTCTCAAGGTCGTATGCTTGCCGCCGGCCCTGACGCAGCGCTGGCTGGTGACGGCCTTGGTATAGGGACGCTTGTCTTCGCCCATGAACACCATCTTGAACTGGACCATCCCGGCGTTGGTGAACAGCAGGGTCGGATCGTCCTTGGGGACAAGCGGTGAGCTTTCGACGACAGTGTGCCCCTTGCTCTCGAAGAACTGTAAAAATTTTGCGCGGATCTCGTTTCCTTTCATAGCCTGAATTCAGAAGATATTCTTTAATATTATTAGTATATTAAATCCCTGCCGGCAGCCTGGGATGCCTGTGCAGCGCGGTGCCGGCAGGGACCGTGAACAAACCTTAGAAGGTATGGTTGATGATCAGTGGCAGAACCTCTTTGAAGGTCGGCGTGCCGGCCCGACCAAGCAGTTCATAGATGATCATTTCCGCAGGACCGATTATCGCTCCGAGGTCACGCAGACGTTGCAGGGCAAGGTTATGATTTTCCAGGCTGCGGGCCGAGACCCCGTCGGCAACGATCCACGGTGTACGCCCCTGTGCCAGGATGCCTACAGCGGTCTGATAGATACAGATATGGGTCTCAACACCGGTGAGCATAACAGTCGTCACCGATTCGGGCAATGCGGCATAGAGGGCACGAGTCTCTTCATTGGCAAGGGCACCGAACTCGACTTTGTCCGGTCTCGGGATATCGTCGACCAGGGACTCCAGTCCCGGCACATAAGGGCCCAGCCCCTTTTTGTACTGGGTATTGGCGATGATCGGCAGATGCATCACCCTGGCAAACTGCAGCATCAGCCGGGCTGTCGCTACAATCCGTTCCTTCTCATGGATCTGAGACATCAGACTTTCCTGAAGGTCAATGAGATGCAGACAACAATTTTCCGGTCGCAGCAAGGCCTGTTTTTCTCTGTTCATCCTGCCCCCTCACCATCTGAAGTTTTCCGGTCTGCCGCCGGGTAGCGCATCAACTCAAGAATATGCACGAAATAACGTCATTTATGTCACCACTGCCAGTAGATCCGACTGGTAGCGGCAGACTGATACGCAATTAACTCTTTTCTCCTGAGAGATTCAAGTTTATCCTCAGCCGGAGAGAAAAAAACGCCCCATCCACCTCGCTTGCGATCGGAGTGCCGGTAAGGCTGCGCACAGGCAGGGAAAGTGAAAGATGCCTCGCAGGGCGAACGGCTCAACGGTGACAGTCGCCCCGCTGCACTCTCCCAATCCCTTATCGCCGCTGTTCAATTCCCCGGCAATCAAACGATCAGCAAGGGCTGGGGAATCGCCGAATTTCCCGGAATCACCGGCCGCAGTATTGCGCAAACCGTGATGCACGGATATTCCCGGACCGGCTGACAGTCAGCCATAAATTACAATCATTTTTAAGCGGGCGAAATGATGGGCTGAACGGTATATCGCCGGGATACCTCATAAGAACATCCCTGCATGCCGGTGCAGCCAAAGGGGAGACTCCTGAACAATTCCCTGCCTGTTCCTCTCGCGTTCTTTCTTTCCCCGGCATCTCCTGAAAAAAGTCCTTTACAAAAGCGTCACAACTATTAAATTAAATTGTGAAATACCTTCACCCTTACAAGGATACCAAGATGAAAGAAGAACAGATCGACGCGCTTTCAAAACTCCTCAAATCGATGTCTCATCCGATCCGCCTGAAGATACTCTGCCTTCTCCAGGACCAGGAGCTGTCGGTCGGTGAAATCCGGGACCGAGTGAAGACCACAAACGCCAATGTCTCGCAGCATCTCAACATATTGCGGGGACAGGGAATAATCGACTTCCGCAAGGATGCCAACTTTATCTTCAACAGGATTACCGACAAGCGCATCCTGGAACTTATCCAGAAAATGCGCACGCTATTCTGTCCGGAAATGTGACGAAGGGACGGAAAACCGCCTGTCGGAAAACACAAGGAGGACTCTCATGATGGTAACAGACTGGGTTCACGCCATTGCAGGTCTTTTCATACTCGTCAGCCTTGCCCTCGGTGTCGAGGCAAGTCCATTTTTTCACAGCAGCTACTGGCTCTTTTTCACTGCCTTTGTCGGTCTCAATCTCTTGCAGTTCGGCTTCTCAAAATTCTGTCCGCTGGCCTTTATCCTCAAACGTCTCGGCGTTCCCGAGACGAACCCTAACTGAACCACGGTCCGCCGGCAGGAGAGATATCGCCCCTCACTCGACAATCATTCTCGCGTTGCATGAGGCCTGCCAGCAGCACGAATGCTGATGACAGACTTCCCGCCTCTGGAAACACGCTTGATTTCCTTCTTTTTCCTGGATGCTGCAGATCAAATCGGCCAGCTTGATCCCCTTTGTCTGGGGCAAATCAAACTGCAATGCCTTTTTTCTGGCCAGTGAAAACAGCTTCGGCCCCTTCAGATACCCTTTTCTCGACATAGCCTCTCTCCTCCTTTGGCTGGCGAAGAATACGGAAATTTAAACTATAATTCCATCAGATCGGTAGAATATGGAACTCTTCGCGGGTGGTGTGCAGACCGCGCAGAACACTTCCCGTTCTCCCGTCGATCGAGACCGCATCGCCAAAGCCGATACGGTGCCCACCAATCTCGCAATATTGCCCCGTTTCATAGACCCGCAGAAGCTTGCAGCCAACCACGCAGGTCTTCTCCAGCCGCACGGCGACCACCGAGGCGTGCGACGTCTGTCCGCCCCTTGAAGTAAGGAGACCATCCGCCATATTGATGACCTTGATATCCTCGGGCACCGTGTCCTGGCGGATGAGGATCAGCGGCATCTTCGGGGAACGCCGCCGCAATTCATTGATATTCTCCTCGGTGAAGACCGCAAGACCGGAGAGGGCGGAGCCGGACACACCGATCCCCTGGCCGAGGTGCGCCTCCTCCAGTTCCCCGCTCTCGACAAAGACGTTGAGGTGCTCTTTTTTCTTGATGGTGATCATGTCCCTGGTCTGGAGGAGGTAGAGGTCGTCAGGTTCCGGACCTTCGAAAGTAAATTCGATCTCCTGGGGATTCCAGCGTTTTTCATAGACCAGTTCGCGGGAGATCGCCAGCAGCCGGGCATAGATAGCTGGAAACCGCCTTTCGAGGGTCTCCTCCACCGTCCGGCCGTCAAGCTGGGCCTGTTCAACCGAAACGGCACAGCTGGTGACGAGACCGGAAACGATATCCTCGCCCTGGTCACCGTAGGCATAATCGCCCCAGAGGGCGACGCGCTGGACCTTGCGATAGGGGTGCGCGGTGAATACAACCCCGGAACCGGCCTTGTCGCTGCGATTTCCGAAGACCATGGCCTGGACGATAACGGCGGTGCCCCAGGCATCGGAGACATCCATGATCTTGCGATAGTCAATAGCCTTATCGGTATCCCAGGAATCAAGGACGAGCTCGATGGCATTGACCAACTGCAGCCAGGGGTCATCAGGGATGCCAAGCCCTCTCTTGCGGATGAGTTTCTGATAGGAGAGGGCTAGATCCCGCATCTGCTCCGGGGAAAAGTGTCGTTTCAGACTCACCTGGTGCCTGGCCTTGGCCTCATCCATCAATTCCTGGAAATCCTCACGCTCCATGCCGGACACCATGGCCCAGGACTGGAGAAACCGGCGGTAGTTATCCCAGGCCAGATAGGCGTTGCCATTCCGGCTGACGTAATCGAGGATCAGATCCTCATTAAAGCCGACATTATGGACAGTGGCCATCATCCCCGGCATGGAAATGGCACTGCCGCTGCGCACGGAGAGAAGCAGGGGTGAATCCGGCGCGCCGAAGATCTTGCCGGTCAATCTTTCCACCTCGTTGAGAGAGGCCCTGATCCTGCGCATGAATTCCTCTCTGGCCTGAGAAAACCCGAAGATCACATCACGGCAGCGGAAGACCTCCGTGGTGATGACGAAGGCAGGCGGCACAGGCTTGTTGTCCGAGACCAGGGTCGCAAGATTATACCCCTTGTTGCCGAGATGAATGAGATTATGGGTATAGGGATTAAGCCTGTTGAGCAGAGAGATGGCCTTGTCGGGATTATAGGTCATCAGCAGGTCAAGACGGTTCTGATCGAGGATATTTTTCTGGTTTTCCAGGGTCTGGATAATCCGCAGGATGAAATTATCCAGGTGCTGCAGACCAAAGGTCGAGGAAATCAGATCACGGAAAAAGGCCTCGGATAAACGCTGCACCGAGGTGCCGACCTCTCCTTCGTCATACAGACTCTTGAACTTCGGCAGCAGGTTTTCCTGACCTATCTGGGGAATGATCAGGGAAAGATTGTTCTGGTGAATATTGGTATAATAGGCATAGATGATATCCTTCACGCCCTCCGAGAGCCCCCGGAAGATATCGAGATACTGGGTATAGGAGAAGCGCCGCACCTTGAGCGAACTGGACAGCAGCGAGAGATAGGTATTCAGGCGGCGGGAGCTTATGCCGTCAATCCGCAGGGCCTGCATGAACAGCTTGATACACCTGACGATACTGTAGAAAGTGGCCTGGGTGATGAAGGAGAGATTGACCGTTTCAGAGAGTTTCTCGAGATAGACAATGGCAAGATTCTCGAGCCGGAAGGTCAGGCTCAGGGCATCGAATTTCCTTTCCTTGTATCTGCCGTAGACCGAGGGGATATCCACGGCGATATGGCGCTTGTAATAGATGTCTTCCCTGGCCTCGAACTGCTCGGGCGAGAGGATGATCTCCTTGAGGCCTTCCAGGCTGTCGAGCAGGGCCTCGAGACAGCTCTCGGTGTCTGAATGTTCGAGATTGACCAGCAGCTTTTCCATCTCCGGAAATCCCTCATGCACTGCCTGCAGCAGTTCTGAACGCAGTTCCTGGAACCCGAGTTTGTATTTTTTGAAGAGGAGTTTGAACATCTTCACCAGCAGTTCGAAACGACGGGCCTCCCTGGCCTCCACATCGGCCTGACGTCCGAGAAATTCACTGAGATGGGCCTGATCGACCATGAGCAGATCGTGGATCCGCCTGAACGACATCTCCTCCCAGAGGCGGCGGATGAGCAGGTGCTGGTCATCGATAAACGGCCCCTGCAGCTGCACCTGGTTATACACCTCAACGGGCAGGAAAGGCTGCAGCACGGTCTTGTCCTTGTTCTTCCAGAACAGGAAGATCGCCTTGATGAAGTCGACGATCAGGTTGGAGCTCTCGACATGCCCCTGCTTGCGGAGGAAATGGATCAGGACGTCTTTTCTTCGATGGATCTCGTCGAGCTCCGTCGAGACATCCCGCAGCTCCCCCTCCGAACCGATCTCGTTGTAGAAGACGGGCATCAGCTTGGCGAACTGTTTGGCGAGGTTGTAGATCGGTTCGATCGGGTGATTGAGCAGCTCGGTGATATCCCGCTGGAACAGGTCGGTGTCCTTGACGCAGGTGCCGGAGAGCTTCAGGTGGATGATCAGGGCGGAAAAAAGGGTTGAACACCACTTGGGTTCGCGCATGATCAGGTGCAGCCAGACCCGGATATTGCTCAGATGGGCCGGATTGGCCAAGGGCTGCCAGTCCTCATCGACGCCGGTGACGTTGGCATGCTGAAAGCCGAAGCGCACCACCCCCCAGAGAAAGGCCTCGACCATCCGGCTGTTGCCGCGGTCAAAGACCTCGCCGCCAAGGACCTGGATACACTGCAGGGAGGTATGGGGGTATTTGCGGACATTGGCCTTGAGCAGCTGGAAGGTGATGAGCAGGAATTCCTCAATCTCCTCGAAACTCTGTTGCCGGATCAGCTGGACCAGGCTGCGGTTGATCTCCCGGAGAATCTCCTCATGGATCAGATGCAGCCCTTCCGTATCCATGATCTTGAAAAGAAACAGCAACTTATGGTTTTCAACCACATGCTGCAAGGGTGACGGTTCAGAGCCGCCTTCGCTGCCGTCCTTTTCCGTACCTACGAGCAGATGGGGGATCTCCCGGTACTGTTTGACGATATCGACACTTGTCGGCAACTCCAGGATCTTCCTGAGACTCCCGACCGGGTCGTCGGCAAGATCGAGCCCGTCCAGGACCTCAAGATAGCCGCCCAGGGTCTCATGAGAGATAGCGGTAAAAATCCGGCCGGCCTGAAAATCTTTCGCCTCGATACCACAGCGATCGAGAAACCACGGCAGCGGATCATCCTCCTGCAGCCAATACTGATAGGTCCTCCTGTGGATGGCAGCGAGGCACGAGGCCAGGGGCAGACAGTCGAAACCCGGCGCTCCGTCCCCGGCCAGGTCGAGCAGGCGGGTGGCGAGTTTTTTCACCGTGTGCTGGCCATGGACGATATGCATAAGCACCGGGTTGTCGTCCTGATCCGGCTCTTCGATCTTTCGCAACAGCTCATTGAGGGGCCCGGCGTAGCGGCGCAGATCGTCGCCGGAAAAAAGCGATACCATTTTGTCCAGCCAGATGATCAGGGCGCCTACGATCTGGGAGAGGAGGCCGGGGCTCCGCCGTGAGTCTTCGACGGCCTCTAAAAACAGCCGGGAAAACAGTCGGAAGGCCTCCGGCCCATGCTCATGGCCTTTGAAATGGCCGCTGTTTTTCAGGACAAAACTGCGCAGATGGGGCAGGATCAGATTCCAGTTGCGAAACGGGTGGCAGATCTCATAGAGCAGTTTTTCGAGACTGGCATGAAGCCCTCTGTATTTCCGGACAATGTCGAGAAGCAGACGAAAATCCTCGGCGATGATCACATCACCGGCGGTCTCCAACAGATTCGCCCGCAAGGCATCGGATTCTATGCCCGGTTCGGTATTCAGTGTTTCCATTTTGCTAAGCATAGGTAGACCACAAAAACCTCAGGTGTTCATGACCAGGCTGTCAATCATTTTTGGGCAAGGTCCCGACACAGAGGCCGGGGCCTTGCAGTCGGGGACCTCTTCCTCAAGGCAGCCCCTGAAAGGGGATTAAAGCGCCTTATTGGCCTCCATATGGAGGATCAGGTCAAGCATCCGGTTGGAATATCCCCATTCGTTGTCATACCAGCTCATCACCTTGACCGACTTGCCGATGACTTTAGTGCACTGACCATCGACGATGGAGGAATGGCTGTCTCCCTTGAAATCGATGGAAACCAGGGGGAGGTCGGTGTATCCCAGATAGCGGTTTGCCGCCGCGCGGAGGGCCTGGTTGACCTCCTGCACCGTCGTTTCCTTTTCGACCTCCATGACCGCATCGACAATTGAGACGGTCGGCGACGGCACCCGGATGGCCAGTCCGTCAAATTTCCCCTTGAGTTCAGGGATCACCAGCGAGACCGCCGCTGCCGCCCCGGTTTTGGTCGGGATCATCGACAAGGCGGCGGCCCTGGCCCGGCGCAGGTCGCTATGGGGAAAATCCAGCAGCCGCTGGTCGCCGGTATAGGCATGGACGGTGGTCATCAGGCCCCGGGTGATGCCGAAGTTATCGAGGATCACCTTGGCAAAGGGCGCGAGGCAGTTGGTGGTGCAGGAGGCATTCGAGACGATATGGTGGACGGTCGCATCATACTCATCTTCGTTGACCCCCATCACGAAGGTCTTGACTCCCCCCTTGGCCGGTGCGGAGATGATGACCTTGCTGGCGCCCGCGTCGAGATGGGCCCCGGCGGAATCGCCGTCGACAAAAAAACCGGTACACTCGGCGATATATTCCGCCCCGTACGCACCCCAGGGGATGTCGGCGGGATTCTTATGGCTCGAAACGGCGATATGCCGGCCATCGACGGTAATCCCCTGCTCATCGGCGGCGACATCCTTCTCATAGATCCCCATTACCGAATCATACTTCAACAGATGGGCCAGGGTGGCGTTGTCGGTGAGATCGTTGATCGCCACCACCTCGATATCCGCAAAGACCGCATCCCTGCTCAAGGCCCTGAAGATATTTCTACCGATGCGACCGAACCCGTTGATCCCTATTTTAACTGTCATATACGTCTCCTGTTAGTGTTTCGAAGAAAATTTTCAAGCGCCGGGCGCCTTGTGTTGATCCATGCGATTCTGGCTTCCAGCCTGGATCAGCCGTTGCCCCCCTTGCCTCCGGCGCAGCAGCCTGGCTTTTTCATAGAGTTTCAAATAGGCCTTCATGACCTTATCCCAGGTATGCTTTGCACGTATGCGCAGGACGGCCTCGACCTGCATCCGGCGCAGTTCTTCCGGCCTGCGGAAGAGGGACAGAGCCCGTTCAAGGGCCTCAAGCAGATCCGCCGGCTCGTTGCCTCGATAGGCGACCCCCGTCCTGCCGTCAATGACCTTGACCAGGCCCCCGACATGGTGCACCACGGGGATATTGCCGAACAGCTGGGCTATATAATCCGTCAACCCGCATGGCTCGTACCTTGAGGGAATGACGAAAAAATCACCTGCCGCGTAGACCTGGTTGGCGGCAACCGGGCTGTAGCCGCGGAGAAAGCAGACCCGCCCCGCCAGCCCTTTCTTTGTGACAAGGCTTCGCAGCCGCTCTTCCTCAACCTTGCCGCCGCTGCCGAGAAAAACCGCCTGGCAATGCGTATGCCGCAGCAGGAACACAGCCAGTGCCGCAATAAGGATATCGATGCCCTTCTGCTCGTTCAAGCGACCGATAAACGAGAAGAGCGGGCCATCAAGGTCCTTGCGCAGTCCTCCGAAGACCTCCAGGCCAGCCGGAAAATCCTGCGCCAGGACCTTCTGCAGCAGGGCCTCCTTGCATTTTTTCTTGCCGCGGAGGCTGTCGGCGGGGTCAGCCGGGTTGAAGGAATCGGCGATACCGGCCATTTCCGCTTCGGCCGGGTTGAAATCTGAGGGGTCGATGCCGTTGGTGATTCCCGCAAGGCTCACGCCACGCTCGGCCAGGATGTGCCCCAACCAGCCGGTGAGCCGGTCGTCCTCGGCCTCCCGCAGTTCCCTGGCATAGTTTTCGCTCACGGTATTCAGCAGGGCATAATGGCCGGCAGCCAGGAAGGGGTCGAAGGCGGCCGCCAGACAGTTTGCTTCGATACACCGCCAGGGCAGCCCGGTAACCACATAGGCGAAAGGCAGATCGGTCACCTCCTGATGGTAGCCGATTCCCGCGTTATGGACCGTCACCAGGCAGCCGGTCTCCCGAAAATAGCTGCGCAGCCCGGCACACTCGCTGATCAGGGCCGGCACTACCGCGGTGTGGCCGTCATGGCAATGAATGATATCGGGCCGCTCGTTGAGCAGTATCATTAATTCCAAAGCCCCTTTCTGCAGCAGGATATTCATCGCAAAATAATCGTAGTGGCCGGTGCCGCCCTGCTGCCATGCCGATTTCTCCTCATCCTCGGCAGTATAGGTATAAACATCGGTTTTTTCACGGAACCGGTCCGACTCGAGGAAATAGATCGTCACCCGCGACTTTCTGGCGACCCAGACCCGAACCTCTTCCCGCCGTTCCTCAAGGACATAGTCCATGTCCACCTCAAACCGCAGCGGCTGCCGCAGGAGAGGATCCTGGAGCAGTTCGAACCCATGCCTCTGCGGCTCCATGAAGCCGTACAGCGGCAGGACCACCCGGACATCGCGGCCGGACCAGCGGGCGAAACTCTCGGCCAGCTGTTTGCAGACATCCTTGACCCCACCGGCGCCGGCGAGGTCGCCGTATTCCCGGCTGAGCATCCAGATCTTGCGGATCGATTGCAGGTGTTCTTTTTTGTGCATGTCCTTATCGCAGGGTGCAGCAACGCTGGCGGAGCAGATGATCGACAAGGGTCAGCCGAACCATCGCCTCGCACACCGGAATGATTCTCGGGATGGCCGAGATATCATGGCGCCCGCCCACCCGGATGGCAACCGGTTCCCCGGCGAGATTGACGGTCTGCTGTTCCCTGGCGATGGACGGAATCGGTTTGACTGCAATCCGGATCAGCAGTTCCTGACCGCTCGAGATGCCGGCAAGGGTACCGCCGGCGTTGTTGCTGGTGAAACCCGTCGAATCCATGCCGTCATTGTTTTCCGATCCGAGCAGGTCAGCGGCGGCAAAACCCGCCCCGAACTCTACTCCCTTCACCGCGCCGATGGACATCAGGCCGTGCGCCAGTTCCGCCTCGAGCTTGTCAAAGACCGGTTCGCCCAGACCTGGAGGGCAGGTTGCCCGGATCTCGACAATGCCGCCAAGGCTGTCGCCCTGGCTGCGGACCTCCTGCACCCGCTTCTCCATGCGCTCTGCCGCCTCGGGATCCGGACAGCAGTAAAGGTTGTCCCGAAGCACCGTCATGTCGCGGCGGGAAACCCGGATGCCGCCGAGGGCGACGGTATAGGCCACGACCTCCATGCCGAATCCCTGCAGGACCTGAGCCGCAACCGCCCCGGCGGCCACCCGGGCCGCGGTCTCCCGGGCCGAAGCCCGCCCCCCTCCGCGATGATCGCGGATGCCGTACTTCGCCTGATAGGTGATATCCCCATGGCCGGGCCGGAAGATATCGCGCAGGTCATCGTATGATTTCGAGTGGGCGTCCTTGTTGAAGACGACCAGGGAGATCGGCGTGCCGGTGGTTCTCGGCTGTGTCTCCCCGGCGGGGGTGAAGACGCCGGAGAGGATCTCTACCGCATCCGGTTCCTTGCGGGGGCTTGAGGCCCCGCCCTGTCCCGGCCGTCTTCTCGCCATTTCCTTCTGCAAGCTGTCCGTATCAAGGATCACGCCGGCAGGGCAACCGTCGATGACAGCCCCGATGGCGCTGCCATGCGACTCGCCCCAGGTCGTCACCCGGAAGACCCTGCCAAATGTATTTCCTGCCATTACTTCTTCTCCCCTTCCCTTCTCTGTTCGTATGCCTGCAGAATTATCTCCATGATCTCTTCCGGAGCGGAACTGCCCGTATCTATGGTCAGATGCGCCGTCTCGCGATAGAGAGGTTCGCGTTCCGCCAGGATAGCGCGGACCTCGCTGCAGACATTCTTCCCCTGCAGCGACGGTCTGTTGTCAACGGTGCCTGAGTCCCGCGCCAGGCGATCGATCAGGATATCCGGGGAAGCGGTAAGCCAGACCACCAGGGAGTCCCGCCGCAATTCCCGCCACTGCTCGCGATGCAGGATGGCCCCGCCGCCGGTTGCCACCACACAACCGTGGCTGCGGCTGACCTCGGCCAGAACCTGGTTCTCCGCCCGGCGGAAGGCCTCCCACCCTTCCTGTTCGACAATCGACCGGATAGACAGGCCTTTTTGCCGGCAAATCAACTGATCCGTATCGACAAAGCTGCAGGCCAGTCGATCGGCCAGTTTTTTGCCGATGGTAGTTTTTCCCACCGCCCGGTAACCTATGAGAAAAATCGGCGTATCCATATATTTATCTTCATAAGATCTATTCTATTCTGCAGACCATCCCTGTCAAGGCAAGATACGCCTCCGTCTGGCGAATAGCGTCCGGCGCTGTTGCCAACAGCAGCCGCAGGCCAACCCCCATCCCCAGCCCTCACTTCCGGGTCATTGACTCCAAGGTCAAAAGATCATATATTGAGGATCATTGGAAATCATCAGATTCCGGCAGGCACTGCAAGGCTTGGCAGCGAGGCCTGCCGGCGGCCATGCCGCCAGGATGAAACCGGCGGATTCCCTGTACACCCTCTTTCAACCCTGACGACCGCACGCGGAGAGACGCCCATGCACCAAGGCAAGATCGAAATCAGGTCGACAACCTACATGGAAATGATTGACATTACAACAAATATAGAGGATATCCTGGAAACCGGCGGAATCACCAGCGGTTTCTGTTTCCTCTTCAACCCCCACACCACGGCCGGACTCACAATCAACGAGGGGGCGGATCCCGATGTGCAAAAGGATATTATTGCAGGTCTCCAGCACCTTGTGCCGCGGCATCTCCCCTTCAGACACGCCGAAGGGAATTCACCTGCGCATATCATGGCTTCATTGATCGGTCCCTCGCTCACCCTCCTCATCGAGAACCGGCGACCGGTCCTGGGACGATGGCAGAGAGTCTTCTTCTGTGAGTTCGATGGCCCGCGCAATCGACACATCCACTGGCACCTCGCCGAAACCCTCTAGACCACCCTACTTTTTCCATGGATACCTGTAAATTATCACCGTCCCAGATTTGTTTCGGCCTCAGTAAGGACCTGGATCGCACGTCATTTTCCTGCTATCTCCAGCTTATTGGCCGCAAGGAATTTGCCGACACCCTGGCAGCGCGCCTCGACAGCCATGAAATTGAGCGTTTTGTCGACGAGTTCACCGGCCTCATGCATAAACATCTTACAAAAGATGAATATCATCAGCTCTTTCTGCTGGACGATTCGCACCATCACGGAGATGACAGGGAGTAGAATGTGACAAGGCAAAAACTTATCGATCTGCGCTGCTACCTCGACCTCCTGCGGCAAGAAGACGACCTCATCGTCATCGACGAAGAAGTCGATCCCCATCTCGAGATCGCCGAGATCCACCGGCGAATCATCGCCAGGCAGGGACCCGCATTGTTGTTCACCAAGGTAAAGAACTCGCAGTTTCCGGTCGTCACCAACCTGTTCGGCACCGCCAGACGGCTTGAGCTCGCCTTCGGTAAAAGACCGCAGCAGTTCGTCAAGGGGATTGTCGATCTCGCCGAATCGATCATGCCCCTGACCGTCGGTAAACTCTGGCAGCGGCGCCAGCTCTTTGCCGAAGGACTCAAGATCGGCCTGAAGACCTCCAGGACCGGGCCGATCCTCGAAAACTGCCAGTCTCCGCCGCGGCTCAGCAGCCTGCCGCTGCTCACCTCCTGGCACTCGGACGCCGGCCCCTTCGTCACCCTGCCGCTGGTCTATACCGAGCACCCCGACGGCCGCGGCCACAACCTCGGCATGTACCGCATCCAGCAGCATGACGATCAGACCACCGGCATCCACTGGCAGATACACAAGGGTGGTGGCTATCACTACTTTGAAGCGGAGAAGAGCAACCGGCCGCTGCCGCTGACCCTCTATATCGGCGGTCCTCCGGCGCTCATCCTGTCGGCTATCGCCCCCCTGCCGGAGGACATCCCCGAGCTCATCCTCACTTCCCTGCTGCTCGGCGAAAAACTGCAGATGACCAGGGACCCCCGTGGCGGCCACAACCTGGTCTCCCACGTCGAATTCGCCGTCAAGGGTATCGTGCCGCCCCACCTGCGGAGACCGGAAGGGCCCTTCGGCGACCATTACGGCTACAACTCGCTGAAACATGACTACCCGGTTTTCCAAATCAGCCATATCTACCACCGCCACAAGGCGATATATCCGGCAACCGTTGTCGGCCGCCCCCGGCAGGAGGACTATTTTATCGGCGACTTCCTGCAGGATCTGCTCTCGCCGCTCTTTCCCCTAGTCATGAAGGGCGTTAAGGAACTGAAGACCTTCGGTGAAACGGGTTTTCACTGTCTCGCCGCCGTCCGTGTGGCCGATCGTTACCCCCGTGAGGCTTTTGCCTGTGGTCTCAGGGTCCTCGGGGAAGGGCAGTTATCCCTGACCAAATTCCTCATCGTCACCGACGGCGATATCGATATCACCGATTTTTCCGTACTCTGGCCGCATATCCTCGAACGGGTGCAATGGGACCAGGACCTCTTCATCTTCGCCAACGTCTCACAGGACACCCTTGACTATACCGGACCTTCAGTCAACAAGGGATCCAAGGCGATGATCATGGGTCTCGGCCAGGACAAGCGTCGAGACCTCCCCCGCCAGTTTACAGGAGACATGCCGCCGGGCAGTAAAAACCCTTTAGTTTTTCTCCCCGGTACGCTGGTTATCGAAGGCGAGGATTACCCATCCAATCCGCAACTGGCGGCAGGAATTGCCGGTTGGCCCGGCCTGCAGGGGTGGCCGGTGGTACTCCTCGTCGACAATACCGCTGAGGCCACCTGCTCTATGCAGGAGTTTCTCTGGACGTTCTTCACCCGTTTCGAACCAGCGGCCGACATCCATGCAGCCGCCACCTCCGTTCGCCGATTCCATGTCGGGCTCGAACCTCCCATCGTCATCGATTGCCGCATGAAGCCTTGGTACACGGAGGTCCTTGAGGTCGACCGCGCCACCAAAGAGCTTGTCGACGCAAAGATGGCCAGGATAATTCCCGGGAGATGGCGATGAACGAGCCGGTTCGACTGCAGAAATATCTGTCGCAATGCGGCATCGCCTCAAGGCGCAAGGCCGAGGAACTGATCAGGTTGGGCCGGGTCAAGGTGGATGGCCTGGTGGTGACGGAAATGGGCAGAAAGATCGTCCCCGGCGAAAATGTCGTCCTTTGCGACGGCCGGGCCATTGCCAGCCAGACCCGCATGCTCTATATTCTTCTTAACAAACCAAAAGGTTATGTAACGACGCTGGCCGATCCCCAGGGAAGACCTATCGTCACTTCTCTCATCAGGGACATCCGTGAACGGCTCTTTCCTGTCGGCAGACTCGATCTGGATACCGAAGGGGCGCTCATCCTCACTAACGACGGCGAATTCGCCCAGAGCATCCAGCATCCAAGCCGCGAGATAACCAAGACGTACGAGGCCCTGGTGGCAGGCCATCCGCACCAGACGAAACTCGATCAACTGGCGAAGGGGATAGTGCTTGAAGAAAAACTTACCGCCCCGGCAAAACTGTCAGTTCTGAAAAAAAGCAGGCATGCAACGCTGGTCGAAATCATCATCCACGAAGGGAGGAAACGGCAGGTGAGGAAGATGTTCGAGGCGATCGGCCATCCGGTTCTGCGCCTTACGCGTACCGCCTATGGCAAGTTGCGGTTGCATAAACTGCCGGCAGGGAAATACCGCATCCTCAACAGCCAGGACCTGGAAAAAATATTTTTATAGAATTCCCTTTACAAACATTAAATTAGCTGATTAAATCTAAACAGTTAGAAGAGTGTGTCGGGGAAGTTCGATGGTATTTAACATATAACTAAACGGATTCACTGATTTTTTACAGAAACTCCTTGATTCAACGGCATTAACGAGTGAACTTCATTTGGCTTTTTTAATTAACCTCTGCACTGAAAAAGAGCCTTTTTCAGTGCCTACCACCTTCGAGGGCACAACTCGACTTCCGGATACAGGAGAAAGGTATGAACAAATCAGAACTCATCGAGGCTCTGGCGCAGGAAATCAATATACCTCATCGTGAAGCTGCCGCAATCACCAACACGATCATCAATACGATGACAGAGGCACTTGCAAAGGGAGAGAGCATCGAAATCCGTGGATTTGGCAGCTTTGTCATCAAAAGGTATGACTCGTACGAGGGACGCAATCCAAAAACGGGGAAGAAGATCAAGGTCAAACCCAAGAAGTTGCCTTTCTTCAAGGTAGGTAAAGACCTTCGGGAACAGGTCAACATCAGTAAGAAATAACCTGCCCCGGCACAACTGAAGCGCGGGATACCAGGCTGTCCCGGGTATCTTTACTGCCCGGTAATATCACCCGTCACCTCAGGATCGATAATTCTCCCCACCAGATCGTAGATGTGGGCCTCGGTGATGTTGACCAGAACAATCTCACCGGGGCTTGCCTCCCCTTCCGTAATATACACACAGCCATCGACATCAGGGGCCTGGAACCTCAACCTGCCCTCCAGGAGCAGGTCTGTTTCGCGGCTGTATCCTTCAATCAGTACCGGCTCTGTCCGGCCGATATATTTTTTCTGGATCTCAGCCGATATCTCTGCCTGAACGGCGAGAAGATGACCTCTCCGTTCGTCTTTTTCCTCTTCGGTGCACTGCCCGGGAAAATGTTCGGAAGGACAGCCCTCTTCGTTCGCATAAGAAAAAATCCCGACATGATCAAACCTTGCCTCACGCATGAATTTTTCCAATTGCACTATATCCTGCTCAGTCTCTCCTGGAAATCCCACGAGGAAAGTGGTCCGCAGGGCAACCTCAGGCAGATAGGTTCGGATCCTGGCAATCAGCCGGCGCAGGTCGTCGGCTGCATACCGGCGATTCATGGCCGCCAGGATGCGATCGCTGACATGCTGAAAGGGGATGTCGAGATAGGGAACGATACGGGGCGCAGAGGCCATGAGTGACAGCAAGGTTTCATCTATCCCGGCAGGATACAGATAAAGAAGCCGAAGCCAGGGAATGGTCGTCTTCCCTAGCAGGTTCTCAAGAAGAGAGACGAGATTCGTCCGCTTTTCACGATCGTCACCAAAGGCCGTGAGATCCTGGGCGATAAGCGACAACTCCCTTACTCCCTTTCCCTCGAGAAGCTGGGCCTCGCGCACAAGGTCTTCAATCGATCTGCTGCGGAGATTTCCGCGGATGGACGGTATCATGCAATAGGAACAGCGGTTGTCGCACCCTTCGGTAGTTTTGAGCCAGGAGCGAAAAAGAGGGGTAGTGATGGTGCGCGGGAGGCTGCTGTCCATAATATACCGTTCGGGCAGCTGGAGTTTTTGCCCGGCAATTCCCGTCAATAGACGGTTGAGGTAAACCGCCATGTCCCTGGCTCCCTCAGTCCCAATGAAAAGATCGACCTCCGGGATTTCAGGAAGAAGTTGCTCCTTGTATCGCTGGACAAGGCACCCGGCAACGACGATCTTCTTCTCGGGATACTCCTTTTTGATATTGACCAGTTGCAGAATTTCCTCAACCGCCTCTTCTACAGCAGACTGGATAAAACCGCAGGTATTGATCAGCAGCACATCGGCTGCAAGGGGGTCTTCCCGGATCAGCCACCCGTGTTTTTCCAGTGTGCCGAGCATTATCTCGGAGTCAACGAGATTTTTAGCGCAGCCAAGACTGATCATGTAAACGCTCGACATATTTTCAAACCTCTCTATGCAATTCTTCCGAGAGAAGCATATTGGTAAGATCTCGGCTCCGTGTCAGAAACCCAGGATCCTTGAAGCCGGGTTTCCATTTCTCTCCCCAGAGCTCATCCGAGACGAGAAAAATCCCGGCGAATTCAACCTGTCTGAACCTGCAGACGGCGCAAAGGGCAGAATATTCCATGTCAACACCAAGTATCCCCTGCTCGTCGCGGAGTTTTTCGAGATACCGCCTACTCTCCCGATATGGCGCATCGGTAGACCAAATCCTACCGAAGACAGGATCGATCCGCAACCCCTGCACGGTTCTCCCGAGCTGCTCGGCGAGAGCCTGGGACGGCGCGGCAGGACGATCACCGACATAATAGCGCGAGGTTCCCTCGCCAGAGAGGGGGAGACCGCCGATAACCACATCTCCGACCTTCAGTGCCGGAGATATCGCACCGCACCAGCTCAGCAGATAGATTTTCTTCGCACCCAGGGCTATGAGCTTTTCGACCGCTATGACGGCAACGGGGGCACCAACCGCCGGGCCAGCGACAAACAGGCGCCTGCCGGCATGGATACTGAGGTTGGAATGAAAAAAAGTTCTCGATTCACCACCGGATCCAAGAATCTCGGCATGTCCGTAACGGGAGTCCGCCGAATTCACCAGAAGCACCCCTGAGCTTGGAATGGTTTTTTCGCCTCTGCCCCTGCGGGGATGGATTATCATGTCCTCCCGGGAGCCCTTTCTTGCGCTATCGCTGGCATCCATATCCGGTCTGATATCTTGAAGAGATTCCTAACGCAAAAAGGGCCGCAGAATACTCTGCGGCCCTTTTTATAGTGCTACTTTCTGAAAGGGGATCTGGAATTATCCAACAACAATTTTTGAAATGGGATTTGCATACAGCAGAATCAGAGAGATAACCAGTCCATAAATCGCAATTGACTCAGCAAGGGCCATACCGAGGATCATGAATACCATCAGTTTCGGCTGTACTTCAGGGTTTCTCGCCAGGCCCATGGTAGCGCCCTGACCAACTGAACCGATACCGATACCTGCTCCAAGGCCTGCCAGGCCGATAGAAAGCGCTGCAGCAACACAGATTAAAGCTACCTGAATATTACCTTCCATTTTTTCTCCTTTTAAAAATATAGTGGTTGTTTGGCCTTCTTCCTAAAAAATAAGTTAATCACCATTTATCGGACCAGCCTCAATGGGCATGCTCTTTCGCCTGGCCGAAATATACGACTGTCAGCAGGACAAAAACCATGGCCTGAACCACTGACACGAGGACACCCAGAATCATGATCGGCAGCGGAGCAAAAAACGCGCCGGCCAGCATGAAGAGAATTCCAAGAAGGGTCTCCTTCGCCATGATGTTACCGAAAAGTCGAATGGAAAGACTCAGCAGGCGGGCAAAGTTGCTGATCAGCTCGATCGGCAGCATCAGCGGGATAAGCCACCACATCGGGCCAATGAAATGTTTATAGTAACCGAAACCATGTGCACGGAATCCGATGATATGATGGGTAATCCAGACAATGATGGTCAACGCCAGCGTTGTGTTGATACTTGCCGTCGGAGACATGAAACCGGGGATCAGGCCGATCAGATTGGCAACCGCGATATAAAGAGCGAAGGTCGCAATCATCGGGAAAAAGGTATCCGTCATCTCCCGGCCCATGTTATCGGCAAAAAATTCATCCATGCCGCCGATAAGGATCTCCCAGAAATTCTGGCCCTTGCCGGGGATCATCTCGAGATTTCCAAGGGTCAGTTTCGAGACGATGAAAAGGAATGCCATGACCAGCCAGGTATAGGTCATGTAAGGTGCACACAGCTGCTCAAGAAAGGTATGGCCAACAGGTCCATGGGGTACCGGCAGTCCCAGTTTCTCAAGAATGATCGAAATAAATAGTATCGGATGTTCCATAATCCCTCTTACCTCCTCCCACTGAAGAAATAGCGCCCCGCCACATTCACGGCCGTAAATGTAATCGTAAACACTACCGTTGACAACCCCAATATCAAGCCAAAGATATTGACCTTTTTATACTTTATAAGTGCAAGCAGGACAATACCGATAATTACAATTCGTACCCAGAACTTTATCAGATAACCGGTCTTTCCTTTTTTGACTTTCTCTTTTTCTTTCTCCGGCTCAACCTGAACGGTCAGACTGGTAATAAAATGGATCACGTCATTATGCGATACCCAGAAACTGAGTATTGATATGACCCCACCGACAAATACCGACCAGGCAAAGAACGATGAGTGCAACACCCATGCACCGAGTACCAACACAGCCAGATAAACCCAGCTCATTACCTGCATTTTCTGCAGGGACATCAAGTCGTCAGTCACTCTCTTTCCTACCGCTCGCTCACTTCTTCTTATCCTGATGACGCCAGAGAATATCGAGAAGATTCTTGAATCCGGCGGCAATGCCAAAGGCCAGTCCGATAAACGTAAACCATGGCGCCGTCCTGCCGTCAAAAACCTTCTGATCAAGGAGAATTCCGCCAGCCAATCCGACAAAGATCGCTGCCACAAAGGTAAAACCTATGTGACCGTAATTTGCCAGCAAGTGGATCATCTCTTTCTTGATATCAGACATCCAGATCTCCACTCTCACCCACTATCTTTATCGATTCCAATCTAACACGGTTTGGTATCATGCCTCCCTGCCAAAGTCAATCGATTTTTCGCATTTACAGCAAATTCTTGAATGACCATTCAGTCATTTTCAGCGCCTTATCGAGATCTTCTTCGGAATGGACGGTCGAAAGGAAGGCGACTTCGAACTGTGATGGCGCGAGATAGATGCCCCCCTCCAGCATCTGCCGGTAATACCTGGCATAGCGCTTGGTGTCGGCCAGCATGGCCGACTCGAAATCCGACACCGGAGATTCTGTAAAAAAGACCGTAAACAGCGAACCGACACGGTTGATCTGAGCGGCGACACCCAGGCCCCTGCCGATCTCGTTCAGTCTTTCCACAAAGGCTGCGGCCTTGCTGTTGAGGGCCTCATACATGCCCGGCTTCTGCAATTCCTTCAGCGTGGCGATTCCGGCGGCCATCGCCAGGGGGTTTCCTGAAAGCGTTCCGGCCTGATAAACCGGTCCGTCCGGCGCAACACAGTCCATAATCTCGGCTTTCCCACCATAGGCGCCAACCGGCAGGCCGCCGCCGACAATTTTACCGAGACAGGTGAGGTCGGGCAGGATGCCGTAATATTCCTGGGCTCCGCCATAGGCCAAACGAAAACCGGTAATCACCTCGTCAAAGACAAGAAGAATGCCCAACTCCTTGGTCACCCTGCGGACGCCCTCGAGAAACCCCGGTGCCGGAGGCACGCATCCCATATTGCCGGCCACGGGCTCGATGATGACACAGGCTATCTCCGCGGCCTTCTCCCTCAGGGTTATTTCTAATGCCTCAAGATTGTTGTATGGCAGCGACAGGGTATTTCTGACAATTTCTTCCGGCACCCCCGGACTTCCCGGAATCCCGAGAGTCAAGAGCCCGGAGCCTGCCTTGACCAGGAAGGAATCGGCATGCCCGTGGTAGCACCCGTCGAATTTGACGACCATTTTCCGGCCGGTATAGCCCCTGGCCAGGCGGATCGCGCTCATTGTCGCCTCGGTCCCGGAATTGACGAAGCGCACCTTCTCGATGGAGGGCAAGGCTTCAACTACCATCGAGGCGAGTTCGACCTCGGAAGGCGTAGGGGCGCCGAAGCTGGTGCCGTCGATCGCGGCCGCATGGATGGCCCTGATGACGGCGGGGTGGGCATGACCGAGGATCATCGGCCCCCACGAACAGACAAAGTCAAGGTACTCATTCCCGTCCACATCGAAGACCGATGAACCCTGCGCCCGCTTTATGAAGATCGGATCGCAACCCACCGACCTGCAGGCCCTGACCGGACTGTTTACCCCACCCGGGATCACCTGCCGGGCCAGTCTGAACATCTCTTCGGATAAAGTCTTTTTCATGACATTCCTTTGCATTGATCTCGTCACGGCATAAACGTGAACAGCAGGCTCTTTTGAATCGGACCAAGGCCTGCCTGCATATTTACGCCTGCCTGCATATTTAGAGCCGATTGAACTACCGGCTGGCAAGAGACTATAGCATGCAGGAAGAAAAACTGTCAAACAAGATCCCTCTTGATTTTTTCCCCGTTCATACACATCATTGAAAGGCCTTTTCACACACTGCCCACTCGCTTTTTCCCGGCAATATTTTGCTTGTCAGGGAAATATGCAGCAGGTAAACTAAGGCAAAATTCCTTCAGGCACGGCCGGTCCAACCCCTGTGAATGAAGCTGAAATACTCAATCCCGATTGAAAGGAGAAATGCACAATGGCAAACGATAAGGTCCAGCAGGTTAATGACGCGGATTTCAGTGCAATGATCAGTTCCGGACAGCCAACGCTGGTAGACTTCTGGGCTCCCTGGTGCGGACCATGCAAGGCCATTGGGCCGGTAGTTGAGGACCTGGCCGAAGAATACGCAGGCAAGGTGACCATCGCTAAGATGAACGTCGATGAAAATCCCGTCACTCCCGGGAAATATGGCATCCGTGCCATTCCAACACTGATCCTGTTCAAAAACGGCGAGGTAGTCGACCAGATCACCGGAGCCGTCGGCAAAGGACAGCTTGTCGACTTGATCAAAAAGGGTCTCTGATCCATCCTGCGCTGTCTGTCAAGACTGTCAGCCCCCATTGCATCCCTTTCCCGACAGACAGCGTACTCTTCTTTCTTTCCCGGCGTTCTTTCATCCATGCAGAAAAATCATTACGAACTGGTCATTTTAGGCGGAGGTCCAGCCGGCCTTTCAGCCGGCCTCTATGCCGCCCGTGCCCGCCTCGATCATGTGCTGATCGAAAAGGGCGCAACCGGCGGTCAGGTTCTTCTCACCGACTGGATTGACAATTACCCAGGCTTTCCCGAAGGGATCTCGGGCTTCGACCTGGTGGACAAAATGACCGCCCACGCCAAACGTTTTGATCTGAACACGCTCATGGCCGAAGTTCAGGGAATGGACCTGACTGATCATAGCCACAAACGCCTGATCCTTGAAGACGGATCGATCATCGGTTGCAACTCCCTTATCATCTGTACAGGCGCCAGGGCCAATACCCTCAATATTCCCGGCGAGCATGAACTCCGTGGCAAAGGCGTCTCCTATTGCGGCACCTGTGACGCACCCTTTTACCGGAACATGCATGTCGCCGTGATCGGTGGCGGCAATACCGCTATCCAGGAAGCGGAATACCTGACAAAATTCGCCAGCCAGGTCACCGTCATCCATCGCAGAGCAGAACTGCGGGCGACAAAAATAGTGCAGGAAATTGCCTTCGCCAACAGCAAGATCGATTTTATCTGGAACTCACAGGTTACCTCGATAGAAGGGGAGAAGGGGGTAGAAGGCCTGACCCTCGTTGATAACAAGGGAAAAACCTCATCCCTGGACGTCCAGGGCGTTTTCGTCCTGATCGGGGTGACACCTAACAATGCGGCATTGCCTCTCGACCTGCTGGAAGCCGACAAATGGGGCTTTATTCCCACCGACGGGGAAACCCGAACCGCAATCCCGGGAGTCATGGCCGCCGGGGACATCCGCAGCAAGATCGTACGCCAGATCGTCAATGCAGCAGGAGAAGGGGCTACCGCAGTTCTTGCCGCGGAAGCCTACCTTCAAAGCCTTAAATAAAGAGAGCGAGTTATGATCACAATACACCGTAAGCTGCATCAAATCCGCTTCTCCCGGATATTGTTTCTCTTCCAACTTTGCATCCTCATTGTCCTGCTCAATCTGAGCGGTTGCGCAAAGATCAAGACGATGCTCGACTTTTCAGGAGAAACTGATGCTGCCGAAAATCTCCCGGCCAAGAACCTGGTGATCAAGGGAATGGACGATTACAGCGTCGGAAAATACTTCACCGCCCTGGAATATTTTCAGGAAATCCTGGATCGCTATCCGTTCACCCCGGAAGCCACACTGGCGGAACTCAAGGCTGCCGACTGCAAATATTTTCTCGGGCATTATGCCGAAGCGCTCGTCCTCTACCAGGAATTCGAAGACAGGCACCCAACCAACGAGGCAATGCCGTATGTGATGTATCAGAAGGCAATGTGCAATTACAAACAGATCGATCGGGTGGATCGCGATATATCAGGAGCCGAGCAGGCCATCCAACTCTTCGGTCAGTTGTTAAGGGCCTATCCGAACTCCCCCTACACTGACGAGGCCAAGGCACGAATCAAGGCGGCCCGGGAGTTTATCGCCAATCACGAATATTTTGTCGTCGAGTATTATCTCAGGGCGGATAAGATCGGTGAGGCTGAAACCAGATTGAAATATATCCTGGCGATGTATCCCGACTCCGAGATCAGCTCGCGGGCCAAGGAGATGCTCGCCAGGATTCAGGCAGGGAATCCTCCGAAATCGTGGTTCTCATCATGGTTACCCAAGATGTCGCTTCCTGACTGGACGAAGTTCTCCACAACCGGGGCTGCGGAAAATCCCGGCGAAGTCAGAGAAGATTAACAGACCGCCATCTCTGCCCCTGGCCACCCCCAACTTCGCCGAGGGGGAGAGCAGAGCCACTTCGCTGCACCCTGGCCAATGCACATCCGACTTTGCCGGCCTCTCGGCAATCCCGATTCATGCGGATAACTCCGCTCCCTCAATGGGAGAATGAACTGAAACGGCTGCGCCGTGCGGCTTCCTTCCGTAATTTTTACGCACCTTGTCGTCGCTGCCCGCTCGCCTTCGCGTTCTCAGCTTGATTTGGCAATGATATCAAGCGATGAGTTCCTCGGGCAGGACCCATTCCTCAGCCAGTGACACCTCCATCGCCCGCACCGGACATACCGGCACACAGAGGCTGCAACCGGTGCACTTCTGGGGATCGAAGACCACCTCCATCGACGGCCGCCGGATAAAGAGGGCCCCGGCCGGGCATATACCGGTGCAGGCCCCGCACTGAAAGCATTTCTCGTCATCACGACGAATCCGTGCCGCCAGGCGCTCGACCTGGACCCCTAGACTTCTGAGATAATCCAGCCCGGCCTTGACATTGTTTTTGCTGCTGCCTTTGAGCTCCAGGATCATCACTCCCTCCCTCTGCAGGAGGATATCGGCCTTAAGTATATTAAATTCAATATCATACTCCTTCACCAGCTGGTAAATAAACGGTCTGTCACTTGTATCCTTTGGAAATCGCAATATATAAATCTGTGTGAACACGTGGTCGTCCTCGTTGGCCCTGGTCTGAGCGCAGGGCCGGTTTTCAAGAGATTATCTCCGTTCTTCCCTTCAACAGCATCCTCCCTCTCCGGTTGATTGAGGCTGCCTGAACGCCAGTCCCTCTTCCTTCACCTTTCCCTCCACCGCATGAAGCAGCGCTGTCAGCGGCCCGTCAGTGTCCAGGGTCACCAGCAGCTGCGAACCCAGTTCGAGCGGCAGGGTGAAATTCTTCTTCTGCTGCAGAAAGATCTCCCAGCGTCCGTCGGATACCGCCTGAGGATCAGCAGCCCTCCGGGCCAACCTCTCCTTCACGGTTTCATCGGGGCAGATACAATGAATAAAGAGTATCCGGCATTTTTTTTCAAGGCGATCGCGTAAACGATCACGTTCCCGGCGCGATTGATACGAGGCGTCAAGAACGATACACCCTGGTTTTTCCGCAGCCAGGGCCCGTTCGGTGCGGGTGATCAGTTCGCCGTATGTCCGGCGCGTGAAGTCCGCCCTGTAAATTCCCTCATTGAATGCCGACTCCTGCCTGTCCTGCATCCCGATCTCGGCCAGCTCTTTGCGCACGATGTCGGAATTGAGATACAAACAGCCGTGCCTGCCGGCCCAGACCCGGGCCAGAAAACTCTTGCCGGTGGCAATCATGCCAAAAAACACCAGGACAGGCTTGCTCATCTCTTCCTTCCGCCCGCCGACCGGGTATAGCTCTCGGCCAGGGCAAAACATCGCCCTGCGCGCTCCCTGCATTGTTCCGCCTTGTCGACGTCAAGGCCGACATCGACGGCGGTCAGGAGATTTATCTTGCCGCGGACATAGGCACGGTAGCATTTATAGAAATCAAGCACAGCGGCCAGGCCGGTATCGCCTGAGGCAAGGATAAACTGATCTATAAAATACTCGGAGAAATTTGGCAAGCCATGGAGATCGAGATCCATCGCCAGAAAGGCCACATCCGCCGCGATGTCCACACACCGCAGACGGCGGCTGAACTCGATGCAGTCGAAAATATGGATCTCGTCGGCAAGACAGATATTGGCCGCATGGAGATCGCCGTGACAGTCGCGGATCTTTCCCTCCGCCATCCTTTTTTCAAAAAGCCGGTGATTCGCCAGAAAACCGACGGCAAAGTCACGGATATTGCAGAATCGCCCGTGTTCCAGACCCCTCTCTCCGATAAACCGCTGGGTCTGATCGAAGTTTTCCAGGACACTCCGGCTGACCTCTCGGACACCGCCGAACTTTCCGACCCTCCCGGTGCTGCCGCCCCGTTCATAAAACGGCACCAGCTTCGCCACTATCCCGTCAAGGTCGCTTTCCACCAAGAGCCCGTCCTGCATCAACCGGTCCATCATCCGCCCTGCCGGCATTCGGAGCATCTTTACCCCGTATTCGACGATTTCACCCGCGCCGTCGAGGCGAAATGAACCACCCGCCCGGGTGAGGGTAACCATACCTAGATAGATATCCGGACAGAGCCTGCGATTGAGAGAAAGCTCCTGTCCGCAGTAATATTTCCTCCTTGCGAGAGTGGAAAAATTAACAAACCCGAAATCCACCGGCTTTTTCCATTTGTAGACATAGTCACCGGCCAGCACGACGAAGGATATATGGGTCTGGATCAGCAGGATCTCGGCGACCGGGTGCGGGTAGGCATCCGCATCCATCAGATAGTGTATGTATGCCGGAATATTTTCCTGGTCCATTACCCTTCCCGTCGTTGTTCATTGCACCAGCAGCCCTGCCGTTGAGGGAACCATGGTCTGTTATTCATGATACCACGCCCCCTGCCAGGCGTAAACCTCGACAATTTCTTTGCCTCACCAGGGAATCGTGATACCCAAAAACCGACAATTTCCCGGCAAATACATCCCAGAACCTTGCAAGATTCATGCATTGCGGTATAATCGCGAAGTTTCCGTCACACACTGGACGACAACCAATATCTCACCTTTTCAGAAACCTTCGGGGTATCAATGAATACATCACTCAAACTCAAACTGGGATTGCTCGTTTTCCTACTTGCTCTCTCCGTGGTCACAATCGTCCCTTCCTTCTATTCAGGCACCCCGGACTGGTGGAAAAAATACATGGCGCCGGAAGGCCTGCGGTTGGGACTCGACCTGCAGGGAGGGATGCATCTGGTCCTCAAGGTCGATCTGAAAAAAGCGGAAGAAAACTCCCTCGAACTGGCCGCCAATGACCTCAAGGACACCCTCACCGAGCAATCGGTCAGCGCTATCCGCACCCCTTCCCCTTCAGCTGATACCATCATATTCACCCTGCCCAACACCGGCAGTATCGAACAGGTGAAAAAACTGGTATCGGAAGATTTTCCGGATATCGACACGAAAGTCGAGTCTCAGGAAGGCAGCTTTCCCCGCATTATCCTCAGTCTGAAACAGGAGAAAAAGGACTATATCAAGACCCACGCAGTCGACCAGTCTCTTGAGATCATCCGTAACCGTATCGACCAGTTCGGCGTGGCGGAACCGGTTATTATCCGCCAGGGAGAGGATGAAATCGTCATCCAGCTGCCGGGAGTGCGCGATCCGAAACGGGCCATGAAACTACTGGGTGAAACGGCGCAACTTGAGTTCAAGCTGGTTGCCGAACCGGCTGGGCTCAATCTCAGTGAACTTGTGGCAGACGCTGAAGGATCCGGACAGTGGAAAAGCGGGGAAGACCTGAAGAAACTCAACCGGGCACTGCAGAACAAGCTCCCCAGCGATACCTCGATCTATTTTGAGAAAAATGTCGATCCGCAGACCAAGGTGGAAACCGTTACCCCCCTGCTCCTTGAAAATAAGGTACTGATGACGGGGGATATGGTGAAGGACGCCCAGGTCCGGATCGGCGGCAGTTTCAACGAGCCTTACGTCAGCCTCGATCTGACCGGCAGAGGCGGCAAGATATTTGGCCAGGTCACTGAACAGAATGTCGGCCGACGCATGGCCATTGTCCTCGATGAAAACGTGCGTTCCGCCCCGGTCATCCGGGAGCGGATACTTGGCGGGTCCGCCCAGATCTCCGGCAGTTTCAGCCACGAAGAGGCCTCAGACCTGGCGATTGTCCTGCGGGTTGGCGCCCTGCCGGCCCCGGTCGATATCATCCAGAACATGACCGTCGGGGCCAGTCTTGGCCAGGACTCCATCAACAAAGGTCTGGTCTCCGGACTGTGCGGGACGATTATGGTTATCGGCTTCATGCTCATCTATTACCGAATCTCAGGGGTCATCGCCAATGTCGCTCTCTTTTTGAATATCCTCTTTCTCTTCGCCGGATTGGCCATACTGAACGCAACCCTTACTCTTCCCGGCATTGCCGGTATTATCCTTTCGATCGGCATGGCCGTCGATTCAAACGTTCTCATCTTTGAGCGCATTCGAGAAGAACTGGCCCTTGGCAAGACAGTCCGCTCAAGTATCGACGGCGGCTTCGACAAGGCCTTCCTCTCCATCATGGATTCCCAGGTCACCACCCTGATAACCGCCGTGGCCCTGTTCATGTTCGGCACCGGCCCGATCAAGGGATTCGCCATCACCCTTAGCCTCGGCATCCTGTTTAATCTTTACACCGCCCTTTCCTGCTCACAGATGATGTTCAACGTGCTCAACCATATCCGCCCGATCAGGAAGATCAGCTACCTGAACTTCATCGAAAAACCTAACTTTGACTATTTGAAGATTAAAAATATAACCTTCATCATCTCCGGAGTCACAGCCCTCATCGGCATCTTTGCGATGATTCAGATTGCCAGGGGACAGGCAAATCTGGGCGTCGATTTTGCCGGCGGCTCCCTGCTCAATTATCAGGCAAGTCAACCGTTCAGCCTGGGTGAAGTCCGCAAGGCCTTCAATACCAGCAACTTTGAGGGTGTTGATCTGCAGGAGGTGGAAAATGAATCACGGTTAATCGTCAAGGTGAAAAAGAGCGAAGAAGTCCTGTCGGGAGTCAGTGAGACAGTTACCACCATTTTGCACAAAAACCTGCCGGAGCAAAAATTTGTCCTGGAAAGTCAGTCTGAAATCGGCTCGTCCGTCAGCTCGGCGCTACGCGACAAAGCCCTTCTCGCCATCGTCCTCTCCCTTTGCGGCATATTAATTTATCTCGCCTTGCGGTTTGATCTCAGATTCGGCCTGGCCGGCATGCTGGCCACGTTACATGATGTGTTCTGCGTCATCGGCATATGCTGGTTGTTGAATTTGGAGATGAATCTGCTCGTAGTCACCGCTCTCTTGACCCTGGCCGGCTATTCGATCAATGACTCCGTCGTCGTTTTTGACCGTATCCGGGAAAACCTCCATAAACATCAGGAAAAGAATCTTGACGAGGTCATCAATCTCAGTGTCAATGAGGTGTTGAGCCGTACCGTCGTCACCGGCACAACGACAATCCTGGTTCTGCTCTCACTTTTCTTCCTGGGCGGATCCGTCATCCATGATTTTTCACTGATTCTGCTCGTCGGCATCATCATCGGGACCTATTCATCGATTTTTGTCGCCAGTCCGATCCTCACCCTTTTGCCAGAGAGGAAGATCTGAAATGGGATCTGCTGGAATAAGAGCGCAGCTCCCTGACTTTGTTCAGCGCCTGGAAAAAGGAACGACCTTCAGCTTCGCCTGCCACAGAAATCTGAACTGCTTCACCGAATGCTGCAGGCTCCTTGAGCTGGCCCTGACACCCTACGACGTCCTGCGGCTGCGCAGGGCGACCGGCCTCAGTTCAGGCGATTTTCTGGAGAGATATGTCATCATCGAACAGGATGAGGGCGAGGTCTTCCCCCGGCTCTATCTGACCATGATCGATGACGGCAGAGGCAGTTGCCCCTTTGTTTCACAGCAGGGCTGCACGGTTTATGAACACCGCCCCGGGGCCTGCCGGGCCTACCCCGTCGGCCGGGCCGCCAGGAGACGGATATCAGGCCTCATCGATGAAGATTTCGTTCTGGTCAGAGAAGAACATTGCCAGGGTTTCGAGGAGGCTGCAAGCCAGACGGCTGAACAATACTGTCGTGCCCAGGGGCTCCCCTCCTATAACCGTTTCAACGACCTTACAGCCACCATTCTGCAGCACCACAAGGCTCGCCGCGGTATGGTTCTGTCGCCGGAAGAGAAGGATCTTTTTCTGCTTGTCCTCTATGATCTTGATCACCTGCGGACTCTCCTGAACAATGGCGGATTCTCAGCAGTCGATCCGGCAACGGCGAGGGATTTACTTTCCAGTAGCGATGAAGACCTGCTGCAGTTTGCCGTATCCTGGCTGAAGGACAGGCTCTTCGGCTGAATATTTCCCCTCTTTTCCGTTATCCAAGAGATATCTCATGCTCAAACTCATCGTCTTCGACTGTGACGGAGTGCTGTTTGACTCCAAGATGTCCAATTGCTATTTCTATAACCATCTGCTCAAGCACTTCGGCAAGCCACCCATGACCGAGGCCGAACTCGATTTTGTCCACATCCACAACACCGCTGATGCCATCGCCCACATCTTCCGCCATTATCCGGAACAGGATCTGGCGGAGGTCGATCGCTTCAGGCTGGCCTGCGATTACAAGCCATTCCTGCAGTTGCTGAAAATGGAAAAAGATCTCGTCCCCTTCCTCGAGATCATCTATCCCCTGTATCATCTGGCGATATCCACCAACCGCACCAACACCATGGAACCGCTGCTCGAGAGTTTTCATCTCCGTCAGTATTTCGGCAAGGTGATGACGGCCCAAAACGCCAGACGTCCCAAACCGGCGCCTGATGCCCTGGAGGAGATACTTGACCACTACGCATGTCAGGCACATGAAGCCGTCTATATCGGCGACTCCATTATCGATCAGGAACATGCCGCGGCCTGCGCCGTGCCGTTCATCGCCTTCAAAAATCCGACGCTCACCGCGGCCTACCATGTCGACGGCTTCATGGAGATCCTGGATCTCCCGCCTTTCTGAGCCAGGGCCTCCTGACCGGCAGGCAGTCCTGCCAGGCTGTTTCACCTTGAGATGCCAATTCCTTCCCCACTCTGCCGGCAGGGTGGCATCACTAAGCCGTCGTCAAACAATAACCGTTACGCAGAAATACCTTTCCGGCATAAGGGGCCGTAACGAAATGGTAAAAAATGTAACGGTTATTTCGTAACGGTCCCTAAATAGACGTTCTCTGCTGTCTGCACATCCGGGAATTTGGTCCGGAAGCCAACCGGTTCACACCTTTTCTTTCGATCAGGATGGAAGACATTCCCGATATCCCGAGGAAAAATTCGCTCTGGCATGAGTATTTTGCCTCTATTTCAAATCGATACGATTTTTTTTGAGTTACTGAAAGAAGTTGCTATAATAACTTTTCCCGAAACTACTTTCAAACCTCACCGGCGACAACCTCCATGGCCGTAGCGAAACAGCAACTTTTAGACATATTTAAAAAAATTACAGAAGTCTTCGAACAGCACCCGTCGATTACCGTTACCCCTATCAAAGGAGACCCACCTGAGCAGTATGAAGTCAAGTACGACCTTACAGGCGTATACAAGGACCAAGACGGCAGGATCCTGCCTTCAACAGGTCATATCGTCACAATAGCCATTCCTTTTGGTTTTCCATACTTTCCTCCGAGTTGCCGGCCCAAGACACCGATATTTCACCCCGATTTCGACCCGGCCTCCATCTGTCTCGGCGATTTCTGGCAACAGGAGCGCTCCCTTGCCGATCTCATCATCCATATAGGCAGAATGATCACCGGCGAAATCTACTCCAGGGACAACACCTTCAATGAAGAGGCGGCCGCCTGGTACCTGGCGAATGCCGACAAGCTCCCGTTTGCCAGGTTCGACTCCGTCGATGCCGGTAAAAACCGGCCGGAAACCTCGCCTGCCGCGTATCCGACCGGGACAATCGGCATCGATACCCTGGAGGATTCCGATTTTGCATCAGACATGACCTTCCTTGAACTCGATAGCGAGGCAAAGGTCGGACACCCATCAGAACCCCCATCAAACGACCCAGGCCAGGTACCGGAGTTCGATGTTGAGACCATCTGGCTGTTATCTCGACAGAAACGGTTTCATCAGATGCAGGAAATTCTAAAAAGTATGCCGTCTGATGTCACTTTTGAAGGAAAAGGCGAACTTCTGGAACGGATCGAAACCTCCTTTGCGGAAGCGCATGAGATCTACCAGCAGGGTGAGGACCTTGAACATCAAGGACTTCCGGCAAAGGCCCTGGAGAAATATATCGCTGTCGAAGAGATGGTGAGCGATTATCCGAAAATTCATGAGGACATTCGTCGAACCGAACAATCAAAGGATCTCCTCGGCACTTGGGTGCAGGACAAGGGCAGTCTTGGCGCAGATGGCCTGCCACCCCGAGAAAAAAAGAGGCCTGGCAAGACCAGGGATAAAGGTCCGCAGGCTGCCGAATCATCGAACGGCTTCCGGCGTTCCACCTTGAATACCGGCAAGCGCAGACGGCAGGTCAACTTCCTGCCGCTGACGATCATCGGCGGCCTGCTTCTGGTGACAGCACCTCTCATCTACGTCTATACTTCCGAGACAAGTCGATACCAAAGGGCCGATCAGCTCTACGGTGAATGCACTGCCCAGATACAGGCCAGGCAGTTCAAGGCTGCCGCCAGGTCCTGTGGAACAGCCCAGACCCTGGTCCGGGAAATCGTCTTTGTGAAAACGCAGGCAGGCGCCGAACTCAGCGGAAAAATCGAGAAGCTCCTGAACTCGGAGGAACTGCGTCAGGGTCTGGTCGGCAATGTCCCGGTAAATGGCGTTTACGTCCCGCGGGCAATCGCCGACTCACTCAAGAGCTCTCAGGATATCATCGCCGAAGGCGACAAGCTGATGTCCGAAGGTAACTGGGAAAAGGCGATTGAGGTCTATAGCAGCGGCCTGCAGACCGTCAGTGAGAACGCAAAAAATGATCCTTCCTTCCTGGCGGAACTTCGGAACAAGATACATCACGGCCGGTTCAATCTCCTCATGCAGGAAGGCGGTCAGGCAATCGCCGGAACAAATTGGCAACTGGCCCGGAACAAATTTGAGGCAGCGCTGGTAGAGGCAAAACATCTCAGGCCAGAGGAACAGCGACTCCTTACCGCCAGGATTCAACCTCAGATTGATATGAGCACATTCCAATCCCTGAAAGAGCAAGGGGACGAGAAGTTTGCCAATTCTGACTGGACCGGCGCCTTCACCCTGTTTCAACAGGCAATAAGCCTCGGCTCCAGATTGAAGCAAACAGAACCACAGACCCTCGATTCTCTTCAGGGGGATGCCATCAGGGCGGAATTATATACCATCATCAATGAGGGAAAGGAGTCCTTCGCCAGGGAACAGTGGGATGAAGCCATCGAAAAATACGCCAAAGCCAGCAAAATCCTGATGGACAACCGTGCCCTGCTTAATCCGGCAGATACTGATATGAACCGCCAGAAACTGGCCAGGATCATGTTGCAGACTTCAATTATCAGGGATCGTCAGGAGGCGGACAAACATCTTGCCGTGAACAGGTACGATGAAGCCGAAAACAGCCTGCAGCGTGTCGTGAAGGCTATCGGCACGAGCCCGCTGGGAAAGGAAAAGCAATTTCAGAAGGCCCTCAACACGGCACGGAAAACCATCGCCGACATCCGGGAGAAACAGTATATTGCCGAAAAGACCAGGTACCTTGAAGAGAATTTCCAAGCCCTCTTTTCCCAAAACTACCCGGCTGCCGCCCCGGAGACTCTCTCCATGCCGGTCATGACCTATCTCAAACAGACCGGGGATCAACTACTCTTCAAGATGCAGTGTACCGAAAGCGGCAGGGGCAGACCATTGAAGCTTGTCATGTACTACACCTACTCGAAAAGCACAGATCAATGGGCCTTTCACAGCACGACCGAATGACCCTACGGATCACAGCAGGAAACGGAATTCGCCTTTCCCCAGGAGATTGTGAAGATGGAGGATACCGGATAGTTTTTTCTCCCGGTCGACTATCGGCAGGACTGTGATCTCATGCCGCTGCATTATGCTCAAGGCGTCAGCTGCCTGCATATCGGGCTCAATGCATATCGGATCGGCTGTCATGATGCCGCTTACTCCTGTATCCGTCAACTCAACAGTTTCAAGAATGTATCGCCGGAGATCCCCGTCCGTGACGATCCCCACCACATGATTGAACCGGTCCACAACCAGAACCGCCCCAAGGTTTTTTTCATTGAGAATCCGGACGGCCTCTCGGGATGATGAATCGATGGGGATCACCGGGACCTTCCCGCCAGTCAACATGACCTCACAGACCTTGACCTTCAGACGTTCGCCAAGACTTCCTCCCGGATGATTGAAACGGAAATCCTCAACCTGAAATTTTTTCCTGTTCAACAGGACAACCGACAGGGCATCACCCAGGGCCAGGGTTGCGGTGGTGCTCGCAGTAGGGGCAAGCCCCAAGGGGCATGCCTCACGCGGCACCGCTATATCCAGGACCACATCGGCTGCCAGGGCGAGGGATGAGTTCGGGCCGCCTGTCATCGCAATCACCGGATTTCCACGTCTCTTCAGGCTGGTCAGGAGGGCGTTCAACTCCCTGGTCTCTCCGGAGTAGGAGATGGCCAGGACAACATCGGTCGCACAGACCATGCCGAGATCGCCGTGCATTGCCTCGACGGGATGCAGGAAAAAAGAGGGGGTGCCGGTGCTGTTCAGGGTTGCCGCTATCTTCTGTCCGATGATACCTGACTTGCCGATGCCTGTAATGACCAAGCGGGTCGGGCAGGTCAGGACAAGTTCCACCGCACGGAGAAACTCTGCCCCGATACGCTCACGCACAGCTGCCAATCCCTGTTCTTCAATGATCAGGACATTTCGGGCTTCTTCTATTGACATTCTTCTTTCAACCTGTGGTCAGAGAATTCTGTACGTCTGTACAGACAGTATTTTGATAGTTTTTCATCGCCGATATTTTATTGCCGTTTCAAAACGACAACGCGCAGACAAGCGAACAGCGGCGAAACAGTTTCCAGCAGACCGGCGGGGATCCGCGCAGCGTAACGGGTCAGACAAACGGGTGTATTCTACCCATTTCTGGCAATTGTTCAAGTTCCGAGACCACAGTACCCTTTGATTTCCTCTTTGAGCGACGACCGGCATAACCGGTTCGCTGCGGCGCCCCCCCCCAGCTCGGAAAAAATTCCGGGATACGCCAAATCATAGGATAGGTACGGAAAAACCGCTATTTTTGTCAAGCTTTTCTTCTCAATTTGGTATATTTTATCATGCTTCGTACAGTGCCCAGCCTCTTTCGGCCGCTGTCGTGCGCAACCGTTTACCACAACACATTCCCGGTTCACCAATAGTCGTATGCAAGGGCCCTATCCTGCCTTGTTTTTCAAACTTTTCAACATGGAGAAGCATCATGTCCAACTATATTTTCACCTCAGAATCCGTCTCCGAAGGGCATCCGGACAAGGTCGCAGATCAGATTTCCGATGCCATCCTTGATGCCATTCTGACGCAAGACCCCATGGCCCGGGTCGCCTGCGAGACCATGGTTACCACCGGCATGGCAATAATTGCCGGAGAAATTACGACCTCGGCCTGGGTTGATATGCCGGATGTAGTCCGGCAGACCATCCGCGAAATCGGCTACAACTCATCCGATATGGGATTTGACTGGCAATCCTGTGCAGTTCTTACCTCTATCGATAAACAGTCGGCGGATATCGCCCAGGGTGTCGATGAAGGGAAGGGGCTGGATCTCGATCAGGGCGCCGGCGATCAGGGCCTGATGTTTGGTTATGCCTGCAATGAGACTGAGGTGCTCATGCCTATGCCGATCACCTATGCCCATCGCCTCACCAAACGCCAGGCTGATGTGCGAAAGTCAGGTCTGCTCCCCTGGTTGCGGCCGGATGCCAAGAGCCAGGTGACCATCGAGTACGTCGATGGCCTGCCGAAGCGTATTGAGGCGGTAGTTCTCTCAACCCAACATAATGAAAGCGTCAGCTATGCCGATTTAAAAGAAGGGGTTATGGAAGAGATCATCAAACCCATTCTGCCGGCGGACATGCTGGACGCCAAAACCAAATATTATATCAACCCGACAGGGAGGTTCGTCATCGGTGGGCCAGTGGGCGACTGCGGTGTCACCGGCCGTAAAATCATTGTCGACACCTATGGCGGCAAAGGTTCGCATGGCGGTGGTGCCTTCTCCGGCAAGGATCCGTCCAAGGTCGACCGCTCATCCTCCTATATGGGGCGTTATGTCGCCAAGAATCTTATTGCGGCCGGTATCGCAACTGAGATTGAGGTCCAGATCGCCTACGCTATCGGGATTTCCAAGCCGGTATCGGTGAATGTCAACAGCTTCGGTACCGGCAAGGTTGATGACGACACTATTCGTGACCTGATCCTTGAAATCTTCGACCTCCGCCCCAAGGCAATTGTCCAGCAACTCGACCTTCTCAGACCAATTTACAGGCCGACCGCCTCGTATGGTCACTTTGGCAGGGAAGGTGTGGATTTTACCTGGGAGCGGACCGACAAGGCCAACATCCTCCGGGAAGCCGCAAAGATTCGCAGTTAGCTGTACTGCGGCAACACCCAACATAATTCCTTAGAGCTTATCAATAAAATTACATTTGGTGGTCCCATGACAACTCCCTTTACTGACTTTAAAGTTGCAGATATGTCCCTTGCCGAT
Organism: Desulfobulbaceae bacterium; assembly: GCA_031389785.1. Lineage (GTDB taxonomy): Bacteria > Desulfobacterota > Desulfobulbia > Desulfobulbales > Desulfocapsaceae > Desulfoprunum. The sequence goes on along the minus strand of JANMSX010000092.1, from coordinate 40,595 downwards.
TGGGGGCGTAAAGAAATTGCCATCGCCGAAACGGAGATGCCTGGCCTGATCGCACTCCGCCAGGAATACCGCGACAAACAGCCCCTCAAAGGAGCCCGTATCGCCGGCTGTCTGCATATGACAATCCAGACCGCTGTGCTGATGGAGACCCTCACAGCCCTGGGGGCAGAAATCCGCTGGTCCAGCTGCAATATTTTTTCCACCCAGGATCATGCCGCCGCGGCCATGGCTGCGGCGGGGATTCCGACCTTTGCCTGGAAGGGGGAGAACGAAGAGGAATTCTGGTGGTGCATAGACCAGACGATCTTCGGACCCGACAACTGGCGACCGAATATGATACTCGACGACGGTGGCGATCTGACCCTGGTTATGCACGAGAAATATGCCGATGCGCTTACTGCCGTCCGCGGTATCAGCGAGGAAACCACCACCGGCGTCCACCGTCTCAATGAAATGGCCAAGGACGGCAGGTTGAAATGTCCCGCTATCAATGTTAACGACTCGGTCACCAAGTCAAAGTTCGACAACCTCTACGGTTGTCGCGAATCTCTCATTGACGGCATCAAGCGGGCAACGGATGTGATGATCGCCGGCAAGAACGCGGTCGTGGTCGGCTACGGTGACGTTGGTAAGGGCTGCGCCCAGGCCGTTCGCGGCATGGGGGCCTCCGTGTTTGTCACTGAGATTGACCCGATTTGCGCCCTGCAGGCGGCAATGGAAGGTTACAAGGTCGTTACCATGGACGAAGCCGCATCCTTTGGCAACATATTTGTTACCTGCACCGGCAATCTCCGGGTCATTACCAGAGAGCATATGGCAAATATGCCTGATCAGGCAATCGTCTGCAATATTGGGCACTTCGACTCAGAAATCGATATTGCGGGAATTCGCGATCTGCCTTGGGAAAACATCAAGCCCCAGGTCGACCATGTCATTTTCCCGGACGGCAAAAGGATCATCATCCTTGCCGAGGGTCGGCTGGTCAATCTCGGCTGCGCCACCGGACACCCCAGTTTCGTCATGAGCAATTCCTTTTCCAATCAGGTCCTGGCACAGATCGAACTTTGGCAGAATTCGGAAAAATACGACAACCAGGTCTATTTCCTGCCTAAGGAACTCGACGAAATGGTGGCAAGACTGCATCTCAAGAAAATTGGCGTGAAACTGACCACATTGACCCGGGAACAGGCTGAGTATATCGGTGTGAACGTCAACGGCCCGTATAAGCCGGATTACTATCGTTACTGATCTTCACCCTGGGTTACTATCCTCTCTAGACCTTGGCTGCAGCGGCTTTTCGACCTTGCAGCCAAGGTCTTCGGTATTCTCTATTTCTCCGCCGGCCAGCAGAACGTCACCGGTGAGAACCTCATGATAGAGACCGTTGTCATCCTCGATGATAAGTCTCCCGGCAGCATCAGGACCTTTTGATCTCCCGTACACCACCATACCCGCATGCGTAACCCAGCGGACATGGCGGTCCTTTAACGCATCTTTTGCCTGCCAGCGTTGCAGGATATCTTCAAAACCATTTCTCTCAAATACAGCGATCTCCTGCAGGAGTTCTGCACGGATGGCATGGAATACTTCCTGGAGATCATGCTGCCGTCCCGTCTCAAGCAAAACAGAGGTAGCTTTGTGCCGAATTTCAGCCGGGAAGTCATCCCATTCGCTGTTGATATTCAAACCGATCCCAATCACAGCAAATGGCCCGCCTGCCTCCAAACTGGTCAAGGATGATTCGGTGAGGATTCCCCCAACCTTTTTCCCTTCCAGGTAGATATCATTGGGCCATTTAACCAGGCTTGCACACGCACATACCCTGTCCAGGGCATTGGATACGGCCAGACCGGCAGCAAGGGTAATTTTGGGGTACTCCTGGAGAGCCAGCTTTGGTCTGATAATGATCGAGCAGTAAAGACCTTTCTTTGCCGGGGAGTGCCAGATCCTGCCCAATCTCCCTCGACCGTTCTCCTGAGACTCTGCGATGACTGCAGCCCCGTGCCCGGCACCCTTCAAGGCTAACTCGAAGGCAAGACGATTTGTCGAATCGGTTGAGAGGAGAAAATGTGTTTCGTACATACTCGTATTATGCTCTCCAGATAGCTTTACATTACTCCAAATGCCGGCAATCGGACAAAAAAAAGGTGCAGAGACATGAATCTCTACACCTGGGTACAACAATCGGAAAAAAGCGGTTCAGATACCGCCTGCTCCTTCCTCGTTTTTTATACGGTTCTTCAGGGCGTACATGGTGGTTGAACCGGAAGACCAGAACATCAGTTTTCCTTCTTTTACCAGGTCATTGGCCACATTTTTTATATCTCGCGGTTTCGTCTCAGGATCACATGCATAGAAATCCTTGATATACAGCTGTGCCTTAGGAGACTTTTCAGCTTTCTCCAAGATTGCAGTTTTGAGATCTTCTTTACTCAGGGCCATGATGAAACTCCTCTTATGGGGTACTCGAAAAAAGCACCAAGGTCTGACCAGCTGCTGCAGCCGGCCAGACCGGGAAAAACACAGACTACTTGATATGGCTGGTGTACTTGAACTGTGTGCTTGTACGCCAGGTATCATAAGCAAGACGGTAATCGTCTATGCTCTTTTCGGTGAAAGGAATATCGCATTTCTCAAAGAATTTTTCCCAACCGATTCTCTCTGCCCACTCACCAAGCCTCTCATACTTCTTGGCACCGTTGGCGTATGCTTCCAGTATCTTCTTTACCGCGGCTACCGTCTCAGGCCAGCGAGGAGTGGTATTAGGCAGGAAAGGAATTACCAGCTTTGAGAATTTCGGCATCGATCTGGAGTTGGAAACCTTTCCACCAACCAGGATGGCGATTCCGTCACCTTCCGGATCGGCCAGAGGCATTGCCGGACACATGGTGTAGCAGTTACCGCAGAACATACAGCGCTCTACGTTTACCTGTACGGTCTTGATCTCCTTGCCTTCAACTGTAGTCTTCGCAGGTTTTACAGCACCGAGAGGACAGGAAGCGATGGCCAGCGGCAATTCGCAGACACCGGTAATACGAAGATGATCGATCATCGGTGGCTTACGATGGATGCCGAGGATAGCGATATCAGAGGCATGTACGGCACCACACATATTCAGACAGCAGGCCAGAGCGATACGGCACTGTGCCGGCAGAGTCATAGAGGTGAAGTAATCAAACAGTTCATCCATGACAGCCTTGACGACACCAGAGGCATCGGTTGCCGGGGTGTGACAATGTACCCAACCCTGGGTGTGAACGATGTTGGTCACACCGGCGCCGGTGCCGCCAACCGGGAATTTGTTGCCACGGCTGGCCAGTTCGTCGAGCAAAGGCTGCACCTTGGCTTTTGAATCAACCATGAACTCGATATTATTCCGGGTCGTGAAACGCATGTAACCATCGCAGTGCTTGTCGGCGATATCACAAACCTCACGGATGAACTCTACCGAGACCAGACGGGCACAACCGGCACGTACGGTATAGACCTCAGCTCCGGTTTCTGATTTGTGCATCAGGACGCCCGGCTGGATGATCTCATGCCACATCCATTTGCCTTTGTTTTCTTTGATGACAGGTGGGTGGAATTGCTTATAGTGGGGTGGGCCCAGATCTGAGATCCGGCCGTCCATCGGTTTGTCGGGATTATAACCCATGGTAAGTCTCCTTATTATATGGAAAAGTATTCAGAAGAAACTGTATCAGGCAGCGTGACGGGCTCGGAATTCCTCTACATTACGCTCAAAACCACCTTCCACCTCTTCCTCTTTCCAGAATACATACGGGTTTGAACGAGGCTCTTTTACATGCTGCGGAATCGGTTCGATCTCCATGACACTCAGGAAGGTCGGCAGACCGACGCGCTGCATGGTCTCACCTACTCGCTCACGATTCTTACCAACTTCCATCCACCAATCCCAGACCTTCTCGATGAAATCTGTCAATTCCTCGAATTCGTTGTCGGCAGACATTTTCATGAACGGGACAATCATGGTCGCAAACTGGGCACCGTCCAGAATCGGGGCCTTGGCTCCGACACAGATGGTAGCGCCGGTATCAACCCCGGGACGCAGGGCGCGCGGCATAACGTTGATGCAATGCATGCAGCGGGTACATTCCTTGTCATCAATCTTCAGTTCGCCAGCTTCCATCCACATACACTGGGTAGGACAGAGCTCGACAACTTCTTTCTGAATATCGAATTTACCCCAATCGCGGCCACTGTGGGCGCCGCCATTTGACGGGTAATTGCCGGCGATATACTCTTTTACGGCAGCCTGGTCGATGCGGATCTCATCTCTCCAGGTACCGATAACGGCAATATCGGAGCGGGCGATGGCGGCAACACAGTCATTCGGGCAGCCGGAGAATTTGAATTTGAATTTATACGGGAAGGCAGGACGGTGAATCTCGTCCTGATACTTCAATGTCAGGCTATGGCAGCATTCTTCGGTGTCATAACATGACCATTCGCAACGGGACTGGCCGAGACAGTTGGCCGGGGTACGCAGGTTGGAACCTGAACCGCCGAGATCCTGGCCCATATCATGGGTCAAATCCCAGAAGAACGGCTCGAGATTCTCGGTACGGGTACCAAGAAGGATGATATCGCCGGTGGAACCATGGAAATTGGTCATACCGGATCCGTACTTCTCCCAAAGATCCATGAGCCCACGCAGGTTCTTGGTTGAGTAGTATTTTGATGCAGGCTGTGCAACACGCACTGTATGAAAATGCTCTACTCCGGGAAACCTCTTGGGCAGATCAGAATAACGACCAACGATACCACCGCCATAGCCGAAAACACCAACGATGCCACCGTGTTTCCAATGGGTGATTCTTTCCTTGTACGACAGCTCAAGCTGGCCGAGAATATCCCAGCACTCCGGCTTGGTCTCAGCCTGCCGCTTGAGGTCGGTAACGAAGCTTGGCCAAGGGCCAGTCTCCAGTTGGTCCAACAAGGGCGTCTCATGCTTTGCCATGAATTCCTCCTTTGAATTTCTGTTTAAACTACAACCTTATCCAATAAAACCTATCAACAGTTCTCGTTTCCGGGCAGATAACAGGCACTTGACTTTCCGAAACAGCCGCCCGGCCTGTCTCTTGCGCTGCTACAACCATCAAGATGACAGGAAAAAACTAAACCTTTGACCATTCATTCAGCGGTTGAGGATATCGTTGAAGATCTCTTTTGTCAACAAAAAACAACCCGCTTACGACGCCCCAAATGAACAACGATTCACTCATATACTCTGTAACTTAGGCCTCTTTACAGGTAATCTCGAGGAGTCTTCGGGCAAGGCTGTTCTGCCGGCTGGCCCTGCCGGTCATGCAGTCGAGAAACTCCGTTGCCAGCACCTTTCCCAGCTGCACACCTTCCTGATCGAATGAATTTATATTCCAGGCAAATCCCTGCAGAACGATCTTCGCTTCGTACAAGGCGAGCAATGCCCCCATCACGCCCGGAGTCAGCCTGTCGGCCACAAGCAGGACCGATGGACGGTTTCCCGGGAAACGCCGATTGGGGTTGTCGCTGTCCTGGCCGCTTGCCAGGGCAACGGATTGGGCGAGAAGATTGGCAAGCAGTTTCTGTTGCGATGTGCTGCCGGCAACCTCGAGGTCTTCCCCCCACTGGCTCCTGAGAAAGCCAATGAATTCGACCGGCACGACCTCAGTGCCCTGATGCAGCAGCTGGTAGAAGGCATGTTGGCCATTGGTGCCCGGTTCCCCCCAGAGAATCGGTCCCGTTTTGCCACGGACCGGTTTTCCGGCGCGGTCTATGGACTTGCCGTTGCTTTCCATATCGCACTGCTGCAGGTGCGCCGGGAAACGGTGCAGTGCCTGACTGTATGGCAGGACCGCCAGGGTAGGGCAGCCCAGAAAATTATGGTTCCAGATGCCGAGCAGGGCGAGAAGGAGGGGCATATTTTTTCGGATATCCGAATTCTCCGCCAGAAGATCTATTTCGGCCGCTCCCCGCAGAAAATCCATAATCTGCTCGAATTCGAGAAAAAAACCCAGCATCACCAGACCCACCATAGAGGTGGCGCTGTATCTTCCTCCTATATAATCGTACATATGGAATGCACGCAGATACCGATCCGGGTTGTCCATCGGACTGCCCGCGCCGGTCACTGCGATACAGTGCCGGCTGGGATCGAGGCCGGCATCCTGCAGGGCCTTGCGGACCAACTTTTCGTTGGTCAGGGTCTCAAGTGTCGTACCGCTCTTGGAGACGATATTGACAAGCGTGGTGGCGAGATCAACCTGTCTGAGTACGGCAGCAGCATCATCGGGATCGACATTGGAGATGAAAAACACCCTTCTGCCTTTTCGGCCAAACGGGCGGAGGACTTCATAAATTGAGCGCGGCCCGAGATCCGAGCCGCCGATTCCCACGTGGATCATGGTCTGAAATTTCTCACCTGCGGCATTACAGACCAGTCCGGTTTCCATTTCCCGAAGGAAGACCGCCAGTTTGTCGAGTTCTCTCTGGGCCTGGGCGGAGGCCTGCGGTTCGGCTGGGTTGCCGGAAAAGAGGTCGCGACAGGCGGTATGCAGCACCTGCCTGTTTTCACTGGCCCAGCCATCGATGCGGTTGATCACCGCACCCCTGCGCATGGCTCTGAACTGGCCGACAAGATCACATTCATCAGAGAGCCCCTGAAGGGCATCCAACACCTCGTCCGACACCCGCTGCATGGCATAGAGCATCTTCAGCGTCCCCGCACGACAGACATAGCGCTCGAGACGCCCCTCTCCGGTCAGGGCATCCGGCCGTGTCAGATCAAAGGGCTGCTGCGCCAGGGCCTGCAGCCGTTCCGCCACTGCCGCCTGATGCAGGCTGATAAAGTTTTTTTCCATAACCGGTCTCTCCCCGTACATTAAGACTTTCTCCGCGATTCGCCTGCCTTCGCCAGGTCCCTGAGTTCAACAATCGTGGCGGCATAATCCTTGCTGCCATAGACCGCAGATCCCGCCACCAGGATATTGGCGCCGGCCTCAGTGACATCGGCAATGGTCTCGCTGCTGATACCGCCGTCAACCTCGATGCCCACCGCCAGCCCCATGTCCCGGATGCGCTGATGCAGGGTCCAGATTTTTTCAAGGCTGGATGGGATAAAGGACTGTCCGCCAAAGCCCGGGTTGACCGTCATCAGCATGACCAGGTCGAGATCCTCGAGGATATGGTCCAGGCTTGAGAGCGAGGTGGCGGGATTGAGCACCGCCCCGGCCTTTTTCCCCAATTGCTTGATCCGGGAGATGGTGCGATGGAGATGACGGCAGCTCTCGACATGCACCGTAATCCAGTCGGCCCCCGCCTCGGCGAAGGCCTCGAGATAATCATCAGGGTTGGAGATCATCAGATGCACGTCGAGAACCCGTGTCGTCACTGTTCTGACGGCCTTGACCACCAACGGCCCGAGGGTGATGTTCGGCACGAAATGCCCATCCATGACATCGATGTGGATTATATCCGCTCCGGCCTCCTCCACTGCCCGAATTTCCTCGCCTAGGCGGGTGAAATCGGCGGAGAGGATCGACGGGGCTATCTGTATCTGCCGCATGGCATGCTCCTTTTGTACACGTGTGTCCGTACCGGACATGGTTTCTTCCATTGAACCGGACGGGATATTCTCAATCTTTTTTACTCGTTATTCTCCGTACGGCATCGCCTGGCAGCATCTCGATGAGACCCTCGAGTTCGAGCAGGAGAAGCAGTTCGCTCAGCCTGGCCGGAGGGCACCCCGACACCGTCAGCAGTCTCCCGCGGGCCTGCGGATACGGCTCAATGCAGGCGAGCAGGCGCGCTGCCTCCGGATCCCCAGGCACGGACGCCTGCCTCCCGTCGTCACTATCCAGGTTGTGCTGGGCGCGAGGTGCAAGAGACAGTTCCTCAAGGACATCTTCCCACGATTGTACCAGTTTTGCCCCTTGTTTCAACAGCCAATGGGCGCCTTCGCTCTTGTAGGAATCCACCTGTCCCGGTACGGCGAAGACCTCCCGGCCGGCATCAAGGGCCATTTGCGCGGTGATCAGCGATCCCGATTTTCTGGCCGCCTCGACTACCAGCACGCCCAGGCTCAAGCCGGCGATAATCCGGTTTCTCGCCGGGAAACGGAAGGCTTCCGGGGTCGTCCCCAGGGGATACTCGCTGAGCAGCAGCCCGGACTCGCCTATCTGTTCATAGAGGCGACGGTTCTGATATGGATAGACAACGTCGAGACCGCAGCCGAGCACGGCAATGGTGCCGCCACCCGCGACGAGGGCGCCTGAATGGGCCTCCGTATCGATACCGAGGGCCATTCCTGAAACGATGGTGAGAGAGGAGGCAAGGCTTGCGGCAAGAGAAGCGGCGGTCTTTCGTCCGTAGGCGGTCGAGGCCCGGGAACCGACCACCGCCAGACAGTCGGTACGCAGCAGTTCTTTGCGGCCTTTCACGAACAGGACAGGCGGAGGGTCCGCTGTCTGCCTGAGAAGATCGGGATAATCATCGTCGCTGTAGGCGATGGCGCGACAACCTTTTCTCTGCAGGTTTGCGAGTTCTTCCCGCCCTCTTTGTCGTAATTGTCCGGGGGAGGTGAGGCCGGCCACCTGTCTGGCCTGAATACCCGGCACCCGGAGATGTTCGGCAGGGGCGGCGGCGAGCACCCGGTCCGGGCCGCCGAAATGCTCGAGGAGACGCCAGAGACCGGCCTGACCGAGTCCTGGGGCCAAACAAAGACTGACCCAGTCAAGGATCATAGATCGCCTCAAATTGTCGGAAATACAGTCTGGAAAAAAAACGGCACCATTTTTCACCAGGAAAAATGGTGCCGTTCTTACCCTCAATCCGTCATGAAGACCCGTAGTTCTTCTATCCTCGACGGATGTTTCAGCTTGGCTATGGCCTGCGCCTCAATCTGCCTGATGCGCTCACGGGTTACCGCAAAACATCTGCCGACCTCCTCGAGCGTATGATCGCAGTCGGCATTTATCCCGTATCGCATCCTGAGAACCTTGGCCTCACGCGGAGAAAGAGACGACATCACCTGGCTCAGACATTCGCGCAGACTGGAAACCATCGACACGTCATGCGGCCCGAGTCGTTCACTGTCTTCAATAAAATCGCCAAGGTAGGTCTCGCCGTCATCACCAACCGGGGTATCCAGGGAGATGGCATCCTTGGCGATTTTCAAGGCCGACTTGACTTTCACAACCTCGGTACCGAGCTGTTCGGCCATCTCTTCCGGAGTCGGTTCACGGTGTTCTTCCAGGAGAAAATCCTTCGATACCCGCAACAGTCGGTTGATCGTCTCAATCATATGAACAGGCAGGCGAATGGTCCGGCCCTGATCGGCAATGCCGCGGGTAATTGACTGCCGTATCCACCAGGTGGCATAGGTGCTGAACTTATAGCCTCTGTGGTAGTCGAATTTCTCAACCGCCTTCATCAGCCCGATATTCCCTTCCTGGATAAGGTCGGAAAACTGCAGCCCGCGATTTGCGAATTTCTTCGATACCGAGATGACCAGCCGCAGATTGGCCCTAATAAGGGCCTCCTTGGCGTATTTGGCCATGTCTCTGCCGGCCTCGATCTCATAGAGGGCAAGTTGCAGGTTTTTGAGATCGATACCGGCCTCTCCGAGCAGTTGCCCGTTGATCAACTCATCGATTTCATGAGTATTCAACTCACCGTCCGGGGCGGCGGCATCGAGATTGCGGACACTCATGGACTCGACAAAGAATTTTCGAAACCTTCTGGACAGGTCTTCAAGGCCTCCAGCGACGGCATTGACGCATTCCGAACAGACTATCCTGTCGTGAAATATCCCGGCAATCTCTTTGCCGAGATCTTCGATCCTGTCCTGCAGATCACCATGTTCGGGGGAACCGGGAGCACATTCCTGAGACCTTTTCATCAGGTCGCTCCTCATCGTGTCAAGTTCAACCGCCTTTTCGACGCAGGCCAGAAAGTTTTTGCTTTCACTGACGATCAAATCCGGTTGATCTTCCGGAACCCCGTTGATGATACCGCAGATTTTTTCTTTGCTGGCCCCGAGATCCTTGGCAATCTCAACGAGAGCGGGGATAGCAAGCGGGGTCCTGAAGGCGGCATCCTGGACTCTTCGCTTGCCCTCCTCCATCATCTTTGCAAGCCTGAGTTCCTCTTCGTGACTGAGAAGGGTCAACGATCCCATTTCACGGAGGTAGATGTTCATCGGGTCGATCGAATGGGAACTATCCTTACCAGTCCCTCTCGAGGTACGGCGGCGGTCACTCTTCCTCTGGTCGCCCAGAGGACCACTGCGACGCTCGCCCAGGTTCGGCGATATTGAGCTTTCTTCGGAGAATTCTTCCGGCAGCTCAATGGGAATGGCCTCATCATCGGTCTTATATATCCCGGTCAATTCATAAATCGATGCGTCCTCATCGTCCGGGGCAAAGATATCATCACCCAGTTCGAACCGGCCGTGATCCTCAAATTCGCGTTGGTCTGAAGCCATGAAACATCTCCTTTAGCATTCGATAATCCGGCATCCCGGCAGCCAGAGACAGGACCCGGCCAGCGTACGCCTCTCCATTGTCACATACATAATAAAAATAATCTTACAATTCAATCACATCGTGTGATTGGACGAAAAAGACCAGATTGTCAAGAAATATTTACGGTCTTCTAGGTACACATATAAGCATGACGACGCCTGCATCAATGATCCCCATCGTTCAATCCCTGCATTTGACGATCTACCCCCTGTTTTTCCACGAGCAGGGGTTGCAGGGCCGCCGTATCCCCCCGTGACTGGGCGGCAGAAATCTGCTGCTGCAGGTCTTCCGACATACGCTGCAGCATCTGCCGCTGCAGCCAGTCCAGCAGTTCGGCAAGTTCTTCTTCAGGAGAGGCGGAAAGGGCAAGGGTGCCGATCCGCTCAGGGGCCTTCATCAGCAGTTCCGAGACGAGATTTCGCTCGGCGCCCTCCGGCAGGAGGGTGAAAAGTTCCTCCGGCTCGATTTCAGTCTTTTTAGCGAGTATCGCCTGGAGTTGCAGGAATAGGATTTCGCCCACCGTCCCGGCCAGACAGGAGCGCAGTCCTTTTTCTTCAAGTTCTCGGAAATACTTAGGATTAAAAATCATGAAGGTGACAAGATGGCGTTGAGCCGGCGAAAGCGGGGCGATCCGCCCCTCCCGGTTCTCCCTGGCCGCTACCGGCACATCCTGCCGTTGCGGCCTTTTCCCCCCATCTCCACCCTGCAGCAGGGATTCCATGCGACCAAGGGGAAGGCCGAGTTTCTCGCAGAAATGGGCAATGATCACGGACCGCTGCAGGGGAGAGGCGGCAGCCTCGACCAGGGGCTGCAATTCTTCAACAATCCTGCCCTTGCCGTCAAGCGTCAGGCCATGCTCCCGAATCAGGGAGGCCAGGACGAATTCCGGCAGGGATTCGGCCTGCGCCAGGATTTTCCGCAGGGCCTCAGGCCCCTCCTGGCGGACAAAGGTATCCGGATCATGGCCGGGAGGCAGGAGGGCCACCCGGCCTGTCATCTGTTCCGCCAGAAAATGGGGCACCGCCCGCACTGCCGCCTTGATCCCGGCGGCATCCCCGTCGAAGAGCAGGACAGCCTCGTCGGCAAAACGTTTGAGCAGGCGCAGCTGTTCACGGGTCAAGGCCGTTCCCAGCGGCGCCACGACATTATCGATACCTTTTGCGACCAGGGAGATCAGATCGAAATTGCCTTCGACCACCACCGCAGTCTTTTGCCGGCGAATGCTCTCAGCCTGCTGAAAAAGGCCGAGCAGGGCGAGGCTCTTGGTGAAAATCGGGCTTTCGGGCGAGTTCATGTACTTCGGCTGACCCTCTCCCAGGATCCGTCCGCCGAAACCGAGTATCCGCCCCTTGATATCGAAGATCGGAAAGAGAACCCGATCACGGAAGCGGTCATAGGTCCCCTTGTCCTCCTTTCTCACCAGGAGTCCCAATTCTTCCGCCACCAGCCTGCCATCGCCGCTCAGCTGGCGACCGAGAAAATCCCAGCCGGCCGTTTCGACGGCCGGGGCATAACCGATCCCGAACTTCTCCCGGATCGCGGCACTGACTCCGCGCCTCTCCAGATACCCGCGGGCACCGGCGGCCCCGGGCGATTCGAGGAGATATCTGCGGAAGATAGCCGCACACCGGTCATTGACGGCATACATTGCCTGGCGCTTCCTGACCAGTCTCTCCTCCGCCTCCGAACGCGGCTTTTCAGGCAAGGCAATCTGGTATCGGCCGGCGAGTTCCTTCAGGGCGGCAGGAAAATCAAGATTGTACCGCTTCATCATAAAACTGAAGACATCCCCGGATTCTCCGCAGCCGAAGCAGTGAAAGAACTGCTGGCCCGGATGAACTGTGAAAGACGGTGTCTTCTCGCCGTGAAAGGGACACAATCCCAGGAACCGCGAGCCGCTTCTCTTCAGCTCAACACACTCGCCGATGATCTTGACAATGTCCGCCCGTTCCTTGACCCGCGCCGCAATATCCTCTCGGGATTCCTGATATCTCATAAGCTTTCCTAATTGGGTGGTGATTCTCGGGCCGTAACATACTATACTGGACGTTAATTCGGCAATCGCCGGCAAACCTGGTTCATAGCCGCCAACCCGTCAAACACGCCCACTCGATCATTAAACCATGGATGACATAACGAAGATACTCTCCTTTGAGATGAAAAAAGAAATTGCGGATCGCTATTTCGGCTTCCGCAAACGCATCGAAGACGACACCGGCCTCTACGAACAGCGGCTGACCGCCTCCTCTCTCGAGCTCGAGAACAAAATCGGCTTCGACCTGCTCCGTATCTATATTCTCCTCCACAATGAGGAGCTCATTCACCGTTTTATCCTCCTGGCGGGCCTGCCTCAGGAATTCTTCTACGATCCCTATTTCGTCCAGTCGCCGACAATCCGCAAACGGGCCTTCTCCGGCAAGAAACTGCGGGGCTTCACCAGACGCCGCCGTTTCCGCAACCTTTTCTTTGATACCTATATCTCTCTGGCCGAGAACATCGACAACTATCACCGCACACTCTCCGAACTTACCGAAGAACAGGAAACCATCCGGGAGCAGATCAACCTCTTCTACCGGAAAAACGATATCGACAGCATCATGAGTTTTATCCGCAGGCTGGACAATCCGGACCCGGGTTTCGGCCAGATCATGGAGGGCGGCACCGGCGGCGACATCCACCACGGGCTCGATGAAACGATGCAGCTGCGTCCGCCGCTGCCGGCCAACGACCTTCTGCCGACCATACCTCCCCTGCCGCCTTTCAAGGACGTACAAGACCAGCTCAAAAAGCTGATCGATGAGGCCTACAGAATACCGCGGGAATGGAAGCTCAGGTCAGAGGTGCTGGCTGGAGGTTGATAGATTCCTATGTCAGGGGACAGAGGGCGGCGGGCCCTGAACCGGCCTCATACCTTTGCCGTTCCCCAGAGATGCAAAACAAATTGGCGGCAGAGAATCGATTTGCTTTTTGCCCGGTAAAATTTATATAGTTGTATAAATAGAATGAAGATTGTCAATATTTCACGCACGATCAGGAATACCAAACGACTGGCCGAGATCATCAAGGTCCTGTCCGCCTACGGTTTCCGCCAGGTACTCATCGATTCCGGCATCAACCGGCTCCTGGAGAAAGAGGACGTGGGGCCGGAGAACGGCGCCGCCAGCAACATCCCCAAACCGGTGCGTTTCCGCAGGGTCCTCGAAGAACTCGGCCCGACCTTCATCAAGTGCGGCCAGGTCCTCTCAACCCGCCCCGACCTGATTCCAGCCGAATGGGCCGAAGAACTGAAAAAACTTCAGGATCGCTGCAACGAGCTGCCGTTCAGTGATATCTACGAAGTCCTGAGCCTGGAATTTCCCGGTCGACTCGACCTGCTCTTCGCCTCGATCGAGGAAACACCGCTGGCAGCCGCCTCAATGGCCCAGGTCCACCGCGCCACCCTGCAGGACGGCCAGGAGGTGGTCATCAAGGTCCTCCGCCCCGACAGCAGAAAACTGGTGGAGGAGGATATGGCCCTTCTCGAAACCCTCTCGCAGATCGTCGAATCGTACTTTTCCAATCTCGGCTACAGTCCGGTTGCGGTCGCCAAGGAATTCTCCCGGGAGCTGTCAAAAGAAATCAACCTGATCTACGAAGGGCAATCAACAGACAGGCTGCGACGCTACTTTGAAAACGACCCCCACATTCATTTCCCCAAGGTCTACTGGTCGGCCACTACCCGCAACGTCCTGACTCTCGAAGAAATCCACGGCCGTCTCCTCTCCACCCTCTCCCCGGACAGCCTCAGCCCGTCCGAACGGCGGGCGGTAGTCGCCAAGGGCACGGATGCCGTTTTCAAACAGTGCCTGCGTTTCGGATTTTTCCATGCCGACCCGCACCCCGGCAATATCTTCCTGCAGGCGGACGGTTCCCTGTGCTTTATCGATTGCGGCATGACCGGCCAGCTCGACCGGAAGACCACGGACCAGTTGATCGACCTCGTTGCCGGCGTCATCAAGGGAGATATCGAGAAACTCTGCCGGGTCGTCATTGAACTGACCGACACCGTCCCCTCCAAGACCGATAGACGGGATTTCCGCGCCGACCTGCAGCATCTCATCAGTCATTTCCAGAACGCCGCTCTGCAGCATCTCGATATCAGCACCCTGCTCAGCGAATTCTTCGGCATGCTGCAGAGCTACCAGATCCAGTGCCCCGGCGACCTGCTGCTCCTGACCAAGGCCCTCACCACCATCGAGGGGGTGGCGGCCCACTTTGATCCGACCTTCGATGTCCTGGCCCATGTCGAACCGCAGATCCAGGAGATCGTCACCAACAGGTACGGTATCAATGCCCTCAAGGACAGGTTCACCAAGGCGGTGACCGGTTATTTCGAACTGCTGGAGGATGTTCCGGGAGATATTCAGAGATTTCTCGATTACGTGCGGCACAGCCGCTTCACGCTGAATCTGGAGTTGAAGCGGATAGAGCATCTGGCCGATAAGATCGACCTCGCCAGCCGGGTCATGGGCGTGGCGATGATCATCGCCGCCCTGATCGTCGGTTCCTCCATCCTCATCCTTGCCGACCGTATCTCGGATCAGCAAGGATTTCTGGGAACCATGGGCCTGGTCGGCCTTGGACTGGCCGGGATCAACGCGGTGGGATTTGCCGCCTCATTTCTGCTCCCCAGAAAACGGGAGTAAACCGGGTCTCGGGGCAAAAGAGACAACAGGCCCTCCGTGATCAGGCCGCCTCCTGCTGCTCTTCAATGAATTTCTGCACCGCCGGGCTGAGGCCAAGCGCGCGGGCGAGTTCATCGAGCCAGGTTCTTTCCATCTCAGTGTCGATGGCGACGGCGGCGACCGCAAGCATATACATGACTTTGGCGGTGGCGGGGCTGATGTTGCCGCTGGTCAGGGTGGCGATGTCCTTGGGATGATGGAGCTCATCGAGCATGAACATCTTTTCCTCCTGGGAGAGCCCGGCATCGCGGAGTTTATCGAGGATGGCCTGCTCCTCCTGCTCGTCCATCGTGCCGTCGGCGCAGGCGGCGGCGATCATGACCTGGATCATCCGGCGGGCAAGCTCCTCTTCACCTGATTCTCCGGCGGCAGGTGGTGTAACAACCGTGGCGGCCGATGAGGCAGCCGCTGCCGGCTGCGGAGGGACAGGCGGTACAGGGGGCATGGCAGGCGAATTGCCCGGCGCCCGCCAGCTTGGAGGCGGGGGCGGCGTCATCGGTCCGGCCGGTCCGGCGGTAGCGGGCCTCGCGGCGGCCTGCTTATCCTTGAGAATTTCATAGGCCCCGACGGCCAGGCCGATGGCGGTCATCAGCCCGGCTCCGGAGGTGAGCCCGCCCATCAGCTTTTTCTTGCCCTTGCCACCGCCTTTACCAAGCACCCCACCAATAACCTGCCCCAGTAATTTCTCAGCGTTAAACATATCTTCCGTTCTCAATTAAGGGTTAAAAGTTCGACCGCAGGTCCATCTGGTCTTTCCCGCGGGCATCCTGCCGGCATCACTGCGCCATATCGATATCCCCAGCCGTTCCGGCAGCTGCCGGGAGATCGCTTTAAACGGCAGCGGCAAGGCGGCAGATTTCGGCGAATGACTCGGCCTCAAGGCTTGCAGCGCCGACAATCACACCCGAAAGCTCCGGGAGGCTGAAATAGTCCCTGACAGTGTCAGGATAGATCGAGCCGCCGTAGACTATCGCCCGGTTGGGATGGAATTCGGCGATAAAGCCGACGCTCTCCCTGACTTTCTCCGGCGACTCAGGAACCCGAAAGGTGAGGGGATCGACCGAACAGTAGGCGATGATGAATTTTTCGCAGTCGATATCGGTGAGCGGGGCCAGCTGAGACATGGCATAGGAATGATCGAGGCAGAGAATCGGCCGCAGGCCGAAATCCACCGCCTCATGTACCTTGTTGACGACATCCTGGATCGTCTCGTGAAAATAGCGTCTTCTCTCGGAATGGCCGACAATGACATACTCCGCCATTCCCCGCACCATATCGGCGGCGATCGCTCCGGTATAGCCGCCTCTGGGATACGGCGAGATATCCTGGGCGGCCAGAAAGACATTTTCCAGCCGCAACTTTTTGACGTAAGCGGCAAGATTTTCCAGACAGATGAACGTGGGGGCGACAATCACCTCGACATCGGTTTTGGCCCGGTACAGCGAGGCGAAGGTATCAAACCAGCGGCAGGCGTCCTCCAGGTTCTTGTGGCATTTCCAGTTGGCGATGACGTATCGTTTCATCTTCCCCTTCCCGTTCGTTTGCAGATCATTTTCGACTCTCCTGCAGGAGCGGTGCAATCCGCCGCCGCAGTTCGGCGATCGTGATACCGTCGATACTGAGCAGTTTCCGCCGTGATTTTTCACCGGAACACAGCCTGATATCCTTCTGCGCCACCTGAAAGAATTCCGCGAGAAAGGAGATGACCGCCTTGTTCGCCTTGTTGTCGACAGGCGGAGAGCTGATTGCCAGCTTCAGGCAACCGTCATGGAGGCCGACAAAGGCCGATTTCGAGGCCTTTGGCTGCACATAGATATGAACCCCGACCGTACCGTCTTTCCGGAAGGACAGGCAGGGAATGTCTTTATGGTCGCCTGCCGGAACATGCTGCCGCTCACTCATGGTCACGCTCATGATGCAGGCCGCCCGGAACTTCAAGCCAGTTTCAAGTTGATCTTTTCGAGATCTTCGACCTCGATCTCGCCATTTTCGGGGATGTGAATGGACTGAAACAGCTCGTTCAGATCCTCATCCTTCCCGGCCCCCTCGATTTCCGGGAAGGTATCCAGTTCATGCAGGTAGCCGTTTAAAATCATCTTCAGTTCATCCCGCACCTCCTGCCGCTTATTCTGCAGCCTTTCTATCTCAAGCGGCAGACGGGCCAGCTCCTCATGGGCCTTGCGGCGGAAAGTCTCGACATCCTCCCTGGCCTGGTCGATCAGCTCCCTGGCCTCTTTTTCACTGCGCATTTTCAGGTCCTCGGAAAATTTCTGGGCCGCGACGATGGTCGCCTTGAAATCCGCATCCCCCTTCTTCAGCTCCCGGATCTCCTCTTCCAGCAGCTGCAGCTGATGACGAAGCTTCTCGATCTCCAACTGGCCCTGCCGGACCATTTCTTTCTCCTGATTGATGCGCGTTTCCGCGGCCTCAAGTTCTTCCTGCAGAAGGACCGAGGCCTTGTCTTTTTCCGAGCGCATCCGTTCCTCGGCAGCCTCGATCACTTCCTTGGCCAGCTCAGTCTCCCTGCGGCTGCCGGCCAGCTGGCCGCGGAGCTCCTCCGCCTCTTTCTGCAGGGTGAGATGTTCGCTGTTTTTCTGTTTACCCTCGGTCCTGAGACCTTCCAGCTCATCCTTGTGTTTCCGGGATTCCTGCAGCAGAGTCTCATTTTCCGCCTGCAGGGCCTCCTTCTCCTCGGCAAGGAGGGCGGAATCGTCGGACAGTTTCCTGTTCTGCTCGTGCAGCTCAAAAAATTCCTCGGCCAGCAATTCCAGGTATGCCTTTACCTCAATGGCATCATATCCCCTGAATTTTACCTGAAATTCCTGATCCTTAATAGCCTGTGGAGTAATTGACATGAGGGTGCTCCATTTGTTGAGAAAAATATTGAATTACACAGCGGCGGCATTCACCCCATTCCCATGGCCAGACGTTTCAAGGTCGGAACCAGGAAATTCTGGAGGAACATGATCGCCAGTATAAGAATCATCGGTGAAAAATCGATGTTGCCCATACTCACCGGCAATAGCCGCCGGATACGCCGCAGCAGGGGTTCCGTAACCTCGTAGAGAAAACGGACGATCGGATTGGAGGGATCGGCATTGACCCAGGAAATCACCGCCCTGCCAATGACAATCCACATATAAGCCACAAGGAGAAACTCCACCAACTGCGCTATGGCCAGCATAAAATTATTGAATACAAACATATAATTCCTCTTTCATCATGTGACTTTGCTGCCTGCCGGAACAGGCTCGCTGACGGTCGACAGCACCAGCCGCTCCTTGCCGTCCACCACCGTTTTGGCCGCCAGAACCATGCCCTGTGAGGCGATTCCCATCAGCTTCGTCGGCTTCAGGTTGGCGACCACCAGCACCAGTCTGCCGACCAGTTCTTCCGGCCTGTAGTGTTCGGCGATTCCCGCCACGATTGTCCTCTCTTCCGGGGCCATGACCGTCAACTTCAAGAGCTTCTCTGATTTCTTCACCCGCTCCGCGGCGACGATCTCGGCAACCCGCAGATCGACCTCCTGAAACTGCCCGAAGGATATCACGCCCTGGCCGGCCGTATCGCCGGTCTCTTTGGCCGGCGCCTGTGTCGCGACCGTCACCGCGACTTCTTCGACCTTTTCCTTCTCCATTCGGGGAAAGAGCGGTTCGATCGGGCGCAGTCCGGTGCCGGAGGGAAGGAGGCCCCAGCTGCCGCTCTTGCTGAGATCAGCGACCAGGACATGGCCTGCGGCCAGACCCAGACCAACGGCCATCTTTCCCGCCGCTGCCGGCATGATCGGGCCCAGGACCATGGCGAGCAGGCGCAGGCACTCGGCCAGGTTATAGAGCACGGTATGGAGACGGCCGATCTTCCCGGGATCCTTGGCCAGGGCCCAGGGTTCGTTGGTGACGATATACCTGTTGGCAGATCCGATGACCTCCCAGATCGCCTGCAGGGCCCGGTGAAACTGAAAATTGGCCATCGCTTCGCTGTATACCGGCAGCATCTGCTCGATTGTCTGCTGCAGGAGCCTGTCACCGGCCTCCATCACCGCCGGGGCCGGCACCCGGCCACCGCTGTACTTGTGCAGCATGGCCATCGATCGACTGAAGAGATTGCCGATGTCATTGGCCAGGTCGGAGTTTTTCCGGGCGACGATGGCCTCCCTGCTGAAGGAGGCATCGAGGCCGAAGGACATCTCCCGCAGGGTGAAATAGCGCAGGGTGTCCACTCCGTACTCTTCGACGAGCTGGCCCGGACGGACGACGTTGCCGATACTCTTCGACATCTTGGTGTCGTCGATATTCCAGTAACCGTGGACATGCAGTTTTTTATAGAGGGGCAGGCTCATCGCCATCAGCATGGTCGGCCAATAGATGGCATGCGGCTTGAGGATGTCTTTTGCGATCACATGCTCGGCTACCGGCCAGAAGAGCTGAAAGTCGGGTTGGTCGGGATAACCGAGACCGGTCAGGTAGTTGATCAGCGCATCGAACCAGACATAGGTGACGAAACCGGCATCAAAGGGCAGTTCGATACCCCAGGTCAGTCGCGATTTCGGCCGCGAAATGCAGAGGTCCTCGAGCGGTTCAGAAAGAAAGGAGAGGACCTCGTTGCGATAACGCTCGGGGCTGATGAAGTCTGGATTGTCCTGGATATGATCGATCAGCCGCTGCTGGAAACGCGACATCCGGAAAAAATAGTTCTGCTCGGCGATCTCCTGGGGCGGCACCTGATGATCCGGGCACAGCCCGCCCACCAGTTCCTTTTCGGTCAGGAAACGTTCGCAGCCCCGGCAATACAACCCTGAATATTCGTCAAAATAAATATCGCCGCGATCGTAGACCTGCTGCAGAATCGTCCGCACGGTGGCGATATGCTCAGGGTCGGTGGTGCGGATGAAATGATCCGGCGCGATGTCGAGGAGAGGCCAGGTCTCACGAAACAGGGCGCTGATCTTGTCGGCATAGATCTTTGGTGCGACATCCTCCCTGGCGGCCGCCTCGGCGATCTTGTCGCCATGCTCATCCGTACCGGTCTGAAAACGTACGGTATCGCCCGCCAACCGGCGGAAACGGCTGTAGGTGTCGGCCACGATGGTGGTGTAGGCATGACCGAGGTGAGGTTGGGCATTTACATAATAAATAGGTGTAGTTATATAAGTGGTCATGGGTTGTTGTGGCGTGTGCCGGGTTAATTCAGGGCTAAGGAGGCTATTCCTTGCCTTTTTTCTCTTTCCTGACGGGTCGTTCGGTCTTCAGGGGCTCGGAAGACTGCCATTCCTCTTTCTCAAGCAGCCCGTCCTCCCCCTTTTCATTACTCACAACTATCGATTCTTGCAATGGATTCTGTCGCCTGACCAGGAAATATTCGTCGCCGACCTTGATTTTTTTACCGACCTTCGGCATGCCCTTCCGCTGTCTGCGGTAGGTATCATACTCGTAGGTGAGGCAACAGAGAAGTCTGTTGCACAACCCGGATATCTTGGAGGGATTCAGGGGAAGATCCTGTTCCTTGGCCATCTTGATGGAGACCGAGTCAAACTTTTTGATAAACGAGGAGCAGCAGAGTTCCCGTCCGCAGGTCCCTATGCCGCCAAGCATCTTGGTCTCATGCCTGACACCGACCTGGCGCATTTCTACCCGCGTGCGAAATTCCTGGACCAGGTCCTTGACCAGATTGCGGAAATCCACCCGGTTGTCCGCCGTAAAAAAGAATATCATCTTGCCGCCGTTGAAAAACCGTTCCACCCGCACCAGGCGCATATCCAGCTCATGTTTTGCGATCAACCCAACGCAGGCGGTAAATGCCTGTTTTTCATGATCAAGAAGATGGGCAAAGCGATCCAGTTCTTCCTTGGTCGGTTCTCTGACAATTTCAAAAGAGGCCAGTCGCGGTTTTTCGCTGCACATGCAGGGCGGGGCCACATCCTTGATCCGCGCCGGCTCAAGCCCGTGATCTGTTTTGACCATCACCACCGTGTCGCGTTTGAGTCCGGCGACGGTGGAGGAGGCGGTGAACTGCTGGCCGTCTTCCCGGAAACGGATATGGTAAAAGACATCCCCCGTTATTGGGACCGGCATTACGGCAGCCTGTTCTACGTGTTCTTCTGACATATAGTGATACTCAATAAATTCAATTTATTACAAAGCCGTATCGGCAAATGGCCGGATAAGGCGAGAAGAGATGATTACAACTTGAACAGGAGGACTTCACAGACCAGAGTACGATTGCAATTCCGGGCCAGTTCCTGTTCCGCCCTGTTGATCGCCTGCAGTTGCGCAAACAACCGGTCCGGCCCCCAGTTCGTCACCCCGCCGACCTCCCTGTCAACGGTGTCCGCCGACTCCCCCATCCCCTTCGGCAGACGGCAGGCACGCATCAGCTGGTCCCGCAGCCAGATGCGCAGGAGACCGAGGAGAGGCGGGAGATTGTCCTTCAGTTCCGCCATTATCGCCGCGGTCTGCAGGAGGGTGCCGGCATCCCGGTCGGCATCGAGGGCCGGATCTGAGATAACCGCGACAACCTTTTTCATCACGGCAACCATCTCCGTCTTCAGGAGAAGCCGGGCCCTGCCGGGACTGCCCTCGGACAGCCTGGCCAGCAGCTCGGCCGTTTCCCGGTCCAGGCCATCTTCCCTGGCGAGGAGTATCTGCACCGTGTCGTGCTGGTCAAGGTTGTAAAAGGGGACCGTCTGGCAGCGCGAGGTGATGGTCGGCAGGACCTCTCTTGACGAATCTGCCGTCAGGATCAGGAGGTTGTCCGCCGGCGGTTCCTCCAGGGTCTTCAGGAGGCTGTTGGCGGCCTCGGCCCGCATGCCGTGCACATCCTCGAGCAGCACCACCCGGGTTTCCGACTCATAGGGCGGATAGCTGAGGGCCTGGCACAGCTGGCGGATCTGCTCGATCTTGATCGCCCCCCTGTCCGGACTGATGACCAGGAAATCCGGGTGATTGCCGGAACGAAACTTGCGGCACGACGGGCAGGTGCCGCAGGCCTCGCCGCGGTCACCGCCGCGGCAGTTGATGGCGGCGGCCATTCCTCTGGCGAAGAGCTGTTTGCCGACTCCATCCGGCCCCCTGAAGATAAGGGCGTGGGGCATCCGTTCACTGGTCAGGGCCCGGCGGATCAGTTTTTTGGCCTTCTCCTGCCCCAAAAGCCCTGAAAAACCTGTGCTGCCGGCAACGTCCGCCATCAAGTCACGACTCATCAAAATAGCGACTGCTGCCTGACCGGCATGTCGACCGCCTCTTCCTGCCCTGCCTTTTCCTTGAACCCGCCGAGATAGAGGTACCTCTCCAACGGGCGCTGATAGTCGGTCCACTGCATCTCGCTATCGTTCATCTTGCGGCGCAGCTGGCTGAGGATGTTCATCTTGGCATCGAGATCATCGATGAAGCTGAGCAACAGGGCCTCCACGGTCATCGGCACGGTCGGCGAACCGAATTCCTGGCGGCCATGATGACTGAGGATGAGGTGCTGGACCTGAGTCAAAAGGCCCTGGGGAAAATCGCTGATCCGGGCCGCCGCGGCGGCGACCATCTCACTGCCGATGACCAGATGGCCTTTCAGGCGGCCGCGATCGGTATAGTCGACGATCCCCACCTCCATGACCAGTTCCTCGACCTTGCCGATATCGTGCAGCAGAGCGCCGGCAAGGAGCAGGGAACGGTTGACCCCCTCGTAGTGGTCGGCCATCATCTCGGCAATCCTCGCCATCGACAGGCAATGTTCCATCAAGCCGCCGACATAGGCATGATGGATGCCCTTGGCCGCCGGGGCCTTCTGAAATCGTTCCCAGACCTCACCGGCCTTGAAGAACTGATTGAGCAGTTTTCTGAGAAAGGGATCCTTGACCGAACGCACCAGCCGCTGGATTTCTTCCGCCATTTCCTGCGGATTGCCGGCGGCGGCGGCGATAAAATCGGCGAGATCGACGTCGTCCCGGTTCACCTCATGGACCGTTTCAACCTTCAGCTGCAGCTTCTCGCGAAAGGACTGCACCAGGCCTTTCAGCTGGATGAATTCACCGGTGACACAGACCCGCTGGCAGGCATCGACATTATCCCAGACCGGTCCGCTCAGTTCACCGCTGCGGTCCATCACCGTCAGGATGAGATAATTCTTGCCGGCCTTGGTCTCGGAGATCCTGGCCGATTTGACAAGAAAGACATCATCAAGGCGATCGCCTTCCTTCAGGTGTTCGATAAATCGGCTTTTCCCCATACCTGCCTCGCTGCCGCCCCGTATCTCAGACATTGAAGCGGAAGTACATGCAATCGCCGTCGGCGACCACATAGTCCTTGCCCTCAACCCGCATCAGTCCCTTCTCCTTGGCCTTGGCCTCTCCCTGGCAGGCGACATATTCAGTATACGATATGACCTCGGCCCTGATAAACCCATGTTCGAAATCGGAATGGATCTTGCCGGCCGCTCCCGGCGCCTTGGTTCCCACCGGGATGGTCCAGGCCCTGGTCTCCTTTTCACCGACCGTAAAGAAGGTCTGCAAACCGAGAAGGGCATAGCCCGCCTCGATCAGCCGGTTGAGACCGGGCTCCTCCATCTTCATCTCCTGCAGGAATTCCTGCTGTTCCTCCCTATCGAGCCGGCTCAGCTCCTGTTCGATGCTGCCGGCGATCATCACCACCTTGTCGCCCTCCGCCCGGGCCGCGGCCTCGAGCCGGCGCACATAGTCATTGCCGGTGATCACCTCATCCTCGCTGACATTGGCGACATAGAGGACCGGCTTTGCGGTCAGGAGACAGAGATCGCGGATGAGATCCTCCTCCAGTTCACTCTCGAGTTTCAGCTTCCTGGCCGGCTGTCCTGAATCGAGCAGGGCCAGCAGGCGCTCCAGACAGGCAACCTGGGCCTTGAAGACCTTATCCCCCGACTTTGCCTGGCTCTGGCTCTTGCGCAGGCGTTTTTCGACGGTATCGAGATCGGCCATGATCAGTTCCATGGTAATTACCTCGCGATCGCGGTCCGGGTCGATCGAGCCGTCGACATGGACGATATTCTCATCCTCGAAACAGCGGATGACATGGACTATGGCGTCGACCTGGCGGATGTGGCCAAGAAACTGGTTGCCCAACCCCTCGCCCCTGCTCGCCCCCTTGACCAGTCCGGCGATGTCGACAAACTCCATCTGGGTGGTGACTTTCTTTCGGGTCTTGACGATGTCCGCCAGGATATCCAGACGGGCATCCGGCACCGGGACAATCCCGACATTCGGTTCAATCGTACAGAACGGATAATTTTCCGCGGCGATACCGGCCGCGGTCAAGGCATTAAAGATCGTCGACTTACCCACATTGGGCAGGCCGACAATGCCGCAACGAAATCCCATGACAACAACTCCTTCAGCAGAGGGGAGAGGCCGGGCCAACTTCCCCTGCCGCCCCTCCCTCGTTCGTTTCCATCGTCAACCGCACGAGACCAAGGGGCCCTGGCCTGATCAAAAAGCTGCTGCCTTGCCCTTTTCAGGCAGGCAGCAGCTTTTGCGGACAATTTTTTCAAAAGTATGTATTATACCCCGATTGTCCTAAAAAGCCCATGTTTTCAAATCAGAGCCAGGCAGCGACCGCTGCCCTATCGCCCACCATGTCGACTACCCTGTTCACCAACTGCACCCTCTTCCCCGGCCCCGGCAGCGCCCTGATCGCCAATGCCTATCTGCTGGTGGAGGGCAATGCCATCGCCGCAACCGGCCCGATGACAACCTTGACCGGCCACGAAGAGGCAAGGGCGATCGACGCCGCCGGCAAACTGGTTATGCCGGGCCTGATCAATGCCCACAATCACTGCGCCATGACCCTCTTCCGGGGCATGGCCGACGACCTGGAGCTGACTGCCTGGCTGCACCAGCACATCTTTCCGGCCGAGGCCAGGCACATCAGCCCCGAGATGGTCTACTGGTGCACCAAACTCGCGGCCTGCGAGATGATGCTCTCCGGCACCACCTGCGTCGCCGACGCCTATTTCTTCTCCGGCGCAAGCAGCCAGGCCCTCAGCGACTGCGGCATGCGGGCCGTGATCGGCCACGGCATCGTCGACTTCCCGGTGCCGAGCGTGCCGGACCCGGCCAAGAACGTGGAGACCGTCGCCTCCTTCATCGCGGCCTGGCAGGGCCGGGACCCGCTGATCACCCCGGCGGTGTTCGCCCACTCTCCCTACACCTGCTCTCCCGCCACCCTGCAGAAGGCCTGTAGCCTGGCCCGGAGCACCGGTGTCCGTTACTTTCTCCATCTCGCCGAAAGCAGCCGGGAGATGGAGATGATCATCGATCCGCGTGGCACCAGCCCGGTCCGCCACCTCGCCGCCCTTGACCTGCTCGGGGAAAACACCGTCTGCGTACACGGCGTCTGGCTTGACGACGAGGACCTCGATCTCCTCGCGAAGACCGGCACTTCCGTGGTCACCTGCCCGCAGAGCAACCTGAAGCTCGCCTCCGGCATCGCCCGGGTTGCGGAAATGCTCGAGAGGAATATCACCGTCGGTCTCGGCACCGACGGCTGCGCCAGCAACAACAGCCTGGACATGTTCAGGGAGATGGATATGCTCGCCAAGATCCAGAAGGTGCAGCGGCAGGACGCCACCGCCCTGCCGGCCCAGGCCGTTCTCCGCTGCGCCACCACCGGCAGTGCCAGGCTGCTGAATCTCCCCATGATAGGACGGCTCGAGGTCGGCTGTCGGGCCGACCTGATCGTCCTCGACCTCGACGCCCCGCATCTCACCCCCCTCTACAATCCTGATCTGCTGGTCTATGCGGCGAGCGGCGCCGATGTCAGGACCGTCATGGTCGACGGTCGGATCATCATGCAAGACAGGCGGATACTCTCCTGCGATATCGAGGAAACCCTGACCCGCATCGCAGAACTGAGCAGTCAGGTCCGTCAGGTCGGCTGAACCATGGCCATGCGGCGTATTTCATCCGGGACCAGGGGCCTGCGGTCATTGCCGGCGAAAAGGTGGGCCGGCCGTTCCCTGCTGTGGTTTGTGGCCCTCACGCTTGCTTCCACCCTCCTGCTGCGCTTCGTCCCGCCGCCGCTCACGCCCCTTATGGTCATCCGCGGCATAGAAGGAATGAGTAACGGCACCGGTTTTGTCATCCGCAAACACTGGCAGCCCTTGGGGGAAATCTCGCCGGCCATGGCCCGGGCTGTCATCGCCGCGGAAGACCAGAAATTCCTCAGGCACTTTGGATTCGACATGGAGGCCATCTCCAAGGCGTACACCGGCAACAGGGCGGGAAAGAAACTGAAAGGGGCCAGCACGATCTCACAGCAGACGGCCAAGAATGTCTTTCTCTGGCCGGCCAGTTCGTACTTCCGCAAGGCCATCGAGGTCTATTTCACCCTGCTCCTCGAATTGCTGTGGGATAAGGAGAGGATCATCGAGGTCTATCTCAACGTCGCCGAGTTCGGCCCCGGCATCTATGGGGTGGAGAGCGCCGCCCGGATCTATTACGGCAAGTCCGCCGGACAGCTGACGGCAAGGGAGGCGGCCATGCTGGTGGCTGTCCTGCCAGCGCCGAGACGGTGGAATGCCGCCCGGCCGACCGCCTACCTGTTGCAGAGACGGCAGTGGATCATACGGCAGATGCGCAATGTCGGTCCGATCGACCTGGACTGAACCGAATCCCGAGGCCCGCCTCTTCGAGGTCACTGAGCGTGCGTATCCGGGCAATCCGTCTCCCGCACGACCGCGCTGCCGCGCCCGGAAAGACTCGGGTTGGTCATGAAATAGGTATGGGCTGAAAAGCCGTTCGCCTCCGCCGGCAGCCGCCGATACCGGCCATCGGGCTGTAACTCCCAGCTCTGCATCGTATCCTCGAAGCAGTGGACCATGATCTCATTGAGTACCTGCTGGTGCACCGTCGGATTTTCGATCGGCACCAGCAGTTCGACCCGGCCATCCATATTGCGGCCCATCCAGTCGGCCGAGGAAATGAAGACCCTGGCTTTCTCCGACGGCACGGGATTGCCGGCCCCGAAGACGAAAATGCGGGAGTGTTCGAGGAATCGACCGATAATGCTCTTGACGCTGATATTCTCGGACAGGCCAGGTACCCCCGGCCGCAAGGCGCAGATGCCGCGGACGATGGCCCGGATCCGCACCCCGGCCTGGGAGGCCCGGTACAATTCATCGATGAGATCGCCATCGGTCAGGGCGTTGGTCTTCAGCCAGATGGTGGCCGGCCGGCCCGAGCGGGCATGCGCCACCTCCTCGGCGATCAGCTTCACCAGGGCCGCTCGCAGCAGTTTGGGGGCATAGGCCAGACCGGCAAGGCACTGGGGCGGATCATAGCCGGTCATGTAATTGAAGATCTGCAGGGCATCCCGGCACAGGCTCTCGTTATCGGTGAAAAAGGACAGATCCGTGTAGATCCGCGCCGTCACCGGGTGGTAGTTGCCGGTGCCGAAATGGGCATAGGACTGCAGCCGCCCCCCTTCCCGCCGCACCACCAGGCTGAGTTTGGCGTGGATCTTCTTGTCGACGAAGCCGTAGACCACATGGGCGCCGGCCTCCTCCAGTTCCCTGGCCCAGCGGATATTGGCCTCCTCGTCGAAGCGGGCCTTCAGCTCCACCACCGCCGTCACCTGCTTGCCGGCCTCGGCCGCCTCGATCAGGGCGGCGACAATCGGCGAATCGCTGCTGGTCCGGTAGAGGGTCTGCTTGATGGCGATCACCGCCGGGTCATGGGCCGCCTGGTTGACAAACTGGGCAACCACGTCAAAGCTCTCATAGGGATGATGAACAATGAAGTCCTTGGCCCGGATGGCGACGAAGATATCGCTGTTGAAATCCCGCACCCGCTCCGGAAAACGGGCCTCAAAGGGGGTAAACAGCAGGTCCGGGCGATCAGCCACGATCAGTTGCCTGACGTCGACGAGACCGAGTATGCCCTCGCGGAGAAAAATCGTTTCCTGGTCCACATCCAGCTCGTCGACGATGATCCGGCGCAGACCGGGATCGATGTCGGCGTTAACCGACAGGCGGATCACCGAGCCGCGACGGCGGGCCTTGAGGGCCGTCTCGAAAGTCTCGACCAGATCCTCCGCCCGTTCGTCGATCTCCATCACGCTGTCGCGGATGATCCGCAGATTGCCGCCCCGTACCAGCTTGAAACTCGGGTAGAGATAGTGCAGGAACAGGAGAATGGTGTCTTCCAGCGAGACGAAACGGATCGTGCTGCCGCCGGGCAGACGGATAAAGCGGTCCACCTGTTTCGGTATCGGCACCAGGGCATACATTTTTTCGCCGTCAGGCCGTTCGAGCTGCAGGAAGAGACAGAAACCGAGGTTGGGGATAAACGGGAAGGCCGTGGCCGGGTCAACCGCGATCGGCGTCAGGAGCGGGAAGATCTGATCGGTGAAGCAGGTCTGCAGCCACTGGCGTTCAGCGCTGCCGAGTTCCTCCGGAGGCAGTACCGCAATGCCCTTTTTTTTCAGCTCTTCCCGCAGTTCCCGCCAGCAGGCCTGCTGTTCCTGCATCAGGGAAGAGGCCCGGGAGAGGATGACGGCGATCTGCTCCTGGGGGCTGAGGCCGTCGATGCTCGGGGTGGTAATCCCCGCCTCGATCTGGCCCTTGAGGCCGGCCACCCGCACCATGTAGAACTCGTCCCAGTTCGAGGCGGATATCGAGAGAAAGCGGACCCTCTCCAGGAGGGGATGACGGACATTTCTGGCCTCCTCCAGGACCCGCTCGTTAAAGGCCAGCCAGCTCAGTTCCCGGTTGAAAAACCTCTTCGGCGAGCGGAGGGATTCATCCATACCGTCATGCCAGGCCGCGGCCGGGTCTTTCTTCTGCCGCGTCCCGCCACGACGGGGTCTCTGGTCTGCAGGGATATTCACGATACGCTCTCTCGATGGACATGGGCCGGCGCCGCAGGCAGGGGAGATCCGTTCTCCTCTGTTTGCCGACGGCAAATTCCGGCAGAGCAGAC
Source organism: Desulfobulbaceae bacterium (assembly GCA_031389785.1). GTDB lineage: Bacteria > Desulfobacterota > Desulfobulbia > Desulfobulbales > Desulfocapsaceae > Desulfoprunum. The sequence continues at coordinate 11,409 of JANMSX010000092.1, read as the reverse complement.
TGATACCGGTCTGCCTGCATCCCACAGCCACAGGTTAGCGTATCGCCCGACAGCCATCAATACTTTTCCCGTGCAACGCCAAACCTCAACCATCCCCCTGTGACGTCCGGTGAAAATCGCTATGGCGATGCCGGATCAAGCATCTACTGTTTCCCTGCAGGAGAGGGTTGAACCGGAAACCGGCTGCGCCGGCAAGATCCTCGCCGCTGCCCCGGCGCACAAGGGAGATGGATTCCACTGCAGAACAGCGGCCCCTGTGTCGTTTTCAACCCTTCGGCGAGCGTCATAATGGCCGGAATCCTTGACTGATACCATGGGGTTGCGGAGCATGCACCGTGACCACATTCTTTTCCGGGAATTCGACTATTATCCATACATACCGTGAATAAAGTATGCCGACCTCCCTACCCTCGGGATCGAAGAGGCGATATCCATTAAAATCCATCCTGCCGTGCGCACGATCGTCATACCAGGTGGTGCTCTCGAAAAAAAATCCCCGCAATCTTTTCAGCCGCTGCTCATCCAGTTCGATATCGTGCCAGTATTTCGCACTCAGCGTATAGTCCTTGTGGACACCGAGGATGGCCACCGGTTCGTGCAGCCAGCCATTGTAATAGTAACGGTATTCCGTGGGGATCGTACCGTAGCGAAAGATCCGGTCGACATCGATGGTCCTGCGGCTCGTCCCGTAATTGCCGGTCGTCGTACAGCCGACCAACGAGAGGATCAGGGCGATAATCATTGCCTTGACGGAAAATTTCAACATATCCCGCTCCTTTTTCCAGAAAACCAACCATGCCGCCATGGCTTCATCCACATCCATTGCTGTCTCATAAATTGAGCGAGGAAAACGCCTAAGCAAAGGCTCGGGAAGCTTTCAGCACGACATTGTATTTGTGAAAATAAATATAAATGCAAGGAGATCCGGGCCATGCTCCACCGGGTTAGAGGCAGACGGCTATTTTCCCGCACTCAAGACCATGATCGGGGGAACAACCGATGAAATAAGATGGTCGCGATCCCCGGCATCGATTCACAGCTTCAGGAATTGACACCCCAATCAATATGGCCGGAATCCTTGACTGACACCATGGGGTTGCGGGGCATGCACCGTGACCACATTCTTTTCCGGGAATTGCACCGTTATCCATTCATACCGTGAAAAAAGTATGCCGACTTCCCGGCCCTGCGGGTCGAAAAGGCGATATCCCGTATATTGCATCGGGCCTTTTCTGCGATCGTCATACCAGGTCCTGGTCCCGAAAAAAAATGCCCGCCAACTCTTCAGCTGCTGCTCATCCAGGTCGATATCGGTCCAGTATTTCGCCCTCAGCGTGTAGTCTTTGTGGACACCGAGGATGGCCACCGGTTCATGCAGCCAGCCATTGTAATAGTAACTGTACTCCGTGGGGATTGTGCCGGAGCGAAAGATCCGGTCGACATCGTTGGCCATGCGGCTCGTCCCGTAATTGCCGGCTGCGCAGCCGACCAGCGAAAGGATCAGTGCGATAATCATTGCTTTGACTGACAGTTTCAACATATCCCCCTCCTTTTTCTGATACATCATGTATGCCGAAATCGATTGGCCCGAGAGAAACCATGCGTATAGAAGGAACAATAAGTATTTTTCCCCGGAGTTCAAATATCGTCATCTCGATTTCCCCTGCCTTTCGCCCCCGGGTTGCGGGCAAGACACTATTATATCGTTGATGATTCCGGCAAACAGTGCCATATTATCGTGGCCGATCCACATCGCCCTGAAGACGGCCGAAGCCGGCCAATACAGCACCCTTTACCCAGGAGCAACAGATACAATGAACAAACAGATGATCATCTCGGTGATGTCAAAGGACCGACCGGGAATAATCGCTGAAATCACCGGGGCAATCTACGCCCTGAAGGGAGACCTCGCCGACCTCAATCAGTCGATTCTCTGCGGTTACCTGACGATGATCCTGATCGCCTCGTTCGAAGAGGATATCACCCGCGAGGACGTCCTGGCTGAGATCTCCCATATCCAGTCAGGGGAGAAATTCGAGGTACTGATCAAGGAGATGGATATCCCCATCGAGGTCGCCCATATCCCCAAGCCGACCGACACCTACATCCTCTCCGCCCAAGGCCGCAACCGGAGCGGCCTGGTGCACAGCATCAGCCAGTTCTGCTACAGCCACGGCATCAACATCCTCGATCTGGCCACCACCCTGACCGACGACCAGTACACCATGGTCCTGCAGCTCGATATGCGCGACATCGCCTCGTTCGAGACCGTCCTCGCCGACCTCGATATCTTCTCGCGGGACAGCGGTCTGAAACTGGTGATCCAGCACAACGACATCTTCCGGGTCACCCACGAGATCGGCCTGCACTGACCCCGGACCTTTTCCATCACTGTTCGGCCGGGGAACCGGCCAGGAGAGAGACCCATGCTACGATCAGATCAGATTCTCGCCACCGTCGAGATGATTCAGAAGGAGAACCTCGATGTCCGCACCGTCACCATGGGCATCAACATCCTTGACTGCCGCACCGGCGATGTCCAGTCCACCTGCGAGCGGGTCGAGCAGCGGATACTCGATCTTGCCGGAAATTTTGTCCCGACCTGCAATGCCATCAGCAGGAAGTTCGGCATCCCGATTGTCAACAAGCGCATATCGGTGACCCCCATCGCCTTTGTCGGCGCCGGTTTCGACCGGCACGGCTTCGTCGAACTGGCCAAGTGCCTCGACCGGGCCGCCACCGCCGTCGGCGTCGATATTTTGGGCGGCTTCTCCGCCCAGGTGGAAAAGGGCATGACAGCCACCGACCGGGAATACATCGCCTCGATCCCCGAGGCCCTGGCCCGGACCGAAAAGGTCTGCGCCTCGATCAATATCGCCACCAGCCAGAAGGGCATCAACATGGACGCCCTGGCGATGATCGGCCGGACCATCAAGGAACTTGCCGAAAAGACCCGCGACCAGGGCGGCTTCGGGGCCGCCAAGTTCGTGGTTTTCTGCAACCAGCCGGGCGACAACCCGTTCATGGCCGGTGCCATCCACGGCCTGGAAGAGGCCGATGCGGTCCTCAATGTCGGGGTCAGCGGCCCGGGGGTCATCGCCCGGGCGCTGGAGAGGCTTATCGGCCATCACCAGGGCCGGGAACCTCTGCGCCTCGACGAGCTCGCCGAGGAGATCAAGCAGACCACCTTCCGGGTCACTCGCTGCGGCGAACTGATCGGCCGCCAGGTCTCCAAGGCCCTCGGCATCGAATTCGGCGTCGTCGACCTCTCCCTGGCGCCGACCCCAACCATCGGCGACAGCGTCGGCGAGATCTTAAAGATCCTCGGGGTTGATGCCATCGGCGCCCCGGGTTCCACCGCCATCCTCGCCCTGCTCAACGACGCCGTAAAAAAAGGCGGGATCTTTGCCAGCAAGACCGTAGGCGGCCTGAGCGGCGCCTTCATCCCGGTGATGGAGGACGCCCTGCTCGCCGAGGCGGTGGGCGAAGGCGCCCTCTGCCTGGAAAAACTCGAATCGATGACCTGCGTCTGTTCCGTCGGCCTGGACATGGTCGCCATCCCCGGTTCGGTGGACGCCGATACCATCTCGGCCATCATCGCCGACGAGATGGCCCTGGGCATGGTCAATCACAAGACCACCGCCGCCCGCCTCATCCCGGTACCGGGCAAGGAGGCTGGTGAATATGTCAGCTTCGGCGGCCTGTTCGGGGCCAGCCCGATCATGGAGGTCCGCAACGCCGGCAAGTCCAGCCGCTTCATGGCCTGGGGCGGACGTATCCCGGCCCCGATTCACAGCTTCAAGAACTGATAACCCTCTCAATTTCAACATCCTGCATAACAGATTATGACACAGAAAATACACATGACCACCCCGCTCGTCGAACTCGACGGCGACGAAATGACCCGGGTCCTCTGGCCCATCCTCAAGGAAAAGCTGATCCTGCCCTTCGTCGAGCTGAAGACCGAATATTACGACCTGGGGATAGAAGAACGAAACCGGACCGATGACCAGGTGACGGTCGATGCCGCCCGGGCCATCATGAAATACGGGGTCGGGGTGAAGAACGCGACCATCACCCCGAACGCCGACCGGGTCAGGGAATATGGTCTGAAAAAGCAGTGGAAGTCCCCGAACGGGACGATCAGGGCGATGCTTGACGGCACGGTGTTCCGTAAGCCGATCATGGTCAACAATATCAAACCGGCGGTGCGCAACTGGGAAAAACCGATCGTCGTCGGTCGCCACGCCTACGGCGATGTCTACAAGAATGCCGAGATATTCGCCGAGAAAGGCGGCAAGCTGGAGATCGTGGTCACCGACCGGGACGGCAAGGTCACCCGCAAAACCGTGATGGAGGTCGAAGGACCGGCGATCCTGCAGGGCGTGCACAACACCGTCGCCTCGATCGAGAGTTTTGCCAGGGCCTGTTTCGAGTACGCCCTCGATCAGCAGATCGACTGCTGGTTCGCCACCAAGGACACCATCTCGAAGGTCTACGACCAGCGCTTCAAGAATGTCTTCGAGGATATCTTCGCGGAGGAATACCGGGATCGTTTCAAAGCGGTCGGCATCGAATTCTTCTACACCCTCATCGACGACGTGGTAGCCCGCATGATGAAGACCCGCGGTGGCCTGCTCTGGGCCTGCAAGAACTACGACGGTGATGTGATGAGCGACATGGTCGCCTCGGCCTTCGGTTCGCTGGCCATGATGTCCTCGGTCCTCGTCTCCCCCTTCGGCTACTTCGAATACGAGGCGGCGCACGGCACCGTCCAGCGTCACTATTATAAACACCTCAAGGGCGAAAAGACCTCGACCAACTCCGTCGCCCTCATCTACGCCTGGACAGGGGCTCTGCGCAAGCGCGGGGAACTTGACGGCATACCGGCCCTTGTCTCATTTGCCGACAGCCTGGAGACGACCGTCATCGAGTGCATCGAAGAAGGCTACATGACCGGCGACCTGGCCATGATCTGCGAACCGAAGGCGGTCAAGGTGCTCAATTCCATCGAATTTCTTGATGAGCTGGGAGTACGCATCGTCGCCAAGCTCAGGTAGGATTCAGATAAAGAAAGGGCCCATCCAGTGCAAACCGGATGGGCCCTTTTGATCGGACGCTTTCTAATTGTTCTTCTCTGACGATCAGAACTGGAAGCGAACCCCCATGCCGAGACGGCTGGCGGTGCTGGAAACCAGCTCATCCGTTTCACAACGTCCCTCAACGAAGAGCGAAGTCCTCAGTCCACCCGGCTTCTCATGGACGAGATATCCCATGTTGAGGATCACGTCGACCTCGACCTCATCGTCGTTGGTATCATCATCTCCGGCCCAGAGACCGAAGCCGCCGCCTACGAACATTTTCTCATTCACATAGTAATTCAACAGGGCGTCGACGGTGAAAGCACTGCCGCCATCATCACCCTCAAAGCGGGCAAAGCCGCCGACAAGACCCATCGCATACAGTTTGTCGGTCAGAGGATACTCATAGCCGGCGCGGGCAAATACGTAGTTGGCCGGATCGAACTGATGGGCATAGCCGACATCGACGACCGGTCCACCCTTGCGTTCTGCCACGGTGACGGTCTGGGTGCAATCGGCAGGACTTGACTGGGCGCCCTTGCTGTCAACCACCACAACCTTGACGGTGTACTGGGGCGAATCGCAGGGAATGGTGAATTCCTGAACGAACGGGGCTTCTTTGTCGACCTTCTCGGCGACAACCTGGTTCGAGGCATCAAGCAGTCTGAAAATCACCTCGGCGATGGTGCCGTCGGCATCGGAAGAACCGCTGGCATCCACGGTGACCACCTCGCCGCATTTCAGCTCGGCGCCGGACAGGGTCATATTGCAGACCGGATCCTGATTGGCCACTTCGGGAACCGGGCCGACACTCAGCAGGCTCAGGTTGCCGCAGACACCGGGAACGATGAACTGATAACGCTGACCATCCTTGTCGATGTGAAAAGTGTAGGCCTCAAAGGCCTCCTCACCGCCCCAGGTTACATCCTTGACCGCCGTTACCGGGCCGGTGCCTTTTTTCCTGAAGAGCATCCAGTGGATCTGCTCACCGGGGGCAACCGTGATGGTCTCGATAGTTGCCGTCGGAAACTGCGCCACAAATTCCGGATACAGATCAGCGTTACCGGCTTTGACAAATCCGGCCTGCAGGTCGGCGCTCTGGCTTTCGACCATGGCGCGCAGGTCCGCCTCGGAAGTCAGGGGCGGGCGACAAAAGGGGTGGTCACCCAGTCGCTTGAGCGTGACGGCTGCGAAAGCAGACGACGCACAGGCCATGACCAGACACAGGCTCAACAGCAGTAACAATTTCTTTTTCATCTTTCTCTCCTTGTTTAGCTTTCTCTTCTGCCGATTGCCACTCTCCATGTATGACAATCGCAAACATCTTCTTCCTTATACGTCCCCATAATCGCAGGGGACACAAAGGGACACCTATTTTTTTGCAGTTTCTTGATACTGCATGAATCCGGTAAAAAAATCAATACCGCCGCAACAAAAAAGTATAAAAAATTTAACAAGCCTTTCCAAATGCGGACTACACTACATAATTTTGATATAAAAATAAAGCATTAATCCGAGATTTTTTTAGATGACTGTATTGTTGGCAGGGTTTGTTTCCAGTATAGTTGCGGACAGGAAGACAGAAGAGGCGCCAATCAGGCCGTAATCCGCTTCAGACTGTCCACATCTTACGGAGATTCGGAGCTGACCGGACGGGGAGGGACCTGAAGCGATCCGGTCTTGGCATGAGAGTGCCTCAGCCGCCCGCATCACCGCGGGACGGCCTTCCGGCCGCCAAGGTCCGGCGCATCCACGCCCCTCGGCAAGCCTTTCAACCGTCGTCAACCTCATCAGGCTCAGCCTCGATTCCGGCACCATGGTCTGGCTGAAAACTCCCAGGAGAACAACATGAAATGCACCATCCTCGCCAACGGTCAGTGGTCACAGCAAGCCGGTCCCGACCTCAAACGGCGGCAGAACGAGCTGATCATCGCCACCGACGGCGGGGCCGTGCACTGCCGCGACCTCGGCGTCACTCCCGACCTGCTGATCGGCGACATGGACTCGGTCCCCGGCGATCTGCTGGCCGAACTCGAAGAGAAGGGGGTTGAAATCCTCCGATTTCCGCCCAAAAAAGACCAGACGGATCTCGACCTCGCCATCGAACTGGCCATCGAGCGGGGGGCCGATGATATCGTCATCCTCGCGGCCCTCGGACTGCGCTGGGATATGAGCATCGCAGCCGTCATGCTCCTCGCCTCCCCGCGCTTTGCCGCGGTGTCCCTGGTCCTGAGAGACGGCCCGACCGACATCCTCCGCCTGCGGGGCGGGCAGCAGCTCGAGATCGCCGGCACACCCGGCGACAGACTGTCGATCATCCCTCTCGGCGGGCCGGCCGTCGGGGTGCGCCTGAGCGGGCTTGCCTATCCTCTGTCGGACCAGGACATTCCCCTCGGCGCCACCCTGGGGGTCAGCAACATCCTCAGCCGGCCGCAGGCCCGCATCTCGCTCCGACAGGGACTGCTGCTCTGCATCGTCGAAAAGCTCGGCGAGGACGGCCGGCTGGCCTTTCCATAAGGTACCCGATCCCGGCAATATCCGTTGACAAGAATCGGTCGCTGTGCGATTATTGCAATAATATCGGTGAAAAATGACCTGCTTCAGAAGCCGGCCGTGGTCCCCCGAAACAAAGCTAATGGCCATGCACATCCAGCCTGCACCCCTTTCGATGGCCCGCTTCCGGGAGAAAATCTTGACTCACCGTACCTCGACCAGGAAATCCCCGCCGAACCGCCAGGCAGAGCACATCTCTTGAGATCCCACTGAAAATTCACGACGAAACCGCATATGCCGATCAAGCCGATTCGACTGTTTTTTGACAAGGACGACTACGAACTCCTGCGAATCGTCAAAAAGGTCCTCAACCGCACGCATAAGCATCAGTCGATGAGCTCGCTGATGATCGACAGCATGCATCCCCACGGCATCAAGGAGATGGCGGCAACCAGCGGTCTGCGCATCGCCTATGCCATCGCCCAGTTGCTTGGCTCGCTGGAGACGGGCAAGGCGGATGATCGACTCAAGGCCCTGCGCTCCCTGCGCGACGAGGTGTTGTTTTCGGCCACCTCGTTTTATCAGAAAAACACCGCCAGGGTGCTGATGCAGATCATGAAGGAACTTATCCGCTGCCGCGACAACAAGCTCCGCCAGCTCAAGCTCGCCCATGATTTCCGTCTCGTTTCATCGGGCAGACCGCGCCTGGTCCGCTCGGAACTCGCCCGCTATCACCTCCTCGAGATGCCGGAGGAGTGGAACCAGTTCACCTTCGACGACCGGGTCCACGACGCCAATACCAAGGGCCGGAAATCCGCCACCCACCTGGTCATGGATGCCTGGATCAAAGGCATCCGCAACCTGACGGTTATTTACTACAACTATGTGGAACCGGAGGTTGTCGAAGAACTGCTCGAGGCCGGTGAGATCCTCAATGTCCATATCCGCATCGGCATCGAGATGTCCTCGCGGTTTCTCGACAAATATGTCCGCCTGACCTGGAGCCCGCACGGTTTCAGCGACAACCACTCGTTTCTCCACTTCCTCAAGGAAACTCCGGTCAAGCAACTGATGGAGGAGGGCCGCCAGGTCTCGCTCTACCAGCAACACTATGTCTTCGAGGTCCTGGCGGCATTCAACGCCATCCACCGGCAGGCCCTTGCCAGGGATTATTCGCTGCAGTCCGGCGAGCTCGACCGGAGCGGATTTGTCAATTCGGTCGGGACCGGCCAGCCCTCCCTCCTGCATCTCGCCAAATACATCCATAGCCTCCTCCAACCCCAGATAACCGAGGAATTCGAGCGAATGCAGGAAGAATACCCGGGGGCATCCGCCGAGAGACGCGGTGAACTTGATGCCCGCCTCGGCCAGCTCAATTCCGTCATCCACGAGCTGCTCATCAACCACTATCTCCAGCCCTGCCGCAACCCGGAGATTCCCGATCCGAATGTGCCGCGGGACGACGGCGCCGATATCCCGCCCCTGCTCCGCTGCTCACCGACGCAATTGCTGGACCGGCTCTCGGCGCTCCACTCCGGCTCGCACTTCACCCTCAGTCTCAGCAATCTCTCGCTCCAGGACACCCTCGAGCTGCTTTACGACTGCGGCGGAAGGATCACCCATATCGAGACCTACAACCTCAAGGATGCCTCGCACGGCATGGTTGCCGGCCCCGCCTCCGCCCACCGCGGCCTGGCCGGAGACGCCGTTGCCATCGTCAACCCGGAACGGACCTACGGCATAATCAACACTCTGCAGAAGGCCCTCAATGAGGACAACGTGATCGTCCTGAAGAGGACGATACGCGACATTATCTGGGACTTTGAAGGGACCCGGGTACAGCTGGAAGGGACCGTCAAACAGGACCGGACCGCCGCCGGCCCGGCGACCGGAATGGGAGAGGAGGAAAGGGAATTGGCGGCGATGAACGAGCGCAAAGGCCGGCTACTCAATATCCTCTTCAATATCGAAACGTTTCACACCTATTACAGGAAACGCAGTCTCGGTTCGCGCATCGGCAGCGGTTCGACCGGCCAGTCCGAATACCAGTTCGGCATGGGCCTGGTAATCATCGACACCCTTCCCGCCCGGGCCCGCCGGGAAGCGATCGAGGATGTCAGGAGCAACCGGCGCAAGTGCATCCCGGTCACGGCGCGGATGATCGACCACCGCCACAGGCGAAGCAATGGCCAGGCGGGCAATTTTCTCGAACGCCTCCTCGGCAGTCTTCCCGGCAGTCGTTTAAAGAACCAGAGCATATGGAGCGATTGGAGCCTTGAGTCGATCGAGTTCCATCCAGGCAGGGAGGGCAATGTCGTCACCCTCGGCGGACTGCGGCATGCCGTCAAGAACAGGCTCGCGCTCAGCGGCCGGAGCGGCGGGGAAAAGATCGACAAGCCTCTGAAATATATGAACACCGGTCTGAAGAATCTGCTGAAGGTGCTGATCGGATTCATCCCGGCCTTCCTCACCTTCAGCCTCACCAAGGACTGGTGGGTACTGGCCTACCTCGGGGCCTTCATCTGGTTCGGCATCACCGGCCTGCGCAACGTCATCCAGGCGATTCTGGGCGGCGGCGGCCTGAAGCGTTCCCCTTTATTGCAGTGGAACTCGTTCATCAGCTGGTCGCGGATCGCCGATTCCCTGCTCTATACCGGTTTCTCCGTACCCCTGCTCGACTATCTGGTCAAGACCGTCCTCCTTGACCGGTCTTTCGGCATTACCACCTCCACCGACCCCATCCTCCTGTACTCGGCGATGGGCCTCGCCAACGGTATCTATATCTCGGCCCACAATATCTTTCGCGGGCTGCCGAGAAATGCGGCGATCGGCAATTGTTTCCGTTCGATCCTCTCCATCCCGCTGGCCATCCTGTTCAACGCCGCCATCGCCTCGATCCTCCATACGGCCATGGTGCCGGGAGTTGAGGAGGCTCTGCAGAAATGGGCGGCGGTCATTTCCAAATTCGCCTCCGACTGTGTCGCCGGGGTGATCGAGGGACTGGCCGACCGCCAGAACAATATCCGCATCCGCCTCCTCGACTACAAGACCAAACTGGCCCTGCTCTTCGGCCTCTTCGCCCGTCTCGAACTGCTGTTCCCGGAAGAGGATGTTCTCGAACTGCTGCTTTCGCCGAAGATGTTCATGGAGACGATCAACTATGAGGCAAGGGACCTTGAGAAGGCCTTCATCGTCAACGCCCTCGATTTTATGTATTTCTGGATGTATCAGCCCAGGGCCCGCAAGGCCCTGCAGATGATCGTCGGGGACATGTCGACCGAGGAATGGCTGATCCTCCATCGCTCTCAGTTCATCCTCAAGCGGTATCGGGAGATCAGCCAGATCTTCGTCGATGGCCTGGTCGGCAAGAATTTTTCCAAGGCGCTCGCCTTCTATCTCGAACGCTATGAGGAGTACCTCGACGGCATGGCACAGATCTCCCGGGCCAAGGGCCTGGTCGTGAAAAAAGCATAGCCGGGGGAATGCCGTGGGAAGAGATGCATGAAAACAAGGTCAAAGGCCTCAGTCCTCCGCTGCCGCTATCGGATCCTCACAGGCCGGCCTCGCCCAGGATCGTTTCGATACTCCCGGCCGCCGCCTTTTCCACCAGGGCCATCAGGGCCATCGCACGGGCTTTACGGGCATTTATTTCCTGGCAGGCATCAACATCTGAGGCAGTGCGTGCCAGTTTTTCGCAAAAGGCCTCGTCGATCCGCACCCGACGCCGGCCGCTGATCAACTTGTCGGCCAGGCAGACTATCTCCCTTTCCGTCAGCCGGCCGGAGATTGGAGGCTCCATATCTCTGTGGGCCGCCACAATCCCGGCGATCTCCCC
>JANMSX010000090.1:0-5745 GCA_031389785.1 Desulfobulbaceae bacterium | reverse complement strand
TTATGACAGCGGGGAAGGCGGTCGAGATGACAGAGAGGTGGTGGTCGAGATGACAGCAGGGGAGATGGTCGTTATGACAGCAGGGATGGCAGTCGGTATGCTGGCAGGGATGGAGGTAGATGAGATCTCTCCCTGCGGTCGAGATGACAGCGAGGAAGGCGGTCGAGGGGACAGAGAGAAAGATTGTCGAGATGACAGCGGGGAAGGCGGTCGAGGGGACAGAGAGGAAGGCGGTCGAGATGACAGCGAGAAAGATTGTCGACCTTCGCTGATCTTGCGACCACCCCTGTCATTCCACCTCTCATTGCCATTCCGACCTGGCCTTATCACTCCGACCTAGCCTTATCACTCCGACCTGGCCTTGCCATTCCGACCTGGCCCTGTCTTTTCACCCCTCCCCAGTCACTCCAACCATCCCCCTGTCACTCCAACCTGCCCCTTGTCATTTCGACCGTAGGGAGAAATCTCAATATGCCGGGGACTACCATTTTTGCAAGAGGATAGAAGCGGTCGGCGGTGATTGGAAAGTCAATAATTTCAAGTAAATCGTTGGACAGCTTCTAATGAGATTTCACCATTCTGAGATTTCTCCCTGCGGTCGAAATGACAACGTGGGAGGCGTAAGGACGGAAGGGGGGCGAAATCCAGATTTTCTGTCATCTCGCCTGTAATCAGTCATCTCGAGTGTCTTCTCTACCTGTTCCACCTCTGTCATCTCTACCTGCCCCAATTCTGTCATTTCGACCGCAGGGAGAAATCTCAGCCACCCCAGACCCCGACTCGCCGGCAAATAAATGGCGCGGCAACGATAAATTACGGCAACTCCACGCAATCCCCTAACCGAATATAAATGTAACCTTAATACACGAATGTACATATGAAAATTTTGTTGCCATAGGTCAGGAAATGTGGTTAAGCGTTGTGTGTGATTGATTGCAATTGTGCCGGGGGGAGCAGTCTTCAATCTTCAATCTTCAGTCTGCAACGCCCAGGAAGTTTAATTCCACAATGTGTCAAAGCTGTCATTCCTGACAAATGCATAGTGTCCAGGAAGCCGGTTCCTACCCCGGATTCCCGCCATCGCGGAAAGAATCTGTCAGTGTTTCGTGGAGGGCGATATGGATTGAGAACCATCCATAACAGTTGGTTATTGCTCGAAAAGCAGCAGCTCCTGACACCCCATGGAATCGTGTTCCTATCAACATTGGTCTTGCAATGTTTCGGTGATGGTGGTAGTGTGTCGAGACTATTAGTAATTGGTAGGTACGTACTATAAAAACTATTTCCAAGTAGTTACCGGATATACAACGAAAAGACGTTTGAGAATAGTTGCTGTTAATTTAGGAGGGTATATGAGAAAAAAAATGAAAAGCATTTCACTGTGTCTGGTTCTTGCTTTTAGTTTAAGTACGACTGCATCGTTTGCAGTTCAGGGCGGAAGCATCGGCCAGGGAGATTTCTCGGTTCTTAACGGCGACAAGGTGGTTGATACGCTGAAAGGCCAGAATCCGATCGACGAAAGCTCCATGCTTGTCTGTGACGGCAAGTGCATGATCAAGTCGGAAGGCATTTCATTGGTCGCGGCCGATCAGGCAAAATTTGCCATCAAGAATGATGGGGACACTTTCCGTCTCTTCCTGCAGGCCGGCAGTGTCGATTATGTCATTACCGAGAAGGCGCGCAAGATTGCCTTCCACACCCCGGAAGGCGTGTACAGCGTGGCGGAAATTATCTTCAACGCCGCAAGCGATCCGGTTGTCAGGGGCACAGTAACGGTGACCAAGGACGGCAAGACCGAGGTGAGCGTAAAAGAGGGCAAGCTTGTATTCGCAACGGCTGACGGCATGAAAACAATCAATGCGAATGAGAAGATTGTCCTGGCCATTGCGACTCTTCCAGCCGCTCCTCTCCTGGGAGGCGGTATCGCTCCCTGGGTTGCCGGCGGCGCAGTCGCAGTCCTGGCTGGAGGCATAGTAATTGCCAATAATAACGACGGCGGTGGCGACAACACCGAAGCCAGTCCATCACCGACCCCTTCTGCGAGCCCAAGCACCTGATCAAAAAGAAAATAGTTAAAAGAGGGCTGCCGGGGCATATCCGACAGCCCTCTTTCTATTTTCAAGGAATTCATTCCTCGATGATAAAAGAATCCATGGTAAGAATATTTGCATATTTCTTCATTACATTGACTTGTCTCGTTCTGTCCGGATGCGCGTCAGAACAGTTCGAAGCCAATACGGATCTCAAACAGTTCCAGCAGGCCAGCCAGGTGGCCGAAAAGGAGAAGCCGCAGACGGATGATGCCCTGGTGCAGCCGGCCTCAGCCACCATGGCGACCGAAGACGCAGGCGATTATCTCCTCGGACCCGGCGACCTCGTCCAGGTAACGGTCTTTGAGACCCAGGACCTGAATACGGAAGTCCGCGTCTCTTCACGAGGCCAGGTCAGCCTGCCCCTGATCGGCTCGGTTGAAATCCGCAACCTGACCGCGGCGGAAGCGGAGGAGAAAATCGAACAACTCCTGGCAGCCAAATATCTCCAGGATCCTCACGTCTCGATTTTCATCAAGGAGCATGTCAGCAAGCAGATTACCCTTGTCGGTTCCTTCAAGAAACCCGGGACCTACGATTACGTTTCAAGAAGAAATCTTCTCGATGTCATAGCCATCGCCGAAGGCCTGTCGGAAAAAGCGGGCGCGGCGGCCTATATCACCCGATTTGATCAGAAGTCCAATAAAAAGATTAATTATTTCGTCGACCTCGATCAACTGATCAAGCGCGGGAATATGGCACAGAATATCGCGGTGATGGGAGGAGACGTCATCTTCATTCCGGAAACCGGCCAGTGCTTCGTCGATGGGGCGGTGCGGAAGCCGGGGACATACCCCATCCAGAACGGCATGACCATTACCGAGGTCGTCACCCTCGCCGGAGGGTTGGCCGGGTACGCCGATACCGACAAAATCAAGCTCATCCGTCACATGGGGCCCGGCAAGGAGAGGCAGGTCCTGAGTCTGAGCTACAACGACCTCCAGGCAGGGGTCGGCAACACCCTGGTGATCCAGGATCAGGATATAATTTTCGCTGAATCCAGTTCCAGCGGCCTGTTATTCTCCGGATCGGGCTTTACCCTTGGCTTTATGGGAACAGGTGTCAGTTTCTCCAACCCGAAGAAATAATGCCTGAAAAAAATATTCGACAGACCCCAGGTGGCCCGCTGCTCCTCCGGCAGGGGCCGTATTTCCTGCTGCTGTTCATCCTTGTTACCATTCCGTTTCTGTTCGGGGCCATCCACCCGATCGTCCAGGCTGCATATGTCGCCCTGATCCTGGTCGGGCTTGGCGGCTGGCTGCTCTATGCCCTGCCGTCATTGCAGCCTGGGGCCTTGTCCCAGCCATGGCTCGGCATCCCTGCCGTATTGATTGTCTATATGGCCGTGCAGTCCCTGCCGCTCCCCCTGGCCCTGGTTGAGACGCTCTCGCCGGTCAGGGCCGAGAGGGTGGCCATGGTCAATGCCCTGGCAGACACCGGGCAGGCCATGGCGACGTTGGGAGAAAACGGGATTATCGGCCTGCAGACCGCGATCTTCGCCCTCGCCCTGATCATTTTCTACATTGCCTTTTCATTTATGCTTCGCCGCAATGAGAAGTTCCTTGTTTATATCTTCTACGGCATAGCCTGCGTCGGCCTGCTGGAAGGCGTCTACGGCCTGCTGCAGGTGATGAATCCCGGGATCGGCATGTTGTGGCTTTCGATCAAGAATCCGGAGGCCCATGGCACGATCATTTATAAAAACCAATACGCGGCCTTGCTGAATATCTGCTGGCCGTTGGCCGTCGCCGGCGCCTTGATTTTTTCCGGGCCGACCGCAGGACGGGCGCCAGGAACCTCGAGAGGCCTCGCTGATCTGCCCGGGCGGATGGTCCGGTTCTTCTCGAACATGCAGCCCCAGGCGCCGTTCTTTCTTTTCGCTGCCGGGGTGATGATCCTGGCCGTGCTGTTTTCCCTGTCGCGCGGCGGCATCCTGGCAATGCTGGTGGTCGGAGTGCTGCTGAACCTGTTCCTGCCCCTGTCCGGCCGGACCAAGTTGTTCACCACCTTGATTATCCTGGTGTTTATCGGCATATACGGTTCACTGCTCGGGCCGGAAGGCATCCTGGCCAGATTCGATACCATCGAGGGCTTGACGAGAAACATTCGCCTGCATATCTATCAGGCAAGCCTGCCGATGCTCTTTGACCACTGGCTGACCGGCATCGGATTTGATTCGTTCAAGCTGCTGTCGGGGGTCTATCTCAAGGAATTCCCTGAGAATATACTCTTTGACCGGGTTCATAACGATTACCTTGAACTGGTGATCGAACTCGGCCTGCCGATGGCAGCCCTGTTCTTTCTCTGGCTTGTTGCCGGGGTCTGGCATATCGGCCGACAGTTGACGGGGAGAGGCCCGGTCAGCGATGAAACGAGAAGGGCCCGGATCATCGGTACGGCTGCCTTCTGCGCCTTGTTGGGTTTTCTGGTGCACGGCTTTGTCGATTTCGGTTGGCGCCTGCCGGCAAACACGATTTATGCCGTGACCCTGCTGGCCTTGATCTCCTGGTCCCTGGCTGATCTGAAAGAGAAGGGGATGATCGAGCATGCAGGTAATACCAAGGTTGCCGAGCAATGATCCCCTACGGCGACATCATCGATATCCATGCCCACATCCTGCCGGGACTCGATGACGGTCCGAAAACGCTGGAAGAGAGCCTGGAACTGGCGAGATGCTATACCCGTCTCGGCATCGGCAAGGTGATCTGCACCCCGCATTTCATCCCGGGCACCGCCTGGGCGGCGGCCAGGGAACTGGTGCTGGAGAAGATCGCCGCGGTGCAGGAGTATTTCAGGGACAATGATGTTAATTTGACGCTCTTTCCCGGAATGGAGATCGCTTTTCATAAAAAACTGCGGGAGCGCCTGGAAAACGGGCAGCTCATGCCTCTGGCGGAGAGTTCCCGGTTTCTCGTTGAGCCGTCCTTCAGCGATTCGGCCGATGAACTTCTCGATATGCTTGAAGTCCTGGTTGGCCGGGGATACGGAATTATCCTTGCCCATCCCGAACGGATACCGGCGATCCAGGAAATGACTGACTCCTTTGCCGGCTTTGCGATTGAGAATGGCGTGAGCATTCAGGTGAATTCCGGCAGCCTGCTCGGCAAGTTCGGCAGCGACAGCCATCTTACGGCAATGCAATTTATTGATCGAGGGTGCATTCAGTATGTGGCCTCGGATGCCCATGGCGTTGATGCCCGCCGCCCGCCTGATGAGACGGAGTGGCTTGAGTTGGAGAGAATTGTTGGGGTTGATTTGCTTAGACGGTGGTGTTGCAGTAACCCGGCTGAGCTTTTGGGGTTGGGGGGGGACGACAGTGCGGGACAACGTCCTGTTTCACTGACTCTTTATTGACATCCTGGCCACCTTCCTTGCTGGTATCGACTATCTATCTACCACGCTGTCATCTCGACCGCAGGGAGAGATCTCAGATTTCTTCTGAGATTTTTCTTTGCTGGGATTTGAGATTTCTCCCTTTGGTCGGGATGCCGCGGGGGTGGGTTGGAGTGACAGGGGCTGGTTGGAGTGGTGGAGAAAGGCTGAGTGACAGTGTGAGGGCTTTGGTATTTTGAGATTTCTCCCTGCGGTCGAAATGACAAGGGTAGGTCGGAATGACAGGGCCGGGTTGGAGTGACAGGGCCGGGTTGGAGTGACA
>JANMSX010000141.1:0-14307 GCA_031389785.1 Desulfobulbaceae bacterium | reverse complement strand
TATTGAGAAGAATGAAATCGTCCGGCAGGAAGGCAGCCATTGATAGGCTCTTGGAACCCATTCATCGGTGGCTGTTCACCTGAAGCATGCCTCTCGCCAACAAACATGTTCAGGAGACAGGGAGGAAGGGTCAGAAAGGGGTCATCGGCAAGGGGTCAAATCTTCCGTTGGCTTTTGCCGTCGAGCGCGGCAATAATGCTTTGTTTTATAAAACGAGCAATCTGCAAAATGACGAAATCACACAGTACGTCTCACTCGCATCTCGGATGGCCAAGATAATTTGTGTCGTCATTTCGAGCGATAGCGAGAAATCTCGGTTTTCAAGACGATGAGATTTCTCTCTCCGGTCGAAATGACAAGGGTGGGTCGAAATGACAGAATCTGCAACTGGTCATTTTGCAAGAGGCTCAAACTATTTTCATTTTCCACCCACCTTGTGATTATTTCCAGAATCGGCCTGCCGATTATCACAGCATCCCCCGCTTCCGGTAGGCGCGGTAGACGAGACGGTCGATCAGGAAGAAGAGGGTGATCGGCAGGATGAGGAAGACCAGGGTGAGCAGCGAGGCGACGCTCTTGTCGGACGAATTGAGCAGCGGAAAGATGTAGCCGGAGTAGGACGGCACGGTCCCGCCGCCGATGAGGAAGACCAGGAAATATTCGGAAAACGCCACGAGGAAGACGATCGTCGCGCCGGCGATGAGGGCCGGCAGCAGCAACGGCAGCTCGACTACAAGCAGCGTCCGCCAGGAAGAGGCGCCGAGATTGCGGGCGCAGAGCTCGAACTGCTCGCCATAGGCCTGGTAGCCCGCCGTCAGGGCCCGCAGCATATAGGGATAGCTGATCATAGCGAGGATCAGGATCACCCCCGCCATGGTATCGGCGATCCCGACCCGGAGGAAGATATAGTGCGCCCCCAGGGCGAAGGCCATCGGCGGGATCAGGGCTGGGGCGAGGAACAGCCCCTCGAGGAGGCTCTTGCCCCGGAAAGCAGTCCTGGCAAAGAGTTTGGCCGGCAGGATGGTCATCGCAAAGGTCAGGACGACGGCGCCGAAGGAGTACAGGCAGGAGGAGAGCAGGCTGAGCCCGATATCCCTGTGGTGCTGGGCGAGATAGCGCAAACTCCGCAGGTCGAACGAGGCCGGGACGATCTCCGGAAAGGCCCAGGAGGACGAGAGGGCCGATAGGATCAGCACCACGACCGGCAGGACGAAGAGCAGGACGAAGACCGCCAGGATGCCGACCAGCCTGATCACAGTTTCCGCACCTCCCGGGCAAGTCTGGCCGAAAGGTGGAGATAGACGGCTATGAAGGCCAGCGAGAAGCAGAATATCAGGGTCAGCATGGCCATGGCCACCGGCCGCAGGGCGATATCCTTCTGGAAAAAATAGTCGTATACCCGGATGCTGAGCATGCCGGGATAGCTGTCGCCAAGGACGAAGGGCAGGTCGAAGCCGCCGAAGGTGAAGATGAAGAGGATGATGAAGGTGGTGTTGATCGCCGGCATGACAAAGGGCAGGATGAGCGAGAAAAATATCCGCAGCGCCCCGGAGCCGAGCATCCTGGCGGTGTCGATCAGCCGCCGGTCGAACCTGACCAGCATGGCGTAGACCATGACCATCACAAACGGGGTCTCCTTGTAGACATAGGCCGATATCAGGTCGATGCCCGAGGGGGTATAGAGCAGCCCCGGAAAACTCTCGAAGGAATCGATCAGGCCCAGGCGGTAGGCGACGGCCGAGACGATGCCTGTCTTGGCAAGGAAGAGGACGGCCAGAAAACCGACGGCGATGTGCGGCAGGATCAGCGGAATCTTGTAGATGATGGTGAGTTGCCGCCGCCTCGCCGGCAGCCTCCAGACGGCATATGCGAGGACGGTGCCGAGGACGATGGAGAGGCTGCTGCTGGCGAAGGCGACGTAGAGGGAAAAGACCGCCGAGCGGAGAAACCAGGAGTCGGCGAACAGTTCCCGGTAGGCGAAGAACAGGTCGTCGTAGGAGTAGGAGAACATCAGCAGGCCGAACGACTGCAGCAGGGTGATTGTCAGGCCGCAGCCGATGACCGCCGCAAAGGGCAGGAGCAGCGGCAGCAGACGAAGCAGCAGTTCGGTTCGCCGCATCGGTCCTACTGCGCCCGCAGGACCAGTTTCTCCCAGTCGTTCTCCAGATGCCCGAGATAGTCCGAGGGGATCTCCGGCACCGCGTGCCGGCCGAGGACGGCCAGCGGCAGGGTCGCCGCCCCGAGGTCAAGGGCCTCGAACCGCTGCCGCTCCTCCCCGCTCAGCCTGGCGAGATCGAGGGCGGTGAAATCACCCCAGTTGACCGGTTCGTTCTTGGACAGCTGGGCCTCGGGAGAGAGCAGGAAGTTGGCCAGCACCATGGCCCCGGCCCGGTTCGGGGCGTTGAACGGGATGGCGGTGAAATGGGTGTTGTAGATCGAGCCGTCCTCCATGACGAAGGTGCGGACCGTGTCCTTGTACCGTCCCTGGAGGATCTTGCCCTGGGCGCTGGCCTGGTGGTAGCTCATGTTGATCAGGACCTCGCCGCGTTCAAAGAGGCTGTCGAGGGCGGCGATATCCTTGGGGTAGGTCCTGCCCTGCTGCCAGAGATGGGGTTTCAGCTCGTTGAGATAGACCCACAGCGCGCCTGAGTTGCGGTCGTAGATTTCCTTGTCGAAACCGGCCATATACTGCTGGTGGCCGCCGGTGACCGCATAGAAGGCCTGGCGGATAAAGGCCGACCCGGTGAAATCGGGCGGTTTCGGATAGGTGAACTTGCCCGGGTTCTTTTTCACCCAGTCCTTGAGTTCGGTGAAGTTTTTCGGGGGATTCGGGACCTTGGCCGAATCATACTCGAGGACGAACTGGGCCCGGCCGTAAGGCGCCTCATAGCCCTTCACCGGATAGCCGAAATCGAACTCGACCGAGGCCGGGTCGACCAGGGCGAAATTGGGCAGGTCCGGGGTGATCGGTCCATACAGCAGGTCGTTTTCCCTGGCGTTCTTGAAATTCTCGCCGTTGATCCACAGCAGGTCCATGCTCCCCTTGCCGGCGCCGGCCTGTTTTTCCGCGAGCAGCTTGTTGACGAAGACGGCCGCATCGGCCGGCACGCGCCTGACCGTGACGCCGTAGCGCTCCTTCATCGTCTTGGCCACATAGCCGTCGACCCAGGAGTTGATCGTCGTCGACCCGCCCCACATGAACCACTTGACTTCGCTGCCCCTGGCCTGCCGCACCATCTCCGCAAAGGCCGCCGACTCCGCCGCCCGCCCGGAAGAAACACCGCAGACCAGCAACAACGCCAGCAGAACCACACCCGTAGACCACCGCATCGTCACTCCCCTTCTAACTCCATGAACTGTTTCACCGCAACCCTGACCCGGTCATGTACGGCCAAATTCCTATCGGAAATATAGGCCGTCAACGACAGGTCGTCAATCCGAATCCGGCAGACGTCATACTGGCCGGCAAAAAGGATATCCTCTATGATCCCGCAGCCATCAGGGTCCTTTTCGAGGACCAGTCCCTCGGCCCGCACGCTGATGTCGCGGCCGTCGACCGTCCCCTTCGGCATGCCCAGCCGGGGAAAATATCGCCGGGGTATGGTATTGACATGGCCGAGAAAGGCCGCCACCCGCGCCGAGGCCGGCATCTGATAGACCTTGCGGCCGTCGTCATACTGGCAGAGGGCGCCGTCCAGGAGCACGCCGATCCTGTCCGACATCATAAAGGCCTCCTGCAGGTCGTGGGTCACGCTGATCGTGGTGATATTGTATTCCTTCTGGAAAGAGCGGATGAATTCGGCCGTGCCGCTCTTCAGGTTCCGGTCGAGGTTGGCGAAGGGCTCGTCGAGCAGCAGCAGCGAGGGGTTGACGACCATCGCCCGGGCCAGGGCCACCCGCTGCTGCTGGCCGGCCGAGAGCCGGTTCGGATACTGGCCGCCCTTGTCGGCGAGCCCGAAATAGTCGAGCATGGCCATGACCTTTTGGTCGATTGCGGCCCTGGCCGTCTTCCTGGCCCTGAGACCGAAGGCGACATTGTCGAAGACCGTCATGGTCGGAAACAGGACGTAGTCCTGGAAGACCAGGATGGCCGGGTTGCGCAGGAGATCGGCCGGCGAGCGGATCGTGCCGGTGTCCGGCTGCTCGAGGCCGGCGATAAGTTTCAAGAGGGTGGTCTTCCCCGCCCCGGACGGGCCGATGATCGAAACCAGCTCCCCCTCGGCGACCTCAAAAGAGACTTTGTCGAGGACCCGCTGGCCTTGATAGTCCTTGCAGACCTCGTCTAGTGTAAGAAACATCGGGCCTCGTCGAGATAGGAGACAATCCTGCGGAAGGTGGCGTCGTTGGTCAGCGCCCTGCTGCTGCCGGTGTATTCGTGAAAGGCCATATAGCACCAGCTCAAGGCCCGCAGCAGGATCACCCTCTCCATCATTGCGGTTTTTTCATGGAGTTCAGCCATCGGTATACCGAGGCCGAGGGCCTGCCGGTAGGCGGCGAGGAAGTCCCTCTTCTGCCCGTCGTGCAGGCGGTGGTCGCTCTTCCAGAGGGTCGTGGTCGGCGCCAGGAAGTGGCCGAGGTCCTGGTAGCGGCTGGACACCACCGCCTTCTCCCAGTCGACCAAGGAGGATCGCTGCGGGTGGATGAGGAAATTGCCGGAATTCACCTCGGTGTTGACCATGCACAGGGGCTCGTCGGCGAACAGGGCGACGGTTGTCTCGGCCAGGGCCATGATGTTTTCGTGATAGGCGAGGAGCAGCAGCCGCACATCGCGATATGCATCGCCATCATAGCGAAGGATCAGGCCGAGCGACTCGGCGGCGATGTCGCGGACGGGATCGGCCTGCACGATCAGCCGCGGGTCCGCCGGCAGGGCATGGATGCGGGCGAAGATCCGAGCGGCGGCAGCGAGATCGCGGCTGTAATCCAGCGGTCGGCCGGACAGGTATTCCATGAGCAGGACCCCTTCCCCGAGATCGCCGCCGTCAAGACTGTAGCGGTAAGGCCGGGGGGTAACGCCCGAGGGGGCCACCGCCTCGAGGACATGGAATTCGTACTCGATCTGGTTGGCAAGCCTCAACTGGGTACCGTGGTTGATCCGGCAGACATAGTCGTCCTGGCCGGTGCTGACCCGGTAGTTCTCGTTGTACTCGCCGGCCGCGAGAAAGGAGCAGCGCAGCTCTCCGGCGAGCCAGCCTTTTTCGGCAATATAGGCGAGCACCCTGGCTGATTTATCCATTATCCGACCATCCGCTCATCTTTTCTGTGTGCCACCGGGCCAACTTGATTATAAGCAATCCTTCCGGTACCATGGGGTCGGCCTATCCGGCATGACGAGGAGGAATTCCGGTTAAAAAAACGACGACTCTGCCCAAAAGGCTAACGCATGCACACTGGAACGGCAAGTTTTTTATGTATACTCCTGTAGATAGCTAGTCAGCGAGGTTTCCGGAAATCTTCCGCGCTGGGAAGAATAACTGAGGAAAGGCCGGGAGGCTTTTGGTATACTCCCCCCTATGAAGCCCTTATGGAATTATAAGGATATCTTCGATCTCGAGTATTTTCTCCACAAGGATGCGACCCTGCCGGCCGGATCGCTGGTCCAGAGAGATCGCGGCATCTATCTCCGCCACATCGAGCCAGCCCTGGCGGCGACAGGACAGTCCCCGGAACCTCGTATTATCCTCCGGCAATGGCTTGAATACCGGAGCAGGACGGAGTTCGGGGCAACCGACATCCTCAGTCCGGGGGCGCTCTTCACCGAGGCCCACCGTACCCTGAGACTGCTCTGCCTGGTGATCGGCCTATTCTTCGGCTCCATCGCCGGCCTGACCTTCTTCAACTACGCCGGGACAACCCCCGTCAATATCCTTGCTTTCCTCTTCTTCTTCATTTTCAGCCAGATCGCCGTCCTCCTGATACTGCTTCTCTCCTGGCTCATCCGCTGCCTGCTGCGCGGGCGGACCGCCTCCCTGCCTCTCGGCATGCGGATCATGGGCAACCTGACCGCAAAGGCCATCCTTTGGGGCCATCGCAACATCCTCGGCAGGATGTGGGCGGAATCAAGAGACAGCCTCGCCGCCTCCCTCGGCCTGCTCAAGGGGGCCCGGCGGATCTACGGCTCCCTGTTCTTCTGGCCGGTTTTCATTCTTACCCAGCTTCTCGCCATCGGCGCCAACGCCGGGATCCTGGCCGCCACCCTGTTCCGCATACTGACAAGCGATATCGCCTTCGGCTGGCAGTCCACCGTGCAGTTCAGCGCCCCTGCCCTGCACAGGCTGATTACGGTCATCGCCGCCCCCTGGTCCCGGTTCTTCCCCGAGGATGTCGCCTCCCCATCGCTTACGGCCATCGAAGGCAGCCGGATCATCCTCAAGGACGGCATAGCCCATCTCGCCACCCAGGACCTGGTGGCCTGGTGGCCTTTTCTCGTCCTCTGCCTGCTGGTCTACGGCCTGCTGCCCCGGATGTTCCTCTATCTGGCCTCCCTGTTCATGCAGCGCCGCTGCCTGGCCAACCTCACCTTCGCCCACCCTCCCGCCGCCGGCCTGCTGCAGAGGATGCTGACGCCCTCGCTCACGACCCAGGCCGCCCCGGAATTCAGGCCGCAGACGACGGGACCGGAGCCTGCGCCGGTCGACGCCGCCGCCGAGGCCGTGCGCCGACCCGGGGGCAACCCGGTGCTGGTCCTCATCCCCGACGACATCTTCCCGGTATTCGAGATGCAGGAACTGCACGAATTCCTGGCGCAGCGCGGTTTCAGCCACGTCGGCACCATCCGTTTCATGGAGGATTACGAAGCGGACCGGGAGGTCCTGGAGGCCTTGCGGGAGGAGAACTGGCAGGGCAACTGCGGCATCCTCGTCCTCATGGAATCGTGGATGCCGCCGCTGGTCGCCTTCCTTTCCTACCTGCAGGAAATCCGCCAGATCGTCGGCACCGAGACCCCGATCTTCATCGAACTCCTCGGTCGACCGGCGGCCAGCCCCGGCCTGGCGCCGGTTCCGGAAGGGGACTGGCTGGTCTGGTCCAGGAAGATCACGGCCCTGGGCGATCCCTTCATCAGCCTCAACCCCCTCCGGGAGCAACGGCCATGACCGCCCCGCTCCATTACCCCATCGCAGCTGGTTCAACACGAGGAGCCGATGACGCCTGAAATCGCCATTATGGGACACCCGAACGAGGGAAAATCCTCGGTCCTCTCGACCCTGGCCGAGGACGATTCCGTCCGGGTCAGCCCGACCCCCGGCGAGACCACCCAGTGCCGGACCTTCCCCGTCGTCATCGACGGCCGTGAGGTCCTCAGGTTCACCGACACCCCCGGCTTTCAGAATCCCGGCAGGGTCCTCAGCATCCTCAAGACGCTGTCCGGCGAGGGCGGCGAGATCATCAGGAAGTTCAGGGAGCAGGCCAGGATCATCGCCGAACTGGCCGACGACCGCGAGCTCCTCCTGCCGGTAGAACGAGGTGCCGGGATCATCTATGTCGTCGACGGCTCCCGGCCGGTGCGCAACGTCGACCGGGAAGAGATGGAGATCCTTCGCCTCACCGGCCGACCCCGGATGGCGATCATCAACTGTAAGGACCAGGAAGAGCAGCACCTCCAGTCCTGGAAAGAGGAGTTCCGCAAGTCCTTCAACGCCAACAGGGTGTTCAACGCCCACCGGGCCACCTATGCCGAACGGATCCTCCTCCTCGAGGCCCTGCAGTCCATCGACCAGGACTGGCAACCGGTGATCGGCCAGGTGGTCACGGCCTTCCAGCGCGACTGGGCCGCCCGCAATCAGGTCACCGCCGGGCTGATCATCGCCATGCTCAGGGACTGCCTGCGCTTCCGCCTGACGGTCGCAGCGAACGAGGAGAGCCAGGATCGCCGGAGAGAGGAGGAGCTTGTCCGCAGCTTCAACAAGAGCCTGGCCGGGATTGAGTCGAAGGCCCACCAGAAGATCCGGGCCCAATTCAAGCACCATATCTTCAACTACCAGCTGCCTCCCCGCTCGATCCTCCGGGAAGATCTCTTCAATGAACGGACCTGGCAGATCCTCGGTCTCTCCAGGCGACAGCTGGCCATACTCGGCGGTCTGAGCGGCGCCGCGGTCGGAGCCGGCCTCGATGTCGCCCATGCCGGCCTCAGCATGGGCCTCTACGCCGCCCTGGGCGGGGCCATCGGCGCCCTCGGCGCCGTACTCGGCGGCGAGAGCGTCTCGACCAGCGCCAGCTTCATGGGCATGAAGCTGGGAGGGCAGCAGCTGCAGATCGGCCCGGTCAATTCGATCGACCTGCTCTTCGTCCTGCTCAACCGGGCC
Source organism: Desulfobulbaceae bacterium (assembly GCA_031389785.1). Taxonomy (GTDB): domain Bacteria; phylum Desulfobacterota; class Desulfobulbia; order Desulfobulbales; family Desulfocapsaceae; genus Desulfoprunum. The sequence goes on along the minus strand of JANMSX010000141.1, from coordinate 6,004 downwards.
CTGCTGTTTTACTTCCATACCATTAACTGGGCCCATGGCCGGCGGGACTATGAGACGGCCCCGGCAGCGGGCGACCGCGCCCCCGACCAGCTCGGTTTCACCCGTCACTGGCCGGCGGCGCGGATCAGGATCTGCAACGCCTATTTCAAGGCCCTGCAGCAGGACAACGACACCTCCCTGTTCAGGATCGAGCAGGAGTTGCAGGAGATGCTGGAGACAGTGCTCATGGAGATCTCCCAGCGGGAATAACCGGCCTTGGTCGCAGAGCCGGTCCGACCGGCGGGACTCGCAGGCCTGAGAGAGAGGATGAACAGGCGCTCGACACCTGCATATCCAAAATAATCATACATATCAGGTTCAAGACTATGAGTGACAGCCCTCCGGCCCTCCAACAGCGCCCCCCTGTTATTACCATCATATGTATCCTTGGCTTCATTGGGGTGCTGTTTGTTTTCCCGAAGGTGTTTTCCGGCGTCGCTCGAGATGTCGGCGCCTGGTATCCGCCCTACCTGGCATTTATCGGCATCGTCGGCCTGATATGCAATATCGGCTTCTGGCAGATGAAGAAATGGGGCTTTTACGGCTACATCGCATTTGTCGCAGTAAACCAGGTGATCATGCTCAGCACCGGCACCTGGCTCCCCATGGCACTCATCTCCCCGGCAATCATCATTGCAATACTCGCGTATTATTTCAAACGGATGACATGAAATCAGGCTTGCATTCTTCTTCTTTCGATTGATACACTTATCCTGAACGAGACAAGTATCCGTCGCACAGTGACAGGAACAACCAGACTCCGTCGGTTCAGATGAATCTTCGCCGGCTGGACGTTTTTTCAGAACTCCCCTCAAAAGCGATGGCTCATCACCCACCATTTCACCTTTTTGGGAGGTGTGCAGGTATGGCGAACAATTTCAATAACAGATGTCCCGAGATAATGGCGCTCTTGCGCCACACTGAGGATTCCATATTCTTCAAGGATATGGACGGGAGATTTACCTTGGTAAGTGAGGCCAAGGCCAGAAGGTCGGCGGTCCGTTGGGAGGATATGATCGGCAAAACCGATTTTGATTTTCTGCCGCTGGAGGAGGCCCTGAAATGTCGGGATGATGAGATTCATATAATGGAAACGGGAGAGTCGATCGTCGACAAGGAAGAAGAACTGACTCGTCCGGATGGAACCCACTCCTGGGTCTCGGTCTCTAAGTTTCCTTGGAAGCATTTCGACGGAGAGACTCTTGGAGTGATAGGTATCTCCCGCGACATCACCAGGCGTAAAAGGCTGGAAAACCATATCCTGCGGATGCTCTCCATCGCCACCCACGATATGCGGTCGCCCATCGTCTCCATCGCCTCGACCGTCAAACTGCTGGTACGAGGCAGATTCGGCGAGGTGAGCGAAAGCGTCAAACAAACGCTTACCGATGTCTTTCATCGGATGATCAAGCTCGAGAAAATAGTCGGGGAATACCTGACCAGATCAAGCGTGATGAATTCCAGTGAAATCGGCAGGAAAGTAATACTTGATCTTCGTGAGGATATTATCGACCCTATCCTTGGGGAATTTTCCCAGGAGATCGAGAGGGGCGAAATTCGCATCGACAATCGCCTCGGCGGAATTCCAGGCAACAAAATATTGGTTTCCGCCAACAAGAACTGGCTGGGCATCGTCTACAGGAACCTCCTCTCCAACGCTATCCGCTACACCCCCAGGGGAGGGACGATTGCCTATGGATTTGAGGATATTGGCGAGATGTATCGCCTGAATGTTTTCAATAACGGGCAACCGATCCCTGCCGAGAAGAGAAAATCCATTTTTGAGATGTTCGAGAGCGAGGCGAGTTCGGGGATCGGCCTGCCGGTCATCCGCGAGCTCGTGCGGCGCCACGGGGGAGACCTGTGGTGTGAGGAATCTCCCGACGGACATCCCAATTTCGTCTTTACCCTTCCCAAGGAATGAAAAAATACCAGGGGCAAACCCGCCGGACAAAATCCCTGCAAGGGAAATTTGGGGGCGTCTATGAATTCCCTCCGAGGGACGCTCCTTTTCCTCCTTTATTGCCAACGAAAATGCAAAGCATCGAACTGGCAGCTGTCCACGCATTCCCCGCAATTCCAGCAGTAGGCCGACAGGCCTTCGCCCTCTTCCGGCTTCAAGCCCATCGGACATACCCTGCTGCACCTGCCGCAGGCGGTGCAGTCGGCGGACTGGAGATGCACGCGTAGGCGCCGTTTAAGCCCCAGAAACGCCAACAGGCCGCCGAGCGGACAAAAGGTTCGGCAGAAAAACCGGCGGGTGAGCAGCTCGAGCAGGATGACCGCGATGACAAGCACCCCTTCCAGGGCCAGCTTGCCGAAAAATACCGCCATCATGATTTCCCGGCCGACCAGCCCGGGCGGCGAGAGAAAGACGAACAGCGGGGCGCCGAGCACCAGGCTGACGACCAACTCGGCGATCAGGACAAACCACAGCCGTTTTTTGGCAACGAGCAGCCGGTTGCGCAGGAAGGGCTTTGCCGAGATGAACCGGCGCGCCCGGTCGAACAGCTCGAGAAGAAAGGAGATCGGGCATATCCATGAGCAGAATACCCGGCCGAGGAAGAAGGCGATAAGTAACGGAATCAGCATGCCGACCAGCGACGGCAGGTACGGGGATTTGGTGATCAGCAGGCTCTCCAGGCCCTCCAACGGCGAGACGAACCACAGCTTGCCGATCCCCAGCGACTGGTACCAGCCCTGGATAAAATCGAATTGCAGGTAATAGTTGAGGAAGGGATTGACGGCGATGAGCAGGAAGGCGCCGCTGAGGACGGCAAGACGCAGGCGGCTGAAGCGCGTCCCCGGTCCTTTGGCCGGTTTTGCAGCAAGCGGCGCAGTGCCGTTTTCTTCGCCCATCATGTCGTCACCTTGTCCCGGGCAAAGATCGGTTCGATATTCACCGCCTTGCTGCCGTCAGGGGCGGAGACCGGACAGGCGTTGGTGCAGATGCCGCAGCCGGTGCAGGCCGATTCGTCGATCACCGGCCGCAACTGGTCGAGACGGATCGCCTTTTCGCTATAGGGGCATTTATCGTAGCAGGTCCGGCAGAGGGTGGTGCCGATCCAGGCGGCGCAATGAAAACGGTTGATCACCGCCAGTCCCATCCGGGTATCCTCCTGGCGGATGCGCCGCAGGCTGCCGGTGGGACAGACATCGACACACTTCATGCAGAGATAGCAGGGGATTTTTTCCGCCTCGACAAGCGGCGTTCCGGCGGAGATCCCGGCACGGATATCGAGCATGATGATCGAGCGGTAGGGGCAGCCCTCGACACAGCGGCCGCAGCGGATGCACTTCGCCGGGAAGATCTCCTCCGGGACGCCGCCCGGCGGCCGCAGACGGTTGGTGGCAACCGGCGACTCCAGCAGCTTTGCCCCGACCGATCCCGGCAGGAGAGGCAGGCAACTCAGCCCCGCCCCGATAAGCCCGAGGAATTCCCGGCGCTTCATTATTGTCAGGCCGGCGGCCGGCGGAAGCCGAAGGGCTTGGCGACCGGTTCCCCCTGCGCCATCCGCTCGGCCTCGTCCTCGGTATTGAGATAGGTCAGGCCGACATGAAGAACAAACGGGTCCTTGTTGATTCGATCGATGAGTTTTTCCATATCCTCCGAGGAACCGGTCTCGATCACGGCGACGATATTGCCCTGCTCATCGTCGCCGAACACCTCGACGGCGGGGATGGCGGCCAGGGAGCGCAGCACCTCCGCCTTTTCCGTCGGCCTGCTGGTTATGACTACACCGCTTATCGGCATGGTTTCTCCTGTGGATGCATATTGGATCAGGCCACCCGGCCGGAAGGTCTGCCCTGCCGGCCGGGCTCCCGGATTAACACCCCACAAGGGGGTACTCTTTTCAGTCCCCCCTTGTGGGGGATAAGTGCCTTTCGCAGAATATTTTCGTGCATTTTATGCACAAAAACATTTTGTAAGGCACTAAACGATAAACGGTTGCAGCGCCTGCGGCCCGGACACCCGCTTGACCTGCACCGCGCAGATCTTGAACTCCGGCTCTTTTGAGCCGGGATCGTAGGCATCCTTGGTCAGCTTGTTGATCATCCGGTCCGGATGCTGGTCGTGCCAGTAGGCGAAGACCATCCCCTCGACCGGGCCTTCATAGACCTTTGCCGGCAGAAGATTTACCCCACGCCGCGACTTGACCTCCACCATGTCGCCGGGCTTGATGCCGAGCCGTTCGGCGTCCTTGGGATTGACCTCGATAAAGGCATAGGGGTTGGCCCGCAGCAGTTCAGGCACCCGGCCGGTCATCGACATGGTATGCCAGTGGTCGATGATCCTGCCGGTCGAGAGATAGAAGGGGTATTCGGCATCGGGGATCTCCTCCGGGTCGGCCTGGTCGCGTAGCCAGATCCACAGGGTACGATCTTCATGGGCCGCACCGTAGAACTGGTACGGCAGATCGTTTTTCGACAGGCTGGTGGCGAGCGGATCGCGGCCCTTGACGAACTTTTTCACCGTGCCGCCGGTGAGGGCGTATTCCGCTGTCGGCGCCGGCCACTGCACGCCGTCGGCCATCTGTCCCAGCACTTCATAGGTCGCGCCGCGCAGATCGCTGTCACGACCAGCGGTCAATTTTTGCGTATACTCATCCCAGATCGCCTTCGGCAGGGCATAACCCTCTTCCAGGCCAACAAAGGGTTTGATGCACTGGCTGATCACCGGGTCATTCAGCTTCTCCGCCAGCCTTGCCGCCCATTCCCTGATCATCCATACCTCGGGTTTGGCCTCGCCGGGTGAGTCGATCGCCTTTCTGGTCAGCTGGGAACGGCGCTCGGTGCAGCCGTAGACGCCGGTTTTCTCGAAATGGAAAGAGGCCGGCAGCACCAGGTTGGCCTTCTGGGTGGTGAGGGTGTGGAAGATATCGGTGCAGACGATGAACACATCCTCCCGGTCCATCCCCTTGTTGTACAGATTGCAGTTCGGCAGACTCTGCACCGGGCTGGTGCAGTTGATCCACATCGCCTTGATCTTGCCTTCGTTCACCGCCGAGAACATCGCCATGGTGTGCAGTCCCGGCTCCGCCGGAATGCGGCCGGCGGGCACCCCCCAGGCCTCTTCCACCTGGCGGCGCATCGGCTCCTTTTCTATCGGCCGGTGACCGGGCAGGATATGACAGAGGCCGCCGGCCTCACGCACCCCGCCGCAGGCATTGGGCTGGCCGGTGAGCGACAGGCTGTCGGCCCCGTCCTTCATCAGCTGGCCGGTGAGGATATGCAGATTATGCATCATATTGTTGGCCCAGACCCCCTGTTTGCGCTGGTTGAGTCCCATGGTCCAGAGACTGACCGTGCCCTTCGAGCCGGCAAACCAGCGGGCCGCCGTGCGGATATCCTCCGATTTGAAGGTACCGCCGCAGGTCCTTGCCGCCTCTTCCGGGGTATATTTGGCGAGATGGGCCTGCAATTCCTCAAAGGTTGCCGCTTCGCCCTTCCCTTTCCTGAACGTCGCGTAATTCTTCAAAAACTCTGCATCATAGAGCTTTTCCTCGACGATGACATGGGCCATGGCATTCAACAGGGACAGATCGGTCCCCGGCTTGAACTGGAGATGCATGTCGGCAATCCGCGAGGTTTGGGAGACTCGGGGATCGACATTGATCACCTTGACCGTATCGGGATTATCGAGCTTGCGCCGCATGATCCGCCGGAACAAAACCGGATGGGCCTCGGCGGTATTGGAGCCGACGATGAAAAAACAGTGGGCCTTTTCCAGATCGGCGTAGCCGCCGATGGGCTCGTCCGCCCCGAACGAGGTCATATAGCCGCCTACCGCACTGGCCATGCAGAGCCGGGGATTACCCTCGACGTTGTTGGATTGCAGGCCGCCGCGCATGATCTTCTGGAAGAAATAGGTCTCCTCGGTCAGCGCCTGCCCCGAGCCGTAATAGGCCACCGCCGCCCCGCCGCCGGCCTTATGGGCTTCGGCAAACTGGGTTGCGGCGATATC
>JANMSX010000131.1:0-4460 GCA_031389785.1 Desulfobulbaceae bacterium | reverse complement strand
TTGATCTCAAAAAAGAACCTGCTGTCTGCCAGATTGCCGGGATCGAACTTCACCTCGCCGGAAAAATTGTTAAACTGGCCGCGCACCTTGGAGAAAACATGATCGACAGTGAAATAAAAATTCGAATGGGCCGTATCGATTTCCCAGGTGCGGGCCGCGGCGGACAGGTTCACGGCGTTTGCAAACAGAAAAAAAAGGACAACGGCTGCAAAACTCAATCTTTTCATAATATCCTCCGTTGAGATAAATAAATCGTAAGGGCTGTAAGCCTCTGCGGTGTGTCGGTCGCCCTTCCGCTCGGTAGGGAGACAATAATGAGAAGGCGATAAAAAGCAAACTTGACTCTCCCTCTACTTTTTTCCGGCAACCAGCTGCTTTCGCCGGGCAGCCAGTTTCGTCTGTACCAGCCAACTCACTGCGGCGGCCAAAGCCAGCAGCAGTGCTGCTTTCGGTACACCCCGGGCAAACGATTCACTGACGAAGAGCACATGCACAGGCACCAGACAGAGTACAGAATAGCCCAGCAGCCTGTGAGCGGCCCGCCATCCCGGATAGGGAAGTCCAAGCTGCTGCCTGAACTGGGAGGAGACGGCCAATATCAGAATCATCAGCAGCAGGAACCCCCCGACAATTTCCGGCCAGTATTTCCAGGCAAGCGGCAGATTGGTGATTCCTTCCGGGATCAGGACAAGGCCCGCATGGGCGAGGGCCAGGAAACAGACGAGCAGGCCGTTGGCCCGGTGGTATCGCATCAGGGCGGCCGCGCCGAAGACCTTCTCCAGCAGTTTTACCCTGGCCCCCAGAAGAACCTGGACAAAAAGGAACAGGATGGCGAGCAGGCCCGCCATCTGTCCGGTCCGCAACATCGATTTTTTCAAACCCACCTTGTACCAGAGGGTCTGCGACTCGTAGACGAACGGCACGGACAGTACCGCCGCGATGGCAAGCGCGAAAAGTCCGATGATCAATCCGCCATACACCTTCTGCCTTCCCTGGCTGAGTCCGGTTCTGCTCTCACTTCCCTGCGCCATATTTCTCACCAATGTTTTCGATTTATCAGGCCGATGCATACCTGCCTAGAGGCTTGTTAGGAGGCCGGGGTGGGCGCCATGCCATAATGGCTGAAAGGCCAGGTTTACCTTTGGCAATTATTAGCAATCATGGTACATAAAGAGAGTATGTCAAGGCCATTACGCAGAGAATGTCCGGGCGCATGGTATCATCTCATGAACGGTGGCGGAAGCGGGAGGAGGTATTCCTGCAGCGACCGGAATATGAAGCCTTCCTCCCGATTCTGTAGAAATCCAACGGGATACCCAAGCGGCGATGCAGTCGTCGGCACCGGACAGTGTTGCGGGAGGCCTGCACATCCTGATACAGCCATTCTGATAAATCCGCATTGACCATCGATCACCTTCTTCATCCATTTTTCCCAAGATATGAACACAGAAAAAACCATTTCTCCGGAAATCGTCGAAAAAATCTATGTCAACGCCTGCGAAATGCATCAAAGCGGTCGTTATCCCGAAGCGGAAGCGCATTATGCCCAGCTTCTCGCATACTTCCCGGAATCCTCTTCTCTCCATTACAATATGGGACTGCTCTTGTACGAGCAGGAAAAGTACGACGAATCCCTGGAGCACTACCTGCAGGCCCTCGAAGCGTCTGAAGATGACCCGGATCTCCTCTATAATCTCGGGCTCTGCCTGAAAAAATGTGACAAGATCGAGGAGGCGATCCTGGTCTATGTCGGCCTGACGAAGATCACCCCGGACGACCCCGATTGTCTCTATAACCTTGCCTGCTGCTACAAGGACATCCATGAGCACGGCAAGGCAATCGATGTCCTGCGTCAGGTCCTCCGCCTGCAGCCGGCCCATCAGTCGGCAACCAACAATCTTGCCTACCTCCTGCATCTGCAGGGCAATCTGCACGAGGCCAAACACTATTACCAGCAGCTCCTGGAACTGAATCCCGGCCATCAGGCGGCCCGCCACATGCTTGCCTCCGTGCAGGGAGAGAGGGTGAGCAATGCCCCGGAGGAATACATCCGCACCGTTTTCAACAGCTACGCCGCGGGATTCGATGAAAATCTCGTGCAGGGGCTGAACTATTCGGTACCCGAACAGCTTCGTCACCACCTCGAACAGCTGGACGGGATCCGCACTCCCTTTCATCAAGTCCTGGATCTGGGATGCGGCACCGGCCTCAGCGGCGCGGCCTTTGCGGACATCTGTGGGCATCTCACCGGTGTCGACGTGTCGGAGGGGATGGTCGTACGGGCCAGGGAGAAGGGGATTTACGACCATCTGGCCGTCGACGAGATCGTCCGCTTCCTCGAGACGACGGACGCCCGCTATGACCTTGTCGTGCTGGCGGATGTATTGATCTATCTCGGCGATCTCAAACCTGCCCTGGCTGCCCTGTACCCGAGGACCGCACCTGGCGCCCTGCTCTGTTTCTCAACCGAAATGACCGATGAGGCGGAATTTCAGCTGCAGCCGACCGGCAGATTCGCCCACTCCCAGGACTATGTGGTTGCCGCTGCCGGGGCAACCGGCTGGACCCTGCGGCATTCGGTGGCGACCCGGCTGAGAAAGGAAGGAACGAACTGGGTCGAAGGCACGCTCTTCTATTTCGTGCGGTAGCGATCCGGGCGGGCATGCGGTTTGTCCTCGCCGGCTAGTGGTGTATACTGTAACTGAGCGGAGTAGAGGAAAATTCAAGCGGGGGAAAACATGTGCGCAGACACGGCCCAGAAGCCCAGGGTCAAAACCCATATCGATTTTCAGGCGATGACCCGGGTCTTCGAGCAGGCCGCCCGGGAAGACCGGCAGTTTCTCTTCGAGTACGAGGTCTACACCCTGCTGCGGCATCTCGGCTCCGAGACGCCGCCGCGCAGCATCCTGCTCGTCGGCGGCACCCGGCCCTCCGATGAGGAACTGCTGGCCCTGCCCGGCGAGCGGGTGGTGCTGAAGATCGTCTCGCCCTATATCGTCCACAAGAGCGATGTCGGCGGGGTGCGGATCATCGCCAAGCACCCGGATAAGATCCGTTCGACCTGGCGGCGGATGATGTACGAGGTAGCCGAGAGCTATGCCGACCGCATTGAACGCTGCCCCAGACACGCCCCCCAACGCTATCGCGGTCTCGCCGGCGAAGCGCTGGTCTCGGCCATATCGCTTGATATCCGCGGGGTGCTCGAGGTGCAGTACCTGCCGCCGGATTCCGAGACCTTCGGCAACGAGCTCATCGTCGGCCTGCGCAACAGCCGGGAATTCGGCATGATCCTCACCGCCGGCGTCGGCGGCACCGACACCGAGCTGCTCGCCGCCAATTTCAAGAAGAACCGGGGCATTATCTCGGCCTCGACGGAGTTGAACGACGAGGAGGCCTTCTTCCAACTGTTCAGGCGCACCGTCTCCTACAAGATTCTGGCGGGCAAGACCCGCGGCCAGAAGCGGGTGGTCTCCGATGAACAGCTGATCGAATGCTTTGCCGCCTTCATCCAGGTGGCCAACCATTTTTCCCCGACCAACCCGGCCGCCCCGTTTCTCATCGAGGAACTGGAGATCAATCCCTTTGCCTTCCACGATTTCATGATGGTGCCGCTGGACGGCATGTGCCGCTTCTCGCTGCCGGGCAGACCGGTCAAGGCCGACCGGCCGGTGGCGAAGATCCATACCCTGCTGCACCCGGAACGGATCGGCATCGTCGGGGTCTCCACCAGCCGCAACAATTTCGGCCGGGTCATCCTGAAAAATGTCCTGGCCCACGGCTTCCCGGCCGAACGGTTGGTGGTCATCCATCCGACCGCCGCCGAGGTCGACGGGGTCCGCTGCGTCGCCTCGCTCAAGGACCTGCCACAGCGTCTCGACCTGCTGGTGGTGGCGGTGGCGGCGGAGGCCGTGCCGCAGCTGGTCGACGAGATCATCGTGAGTGGGCTGACCGAGTCGGTCCTGCTCATCCCCGGCGGCCTCGGCGAGACCCGCGAGAGCGAGGCCCTGGCCGAGCGGCTGATGGCCCGGATCGATGCAGGCCATGCCGAGGGCACCGGACCGGTCTTTCTCGGCGGCAACTCGATGGGCATCATCTCCCATGCCGGCGGCTACGACACCTGGTTCATCCCCGAGGAAAAACTCGCCAAACAGCGCGACAAACACCCGCGCAATTCGGCCTTCATCAGCCAGTCCGGGGCCTTCATGGCGACCCGTATGAGCCGGGCTCCGGAGATGGACCCGGCCTACCTGATCTCGATCGGCAACCAGAACGATCTGACCTTGGGCGACCTGATGGCCTATTTCCGGGGGCACCCCGATATCGAGGTGATCGGCATTTACTGCGAGGGTTTCAACGACCTCGACGGGGTGCATTTCACCCGGGCCGTCCGCCAGGCCGTGCTGGCCGGCAAGGAGGTGATCTTCTACAAGGCCGGCCGCACCCCTGAGGGCAAGACCGCC
>JANMSX010000084.1:0-2091 GCA_031389785.1 Desulfobulbaceae bacterium | reverse complement strand
AACCTCAAGGGGACCCTGGAGCCGCCCGCCACCAAGGGCGGACTGGTGCCGCCCCTGAAATACAGCGACAACCTCAAGGTGGTTTCGCTGGAATATATGCTCAAGGACCGGGATCAGGCGATTATCTGGCGCGGACCTTTGAAGATTCAGGCCATCAGGCAGTTTATCGCCGACATGGACTGGGGTGAGCTCGATTATCTCATTATCGACGCCCCTCCCGGCACCGGCGACGAGCCCTTGTCGGTAGCCCAGACCATCCCCAACGTCAAGGCCGTGGTGGTCACCACGCCGCAGAAAGTGGCCCTTGCCGATGTCCGCAAGTCCATCAACTTCTGCAAGACGGTCAATGTGGAGATTACCGGCGTGATTGAAAATATGTCGGGTTTGGTCTGTCCGCACTGCAACGAGACCGTCGAGATCTTCAAGACCGGCGGCGGAGAAGAGGTGGCAAGGGAATTTGACCTGCCCTTTCTCGGCAGAATCCCGATGGATCCCAAGATTGTTATGGCAGGCGATGAAGGAACATCGTATCTTGCCACTGGTGCTGACAGCCCGGCCTGCAAGGCCTTTGCTCTGGTGGTGAAAGCCATCGAGAACCGTCTGCCGCCGGTCAAGGCCCCGGTCAGCCTGAATATTGCCGGAGGCTGCGCCTGCAGCGGCGGTGACTGCGGCAGTTCCCGGTAATCGCTGAGCAGGCGGGGCGGCCCGCAGGTACTTTAAGAAACGGGGAAAAGGGTGAGTCTCTTTTCCCCGATCTGTTCATCAGCACAGGGGGGATTTTCTCGTATGGTTATCAAACAGTTGACGGTAGGAACAATGGCAGTCTGCTGCTACATTGTCAGTTGCCCGAAGACCGGCAAGGCCGCAGTCGTCGATCCCGGCGGCGATGAGGATCGTATCCTCGCCGAGGTCGAGAAGGCCGGCCTGACGGTCGAGTACATCATCTGCACCCATGGCCATCCCGACCATGTCTGCGGCAACCGCAGGATCAAGGAGGCCACCGGCGCGGCAATTATCATGCATTCCGCCGACGCGGCGTTTTTCGGACAGGCCGAGGTGCAGAACTACTTTTCCATGCTCGGCCTCGAACCTTCGCCGCCTGTTGACCGACGGGTCGAGGATGGCGATATCATCGAGATCGGTGAAGAAAAGCTTGAGGTCATCCACACCCCCGGCCATACGCCCGGCGGCATCTGCCTTCTCTGCGGTTCCGACCTGCTCACCGGTGACACCCTTTTTGTCGGGGGGATCGGCCGTACCGATTTTCCCGGCGGTTCCCATCAGGACCTGATGGATTCGATCCGCACCCGACTCGGGAACCTGCCCGGCGACACGGTGGTCTGGCCGGGCCACGGTTACGGCGGCAGTAAATCGACCCTTGCCGAGGAACTGCGGACCAACCCCTATCTCTGATCCACTGATTTCAACCCTTCTGCCATCCTATGCGTGATATCGTTCTCGGCACTGCCGGCCATGTCGATCATGGTAAGACCAGCCTCGTCAGGGCCCTGACGGGTATTGAAACCGACCGCCTGAAAGAGGAAAAGAAACGGGGGATCACCATCGAGCTGGGCTTCGCCTATCTCGATCTGCCCTGCGGTCACCGCATCGGTATCGTCGATGTCCCCGGCCATGAGCGCTTCGTCAAGAATATGGTGGCCGGCGTCACCGGCATGGACCTGCTCGAGCCCGAGAAGGAACCCCAGCCCGAGGGCGCGCCCGCCGGCTGGAAGCCCACGCGGGGCACCTGGACCTTGAAGCTCGGCGCCCCGCGACAGGGCGTGATCGAGGTGCGGCTCACCGTGGACGACAAGCCCGAGACCCCGCTCACCGCCGGCGCCTCGCGCAGCGTCGAGGTGCCCGTCTTCGTGCCGGTCGGCGCCGACGCCAAGCCGCTCGCCAACACGCGCCACAGCGCCTCCGTGCAGCGCGACCCGCTGCTGGAGGTGGCCACGGCCAAGGTCGAGAAGGGCGAGGAGATCGACGCGCGCGAATTGCCGCCGTCGTTGGCCTCCGCGGAGGCCTTCCTGGCCTTCCGCTCCTTCGACCCCGAGCACGCCGTCACGTTGCAGGTCACCAAGCACGAGTACG
>JANMSX010000109.1:0-27693 GCA_031389785.1 Desulfobulbaceae bacterium | reverse complement strand
CGATACGGCAATGTATAAAGCCAAGGGAACAGAGAGGAGAGTTGTGCTGTTCCGCGATTCCGTTTTTGACTGACCTGGGAACAGATAGTAGTGTTGCGTGTGCTATTCAATAATAGCTGGGCTAATCTTCACTTTCGAAATGGCGGGCACCTTACGTATTTTACCCTTGAGTCAGTTTCTAACAATAGTATCTTTCAAATATAAAAATGGAAGCGAGGTTTGGTTTCCGCATTTTCAACCTGCTTCATATCAGATTCGGTCGGCGAACATCCGCTTGTAGTGCCGGTACCATTCGCTCTGAAAACGCTCTTCCGGATCGTAGCGGCGCTTCAGCCGCAGGAATTCGGGAAGCTGCGGATAGCACGCCTCCACTTGATCGCGCCGCGCGTAGCGATGGTAGGTCAGGTAGTAGTGCCCGCCACGCTTCATGCCCATGTCGATGAGGTCGCGGAACGCCTTTACAGCCCGTTCGATACCGATCGGGGTGTGCACCACGTGCAGGTTGAAAATGATGCAGGCGTACGGCTGCTTCGCCCACGCAAGATAGCTCTCGTCGTCCTGTTCGGTCAGTCGGATTGTTCCGTAGACGATCGGGACGCCATTCCTGCGAAAAGCTCCCGCGACCTCGGCCATGAAAGGAGGCAGCGCCGGCCTCGGCACGTAGATCTCCGTGATCATCTCGGTCGCGCGATCCGTCACTCCGAGCTGTTCGTCGAGCCGCGCGTGATAGTCGTCGAGATACGTGCTCATCTGATGGGTGTCCGACCAGTAGATCTGGCCCGACGTGGACAGGTAGTATTTCGAATACTGCTCGAAGGCGGTCGCCTTGTCGTTGTGGGCGAGCACGACCAGCGCGTACCAGTCCTCATCGCCGAGACCGCGCTGGGCCTGGGGCATCTGCATCTGCGGATCGACGGGCCGGTAGCACGAGAAGACGCCTTTCCGCAGAAAGTCCTCCGATGTCTCATCGATTGAAAACTGGAAATCACCGAAGATGAAACCGTCGGCGATGCGCTGCTCGAAGGCCTTAGGCAGGTCATCGACCAGCCGGAGTTCGACCACGCGCTGAATTTTCCGCCGCGGCATGAGCCGCAGCTTCACCGTCGAGATGACACCGAACAGCCCATAGCCGCCGATCGCAAGGCGGAACAGCTCCGCATTCTCGGTGCGGCTGCAGGTCCGGGCATTTCCGTGCGCGTCAACGAGCACGAAAGATTCGACATCGTTGATGAACGGTTTCATCGTCAAGCCGCGTCCATGGACATTTGCCGCCAGCGCCCCACCGATCGTCAACCGATCTGCACCGGTCTGCTTCTGGGCGATGCCCCATTGGCGAGACTGTCCTTCCTGCGACGCCAGCAGGTGGTCGACGAGCGCCGGCCACATGATGCCGGCCTCCACCTCGACGACCCCTCCGGCGCGATCGAGCGACCGCACCCGATTGAGGCGGGTCATGTCGAGCATCAGCGATTGTTCGGCGAACTGCTGGGCGCCCATCGCATGCCGTCCGCCGGCGATGCTGACGACCTGTCCTGATGCGGCAGCGCAACGCAGTGCCTGGTGCAGGTCCGTGACCGAAGAGACCGTTGCGACTTCACGCACCCGTGTCGGGTTCAACTGCGAATGGATGTCGTTGACGAGCACGCCGGGCTCGGGCGTCCCGCCCTGCAGTGCGACCAGTCCCGACGCTTTCAGAACCCATGTACGGCGGACAACCATCAGATCCTCCTGCGTCTCGAAGTCGAGCGCCACCCCGGTACAGCAGCCACATGCCGCACATATGCACGACGTGCATCAGGCCGTTGCAATTGAGATGCCGATGCAGGCCGATGCCGCTCCGCTGCACTCCGGCGGCGGCCATCGGCACGAAAATGCCCGAAACGATGTACGCGCGGTGTCTCCGGACGCCGTGCGCTCGCTCGGCCGCTACCAGGTCAACATGACAGGCAGGGGCCCGGCAAGACCGCCGGGTCCTCCCTCATGCCGCACGCCGGGGTTCCGGCTTCATGAACAGGAGGTCGGTAACGGTCACCAGTACCCCTGCCAGGAAAAATACCCCCAGAATCCTTGTCACTCCCATCCAGGGCCGCATGTACGACTGGGCAGTCATGTAGCCCATGCCCAGCACCCGTCCCAGGTAGGGCTGCAGGACACCGGATACGCCGAAGGTAAGTCCCATCAGCATCATGGCGCTGCACATGGTCCAGAATCCGAACTTGGCGCGTGTCGACTGGTAGACCGTTATCCCCTTCAGCTTCGGGATCGCATAGTAGAAGACCGTGAGGTTCAGGAGTGCGTGGGCGCCGAAAAAAGCCAGATGCCCATGGGAAACCGTGACCTGGGAGCCGTGCGTGTAGTAGTTGATCTGCGGCAGGGTGTGGGCAAAACCCCATATGCCTGCCCCGATGAAATGAAACACCGCGCCGCCGACCGCCAGGGTCCAGGTGTGCGGGTTGACGATCTGGGTCTGTCGATGTTTGACATGGTGTATGGTGTCGATCACCATCAGCAGGATCGGCAGGGGTTCAAGCGCCGAAAAGACGCCCCGACCCGGAGCCAGTACCTGGGAGCGCCGATCCAGTAGTAATGGTGGCCTGTTCCTGCTATGCCGTTGAAGAGGAACAGGCCTATCTCCACATATAGCCATTTTTCAACGACTTTACGCTCCACGCCGGTCAGCCTCATCAGCACGAATGCCATGATGGCCGCTGTTATAAGTTCCCATACTCCTTCAACCCAGAGGTGGATGACCCACCACCAGTAATACCAGTCGATGACTTCGTTCCGGTAGAAAGGGATGCCGAACAGGTAGAGGAGGCCAGAAACACCAGGCCGCCGAGCAGATCTCGACCACCTCTCATGGCTCGAGCAACCCCCTTGTACCCACCGCGGATAATGTCGCTGAACCACGTAACCGTCGCGTCGAAGTCATAGTGCGATAAAGGTCGATGCGCTTTCTTTCCGTCTTCAAACACTCGCCCCAAAGAACGAGCAAGGGCATTCTTGCCGTCGGCCTGTTTCTCTGTGTGTTCTCGGCAATCCTGGTCATGCTTACCCCTGAGCCGTTGCAAAAACTCGATCGCATCGCCTACGACCTCATGCTGCACAGACTGGGCGAAAAACCTCACAATCCAAACGTGCTGATCGTGGATGTGGATGAGGCAAGTTTGAGCCGTTACGGGCAGTGGCCGTGGCCGCGTCATCTGGTGGCGCGACTGCTGGACACTGTGCGTGACGGCAAACCCGACTCCGTGGGTGTCGATATCCTCTTCGCGGAACCGGATCGCTCCTCAATGCAGTTTGTAAATATGGATCTTAAAGCTTATTTCGACATGGAACTTGATATCTCCGGATTACCGCCGGAGGTAGTGGATCACGATTGGGCTCTTTCCCGCACCTTGCATCGCGGCACCTTCTATCTGGGGCTTATGTTTCGCTTTGGTGAAGGGAATACGATACAGGCAGATGTACCAGACAGCCGCCTGGCCGTCACCCATGTCAGCCGTATGGGTGACGGGGTGCAACCTTTTCCCGTAGCCGACGGTGCGGTGGTCGCCATTCCTCAACTGGCAACAGCCGCTGATGGATTGGGGTTCGTCAACGCGGTTCCGGATTCAGACGGGGTTCTCCGTCGTATGCCATTATTCATCCGGTATGGCGGCAACTTGTACCCGTCTCTCGCCCTGGCCGCCTATATGCAATCCAGGCAGAATGAGACCGTAGTTATTGCATCCGGCCCCGAAGGCCTGGTCTCAATCAAGGCAGGCAAGACCCTTATCCCCGTTGACAGACAGGGTTTCGTCGCCCTTCGCTTTCGCGGCCCCTCAGGGACCTACCCGCACATTTCGGCGGCGGATGTGCTGGACGGGAAGATTTCCAGGGAAGTCGATCTCCTGGTCAAATCTTCGCCGCTTCATGACGTGGGAAAAGTAGGGGTGCGCGATTCTATCCTGCTCAAACCGGGACCGCTCACCCCCTCGGAGGTCGAGGAGATGAAAAAACATACCGTTCTCGGCGCCGAGACCCTGGCCAGGGCCGAATCTGCATCCAGCATCTCCGACGACACGTCTTTTCTGAAAACAGCTCGAGAGATTGCCCTGACTCATCATGAAAAATGGGATGGCACCGGCTATCCCTACGGGCTCAAAGGCAAGAATATACCTCTCAGCGGCAGACTCATGGCCCTGGCCGATATGTACGACGCACTTATCTCCGAGCGCGTCTACAAGAAAGCGATGAGTCACGAAACTGCCGTCGCCATCATCCGCAACAGGTGCGGCACGCAGTTTGACCCTGAAATTGTTAAGGTCTTCGAGGCGTTGGCGGATGAATTCCTGGCCATCAACCTGGAATATGCCGATAAGAAAGAAGTCTGACGAGGAAGATGGGGGAAGGGACTGTTTGATTTACCTTCCCTGCCCCATCGATACAGTCAAGATAGTCCCTGGTGCAAACCGGCCTTGCCATTGACCCTCAATCACCGAGACAGGTCCCGACGTTTCTGGCACTGCTGAGCCAGCTGTGATCGAGAGGCACGGTTGAACGCCTGCCGACGACCTCCTCCAGCGGCACCGCTGCCGTCCCCTCGCCGCGGACGGCGATCATCACCCCCTGGATCCCCTGTTCGATATAGCCGACACAGGCGCTGCCTAAACGGGTGGCCAGTACCCGGTCGGCGGCGGTCGGCGTGCCGCCCCGCTGCAGATGGCCGAGGATGGTGATCCGCGACTCAAGGCCGGTCATCTCTTCCAACTGGCGGCTGAGTTGCAGGGTGTGGTTGCTGCGATAGAGATCGAAGTCGAGCAGGGCCTCCGTGGCCTTTTTCTCAGCCTTGGTATCCTTCTCTTCCCGAGCCTTGGTCTTCTTCTTTTTCAGGCTCTGGTATTTCTTGCTGTCATCAACGGAAAGCGCCCCTTCCGCCACCACCACGATACTGAAATTGGTGCCTCGCTGCTGGCGCTGGCGGATGGCCTGGGTCACCTTGGCCGTATCATAGGGGATCTCCGGGATGAGGATGACATCGGCGCCGCTGGCCAGCCCCGCCCCGAGAGCCAGCCAGCCGGCATTATGGCCCATCACTTCTACGACGATGATCCGGTGATGGCTGTGGGCCGTGGAGTGCAGGCGATCGATGGCCTGGGTGGCGATTTCCATGGCGGTATGGAAACCGAAGGTCAGGTCGGTCATGCCCACGTCGTTGTCGATGGTCTTGGGCAGGGTCAGGATATTCAGGCCTTTCTGTGCCAGGCGGAAGGCGTTCTTCTGGGTCCCGCCGCCGCCGATGCAGACCAGGGCATCGAGACTATGTCGTTTGTAGTTGTCGCAGATGACCTCGGTCATGTCCATGACCTCGCCGCCGACCGGCATGCGATGCGGCTTATCCCTGCTGGTCCCGAGGATGGTGCCGCCGAGGGTGAGGATGGAGGAGAGGCCTTCGCGGTCCAGGCGCATCGTCCTATTTTCCATAAGACCTCGAAATCCATCGCGAAAACCGACTATATCCATCCTGCCGGTGCCGAGCGCCGTCTTGCCGATGGCCCGGATCGCCGCATTCAGCCCCGGGCTGTCGCCGCCGGCCGTCAATATCCCGATATGTTTATTCATCGTTTCGTCTGCTCTCAGGTTTTTGCAAAAGGGAAAACCTCCAACTATTCATCATACCCATACTTCATACCTGTTCCGCGGAGCTTTTTCAAATGGACAATCCGGTTATCCCGGAATGCCCCGGGCCTAACTCTGTCCGCAACCGCAGCCGGGTGCGCAGGATATTCCCTGCCCTCCGCTCGGCTTGGCCGGCGGCAGGGTCGGAAAACCGCTCTGGAAGTGCGTGGCCGCAGCGACCGGGGCCTGTTTCCGGCGGAATCTGGCGGAGAGCGGCCTGATCGACAATGCCAGCAGGATGGCGACCCCGGCATACTTCAGGCTTTCCGGGATCAGTTCGGCGGCCTCGCCGATGACTGCCTGGGGCGAGATCTGCAGCATCCGGTACAACCGATCGATGCCCAGGCCGAAGGCCACGGCAAAGGTCGACAGGACCAGGAGATAGCGGACGGTGCCCCAACGGCCGAGCATACCGACCAGAACCGCCAGGGAGGTGATATTGGTGGCCGGGCCGACCAGGAGAAAGACCAGGGCGGCGCCGGGGCTGACACCCTTGAGGATCAGGGCGGCGGCAATCGGGGTCGAAGCCGTGGCGCAGATATAGAGAGGGATGCCGAACAGCAGCATGATGAGCATCGAGCCGATTCCGCCGCCCATCACCGACACCATCATGTCATCGGGGATAATGACGGTGATGATGCCCGCCAGCAGCACGCCGATGAAAAACCATAGGGCGATATCGCCCCAGACCTCGACCGTGGCAAAACGCAGACCGGCGACTGCCTTTTCCCGCAGGCTGTGATGATTTTTATGCTCCTCATCCGGACAGTCGATGCCGTCGCAGCAGTTGTCAACGGGACAGCTGCGATCTACCCGCATCGCCCCGCTGTCCTTGGGCCAATGGAGAATATTCTCGAGAAACCCTGCCGCAATGGCGGTAATGAAGGCGGCCACCGGCCGCACTACCGTCATGATCGGATCGAGGAGCGCATAGGTGACGAAGATCGAATCGACCCCGGATTCAGGTGTGGAGATCAGAAAAGCCGTCGTCGCGCCCTTGTTCGCCCCCTGTTTTTGCAGTGATGCTGCCGCCGGCAGCACACCGCACGATCAGAGCGGCAGGGGCACCCCGAAAAAGGCGGCCTTGATCACCGAGAAAAATCTCCCGCGTCCCAGATGGTGGGCGATGGTGTTGGGATTCAGGATAACCTTGAGCAGCCCGGCCACCAGGATGCCAAAAAGGATATAGACCGAGGAATCGAGCAGGATCCCCCAGGCCTCCCGGAATATTGCCGAAAAAAATTGTGCCGTTGCAGCAAACATGGATCTTCCTTCCTGTGTTGTTATGCTTTTCTTCCGCCGGGGGCAGGTCCCCGGCTCATTTATTCTTCCCGCAGATGCAGGAGGGCCAAGGCGATCAGTTCCGGGACATGCCTGTCCAGCAACCGGTAATAGAGAACCGTCCCTTCCCGCCTGTTGGCCACCAGGCGCATGGTGCGCAGCAGCCTGAGCTGATGGCTCACCGCCGACTCGGAGATTTCGAGCAGGGCCGAGAGATCGCAGACGCACATCTCCTCTTCCTGCAGGGCGTGGAGAATCCGCAGTCGGCTGGGGTCGGCAAAGGCCTTGAAGACCTGACTGAGTTTCTCGATCTCAGCGGCGGATATCGCCGTTTCCCTGGCACTGACGACCTTATCCAGATGGATGATGCGACACCCGCAGCGGTCCTGCCCTGTTGCCATTCCCTCCTCCCTTTCCGAGTTTCCTTTATATGAGTATCTGCTCATATATTACACAATGATCTTGTTCTGTCAATAAAGCAGATGCATTTTCCGGGTGAATTGGTCATAATGCCAGCGCATCGCCGGCGGCGCAAAGGCTGAATACCTGGCTGCCCGGCCAGGCAGGGTTTTGCAATAACCATTTGTGCCTCTTGCAAAATGACCAGTTGCAGATTCTGTCATATCGACCCACCCTTGTCATTTCGACCGGAGGGAGAAATCTCATCGTCTTGAAAACCGATATTTCTCGCTATCGCTCGAAATGACAACATAAATTTTCTCAGCCATCATGACACGATCCGAACACACCAGACCAGGGACCCTCTATATTGTCGCCACACCGATCGGCAATCTCGAGGATATCACCCTCCGAGCCCTGCGGGTATTGAAGGAGGTCGACCTGATCGCCGCCGAGGACACCCGGCACAGCCAGAAGCTCCTCAACCATTTCGGCATTCACACCCGCCTGATCAGCTACTATCGGGAAAAGGAGACCGAGCGGGGCCACGAACTCGTCTCCCGCCTGCAGGGCGGCGAGAGCATCGCCCTGGTCAGCGACGCCGGCACCCCCGGCATCTCCGACCCCGGCGCCATCCTGGTCCGTCTGGCCCGTGAGGCGGGGATCACGGTTGTGCCGATCCCCGGCCCCTCCGCCCTCACCGCGGCCCTCTCGTCGGCGGGACTTGCCGAGGGCACCTTCCTCTTTCTCGGTTTCCTGCCCTCCCGGAAGGGCCAGCGCCAGAAACTCCTCAGTTCGCTGGTCGATTCCGAGCACCCGCTGGTCCTCTACGAATCCCCCAACCGCATGGCGGCCCTGCTGACGGATGCCCTGGAGGTCCTCGGCGAACGCCGGGCCTTCTGGGCCAGGGAACTCACCAAATCCTACGAGGAACTGCAGGGCGGCACCTTGAGCGAGTTGCTGGAACTGGCCGACAGCCGCAGGAACAAAGGCGAATCGGTGGTGATCATCTGCCCCGGCCCCCGTCATCAGGCGGAAGGCGACACCGTCGAGGAACTGCTCCTCTGGTACCGCGATCACTCCGGGCTCTCTCTCAAGGACGCCTGCCGCAAACTCTCATCGGACCTCGGCCTGTCCCGTTCCCAGATCTATCAGCAAGCCCTGGAAATCTGGCGAGAGGGGCAATGAACCTCGCAGGCGATCCGCTCTCCCGCTCCATCCCCGACACAGACCTTGATCCCATGACAACCTCAAACCCGATAAACATCTCATGCATCGAATGCGAACCTGCGTAACACCTCAAGGACAATTTCATTACGGCATACATAAACCCTCCTATACGGTGACCAACCTCCGGCAGGACAGCCGGGTAGAACGGCTGGGCACCGATATAGCCTCGGAAGCGGTATACAATACGGCCAACTTTCCCGCGGGCGATATCGCGGTGACCGGCGCCGACTGGATCTTTGAGATCCCCAATCCCCTGCCGTTCAAAGGCACCACCTTTATCGACAAGGAATGGGCCGACGCCAGCGCCGGAAACCCGGGGAAGATCAGGCTGGCGGCGCCCCCCGAGGTCTCCCTGACGCGACTTTTCCAGGAAAACGGCACGGCGGCGGAGCTCATCGAAAAACTGCCCGCCGCCCTGCAGCTGGCCCTGGCCGTCACCTCCAGCGCCCCGGAGGACCTCGTCCGGCTGGCTGGGATCAGCTGCCACCTGGAAATGGACGAGACCGGCCTGCCGACCGGCCTGCGCTACGGCAGACGACCGGACGGATCACTGCGGCCGCTGATCCGTGACCATCAGCTCTTTGAGGCGGTCGCCAACAATCCCCATCTCCCCGCCCTCTACAAGATCGTCATGGTCATCCGGCCGGGGGCCCAGGGGGGCAGCGAGATCGTCGGCGAATGGCCCGCCGACGGCCGCAGCCACGTCTTTGAATACCTGCGCCGCAATTCCTACATCGCCGGCGGCCACTACGCCGCCAACATGGCCGACGACGCCATCCGCTATGCCATCGACGCCCTAGATCTCCACGACATGCACGCCCTGCGGCATCTTTACTACCAGCGGACCTACGTCCGGCTCGCCGCGGAACTGGGGATGAACCCGCCCGAGGAGGGGCGGCCGCTGTCGGCCGAGGAACTGGAGGCACTGCGCCTTGAGCTCTGCCGGCTGCTCGCGAGCGGCAGGGCCGATGGCGGCGCCACCCTCTGGGGCTGGAATTTCGGTTTCGATCATGCCCCGAGCGGCTATCGGCTGCATGCCTCGCACCAGCAGGTGCATCAGCAGTATGCCATGATCCCCGCCATGGTCCGGGCCTACAGCGGCAATCCCGACGACCGGCTGGGCGAACTGCCCGCCTTCGCCTGCGGCGACCTGATCGCCGAGGTCATCGAGCAGTACCGGGCCGCCTTTGCCGGCGATTTCTTTATCGATTACCAGAAGGCCATCGCCGCCAACCGGCGCATGGACGGCCGCGACGACCTCGAGAGCAGTCTCCTGGTCTGGAGCGACGACAACTGCCTGCTCTTTGTCCCCAAGGCCCAGACCTCGCAGTGGGAACTGCAGCTGATGACCAGGGTGGAGGCGGAGGGCGGCTGCGTCGGCAACATCCTCGAGGCGGACACCGGGGTCAGGGCATCCCTCGATACCGGCATCCTCATGGCCCAGAAGGCCCTGGCCGGCCTCGGCGCCAAGATGGTCACCTCCATCGAGTACCCGAAGAGGCTCGGCCGCAAGGGTCCTGGCAATCAGCCTCTGCTCTACGCCTTCCTGCCGCGACTGCCGGAATCGCCCGGGGCCTTCAGCGAGGCGCAGCTGCGCTTCATCAACGGCCACTACCCCGAGGATTTCGCCCTGGTCTGCCGTCTGCAGCTTGGATGAACCGGGCGGCCGGGCAGTGCTGAGGAACGGTCTGGCGATCCAGATATTGCGGCGGACCGGGCACGGGGAGAAAACTCCTGGGAGATCGCAGAATTCCGGCCACTATCCGCTGATATCGTTTTCTTCCTTGTGAAAGATATTGTATTTGGTGTACTTTTCGAACTCGGGGTTGCCCTGAGGAAAGATAAGACCCTTCCCCGGGTCGGCCAGAGATTGCCCGGCAGCATCTGCATGTGTCATACGCGTCTCCCTGTGGCCCGGGGGCAAGGAACGGCATAGCCCGAGGCGAGCGAAAGTTCCCCGGCCATATCAAATCAGGTTGGAAATACTGGATTTCAGTTTGCCTCATCGGCAGGGCGCATGCTTCACCGCATCCCGGGCCGTCCTGACGGCGGCCTGCCTGTCCTGCCGCGGCGCGACAGATTTCATCGATGGAGAAAGGAATGAACAACAAAGGATTTTTCGGCAACTGGGGCGGCGCCTATATCCCGGAAGTGCTCAACCAGACCTTCCGCGAACTGGAGGAGGAATACACAAAGGCCAGGAATGATCCGTCTTTCTGGCAGGAATATGTCGCCCTGATGTCGAATTACTCCTGCCGGCCAACGCCGCTGACCTATGCCGAGAACCTCTCCCGCCACTTCGGCGGGGCGCAGATCTACATCAAGCGCGAGGACCTCAACCATACCGGCGCTCACAAGGCCAACAACGTCATGGGCCAGGGTCTGCTCGTCAAGAGAATGGGCAAGAAACGGGTGATCGCCGAGACCGGCGCCGGCCAGCACGGCATGGCCACCGCCACCATGGCCGCCAAATTCGGTTTCACCTGCACGATATACATGGGCGAGGTGGACGTCAGACGGCAGCGCCCGAACGTCTTCTGGATGGAGAAGATGGGGGCCACCGTGGTGCCGGTCAAGGACGGTTCCCGCACCTTGAAGGACGCGATCAACGAGGCCTTCCGCGACTGGGTCACCAATCTCGACGACACCCACTACGTCTTCGGCACGGCCTGCGGTCCCGCCCCCTTTCCCGAAATGGTCAGCTGGTTCCAGTCGATCATCGGCCAGGAGGCGGCATGGCAGATCGTCGAGCAGCATGGCAAACTGCCGGCCCGGGTCTATGCCTGCGTCGGCGGCGGTTCCAACGCCATGGGCATCTTCCAGGGTTTCATGCGTGATGCGGTGGACCTGATCGGGGTTGAGGCCGGCGGTCTCGGCATCGTTAGCGGCAGGCACGCCGTCAGGCTCTGCGGCACCGACGCCAGCCCCGGCGTGGCCCAGGGCTACAAGACGATGTTCCTGCAGAACAGCGACGGCCAGATGCTCGAGACCCACTCGGTGGCGGCCGGCCTCGACTATGTCGGGGTCAGCCCCATCCTCTCCGATCTCGCCGATAAGAAACGGGTGCGCTTCGAGTCCGCCACCGACACCGAGGTCATCGCCGCCCTCGATCTGACCATGCGGCTTGAGGGCATCATCCCGGCCCTTGAATCCTCGCACGCCTTTGTCCAGGCCTTCAAGGAGGCCCCGGGCCTGAACCCTGAGGATGCGATCATCATCAACATGTCGGGCCGCGGCGACAAGGATATCTTCACCATCGCCCATGCCTTCGATGACCCTTCCTGGAAGGAGTTCATCATTGCCCGCGCCGATGAATACCGGAAATAGCCCGACACCCGCCAGGTGCCTTGTCAAACAGTACAGGTGACAGCCATGCAACTCGAAGAGACTCTCAAGCAGCGACGGCAGGAGAAGGATATCCTGCTCATGACCCATATCGTCCTCGGCTACCCCTCATTTGAAGTCAACCGACAGGTGATCCGCCAGATGGTCGACAACGGGGTGGACTGCATCGAAATGCAGATCCCCTTTTCGGAACCGATGGCCGACGGCCCGGTCATCCTCAAGGCCAACCAGGACAGCATCGCGGCGGGCACGACCATCGCCGCCTGCCTGGAGTTCGGGGCGGAGATGGCCGCGGCCTACGACATCCCTTTCCTCTTCATGACCTACTACAACATCGTCTTCAAGTACGGTGAAGAGCGGTTCCTCGACCGGGCCCGGGCCGCCGGCATCCAGGGCCTGATCATCCCCGACCTGCCGCCGGAAATGGGCGAGGACTTCTTCCGTCTGGCCAAGGCCAGGGAGATCGCGCCGATCCTGATCTTCGCCCCGACCTCCACCGATGCACGCATGGCCGAGCTCAACGGCTGGGCCGACGGCTTCATCTACTGCGCCGCCCGACGCGGCGTCACCGGTAAAAAATCGCAGTTCGGCGACGACTTCCATGACTATCTGAGCCGCTGCCGGAAGGCCACCGATCTGCCGCTGGCCGTCGGTTTCGGCATCCAGAACAGAGACGATGTCATGGCCCTGGTCGGCAGGGCCGATATGGCGGTGATCGGCTCCCGGACCATCCTTCTCGTCGATGAACAGGGCCCCGACGCCGTCGGACCCTTCATCGCTTCACTGCGCTGACAGCCTTCCCCCGGCCCGCAGCCGTCAGGCGGGCCCGCCATCTCCCAATCCCTGCAGCAGAACAACCATCCTGCAGCCTGCATGACCCGCCCGGCATCCGGCCGATCCCATCAACCCGGGCGGCATCCCGGCGTTCAGCTCATTGTATTTCCCTGGTATCGCGCGCACCGTTGCGACGCCAGTGGTGATGGGTGATACCGAGCTTGTTGATCTTGTAGTTCAGGGCGCGGGGGCTGATCCCCAGTTTTTTGGCCGCGTTTTTCTGGACCCAGAGACAGTCATCAAGGGCCTTCAGGATGAGTTCAAGTTCATGACTTTCCAGCGAGCCCCCACCATTGCCCTGGGGCTCGCCTGGTGACGGGACATGCGGAGCCGACGGCTGCGCAGGTTTTTCCCCCCCGACAGGCAGGGCCAGGTTTTCCGGATGGATGAGCACGTCATCCTCGAGGATCACCGCCCGCTCGATGGTGTTCGCCAACTGCCGGATATTGCCGGGCCAGTCATACGCCAGGATCATCGCCTTGGCCTCTGCCGTGAAGCCTCGTATTTCGCGGTGCATTGACTGACAGCTCTTGTTCAGGAGGACCTCGGCCAGCGGCGCCAGGCATTCCCGGCGTTCCCTCAACGACGGAAGGCGGATGGGCAGGACGTTGATCCGATAGTAGAGGTCCTCCCGGAACAGCCCGTTCTCCACCTGCTGCACCAGGTTCCTGTTGGTCGCGGCGATGATGCGTACGTCGGCGTAGATGGTCTTGTTGCCGCCGACCCTCTCGAAGGACCTCTCCTCGAGCACACGCAGCAGCTTGGTCTGCAGGCCCATGTTCATCTCGCCGATCTCGTCGAGAAAGATCGTACCGCCGCTGGCCTGTTCAAAGCGGCCGATGCGCTGCTTGTCGGCGCTGGTAAAGGAGCCTTTTTCATGGCCGAACAGCTCCGATTCGAGCAGATCGATCGGGATATTGGCGCAGTTGATTTTGACAAAGGGTTTCTTGCGGCGTGGCGAGTTGAAATGCACCGTACCGGAGAGAAAACTCTTGCCGGTACCGGTGTCGCCGGTGATCAGGATCGTCGAGTCGGTCTTGGCGAAGCGCTCGAGACTCTTGATGATTGCCTTCATGCCCGGGCTTTTCGCAACGACATCGTTGAAATCATAGACGACGTCCTGCTGGCGGCGGTGGTAGGCGATCTCGTAACGCTGGTCACGGATCTCGATAGCCCGCTCCAGCGAGATATTGATCCGTTCCTTCGACATCGGGTGGACCAGGAAATCGCTGGCCCCCTTGCTGATCGCCTTGACGATCAATTCGGCCTTTTCCGACCTGCTGGTGACGATAATCGGCAGGAACGGGTTTTTCCGGTGAATCTTCTCGATAAACCTGGTCGACTGGCCCATGACCGAATCGATATCAAGGAAGACCAGGTCGTACTGACGGGCATCGATCTCTTCTTGAAATTCCGTGATATTCGCCTTACATGTGAGGACACAGTTGCGCTTCAGGACAGCGACCATGGCAGCGGTGGTCTCTGGCGACGCATCGAAGATCAGGATCGTGTACATGATAGCAATACCGAGAATGTGATTGAAATCTCATTTTCGTAACTAATACTTTCTTTATATGGGACCGACAGGCAAAATGCAAAGAAAAGAATCGAATTTTCGGTTAGAAATATGAAATTCCCTAGCATATCCTGTAATCGAGATGAATCCCGGTTGCCGACGGCACAGTCAGTCCTCGATGAAAAGTGGATGCGCTTCGCCCTTGAGCAGGCGAAAATCGCCGTCGACGACGGCGAGGTCCCGGTCGGGGCGGTGCTTACGGAGGGGGAGCGACTGCTAGCTGCCGCCGGCAACCACCCGATAGGCCTGAAGGATCCCACCGCCCATGCCGAGATCCTGGCATTGCGGGAGGCCGCCCGGCAACGCGGCAACTACCGCCTGCCCGGCACCACCCTCTATGTCACCCTCGAACCCTGCGTCATGTGCATGGGAGCGATCATCCAGGCCAGGATCGAACGACTGGTCTTCGGGGCCGCCGACCCCAAGACCGGCGCCGTCTACTCCCTCTACCGCATCGGCAGCGACGGACTCCTGAACCACCGCCTCGAGATCGCCGCCGGCATCCTGGCCGAAGAATGCTCCCTGATGCTCAAGGAATTTTTCCGCGCCCGGAGGGAAACCGGCCAGTCACCGTGAAACCGCGCAGGGCCTGGGTTTTTTCCGGCAGTGCTACTTTTTGATTGCCAAATTCAAGCCGACAGGATACATAGTAGTCCACATTTGCATCGAGCTATTCGATGAATGGAGAGGTGACCGAGTGGCTTAAGGTGCACGCCTGGAACGCGTGTGTACGCAAGTACCGTGAGTTCGAATCTCACCCTCTCCGCCATACCCGATTACAGTTTGATAGCCGGGCCCTGTGCAACGGAGAATCACGAACCCCGCCAGGTCCGGGAGGAAGCAACGGTAGTGACACTCTTCGTGTGTTGCAGGTAACCCGGCTATCATTTTTTTTGCCACACCCCGCACGTTTTTCCCCTCAGGCCACGGTGCTGCATGTCGTATCTTGTCCTTGCCAGAAAATCACGGCCCCAGACCTTCGACGAGGTCGTCGGCCAGCGCCCGGTGGTCAAGACCCTGCAGAACAGCCTGGCCCGCAAGCGGGTCGCCCATGCCATCCTCTTCTCGGGCGTCCGCGGGGTCGGCAAGACAACCCTGGCGCGGCTGATGGCCAAGGCCATCAACTGCGAGGGCGAGACCGACACCCCGCCCTGCAACAAATGCCGGTCCTGCCTGGAGATTACCGCCGGCAACGCCCTCGACCTGCATGAGATAGACGGCGCCTCCAACCGTGGCATCCAGGAGATCAGGGAGCTGAAAGACAGGATCCGCTTTCTCCCCACCTCCTCCCGCTGCAAGATCATCATCATCGACGAAGTGCATATGCTGACCGCCGAGGCCTTCAACGCCCTGCTGAAGACCCTCGAGGAACCGCCGGCCCACGTCCACTTCATGTTCGCCACCACCGAACTGCACAAGATCCCGATCACCATCCTCTCCCGCTGCCAGCAGTATGAGCTGAAACGGATTCCGGCCGCGGAACTCTCCGCCCATTTCAACAGGCTCGCCGCCCCCGAAGGTTTTGAGATCGAACCGGCGGCCCTCGCCCTCATCGTCAGGGAGGCCGAGGGGTCGGTCAGGGACGGGCTCAGCCTGCTCGACCAGGTCTTTTCCTTCGGGGAAAAACTGATCCGCAGCGAAGACGTCATCGAGGTCCTGGGCCTGGTCGACCGCCAGGTCCTCAGGCGGCTGACCATGGGGCTGCTTGACGGCGACAGGACCGCAGCCCTCACCGCCCTCGCCGAGATCTATGCATACGGCATCGATATCAAAAGGTTTTCAGCCGATCTCATGGGATTTTTCCGGTCCCTTATCCTCTGCAAGATCGCCGGCTGCGACCAGCTGCTCGACCTGCCCGCCGAAGAAATCGCCGCCTTCAAGGAGATGGCTCGGCAGCACAGTCTCGAGACCCTGCACCAGAAGCTCAGCCTGCTGATGGCGGCGGTCGAGGAGATCCGCTACGCAACGCAGCCCCGCCTGGCCCTGGAAACAGCCTTTCTGAAGATCATCGAGGCCGGGAACGTCGTAGCCGTCTCCACCCTGATCGGCCGCCTTGAAGAGCTCCTCAACCTGGAAAAAGCCCTCCCCGGCAGCAGCCCGCCGCAACCGCCGCCTGCCGCCACCACCTCAGTGCCGCCCGCCGCAGCCGACCCTGCGCCGGCAGCCGCGACAGCCCTGAGCCGGCCGCTTGCGGCCGGGCCGACAGCCATCCCGCCGCAGCCCGAACCCCAGGCCCCGGAGACAGCAGCTGCCAGCGAACGGACTGTGCCGGTAACACCTGCGTCGGCAGTGCCCACACCTGCAGCGCCCGCACCGCCGGAAACGCTGAAGAATGTCGAGATCCGTCCGCATGAAAAGAACGTCCGCCGGGACTGGCAGGATTTTGTCAAATATGTCCAGGAACACAAGATGTGGATGGCCCAGGACCTGCAGAGGGCCGATTCGATCAAACAGGTTGAAATGGAACTGCACCTGCACTACAGTGATCCTGTCAACTGCGCACTCTTGCGGCAAAAGGAAAACCGCCGCCTTCTAACCGAGTATGCCCTTGATTTTTTTCAGAAAGAAATCAAGTTGCGGTTTATCGTCCCCGATCAGCAGGACAGCGTCGACGCCCCTGGTCTCGAGACACCGCAAACGAAACGCCAGCAGCTTGCCAATGATCCGTTGGTCGTCATGGCCGCCGAGATCTTCAGGGGCCAGGTCGGCGATATCCGGATAGGTCAGCAGAGCCGCTAATTTCCCTTTAAGAATCACAAGGAACCGACCATGGACATGAGCAGTATCATGAAGCAGGCCCAGCAGATGCAGGAAAAAATGGCCAGGATCCAGGAGGATCTTGCCAAGACCGTCATCACCGGATCCGCCGGTGGCGGCATGGTGCAGGCCAAAGTCACCGGCCTCGGAGAAGTGATTTCGGTCACCCTCGAAAAACAGCTGATCAACCCGGACGAGGCGGAACTGCTCCAGGACCTCATCGCCGCGGCGCTGAACGACGGTCTGCGCAAGGCCAGGGAGGCCAGCAAACAGGCGATGGGACAGCTCACCCACGGCGTCAATATCCCCGGACTTACCAATCTCATCTGATCTCCCTATCGCCCCATGCAGGTCATTCCCCCAGCCCTTGAACGGCTCATCGAGAGTCTCGGCAAACTCCCCGGCATCGGCCGAAAGACCGCGACCCGGCTGGCCCTCAACATCCTCCGGCGGCCGCCCTCGCAGGCCCTCGAACTGGCCGCGGCGCTCAGCGAACTGCACGAGGCGATCAGGCTCTGCTCCTGCTGCTTCACCTTTTCCGAGACCGATCCCTGTGCCGTCTGCGCCGACCCCAGGAGAAACGCCGAGCTGGTCTGTGTCGTCGAACAGCCCGGCGACCTGATGGCCATCGAAAAAACCGGGAGTTTCCTCGGTCATTACCATATCCTCCACGGCGTCCTTGCCCCGATGGACGGTATCGGCCCAGAGGAGATCAAGGTCCGCGAACTGCTGGCCAGGGTCGGCAGCGGCACGGTGAAGGAGGTGCTGATCGCCACCAGCTCCACCGTCCCGGGCGAGGCGACTGCCTCCTACCTGATCGACCGCCTGCAGGGCACGCCGGTACGGCTTACCCGATTGGCCTGCGGCATCCCGATGGGCATGGATATAAAATACGCCGACCGGCATACCCTGGCCAGGGCGATCGAGTGCAGATCCAGCGCTCGTTGAAAAGGACAATTTCTTCTGTCCTTCAGTATATTTTCCCTTGACAGGGCGACCCTTTTCCTGGTAATTGAAGCGGGTTCAATGCTTCTCCTCCCATGGTTATCAGGAAGCATCACAGATTGATTGAACAGGCGCGTAGCTCAGTGGGAGAGCGCTACCTTGACGTGGTAGATGTCGGCGGTTCGACCCCGCCCGCGCCTACCAAATATAAGGCTAAAGTAAGAACGACCTTGACAGCGAGGCGTTTGCTCTTTAGCCTTTATTTTTATATGGAAAGAAAATTCTCGATGGATATTGTCGTCACCCTGCAGGACGGAGAGGCCGTCACGGCCCACGCAGCGATTACGGTGCGTGAGGCTCTTGACCGTCTCCTGTCAAACAAGCAACGCAAACGGGCCATTGCCGCCATGGCAAATGGTCAGGTCGTTGATTTGAGCAGGATGCTGGATTGCGACACCTCCCTGCGGCCGATCTTTGTCGACAGCGAGGAAGGTCTTGATATCCTGCGGCACAGCACCGCCCATGTCATGGCCCAGGCGGTGCGGGACATCTTCGGCAGCAATGTCAAGGTGGCGATCGGCCCGTCCATCGAGAACGGATTCTATTATGATTTCCTGTACGGCGAGCCCTTCAGCCCCGAGGACTTCGACAGGATCGAACAACGGATGCAGGAGCTTGTCGATGCCAGGCAGCCGTTCATCCGCACCGAACTAGCGAGCGATGAGGCGATCAGCCTCTTTTCCGGCCAGGGCGAAAAATACAAGGTCGAGTTGCTGCACGACCTCGGGGCGGAGACCGTCTCCCTCTACCGGATCGGTGAATTCACCGATCTCTGCCGGGGGCCGCACCTTCCCGATACCTCCTTCATCAAGGCCTTCAAACTCCTGCGGGTCGCCGGGGCCTACTGGCACGGCGACGAGAAAAACGACGTCCTCCAGCGCATTTACGGCACTGCTTTTTTTGACCAGAAGGCCCTGAACAAGTATCTCAACGACCTTGAAGAGGCCAAAAAACGCGACCACCGCAAACTCGGACGGGAGCTCGATCTCTTCACAACCCAGGACAGCATCGGCCCGGGCCTCATCCTCTGGCAGCCGAAAGGCGCCCAGCTTCGCCGGCTGATCGAGGACTACTGGAAGGACGAGCACTACCGGCACGATTACGAATTGCTCTACACCCCGCATATCGCCCGCCAGGACCTGTGGAAGACCTCCGGCCATCTCGATTTCTACAGCGAGAACATGTACGCGCCGATGGAGATCGACGAGGTCAAATATCAGCTCAAGCCGATGAACTGCCCCTTCCATATCGGGGTCTACAGCAGCCGCAAACGAAGCTACCGCGAATTTCCCCTGCGCTGGTGCGAACTGGGCACCGTTTACCGCTATGAACGCGCCGGTGCCCTGCACGGCCTGCTGCGGGTCCGCGGCTTCACCCAGGATGACGCCCATATCTTCTGCCGCCCCGATCAGCTCGAAGGAGAGATCTTCAATATCCTCGAGCTGAACCTGCACATCCTGAAGACCTTCGGGTTCGCCGACTACGATATCTATCTCTCGACCCGCCCCGAGAAATACGTCGGCAGCGACGAAAACTGGGACCGGGCGACCGAGGCCCTGAAACTGGCCCTTGAAAAGAAGGGTCTAACCTTCATGATCGACCCCGGCGAAGGGGTCTTTTACGGCCCGAAAATCGATATCAAGATCAAGGACATCCTCGGTCGGGCCTGGCAGTGTTCAACCATCCAGGTCGATTTCAACCTGCCCGAGCGTTTCGCGATGACCTACACCGGCGCCGACAACACGGAACATCAGCCGATCATGATCCACCGGGCCCTTATGGGCTCCCTCGAGCGGTTCATCGGTGTGTTGATCGAGCATTATGCCGGGGCCTTCCCGCTCTGGTTCGCCCCCGTCCAGGCCCGCATCCTCAACATCACCGATGACCAGGCAAATTACTGCGACGAGGTCTACACGCAGCTGCGCCGGACCGGGGTCCGTCTGGAAAAGGATGTGCGGAATGAAAAATTGAATTATAAGATCAGGGAAGCACAGCTGGCCAAAATTCCCTATATGCTGATCGTCGGCGACAAGGAAAAGGAGACCGGCACAGTTACCGTCCGTCTGCGGGACGGGAAAAACCTGCCGCCCATGTCCGTTGAGGAATTTGCCGCAAAGGTCGCCGAGGAGTGCCTGGCCGGACGCGGAATGTGAAACCGACAGATTCATGAAGAAGGTATCCCGCAGGCCAGCGTGCGGTTCGTCCATGAACCCCTGGGCTGCAGAGGCTGCATATATTTTTAAAAGCTCGTAGATTCGAGGAGGTAGCATTATTAACAAAAGAGGAAAGACGACTCCGGTTCAACGTGAAGAACAGTCAACGACGAACGAAGGTATCCGTTACAGCAAGGTCAGGCTTATAGGCAGTGACGGCAGTCAGTTGGGTATATTCACAGCCGAAGAGGCGCGGCAGATGGCCTATGAAGAAGGCCTCGATCTGGTAGAGATGTCGGCAAATGCCGATCCTCCTGTCTGCCGGATAATGAACTACGACAAGTTTCGCTACGAGCAGAAGAAAAAGCAGCAGGAAGCAAAAAAGAAACAGACGGTCGTTGAGACAAAAGAGATAAAATTTCGTCCCAAGACCGAGGAACATGATCTGAACTTCAAGATCGGTCACATCAAAAAGTTCCTCAGTCAGAAAAATAAAGTAAAATTGACCATGCGGTTCCGCGGTCGGGAAATCGTCTATGCCCAGACACTCGGTCTCGAAGCCATGAATAAGATAATGGAAACCCTCGAGGAAGATGCGGTTATCCTGCAGCCTCCGAAGATGGAAGGACGGCAGCTGGTCATGTTTGTAGGTCCAAAATAGGAAGAGTGTATATACTTTTCAGCCCCCGTTGAAAGACTATATATTTCAGTATTCCAGAATAGCTGTTGACGCCCCCGGTTCCGCGAGGGAACGGCGGGTCCGTCCAACAGCGCTGCATATGAAGCGTAAAGGAGTTGTATTATGCCCAAGATGAAAACCAAACGAGGCGCTGCCAAGCGTTTCAAACTGACCGGCTCCGGAAAAATCAAGCGCAACAAGGCTTTTTCCAGCCATATTCTGACCAAGAAATCGACCAAGAGAAAACGCGGTCTGCGCAAGAGCGATCTTGTCGACTCGGCGAATCTGAAATCGGTAAAAAAGATTCTACCCTATCTGTAATATCAGGCGGACCCCGTAGCGAAAAGGGGCGGCAAGCCTATAGAGCCCGGATTTGAAAATCCCGGCAGGTATATAAAGGAGTATAAACATGCCACGCGTAACACGAGGTTTTAAGGCACGCAGAAGAAGGAACAGAGTATTGAAACTGGCGAAAGGTTTCAGGGGTGCACGTTCGCGCCTGTACCGGTCGGCCGCCGAGGCGGTGGACCGCGCCCTCAATTACGCCTTCCGCGACCGGAGGGCGAAAAAGCGTGATTTCCGCCGTCTGTGGATTGCCCGCATCAATGCAGGCGCCGACATGAACGATATCAGCTACAGCAAGCTCATGGGCGGCCTGAAGAAGGCCGGTGTGGAACTCGACAGGAAGGTCCTCTCCAATATGGCCATCCTCGACGCCGAGTCCTTCTCCAGGTTGGTTCGGCTCGCCAAGGAAGCAAACGCCTGATCATCTCCCGCATTTCTGGTATTTTCGCGCATGCCGGCAATGGTTTCATGGAGACCATTGGCCGGCATGCTGTTTCATTGGCCACTTATCCTGATCACTATCTATGGAACGTGAGTTACAAAGCTTAGGACTCGAGGCGCGGCAGCAGCTCGCAGCCATCTCGGACAGCGACCGACTGGAAGAGTTCAGGATCCGCTATCTCGGCCGCAAGGGTCAGTTCAGCACCCTGCTGCGCCGACTCGGTACGGTTGCAGCCGAAGACCGGCCGAGACTCGGCCAACTGGCCAATACCGTTACGGCTGAGATTGAGCGGCTCTTCGAGGAACGGCAGCTTGCTCTCCGGTCCTCCGCCGCCACGGCGGGCGATGCCGCCGACCGGCCGGACCTCACCCTGCCCGGCAGGATTGCCGAAATCGGCAGGCTGCACCCGGTCACCCAGATCATGCAGGAAGTCTGCGCCATCTTTGAAAACCTCGGTTTTTCAGTGGCGGAAGGCCCGGACGTCGAACTCGACTACTATAATTTCGAGGCCCTGAATATCCCCGCCCACCACCCGGCCCGGGATATGCACGACACCTTCTACGTCAGCGATTCGATCCTGCTGCGCACCCATACCTCGCCGATGCAGGCCAGGATCATGGAGACCCGGCAGCCGCCGCTCAGGGTCATCGCCCCGGGCAAGGTCTACCGCTGCGACTCGGACATCACCCATACCCCGATGTTCCACCAGGTCGAGGGCTTTCTCGTCGACCGGCACGTCTCCTTCGCAGACCTGAAAGGCGTCCTCACCGTCTTCACC
Source organism: Desulfobulbaceae bacterium (assembly GCA_031389785.1). Classification (GTDB taxonomy): domain Bacteria; phylum Desulfobacterota; class Desulfobulbia; order Desulfobulbales; family Desulfocapsaceae; genus Desulfoprunum. The sequence continues at coordinate 5,208 of JANMSX010000109.1, read as the reverse complement.
CAGAAGATGTTCGAGCGCGACCTGCCGCTGCGCTTTCGCCCCAGCTTCTTTCCTTTCACCGAACCAAGCGCCGAGGTCGACATCGCCTGCGTCATCTGCAACGGCGTAGGCTGCCGTGTCTGCAAGAAATCCGGCTGGCTGGAGATCCTCGGCTCCGGCATGATCGATCCCGAGGTTTTCAGGATGGTCGGCTACGACCCGGAGGTCTACAGCGGTTTCGCCTTCGGTCTGGGCATCGAGCGCATCGCCATGCTCAAGTACGGCATCGACGACATCCGGCTTTACTACGAGAACGACCAACGCTTTCTTTCACAGTTTTAACGAGTTTTCACTCATCATACGACGACTGCCATGAAGTTCACGCTTGACTGGTTGCATAATTACGTTGACACCGAAGGCCTCACAGCCGGGCAGCTGGCCGATCACCTGACCATGCTGGGGCTCGAGGTCGACGCCGTACTACCGCTGCATCAGGAGCTGGCTGACCTGAAGACCGCCCTTATCGTCACGGCCGAACCGCACCCCGAGGCGGACCGGCTGACCCTCTGCACGGTCGCGGTCGGCGACCAGACCCTGCAGATCGTCTGCGGCGCGCCCAACGCCCGGGCGGGTCTGACCACCGTCGTGGCCCTGCCGGGCACCACCCTGCCGGGCGATCTGAAGATCAAGAAATCGAAGGTGCGGGGCGTGGAGTCCTGCGGCATGCTCTGCTCGGAACGGGAACTGGCCCTCAGCGATTCACATACCGGCATCATGGAACTGCCCGAGGGCATCGCCCACGGCCAGTCCTTCATCGCTGCCATGGGCCTTGAGGATACCATGATCGAGGTGGACCTGACCCCAAACCGGCCCGACTGCGCCTCGGTTATCGGCATTGCCCGCGAGATCGCCGGCAGGCTGCGACGCCCCCTGCGCCTGCCGGTAACCAACGCCCGTGTCACCAGCACCAGCCGGACCTTCTTGGTTGACGTCGAATCGCCTGAGCTCTGCCCGCGCTATGCCGCCCGCCTGGTTACCGGCATCAAGATCGGTCCCTCCCCCCTGTGGCTGCGCAACCGGCTGACCGCCATCGGCCTGCGGCCGATCAACAACGTCGTCGATATCACCAACTTTGTGATGATGGAATACGGCCAGCCGCTGCATGCCTTCGATTTCGACAACCTCAAGGGCGGCAGGATCATGGTCCGTTCGCCCCGGGCAGACGAAAAGACCTTTACCACCCTGGACGGTACGGAGCGTCAACTCAGCAGCGAGATGCTTTTGATCTGCGACGGCGAGCGGCCGGTGGCCCTGGCCGGGATCATGGGCGGCATGAATTCGGAGGTCACCGCCGGCACCACCTCGGTTCTCCTCGAGAGCGCCTGCTTCAACCCGGTGTCGATCCGTAAAACCGCGAGAAAACTCAACCTGGCCACCGACGCCTCCTATCGTTTCGAGCGCGGCGTCGACCCGGAAGGCGTCTGCAATGCCATGGATCGGGCGGTGCAGATGTTCTGCGAACTGGCCGACGGCACCGCCGAAGAGGCCGGATACGATGTCTATCTGGGAAAACTGCCGTTGAAATCGCTGACCTTGAGGATATCCAGGACCTCGGACCTGCTCGGCATCGAACTCGATGCCAACCGGGTCAGCGACCTCCTCAGATCGATCGGCATCCGCTGCAAGGACAAGGATGCGGACACCCTGTGGGTCAACCCCCCGTCCTTTCGCATCGATATCGAGAGGGAGGCGGACCTGGTGGAAGAGGTCGCCCGCCTCTACGGCTACAACAATATCCCGGTCTCCCTGCCCGAGGTCCATCTCAGCTATCCCGAGCAGGATCCCGCCCGCCTGAAACGGACGGAGATCAGCCGCCAACTGACCGGCATCGGCTTCAGCGAGGCGATCAACTACAGCTTCACCAACGAAAAGTATCTGGATCTGCTGCTGCTGTCGGCAGACGACCGGAGACGCAGGACCGTCCGGCTCCTCAACCCTCTGAGCGAAGAGCAGGCGGTGATGCGGACCATGCTCGTGACCGGCCTTCTGGAAAACGTCGATCGCAATATCAGGTACCAGAAGACCGCGGTCAAGCTCTTTGAAATCGGCAAGGTCTTTATCCACACCAATGAGACCAGCCAGCCGGAAGAAAGCTTCAGGCTCGCCGGCGTCCTCTCCGGCAACCGCTACGGCTACAGTTCCCCTTTGCATTTCAAGGAGGACGAAGTCGATATCTTCGATGCCAAAGGGGCGGTTGAGTACCTCCTCAGGCAGATGCGGCTTGTTGAACGGGCTGACGGCGGGGCTGTGATCAGCTTCCATATCCCCTCACCGGAGGAGACCGAGACCTTCGTCGTTGCCGGCGAGGCCCTGCAGGTCCGTTTCGAGGCAACGCCCATCGGTACCCTCGGCAGACTGCGCGCCGATATCCTGCGCGGCTTCGGCATCAAGCACGAGGTCTATTACTTCGATCTCGATTTCGACGCCCTCTGCCGGCTCGCGGCCGCACCCAAGGCTTTCTCCCCGCTGCCGGTCTATCCCGCGGTCAAACGCGATATCGCCCTGGTCGTGCCGGTGACCGTTGCCGCCGGCGATCTGGTCAAGGCGGTACGGATGAGCAGGGATGCCCTGATCGAGGACGTGGCGCTGTTCGATGTCTACCAGGGCAAAACTATCAGGAACGGCTATAAAAGTGTCGCCTTGTCGGTCACCTATCGCTCGGCGACCAAAACACTGACTGAAAAGAATGTTGAAAAATCCAACACAAAGATAGTAGACTTGTTGATGGAACAATTTGGAGCGAGCTTGCGCGATGCCTGATATGAATCACAATAACCTGACCCGCAAAGAACTGGCCGAGGCCGTAGTCGAACACCTCGGCTTTTCCCAGAGCAGCTGCGCCGAAATCGTCGACAGCGTCCTGGATGCCATGAAGCAGACCCTTCTTGCCGGTGAAACCATCAAGATAGTGCACTTCGGCACGTTTTCACTGCGGCACAAGTCGCCGAGGAACGGTAGGAATCCCCGCACCGGCGATGCGATCACCATTAAGAAACGGCAGACGGTAAGTTTCAGACCAAGCAAACAATTGCGAGAAGAGATCAACAGGTAGTTTCCTTTCCCATCTTGTAAAGGAGTAAGGCTGGCGACATGAATGTGGAGATTCCAGACAAGCTCTATTTTAAGATCGGCGAGGTGGGCAAACTGGCAGACGTCCCGCCTCATGTCCTCCGCTACTGGGAGAGCGAGTTCAGCGCCATCCGCCCCAAACGGGCCAATTCCAAGCAGCGCCTCTACCGGCGTGCGGATGTGGAGCTCATCCTCAAGCTCAAGGTCCTGCTCCACGAACGGCGATACACTATCGCCGGGGCCAGAAAATTCCTGGAAGAAGGCGGGGAATGGCATGAAGACCTGCACGAGCCGCCGCACGAGCAAAAAAAGGTCTCCTTGACGATCAGCCGGATCAAAGAGGAACTGCAGGATCTGCAGAAACTCCTGACCGGCAAGGGGGCATAGGCGTATCGACAGGTAAGCCTTCCGTACTCGCGTCCGCCTATTGGCCGCCCCTAAGTCGCTTCTCTATCGATAAGGCCTCGCGGCGTGGCGCTGCCGCCCCTGCAGTTCTCCTCTATCGTCACGTTCCGCTCCGGTACGATCCCTGAAAAGCCGACTAACCAGGCCTCTTGCACCTGGTCATCCAGTACTGGCAGGGATCCAGATCCCTGCCATTGCGCTCCTCCCTGTTATTCCATCCGCCGCTGATATTTCCACCGTCCCCGCCAATTCTACCGCCCTTGTCATTACGACCAAAGTGAGAAATCTCAGATCTCCACCCACCTGCACTGAAAATCCAGAAACAAATTGTCCAGGAGTTTTAAAAAATTATCAACAGACAATCTCTAAATCCACCGGCGACATACCTTCTGTTGACAGGCAAATCAACTCATGTTACATAGAGCGTCACGAAGTCGGGATGTAGCGCAGTCTGGTAGCGCACCTGAATGGGGTTCAGGGGGCCGGAGGTTCAAATCCTCTCATCCCGACCAGACATTTCAAGGGGTTACGGTGTTTCCGTAGCCCCTTTTTTGTGCCTAAAATATTACGGGGTACAAAATGGGGTACAAAATCGATGTCGCTTGCTGAACATAGTGAGTGCCAATTTCAACTCCAGTCCTCCCTGCCTACTGTCAGAAGAAAGTCAGATCCTCCCTGTAACCTCACAGGAAACCGGCCAAGAGAGAACACCAAGCCTAATCTGATCGAAGAGGCAGTCTGGAAAGCTCATGCCTTGTTCCATCGAACGTCAATATTCGATGCGATGGATGTTGACCATGGCACAGATATCCTTCACCTGAACGATTTTCCGGCCAAGGGACACCAACCTGTTCACCAGCCTGCAGGTTGCGAACTACTTCATTTTACGTTCCCGAATGGGCCCGTGGCGAGGATGTACAGATTAAGTTTAATCTACATGATTGGGGGCAAGAAACTGATCCCATAGTATATCTTTGCAACATCGCATCCAATTCATCAACTGCCCCCGTACCAGAGCCGACCACCATGCTTCTCTTCGGCATTGGCTTGACCGGATTGGCAGCTGCAGGTCGTCGCAAAAAAGCCTGATCAAACCTGAGGCATCTGCAAGATAAGCATCTTCGACAAACATTCCACCCGATAACCAGAAGTCAATTTCTCCGGTCCAAACTACAGTGAGGTGGCACGATATAAAGGGACGGTGAGGTGGCACGATATAAAGGGACGCTTTTCAAGATTAAATTAGACGACCACAACGAACTGTTCTCTGCTTAAGGAAACCATCGCTCTTTTCACTGAGGTTGTGGCGGAATAACCTTCAGCAGCGCATCAGGATCTCGAACCCTCAATACTTGACCAAATCAAAGCGAGTTCTTATCTTCGTAGGAAGAGGGAGTATTACTGAACGAAAGACTATAAAAAAGGAAAGGGATATGTTGTAGAGAGCTAGTAATAAACAGTTATGATATTTAATAATCATCCAAAAGAGGCTTTTATGAGATCGATTAAGGGACCGAAAGCTCATCTTGTATGTATGGCAGCAGTACTGAGTGGTCTTCTCTTTGTAACGAGTGCGATCGCAGCAGGTCCTAGCCCAGTAAACCTTAGAACAGCCGGAAGTTTTGTGATTCTGACAAAAACAGGAATCACAACCACTGGAACCACCGCAGTTGTTGGAGATTTGGGAGTTAGCCC
>JANMSX010000081.1:0-10116 GCA_031389785.1 Desulfobulbaceae bacterium | reverse complement strand
AAGAGAAGGAAGACCGTCGAGTCGAACAACTGACGCTATTTAAATAGGCGACCACCGAATGGTGGTCAGTTAATCTTTTAAACATACCGCTTTGAGCGGTTCACATATTAATACCACCGGCTTTGCCGGTGGTTACTCATTTGTCCATATTTGTCCACACCTAAAAATGGACAGGCGTGACAGCTCTGATCCGTTGTCCGGTTTTATACGTCCCAATGGTTTTTACTGATTTTTTTTCGTGAACGATCTTTACCTCCCTGCCTGTAATTGCAGCAAACGATGTATTGCTGCACCTCCGCCAGGACCTCTCAACCACCATTGGTTTGTAATCCCACCCTTAATCCTTGTGATGCATTGTGGTATCCGAGATACCTGAGAACCTCATCTGCCTTTCCCTCAAAGTAGATTGAACCTGTGTCGAAGAAAATCAGTCTATGCTGGTAAGAATGTTGCGATGTCATGCGAACAGCCCATCTTCAATCAAGCGCGGAGAGTAGGTAAATCCTTCAGGAGAAGCCTTTTACTTTACAAATACTTTATCTCTGTGCCAGGAAAGAAACGCATCATGCGCCGGCGCAATCCAGCGAAGCTTGAGAGTGCTGTCCAATTGAAGCAAAGACCGCTGATCTGCCTCAAGACGAGAAGAACAGATCAGGCTGCCGTTTCCCACAAAGGATATCATTCCCTTATCAAAAAGGGCATCCAGGTTGGCGGTAAGCAGGAGGCCATTGAACACATTCAGCCTCTCCTCATCATTGGCGCATACAGCCCAGGGTTTGGCATGGCTGGCCCGTAAAATCTCCGGTAATTTGATACCAGTGACTGCACAGGCTCCTCCCCAATAATCAAGAAGTGCCTGGCGGAAGGTAGCTTGTCCTACACGTTGTCTGACGAGGCGCTCAATCTCGGTGTTGAAGGATGCTATTCCCTCGATTTCCTTTTTGACTTTTTCAACAAAAACAGCGGCGGCTTGATTCGGCAGGGATACAGCGAGTTCTGCAGCCCGGTGCAGCAGGCTAGACAGTTGATCAAAGTCATCTGCGTCGAAGCAACAGTCTCCTAAAGCAAGAGCAGGAAAAGAACGAGATAGTTCCTGCTGCAGCATCCCCTTCGGCGTTTCAACTCTCCATCTTGCAGGAGGCTGGCCTGCAGTTACTCGCATTCGAGCCTGATGTCGGGCTGAGCCTATCAGGACAGCGCTGGAAGAACTTTCAAGTACATTTTCCCAGCCGTGTTCCGCTGCGGTTTTTTCGACGAGAATTCTATCCAGGATGTTCATATATTTTCAAATAATTTTGCTGTTTAAAGAGTCATTGTATGATCATCGCTGATATGTCTATGTTCCATAACATCCGCTCGCTTTATTGAGCCGTGTTTCTCTATATAGGTCAAAACCATCTGTTCCTGCTGTATAGGATCGAATCCAGCCTGACGGACGTAATCAACCTTCTGACCTTTCCCTCGATACATTCTGGCGCTCAAGCTGCCTTGTCAAAGAGCGGTAGATATCATAGCCACAGGGGCCTGCTTCATAGACGAACCGCAGGGGTGCGCCTGTGCTTTGCAACTTGCGGACAACCTTGTGCAGCGAATCAAGATCGCCGCCAATGCGGCCATAGAATCGTACATCTTCATCGCGGCCTGCATTGGCAAGTGCAACATCAATGGAGTTTTTGTGCACATCGAGACCGACAAATATGGTATCCTTCTTCATGACCTGCCTCCTTGGTTGTGGCTCTGTGGGGTGAACAACTTTCGCTCACAACATAACCCACGTTGACAAGGGGCAGGTCGCTAATTCCTACTGACAGCCATTATGTCTAATATTCAATCGAACTTGTCGTTTTGTCGTAGAAAAGATTAAGGATCTTGCTGCAAAATGAATGATTCTGACAAACGATTGCTCCATGAGTTGCAAGTGTACATGCAGGCCGTGGCGAGTAAAGGAATAGAGTGGGTTGATCGTCACAGAATACAGCCTGCGTGGGTTCTCGACGGAGCAGTCATCCATCGCGACTCGGTTCTATCCTCCGCCGAACGGGCGGACGGGAAAAAAATGATGGTCTGCGTCTCCCGCGGCAAGGGGATGCTGACCCTGGACATCTGAGTCAGTGCCCGCCAGGAGGAGCGAAGATGAAGATAAAGAAGTCCGGGTTTTCTGTGAATCGTCGAATTATTCATTTCCCGGGAGGGGCCATGACGCGTGCGGCCTATATCTTGATCGTCCTGATTACAGCGGGGGTGCTGGCTTCTCCCCGGCTGGGGATTTCTGCGGAGTCGCCGGATAGACCGGGTTCGGTCCAGGAGTCGTCTTTCCAGATCTTTCCGGTCACACTCGATGGAACCGTGCTCTTTTTTGTGCGAGGTATACAGGCATTTCCCGCGGAGGAGCGGGCTAATGGGATCATCGGCAAGATTGAACAAGCAGCGAAGGACCACTCTCTCAGGTCCGACACAATTATAACGGTCGAGTCAGGGCTTGCGACAAACATCGTTGCCGGCAATAGAGTCATCATCTCGGTGATCGAAGCAGATGCACAGCCGGAAGGGATAACACAACAAGAACTGGCAAAAGTCTATGTCAAAAAGATTCGCGAAGCCGTAGAGCGCTACCGTCATGACCGCACTCCCAGGGAAATAGGGCTCGGGGCTCTCTGGAGCGTCATCGCAACGATAGCTCTCTTGGGGAGCCTGTTCCTGGTTCGGACCCTCTTCCGCAGGGTGCAGGAGGGGGTTATCAAGGCAAGGCTCGCGGACAGGATCGCTTCCATCCAGATCCAGTCCTTTGTCATCGTCAGGGCCGAACAAATCAAGGCGCTGCTTACCGGCGCGGCGCGGACCGTCCGCTTTGTCATCATCCTAGCACTATTCTATTTCTATCTGCACCTTGTGCTGAGTTTCTTCCCCTGGACCCGCTTCCTCGCCAACCAGTTGCTAGATTTCCTGCTGGTGCCTCTGGCAACCATGGGGAAAGGGATTCTGAAGCACGCACCGAATCTGATCTTCCTTGCCGTCCTTGCCTTTGTGACCAACTATCTGCTCAAGCTGATGCGCCTGTTTTTCGAGGGGCTGGAAAATGGGGCCATAACCTTCTCCGGCTTTTATCCCGAATGGGCCAAGCCGACCTTCAGGATCGTCGTTTGCCTACTCATTGCCTTCATGGCGGTAGTTGCCTTCCCTTACATCCCCGGGTCCAACACGCCCGCCTTCAAAGGGGTATCCATTTTTCTGGGTGTCATTCTCTCGCTCGGCTCATCATCGGTCATTTCCAACGTGCTGGCCGGTCTGACCATGACCTACCGGCGAGCCTTCCGGGTGGGGGACCGGGTCATGATCAATGATGTCTACGGGAAAGTGACCGAAATGAGACTGCTCGTTACCCATCTGAGGAATTCCAAGAACGAGGAGATCGTCATGCCCAACTCGATCGTCTGCAACAGTAACGTGATTAACTTCAGCTCGTTGGCCAAGGAACGCGGCCTTGTTCTCCACACATCCGTGACCATCGGTTACCAGACGCCTTGGCGTCAGGTCCAGGCACTCCTGCTGCAAGCTGCCGGACATACGCAGGGACTGCTGCCCGATCCCCCGCCTTACGTCCGACTCACCTCTCTTGACGAACTTTACGTACGTTACGAACTGAACGCCTATACCGACTCCCCCCATGCAATGCGTATCTATTCCGATCTGCATGAGAACATCCTGGACGCCTTCAACAAGTATGGGGTACAGATCATGTCGCCGCGTTATGTGTGCGACCGTGCGACACCGGCAGTGGTGCCCCCTGAGCACTGGTACGAACCTCCTGCGCAGCCGCCCTGCGGAAGCGATGAGAAGAAACCATAAATCGTCCCGAGCAAGGCTCAGCTTAGCGCCCGCACCAGCAGGCTTGGTATGCATCCAAGTCCGCGTGGCCGATGCCGCATCTGAACGCCTCCCAGGTGGCATCGGTGATAAACTTATTTTTGACGCTGCCGGCCGCGAAAAATGACCGATATTTCTTGCGGGTCTCAGGATCGGAACTGAGCTTCCCATAAACCAGGGCAAAGCCTGCAAGCGTGGGAGGGGTGCCGTATGCCTGGGCAAAGTCGTACTCCCTGGACCAGTTCGCTTCCCTGGCGTTTTTCGCCGTTTCCAGGTTGGTCAAGGCATACGTAGCACTGTCAAGAATGTCGCCGGATGCCGGCTGGTACATGTAGAGCTTGAAGGCGGGGTTGCTGTTGCTGGACGGACTGACTGACGGCGCGACATGAATGGCGGCAAACGGCGGACCGCCGTCGGCGATGAGCCGGAACTCGTCGCGGTGGGTATGTCCGGCAAAGATAACCTCGACCGTTTTGGGGTATTTCTTTAAGAGTACCCTGAACGCGGTGTCGAACTTTTTCTGCCATATCGGCACGGGCCCCTTGGCGCAGCCGCTGGCGACGCTTCTTCTCTCGTCCGCGCCGTTTGGTTCATGGTAAACCAGCCAGACCTTCTCGCCTTGCTTCCGCGCCTTCTTCAGGGTTTTTTCCAGCCATGCCAGTTCGGCCTTCCCCGGCCCGTCGCCCCCTTTTTGCACTGGATAGATCCTGGCGTAGCCATCTGCCATGAAAGTCGCATTCGACACCACGATCCGCCCTCCTTTGACCGTTGGATGCGGCATGTCGTAATGCCCCATGGCCGGAAAGCCGTCTCCGAACGAACCGGCGCTCCCCCCCTTGGCCACGTTTCGCTGCCACGCTTCTGCCATCAGCGCCAGGAACGGCTCACCCGGTTTCATATCGAAGTTGCCCCGGGCGTTGTCGTTGTTGCCGAGCGTCGGGATGGCCGGCGTTTCGGGAAAACGCTCGTCAAACATTCGTGCCAAGAACCCTATCGTCTTCGCGAGAAACCGGAGATAGGCGGCATCGCTCCTGTCGGTGATGGTCTTGGAAGCTCGGAACTTTTCCCGCAGGCCGTGGGCGAGGAAGTCGCCGGGAATTATGATGAACCCGGGCTTGTCGCTGGTTGCGCGCATGGCCTCAAGGGCCGATGCGACGAGCGGATAGGCCGCGTCCTGGCTGTAACTCCCGAGCCCGGCCGAGCCGGATGATTCGAAGATCTTTTTCCAATCGTCGAGACCGGCAGCCGCGAGCTTTTCCGCAATCGAGTCGTCTGCCAGTGGATCGAAGTGAATATCCGAGACGACGAGGAAGTTGCCCTGCCCCGCGGCGAACAAACTTAGGGGGGACAATAACCCCAGGAGCAGCATACCGACTGCCAGCCACCACCGCCTCTTACCTGTTATTACCATGGGGAAAATGCTCATTGGCCTCTCCTTGCTGACTGTAGATGTCTTGTCGGATAATCGCGGTTACCGCATTTTCAGTCTGAATTATAGCCCAGATTCCGCAATTTTTCGAAAAAATGACCGAATGATTTCAGGAAAATTGCATCGCACGAGTTAATGGATACAATAACAAGCACGTCAATCTGTTTTTAACTGACGGAAGATCGCCAGGGCTGGAAGGCTCGCACGACGACAATCGGCTCTGACGACGACTGACGGACAATCCGGAAAACTGGGGACACTGAGCGAAGACCTGCAACAATAACGAATGGAGGCCTGCAATGCGGAACGACTGGACGAAACCGGCAGCTATCGCGATCCCGAAAGGGGGATTCTTCGAAGGCCAGGAAGAACTGGGGCGCTACGGTCCGATTTTTCCAAAGACCCCGGCGTGCTACGGTTTCAGCATCCTCGCCAAGATCAAGCCGGGCACGGAGCAGAATTTCCACGAGCATGCCCAGAAGATCGAGAAGGCCGTTGCCGAGACGCCGGACTGTCTCGCTGTGCTCAAGCTGCATTACCTGCGCTGGGTGCTCTTCGACATCAAAGACGAAACCTATTTCATGTACCAGGGCATCTTCGACACCGACTTCGACAAGTACACCGAAGATGCCGTGAGCCTTTTCACCCAGACCGGCCTTCGGACGGTCTTTGAAAACCTGGAAGGGTTTCCTGAGGACTGGCAGACGAATACCGGAGCATTCATCAAGTTCGTACGCGAACACCAGTGTCCGAGCTTCCTGGAATACGGGGAATACCCGTATGCGAGCGCCGACGAAATCAAGAAGGCCCTCAAGCTGAAGGCCGCCTTCTCGGACATGCTCGACCAGATGCAGTAAAGGCTCAGCGGGAGGCGTTATGCTCGAATTCGACGATATCCAGCACATCCTGCTGACTCGTGCGCCCGCCCTCACCGGACGGTACGAGTTCCTTACGTTCCGAAACTCGGCCGGCGGCCGGGCCTGGCTGGCCGGCATTCTTGAAAAAGTGCAGTCGGCTGCGGAGGTCCGCGCCTCAAGCGAGAAGGACAGGCGCTGGGTGACGGTCGCGTTCTCCTGGAAAGGGCTGCGGGCGCTCGGTGTGGACGAGGCTTCTCTCGCTACGTTCCCGGATGAGTTCAGGCAAGGCATGGTGGCCCGCGCGTCGATACTCGGCGACACCGGAAAAAATCATCCCGACAACTGGGTGGGCGGGCTGGCCAGCCCGGAACTCCACGCGGCTGTCATCCTCTTTGCCCGCGATCATGCGGAGCGAGGGCGATGCCAGGTAGAACACGACAAGCTCGTCGCGCGCTGCGCGGGCGTGGAGGTGCTCTCAACACTGGACCTCGAGGCCACTCCGCCGTTTGACTACGCGCACGACCACTTCGGCTACCGCGACCGAATGTCGCAGCCGGTCATCGCAGGGAGCGGGGAGGAGCCGACGCCAGGCACCGGCGCGTCGCTGAAAGCAGGAGAATTCATCCTCGGCTACCCGGACGAAGTCGGTCCGCCAGCCAATCTGCCACAGCCCGAACTTCTTTCACGTAACGGCAGTTTCATGGCCTATCGCCGACTGGAGGAGCATGTGGGCGCATTCCGTCAGTTTCTGCGGGAGCACGGCAATACGCCAGAAGAACAGGAACTTGTGGCGGCGAAGCTCATGGGACGCTGGCGCAGCGGCGCGCCACTGGTGCTGGCGCCCGACAAAGACGATCCGGCGCTCGGGGCAGACCCCCTGCGGAACAATGACTTCAATTACGCGACGATGGATCCACACGGTTACGCCGTGCCACTGGGCTCTCATATGCGCCGCATGAATCCGCGTGATACCGCCGCCAACATGAATCGGCACCGCATGATTCGCCGCGGAGCCACCTACGGGCCGCTTTTGCCGGAAGGCGTGCCGGACGACGGGGTGGAGCGCGGCATCGCGGCGTTTGTCATCTGCGCGAGCCTGATCCGCCAGTTCGAATTCGCCCAGAACGTGTGGGCCAACGACAAGAACTTCCACGAACTCGGCAACGAACGCGATCCGATCATCGGCAACCAGGACGGCACGCTGGAATACAAAATCCCTAAGCGCCCGATCCGGAAAACCATCACCGGCCTGCCGGCCTTCACCTCCGTAAGGGGAGGCGCCTACTTTTTCCTTCCAGGCATCAAGGCGCTTCGCTACCTCACGGGACTGGACAACGAAAGGACAATGACATGAGCGCCCCGAAACAATTTGGACGAACCTACAACCAGAACCATGTACCGCGGCCGTACACGCCGGGAAAACGGCGATTCAGCATCTACTGGTCGTGGAGTTACCCCTGGGAAGCCAACCGGAATCTGTCCGAGTTGGATAACCGTTTTTCGACCATGACCGAGGTTCGCCGGGTCGCCTGGCCGGGCTATGAAGGGCCCGAGTGGGACCAGATGCATTTTCTGCAGGGCATTGCTGGCACCCTGGAGCTATTCCACCGCTCCGCCCTCTCTTTCCAGCAAGTCGTAGGCGAGATCACCGGACATCCGGTGGCCGTTTACCAGCGCATCGAGCAGGCAGGGTGCAGACTCCCGATTGACGAACGAGTTCTTGCAGACACGGACACGTTGCTGGTGTTCGGCCTGGACCACCTCGCGGCCGGGCTGGAAGCCGAGCAGAGGGAAATTGACACCATTCGGGAATGGCTCAACCGGGAAGGCACCTGCCTGCTCATTGCACCGCACCACGACGTCGGCGCGACCCCCGACTTGCAGCAGCGCCAGATGGAGTACAGGCATCACGGCGACGCACTCGTGCCGCGCCAGCAGCGCTTTGGCCAGTACACGCGCTCGCTGATGACAGGACTCGAAGTGCCCGTCCTCAATCAGTTCGGGCTCCGACCTGCCGTCCTCCAGGGGACCAAGCAAATCGTGCCTCTGACCATCAACCAGGATCTCGACAAACTGAATCTGTTGAACGGAGTGACTACGTTCAACTTCCATCTGCACCTCCCCCACTACGCGCTGACCACTGAGGAGACGGAGGTGATCCATGTTCTGGCGAGGCAGCCGATCGATCTTTCCCGGCCGCATCCGTTCGCGGCTGAGGGAAACAAGGAGTTCAATGCGTTACTCTGGATGCCGCCGCAAGGAAGCCGCGGCGGCGATATCCTGCTTGCTGACTCGACTATCTTCACCACACTGTTCGGCGGCACGGAGAGTCTGGAAAACTTCTGGCGGAACCTGGCAACGCTGCGGACCCAGGTCTAGGATTTCTGTGAGCCGAAGCGAAGACCCTGTTATCAACCCATAACGACAAGATTTCCACCTTAACGCATCGGAGGAACAATCATGGCGAAAACCAATTCCCAGCCCAGGCGGGTTCCCGAGCTTCAGCAGGGGACGTACAGCGACGGCCATCCCCTTGATGACATCCAGTATCTCCAATGCAAGATTATCCTGAAGCCCGACCGTTTCACCTCTGTTGCGAGTTTCCATGAGTTCGGCACTTTTGTGCGTCGTACGGCCGATGATCTCGGAATCGGGTTTTCCAGTAATGCCGTGGCGGGCCAGAGACCCCAGATCAGAGAGATCATTTTTTTGGACACCCGGGACTACAGTCTCTACAACAATGCCTTCATCCTGCGCCGGCGCATTGCCTACGAAGACGGCTTCCCCGTGAATGAGCCGGAAATCGTATTCAAGTTCCGGCACCCGGATATCCAGAAGGCCGCGGAATTGGATGTACGGCCGAACATTGCCGGCAAGTATCAGTTAAAGTTCAAGGTGGAGGCCCTGCCACTGCGCGATGGAATCGGCGGGTTCCGTCTGCTCTACTCCCACAATGTGCAGTTCGGCCTGAGCCAGGTTCATGAAGGGGATCGCTTATCCATGGCGACCCTGGCGCGCGTCTTTCCACCCTTGGCGGTCCTGAAAAAATTCGATGCCGAAAAGGTCGAACTGGTGAGCCAACAGTTCGTCGAAGAGGTGCTTCTGGATATTGGGGTGCTTGACTTCGGCAAAGGAGTCACGGCCAAGGCCAATGTGGCGATGTGGCGTACGCGGGGTGAACATATGCCGCTCATTGGCGAGTTCTCGTTCCAGAGTAAGTTCAAGCGCAGGGACGAACTCCACGACAAGGCAAAGAATCGCTGTGAGCAGTTCTTTGTCTCGCTTCAGCACAATGTCCGAGACCGCATTTCCTTAGGGACGACCAAGACGGGGGTGGTATACCGCCTCCAGGGCAATCAGCCCCAGGGCCATGAGTAATGGCTCCGCAAAAGTCCATCTGCGGGGTTACGCTTGCCATTCCTCACTGCGACCTAGCCTCCGGCTACGTCGCATTCCTCACGACTCGCAAGCCTTGCATCTGGAACTTTTGCGAATCCATCAATAGTTGATGCCGGAGATAAAGCCATGAAGATGACCACGCGGATAACAACCTGGAACTCCAGGCATTTCTCAACAGCTGGCTCATTGTCCAGAAATCGGCGGGAACCGTGCAGGCGCTCTATGACAAGTGGATTCTCGGCAAGGGGGCGGAAAAGCATTCACTCCGCTGGTCGGTGGTCAAAGATGTGCTGCACTGGGTCAAAGATTAGCAGGAGAGGGGACTGGCTAAATTAAGGTGGCCCTCAAACAACAGGGAAGCCAGCCGGATACGACCGAATGGTATAAATGCATCTATTGTGAAGAGTTTGATGAAAATTCGAGCATCAGTAGCTTGCTTGACCATTCGCAAAAATTGGCAAAAATATTCAATCATCCGTAGTCAAGATATCTCCTGTTTACCGA
Source organism: Desulfobulbaceae bacterium (assembly GCA_031389785.1). Lineage (GTDB taxonomy): Bacteria > Desulfobacterota > Desulfobulbia > Desulfobulbales > Desulfocapsaceae > Desulfoprunum. The sequence goes on along the minus strand of JANMSX010000081.1, from coordinate 63 downwards.
TACTTGAAAATTGTTGATCATTAAGAAACTTGAACATATTGAATCCCTTTACACCTTGCTCCT
>JANMSX010000038.1:0-139781 GCA_031389785.1 Desulfobulbaceae bacterium | reverse complement strand
CGGCTGCCCGGCCGCATCCCGCCGCAGGTTTCATCAATGATCTCACCGAGCGGCATGCCCAGCGGCAGTTCAAAGCAGCCGCGCCTGGCGACATGACCGCTGATGCAGAAGAGTTTCATCCCGGCTGCCTCCGGCGTGCGGGCCAACTCTTTGAACCACTTCGGTCCGTTGCCGATAATGCCGGGGATGTTGGCAAGACTCTCTGCGTTGTTGACCACCGTGGGGCCGCCCCAGAGTCCCTTGACGGCGGGAAATGGCGGTTTTGACCGCGGGTTGGCCCGTTTCCCCTCCAGGGCATTCATCAGGGCGGTTTCTTCGCCGCAGATGTAGCGCCCGGCCGAGACATGCACATCGATGTCGCAGGAAAAGCCACTGCCGAGGATATTCTCTCCGAGCAGGCCGGTTTTCATGCACTCGGCGATGCCCCGGCGCAGGTTGGCGGCGGCCTGTTCGTATCCGCGCCGGATAAAGATAAAGGCATGACGCACCCCGATGGCATAAGAAGCCAGGACTATCCCTTCCAGCAGCGAATAGGGATTGGCTTCCAGCAACACCCGATCCTTGAAAGTGCCGGGCTCCATCTCGTCGCAATTGCAGATCAGCCAGCGCGGGCCCGGCAGATTGCGCGGGACGAAGGACCACTTCTTGCCGGTGGGAAAGCCGGCGCCGCCGCGACCACGCAGGCCGGAATCAATAACCGCCTGTTGCACCTGGTCCGGCGAGAATTCCTGCAATGCCTTCGCCAGTGCCGAAAAGCCCCCCTCGCCGCGATATTCGTCGAAGGTGACGCAGCGTCCGGGTTTGTTATATCGGAAAAGTGGTTGTTCCATTGTCAAGTTTCCGTCGCCGACTGGCTTTCCCGCTGCAAAACTGCCAAGGCCTTTTCCAGCGTCAGTCCGCCATAGATGTTATCCCCGACCATCATCGTCGGCGACTCACCGCAATTCCCCAGGCAGCAGCAGGGTAAAAGCGTGAACATGCCCTCGCCGGTGGTCCCACCGACCTCAATGCCGAGGTGGGCAGCGAGCTGCTGCAACAGGCTTTCGCCCCCCATGGCCCAGCAGGAGATGGAGTCGCAGACATGTACGACCCGTTTGCCTACCGGCCTCCGGTAGATCATCTCGTAAAATGTGGCCAGTTCCTCAACCTGCACCGGTGTGAGGCCGAGCAGCTGCGCCGCTTCGGTCAGCGCCTCGTCGGTCAGCCAGCCGTAATGGCGCTGCAGCTCCTTCATCACTTCCACCGCCGCTTCACGCGGTGTAATCGCTGCTGCGACACGTTGTTCAAGCGTATTTTTGAGTTGATCCGGAATCATGTCTTTTGGTTTTCTATTTACCTGTCTATATCGGCGAGTACATAATCAATTGAGCCGATGATAGCGAGAAAATCGGCCACAAGCCACCCTTTGCTCATCACCGGCAGGGCCTGTACATGCGGGAAGCTCGGTGTTTTGATACGCATCCGGTAGGGGATGTTCAGCCCGTCGGAGACGACAAAATAGCCGTTTTCTCCTTTTGGCGCCTCGATGGCGCTGTAGTTCTCCCCTTGCGGCGGCGCCATGCCGCGGGTGGAGTTGACAAAGTGATGAATCAGCGACTCGATGTCCTGCAAGGTGTCGTGTTTTTGCGGCAGCACATACCGGTAGTCATCGGTTATCCAGCGACCGCCCGGCATGTTGTCGAGACACTGGCCGACAATCCGCAGCGACTGCCTGATCTCTTCCACCCGGACCAGGTAACGGGCCCAGCAGTCACCGCCTTCGGCGGTGGCAATCTCGAAGTCGAAACGGTCGTAGCCGCCGTAAGGCATCTTTTTACGCAGATCCCAGGCAAAGCCGCAGGCGCGCAGGTTGGGACCGCTCAAGCCCCATTCCTTGGCATGATCGAGGCTGATCGCGCCAACGCCCTTCAGGCGGCCCATGAAAATAGGGTTGGCTTTCAGGATATCGTCATATTCTTTCAACCGACCGGGCATCCAGTCGAGGAAATGCCGCACCGGTGCTTCCCACCCCTCGGGCAGATCCTCGGTGACCCCGCCGATGCGGAACCAGGCCGGATGCATCCGGCCGCCGGTGATCATCTCGACGATGTCGAAAATCTTCTCGCGATCGGTGAACATATAGAAGACCGGAGTCATGGCACCCACATCAGCGGCAAAGGAGCCGAACCAGACAAGGTGGCTGGCTATTCGAAAAAGCTCAGCCAGCATCACCCGGATAACGGCTGCCCGCTCCGGCACGGTGATGCTGCAGAGTTTCTCGACGCTGGTTACGTAGGCCAGGTTGTTCTGCACCCCGGACAGGTAGTCGATTCGGTCGGTGTAGGGGATGAACTGGTTCCAGTGCTGCCGCTCGCCGATTTTTTCCGCCCCGCGATGGTGATAGCCGATCTCGGTATCCATATCGACAATTTCTTCACCGTTCAGTTTGAGCATGAAACGGATAATGCCGTGGGTGCCGGGATGCTGCGGCCCCAGGTTGATAACCAGGGTTTCCTCATCCAGACGGTCAAAGTAGTCGGAGGCCGGGAGGGCTTGATGGCGGCGCGCGTCTTCCGTCGTGTAGGGGGCCATCTCGGTAGCCCGGAAGGGATAGTCCTTGCGCAAAGGATGACCTTCCCAGTCCGGCGGCAGGAGGATGCGTTTGAGGTCTGGGTGGCCGGTGAAACGGATGCCGTACATGTCGAAAACTTCCCGTTCGTACCAGTTGGCTGACGGGTAAACTTTCGAAATGCTCGGCAGTTCCGGATACGTACCGGTCAGATCGGTCTTGATGCGGATATGACCCGGCGTGTCGAAGCAGAGCAGATGATAGTTAACAGTAAAATCAGGATACTTGGCGCGCTCGCGACGACATGATTCATCGACTGCGGCGATGTCCTCCAGGCGTCGGAACGGGTTGGCCCGGCGGGTTTTCAGAAACGCCAGCACCTCAGGCACCATTTCGGCCGGGGCGCGGTAGGTGAGCATGTCCGTTGCTGCAGCATCCACCGTCACGCGTCCTTCGAAGGCGGCTTCAATCTCTCCGGCCAGGCCGAAATCCGGATATCCGTGACGTGCCGCCGGTGGCCGCCACATCTCGTCAGTGCGGGGCATCCAGAAGTGTGGATGATGCACGGAAGTACCGCGTTTTGGGATCCCTGCCATGCCGGGGCCGCGGTTGTCGCGCGATTTGGTTACTCCATCGACAAGTACAGGCGCCGTGCTGCCCTGCGAGCCGCCTGCCAGGTGCAACACCGGGCGGGCGGGGCTCTCTCCGGTACGGATTTTTTCCTGAAGCAGCATCAACCCCTGGAGGAAGGCCTCGGGCCGCGGCGGGCAGCCGGGGATATAGACATCCACCGGCAGGATCTGGTTGATCCCCTGTACGACGCTGTAGACATCGTACATACCGCCCGAGTTGGAGCAACTTCCCATGGATATCACCCAGCGCGGTTCGGCCATCTGTTCGTAGAGGCGCAATATGGACGGGGCCATCTTCTTGAAGATCGTGCCGGAAGTCACCATCAGGTCTGCCTGGCGAGGGGAACCGCGCAGTACCTCGGCGCCGAAGCGGGCGATGTCGAGACGGGAGGTGAAGGATGTCATCATCTCGACGAAACAGCAGGAAAGGCCCCAGAACATTGGCCAGAGCGAATTGGCCCGGCTCCAGTTGATCATGTCGTCGAGGCGTGCGAGCATGATATTGTCGGGGACGTCACTCTTCATCGACATTCCTTCGCATCCTGGAGGGACCCCACTCAAGGCCTCCCTTCAGCCATATCCAGAGCAGTCCCAGCAGCAGCGCAACGATGAAGAAGGTGATGTGGATCAAACCGCCCAGCCCCAATTCTTCCCAGGCAACGGCCCAGGTAAAGATAAAGGCGGTTTCCACATCGAAGACGATAAAAAATATGGCGATCAGATAAAAGGGAATGTACAGGGGGAGACGGGCGGAGCCGGTCGGGATAACGCCGGATTCGTATGCAAGCTCTTTGTTGGGATTGGTTTTTTTTGCCCCCAGCCACCAGGCTGCCACGAGCATCCCGCCAATCAGGAGAAGGGCCGCCAACGTATAGATGATCAGGGAATAATATTCCGGCAATGGCTGCATACAATCCTGTTTAAGACAATATTAACCAGCTTGACTAAATCACATTTAGACTCAGCCAAGGCCCATTGGCTGATAAAAAATCGATTCTTGGATAACTTAAAAATTGCATCCTCAACCGAGACCATTTGAATCGTTGGTGTAAGGATACCTATTCATGCAGGATTTTGCAAATTCTTGCTGCCGATAACCCGATCCAGCGTTGTCCTGGTTTTCCAGTAAATTGTTTTTCAGAGATAATAGAAAGTTAGGCATTGCTTGAACAATGTAGATTAAACCCAGTGGTTTCAGTATACTCACATGGTGAGTACATCAGTAATTTTCGGTTAAGGACATGCATGTAGATACTGAAAAGACTATCCGGTTTCCGATGGATCTGGGTGTACTGTATGAGTCACGGTAGAATAACCGAGGGACTGTTCGATGAACTGGCCGGGAAGAGCGGCGGCAGGAAACCGGGAACATACCGGCAACAGGCCAGAAATCGCTCATTGAACCTGACCAGGAACAAGAACCCGGGTAATCTCCTGCTGAGGCTAAGGTGTTGATGAATATTATTTTGGAGCCAAAAATCTCAATATGGCTCAAATAGAGAAATCTTGTAGTATGATTTGAAGTCCGAATGCGGTGGCGTCCTCTCTTGACAATTTGATACCCGGCAGCGCAATGCCGGAGTCGTCCCAGTTGCTTGGCCCCGCCGCCTGAAGCGAGGCAAGACGCCAGAATCGGATTGAACCTTTCATTATCCACTAAACCACTGATCTGAGAGAGAAACGCAATGGACAGAGACCATACCAATGTCGAGCAGGAACATTCGGAACGTTTCGTAGACATGGCCTCCCGGACAAACCGTCTGGGCATCCTGCAAAACCCCGATGGATACGGAAAACGGGTCGGCGATTGCGGCGACACTATCGAACTGTACCTGTCCGTGCGCGGCGACCGGATACAGATGGTCTCCTTTCAGATCCAGGGCTGTCTGAACACCAACGCCTGCGCCAATACCCTGGCCCATCTGGTGGAAGGAAGAAGCGTCGCCGACAGCTGGCAGGTAACCCCGGAGAATGTGATCGACTATCTGGAGACCCTGCCGCCCGACCATAGCCACTGCGCCGAGCTGGTGGTGGGAGCATTTTATCATGCCTTGAACGATTACAGCGCAACCCGGCAGGAAGCCTGGCAGAAGGCCTATACGAAAGGGCGCTGAGACCGGGTGCAAAACAGACCGTGGAAGACAGGGGCTACCTGCGCCGTCGCCGGGTTTCCGGGAGATGCCGGCTCATCGGGAACCCGGCCATGGCGCGCCTGTCAGGGCGGCGGCGTGAGAGGATGGTGCGGACCTGGGCCCGGAATTACAAGCGGGCGGCGTGCAGCGTGCGCAGCATGGCGAGAATCCGGTCGCGGGTGTTTTCCTGCTGATTGAGCAGGATGACGAAAGGGTCCAGGCCGTCCTCATGCTTGAAATATCCGGCGTAGCAGTGGACGCCTGACAATGACCCCGATTTCAAGGGGATTCCCTCCCTGGTCTTGAGCAGCTCGGCGTAGGGCTTGAATGTCGCCAGGACCGCGAGCATGGCATCGGGGGTGATCCGGTCTTTTCGCGACAGCCCGGAGCCTTCCACCATGGTGATGGCCTTGCCGTAGCGGGGCCAGGTGGTGTCGATAAACTCCTGCATCGCCTTGCGGCCCTTCTGCCAGCCGGCAGGCCAGCCCAGCCGCTGGGCTCCGCAGACGAGAAAAAGCTGGTTGGCCAGGAAGTTGTTGGAATAGTGCAGGCAGGAGCGGACGAGGTCCTCGACCGTCTTCTCCGAGGTATAGGTGAAGAAGGGCTGCAGGCCTGCCGGTGTGCGGCCGGAATGCAGGCCGCCGGATACCGGAATTTCCTGTCTCCTGAGCATCGCCGCAAAGAGTTCGCCGGTGTAGCGCAGGGTCGCAGGCAGCCTCTGCCGGGAGGGGAAGGCGCCCGGGTTGAGCCGGTAGCTGCCGGGGGCAAGCCCCCGGCCGATTTCCCGCATCAGCGGCAGCAGCGGCGTTTCCTTTTCCCCGGAGAGGACGGTCCGGTCGGCCAGCACCCTGATCGGCAGTGAGTTGAAATTGACGGCCAACGCCCCGTTGGCCACGTCGTAGGGATTGGCCGAATTCTCGGTGCCGTCGGCCGGCCCGCCGACCGAGAAGGCCCCGCTGTCGAGGACCAGCCCCCTGACCCGCTTCAATCCCTGGCTTGCCAGTGCAGCGGCAATGCCGGCGACGTCGCCGCTGGTCAGGGAGGGATCGCCCGATCCCCGGATGTAGAGGATATCCTGGCTGTCGAGGAAGAAAGTGGTCGTGAAGCGGTAGTCGGCGCCGAGGGTCTTCAGGGCGGCCAGGCAGGTCACCAGTTTGATGGTCGAGGCCGGGGCGAAGGCGATGTCCCGGTTGAGCGAACGGAGAATCACTCCGTCGGCGGTTACGGCGTAGCCGCCATGGCTGATAAGATCTGCCGCCCTGGTCGCAGCGTCGCTCTGGCCGGCAAGGCCGGACAGGAAAACAACCGGCAGGAGCGCGAGAACAGTGAGGAAACGGCGATACAGGGGCATGACGACGGCCTGTTGAACGGAAAAATGCACCCCCCGCCGGCCCCGAGGTCGGCAGGGGGAACAGCTGGTTTTCAGATCTTCGGCAGATTGGCGATCGACTTGGCGATCTCCTCCTCCGGATATTCGTAGTTCATCAGGTCTCCGGAGTAGTACTTGTCGTAGGAGGCCATGTCGATCAGGCCATGGCCCGAGAAGTTGAAGAGGATGGTCTTCGGGTCATTGAGGTCCTTGGTGGCCTCGATGATCGCTGCCCGGATGGCATGGCAGGTCTCGGGCGCCGGGATGATGCCCTCAGTCTTGGCGAACAGGACTCCGGCTTCGAAACACTCCAGCTGATGGACGCGCATCGGTTCGATGATGTTCTCGCGCACCAGGGCGCTGACGATCGGCGACATGCCGTGGTAGCGCAGACCGCCGGCGTGGATGCCCGGCGGGATGAAGTCATGGCCGAGGGTGTACATGTAGAGCAGCGGGGTGCTCTGGGCCACGTCGCCGAAATCGTAGGCCAGTTTGCCCATGGTCAGGGTCGGGCAGGAGGCCGGCTCGACGCCGACAAAGCGGATCTTCTTGCCTTCCAGATAATCGGGGATAAAAGGCGAGGCGATGCCGGCGAAGTTGGAGCCGCCGCCGCAGCAGCCGATGATCACATCCGGGTAGTCGCCGGCGATCTCCATCTGCTTTTTGGCCTCAAGACCGATAATCGACTGGTGCAGGATGACATGGTTGAGTACCGAACCGAGGGCGTACTTGGTGTCCTCGCGGGAGAAGGCATCCTCCAGGGCCTCGGAGATGGCGATGCCCAGCGAGCCGGGGGTGTCGGGGTACTCGGCGAGGATCCTGCGGCCGATAGCGGTTATATTGCTCGGGCTGGGGACGATCTCGGCCCCGTAGGTGTGCATCATCGATTTGCGATAGGGTTTCTGGTCGTAGGAGACCCTGACCATATAGACCTTGCAGTCGATCCCGAACTTGCTGGTGGCAAAGGACAGGGCGCAGCCCCACTGGCCGGCCCCGGTCTCGGTGGTGATGCGTTTGACCCCTTCCTTCATGTTGTAGTAGGCCTGGGGCACGGCGCTGTTGGCCTTGTGCGAACCGACCGGAGAGACGCTCTCGTTCTTGAAGTAGATTTTGGCCTTGGTGCCGAGGGCCTTTTCCAGGTTGTTGGCCCGGACCAGCGGCGACGGCCGCCAGATTTTGAGGATCTCCTGGACTTCTTCGGGAATGTCGATGAAGCGCTTGTCGGACATTTCCTGCTCGAGCAGGCCCATGGGGAAGATGGCGGCGAGCTTTTCCGGGGCCATCGGCAGTTTGGTCTCCGGGTCGAGCGGCGGCTTCAGGCCGCCCGGGAGATCGGGGACCACATTATACCATTGGCTGGGCATTTCATCGTCGCGAAGCAGGATCTTCTTTTGCATGGAACCTCCTAACAAGTCGTTTTTACAGGTTGCAGTGCGGCAATTGCAGTGAATCAGGCTGATAGATGCAATCTATCTAACACAGCCAGGCTGATTCGGGCAATATCGATTATGGGTTTTCCAGGGCCCGCCAGGCGGTTTTCACAATCCTCGCCCGGAGGGCGGTTTCCGCATCGATATGGAGGATCGCCTGCAGCGCCTCCAGCGGTTTGATCCCCGGTTGTCCGCTCAGGTTGACGACCTGCAGCTCGACCTTTTCCGCCGCCGCTATCTCGAGCGAGGGGATCAGCGGCCGGATGTCGACCTCGCGGCGATCGCCTTTTCTGGTCTTTTCCACGATGAATTCCCGGGCTGCGCTGAACAGCCCGGCCAGCCCCTGTTCCTCGGTCGTCAACGGACGGTCGAAGGTGATGGCGTAGGTCGAGACGGTATCGGCCGGAATTCTGCCGGCATGGACGGCGATATCCTCGACCGTCAGGCCGGGCGGCAGTTTGTCGTTCAGCAGGCGTGCCGTTGCTGCCGGTTCTGCGAGCGACCGCGGCAGGTCCATGATGAAGAACTCGGCCCGGCTCTCGGTGCCGACCGGCAGGGCAGGGCCGAACGAGACCTTCGGGGTTGGATTGAAACCCTTGCTGAAGTTGGTCGTGATGCCGGCCCGCCGCAGGGCCCTGAAGATCAGCCGCAGGATCTCCAGATGGCCGAGGAAGCAGATCTTGCCGATCCGGGAGTAGCTGACCATATAGCGGACATGGGTCTCCTCGTGGGCCGGCCGGTCACGCAGGGCGGGGCGGCGGGCCGCCGGCGAAACCTCCTCGCCTGCTTCCCTGGAAAATCGCTCCCTGTCCCGGACCACCGGCCGGATCGTCTCGAAGTCGCAGAGCCCGCAGCCCTGGCAGTCGTGGTAGCGGCAGTCCGGCGTATAGATCTCCTGAAAGGCGCGATCCCGTTCTTCCTTGAGGAAGCGGAGATCGACCCCGCTCTGCAGGTGCTGCCAGGGCAAAATTTCCCGGTCTTCCCGACGGCGCAGGTAATCATCGAGATCGAGACCGATCTTTCCGGCCGCCTCCTGCCAGATCGCCAGGTCATAGTGGTCGGACCAGCCGTCAAGCCGCGCGCCCAGCTGCCAGGCGGCCTCGATGAGGGCGGCCAGACGTCGGTCGCCGCGGGAGAAGACGCCTTCCAGGTAGCTCTGCCTCGGGTCCTGCCACTTCAGCGTGCAGCCTTTGGGCATGCTCTGTCTGAGCCGGTTGATGGTGTTCCGGCTCTCCTCGATGCCGATCTGCCTCTCCCATTGAAAGGGCGTGTGCGGTTTCGGGACAAAGGTGCCGATGCTTACATTGATCTGGCTGCGTCCACGTCCCTGCCGGTCGCCTTCCTTCTTGGTCCGGCGCACCAGTTCGACAATCTCGTCGATATCGCCGGGGGTCTCCGAGGGCAGGCCGATCATGAAGTAGAGTTTCATGATCTTCCAGCCGAGGGCGAAGGCGTTGCGGCAGGTGGCAAGCAGGTCCTCTGCGGTGATGCCCTTGTTGATCACCCGGCGCAGCCGTTCGCTGCCGGCCTCCGGGGCGAGGGTGAAGCCGGTCTTGCGGACCCGCCTGATCTGCTCCATGATGGCCGGACTCAGGGTGCCCACCCGCATTGAGGGCATGGCCACCGAGACATAGTCGTCGGCGAAGGTGTCCATCAGGGACGGCAGCAACCGCTCCAGGCAGGAATAGTCACCGGTCGAGAGCGACAGCAGGGCGAGTTCCTCGAATCCCGAGTTGCTGATGCCGGCGGTGGCCAGTTCCATGATCTGCTCGGGACTGCGTTCACGCACCGGCCGGTAGGTAATGCCCGCCTGGCAGAAACGGCAGCCGCGGGTGCAGCCGCGGGCGATCTCGATGCTGAGGCGGTCATGGATGATCCTGGCGTTGGGGACGATCGGCTGCTTCAGGTGGTCGATGGCGTCGAGGTCGGCGAGTACCCGCCGGCTGATCTGCGGTTTGCCCCCCGACCTGGGGGTGATGGCGAGGATATGGCCCTGGTTGTCATATTCCGGGGTGAAGAAGGACGGGATATAGACCCCGTTGATTTTGGCAAGCTCCTCCAGGATCACGGTCTTTGCCGATCCTTCCCGTTTACCCCTGATCAGGACCGCAGCGATCTCGAGGATGGCCTCTTCGCCGTCGCCGAGAAGGATGGCGTCGAAGAAGTCGGCGACCGGTTCGGGGTTCATCGAGCAGGAACCGCCGCCGAGGAGGATCGGGAAGGTGGCGCTGCGGTCACGGGCCAGAAAGGGGATGCCGGCCAAATCGAGGACGGTAAGGATATTGGTGTAGCAGAGTTCATAGGGCAGGGTGATGCCGAGCAGATCGAAATCGGCAAGGGAGCGGTCAGACTCCAGGGTGGTGAGCGGCAGTTTGCGCGCACGGAGGAGCTGTTCGCTGTCGAGATCGGGACAGTAGCAGCGTTCCGCCAGGAGATTTTCCTGACGATTGAGGATATGGTAGAGTATCTGCAGGCCCTGGTGCGACATGCCGATCTCGTAGAGATCGGGAAAAACCAGGGCGCAGCTCAACTCCACCGTTTCCCGGGACTTGATAACGGCGTTGTATTCATGGCCGAGATAGCGACCTGGTTTGTTGACGAGCGGCAGAAAGGCGGTGTCTGTCATGGGGTCTTCCCTGTGGAATTCACGGTTGCGGCAGGTCGCGGCCTGTCCTGGGATGCTGGATTCTCTCCTGCTTCCCTGGCGCCGGCGGGGTTTCTGAAAAGTGATTGACTTTTCCGGCAAAGATAAGGTAAGCAATCAGATGCTGAACAATTTTTCTACAAAAAGAGCATGTTATGCTCTACAACTCAAGGCGTTTCCGATGAAGCTATCTCCACGGGTTTTCTTCTACTATCTAGGTCTATGTTCCCTGCTGCTCGCCTGGTGTTCGCCGACCGTCGCCCAGGGGCGGCCGGTTGTGGTCTCGGTATCGTTCCATGAAGGGGATGCCCAGACGGAACGAGTCCGTATCAAGCTCGAGGGCACGCATACGCCGAAGGTCTATGCCATCGCCGGCGAAAAACCCCGCCTGGTTGTCGATTTTCCCGGAGCGGGCTACGCCGGATTGGTCACTCCGCTGGTGAAGGACGATGATACCCTGGTCAAGGATATCCGGGTCGGCGTTCACACCAAGCCGGCAGCCATGGTCAGGGTGGTGCTTGATCTGCAGCCGGGCTGGAAATATACCTACAGCCGGGATTTTATCAAAGAGGAAAACGTCCTGAATATCGTTCTTGTGCCGGTCACGCAGATCAAAAGATCCGAGGCGCCGATCGCCAGGATCGCAGCCGACGAGACGAAGCGGATGATTGTAAGCGAAACGAAGAAATCGGTCCCCTCCGATGTCGGCCAGTCTGCCTCCCCGCCGCCGGCGGTAAAACCTGCCGCCGAGGTTGCCGCAGCCGCAGAGCCGGTGAAGACGGAAACCGCCGCCCCCGCCCCGCCGCCTGTTCCCCGGGAGGAAGTAAAAGCGACCAAAACACCGGAAGAAGCGCCTGCTTCCCCGGCTCCGTCCAAGTCCGGAGAGATCGCTGCAAAGGCTGCGTCGGCAGTGACCGCCAGGCCGGCGACGGAACCGCAGGCTCGGAAACCGGTTGAGCCTGCCGAAACGACAGGGAACGAGGCGGCGACGCCCCCTCCAGTCAAAGAACCTGCCGTCGAGGTTGCCGTTTCCGCGCCGACTACGCCGGCTGCTTCCCGGAACTCGGAGATAACAACGAAAAAACAGGAACCAGCGCCAGCTCCTTCGGCCATCCCCAAGCCAGAGGAGACCGCCGCAAAAATCGAGCAGGCAGTAACTGCCAAAGCTGCAGCGGAACCGCAGGCGGAAAAGCCGGCTGGGCCTGCCGGAACGCCGAAGATAAAGGAGGCGACACCCCCTCCGGCCGCCCCGCCGGCAGCGGCCGAGATAGCGCTGCAGCCGGACCCGCTGCTTCTCGATATCACCTATGAAAACAGTTCGAGCAAGGGCGAGATGGTGTTTTTTCGCCTCAACGGTTTCTTCCCGCCGAATGTGTCGGCGGTAGAGTCCGACAATCCGCAGGTGGTCTGCGAGTTCGCCAATACCGCCGAGAAGGGCAATATCAAACCTGTCATTGAGACCAAAGGGGCCTATGTGCAGAAGATACTGACCGTCTCCGGCAAGGACCCGAAAAAGATCCAGGTGACCCTGCAGCTTACCCCTGGGCGTGATTATGACCTCCGCCAGGTGTTTTTCAAGGAGGACAATCTCTTTGTCCTGGTCGTCAATACCATGGATGAGGAAAATGTCGACAGTCCGGCGGAGAACGAGAAGAAATAAGCCGTCAGGGCAGAAATTTTCTGGCGTATCCGGAGGGCACCGGCAGCACGAAATCACGCTCCCGGCAGAGATCATCGGCCCCTATCCCTGTGAGTTTGAGGGATACCAGGCCACCGAAAGCAAGCTGACTCATGGTGATCCGGCCGGGCTGCCTGCAGCCGCCGATGTCCTGCCAGTCAGCGTAGCTGATCTCGGCGAGGATCCTGCCTTTGGCGTCCTCGAGGATGCGGGAGAGGAGCAGTGATTGTTGGGGGTCAATGAGCAGATGGGTGGTGGTCTCGACGCCTCCTGTCTTTTTCGTGAACGAGACCCATACACCTCGAGATTCGCCATCACTCCGGAATGACAAGGAATCCTGTAGACCCTGATCGATCCGGCCGGTCAGCCACTCCCCCCAGGACCCGGAAAAGAAGGCTGGGGGAATGTCGTGCAGCAGGGCGTAGGATTTAAGGCTGCCGGCCATGTAGGTCCTGGCGGTGGTGTTCAGAGTTTCAAACCTGACCCCGTCGCTTGCCACGGCCAGGAGGGGTTGACCGAGGGGGTTGGCGGCGATGAATTTGCAGGAATCGGGCAGCATGCACTGGATGTAGCCGCTGAAGGCCTTGGTCTCCAGGCGGTTTTCCAGCGTGACCACGGCGTCTCCGTCCAGGCAGGGGAGGCAGGAGGCATCCCGTTTCTGCATGGACCGGAATACCTGTTCCACTGCCTGGCTGTGGTCCTCGCCGATATCAGCCTTCCAGGGTTTTCTGGCGCAGCCTCCGGTCAGCACGAGGGCCGGCAGCAGGCAGAAGAGGAGAAGCCCCGCTGCTTGAAGGTGTGCCTTAGTGGTCTTCATTCGGTTTGAGTTCATTGAGCTTTTTCTCTACAGCCGCCTTCTTCTCCTGCTCGCTGTAGAGTTCGACGGCCTTTTGATAGGCCTTGCGGGCCTTGTCGAAGTCATGCAGTGCCCTGTAGACATCCCCCAGATGATCGTGGATGTTGGCATCGTCCGCGGTGAGTTTCAAGGCCTTTTCCAGTACATCCCGAGCCTCGTTCAGCCTGCCCAGACGAAAATAAACCCAGCCGAGACTGTCAAGGATATAGCCGTTATCCGGTTTGAGCTCAACCGCCTTCTTGATATACTTGAGGGCGGTATCAAGTTTCATATTCCGCTCGGCCCAGGTATAGCCGATATAATTGAGGGCCTCCGGATGGTCGGGGAAGAGCTTGAGGACCTTTTCCATGACCGTTATGGCCTCATCCTGCCGTCCCTTTTTATCAAGGAGGATGGCGTAGGCGAAGTGCAGCTGTTCGTTGTCGGGAAAGAGACCTATGCCTGTCTTCAGGAGGCTGATGGCCTTGTCCTGCTCGTTTTTCTCATCGTGAATCGAGGCCAGCAGGGCGTAAAACAGCGGTCTTCTCCTGGCGGGGTCGGCGATGCTCCGTTTGAGCAGATTAAACGCTTTGCCGATGCTGTAGCTTTCCCGCAGAATACGGATCTGCAGGAAAACCGATTCCTCAAACTCGACGTCCGCCGGGGTGATTTTCTCCAGGTAGGCGAGGGCCTTTTCCTCGTCCTTTTCCTGAACCGCAATGAGGGCCAATATATATCTGGCTTCCGCCGAGTCGAATTCGTCAGCGACCTTTTCCAACAGGTCCCTGGCCTCTTCCATCTTCTCTGTGCGCAGGAGGATCCGGGCGATGAGCAGGTCAATCTTGTCGGGGGTCTCGCTGAGTGCGCGGAGGCGGCTGAGTTCCTCTATGGCCTCTTTATCTTTTCCCATGACCAGAAGAGTCTGGGCGAGATTGAGGGCTGCCCGCTCGTCGGTATCGTCGGCCTCGATGATCGAGGTGTAGAGATTGACGGCTTTGTCGTATTGCGCATGTTTAACGTAGAAATCGGCCACTTCGTAGGCCAGTTCCTGGTTCCAGTTGAGCTGCAGGGCCAGCTCGTATTCCTGGCCTGCCCCGGTGAAATCACTGATCTGAATCAGCAGCCTGGCGAGGTAGACATGGGCCAGGTAGATCTTGTCGTCGGTTCGCAAAAGATTGCGGAAGATGATCTCGGCCAGACGGTACTGTTTCTGGTCGGTATAGAGCAGACCGAGGCGGAGGAGGATGACCTGGTTATCCGGCGAATGCTTGAGGGCCTCCTTGTATAGACCTATGGCATCCTTTCCCTTGCCTTCGAGAATCCTGAGATGAGCCAGCAGGAGATACAGGCTGCTGTCCTGCGGCTTCTCCTTGATGGCCTGTTGCAGCCATTCGACGGACTTGGCGTTTTCACCCTGTTTGACGAGGATCAGAGGGATTTTTTTCTGGGCGTAACTGGCGTCAGGGTCGCAGATAAGGGCTTTTTCGTAGGCCTCCAGGGCCTCATCGAACCGCTGGTAGTATTCGGCATGGCTGGCCCACAGGAAATAGAAATAGGCACAGCCGAGATCCGCTTTCTCCGTCGTTTTTTCCGCCGGCTTGACGACCTTGGCCGGTGGGGCCGGCGGAGGTCCTTTGGCCGGCCTGGCGGCGCATGAGCCGAGAAACAGGGCGCAACCCAGGCAGAGCAGCAGGCGGATACGGATCATACGGGCTCCGGTACGGGGGTTGATGGGAGGGCGAGCAGGGGCAGGACCTGGGCGAGGACGCATTGCCGCACTGCTTCGATCGATTGGCTGGCGTCGATCCTCCGTATATAGGGCTGGTCGAGGGTCCGGAATATCTCGGCGACCCTGGCCAGGTTCTCGGCCTTTTCAAAATCGTTCGGCATATCTCCACGGCATTCCGTGATTCGGGCCATCCCGATGGAAATCGGGATTTCAAAAAGGAAGGCCAGATCGGGCTCGGGGGCAAAGCGGTTGAGCGCCAGGATCTCGCCGACATCAAGGCCGTTGGCCCCCTGGTAGGCGGCGGTGGAGAGGAAATATCGGTCGCAGAGGACCACCTTGCCGCCCTGCAGGGCAGGCAGCAGGACCTCCTCGACATGCATGCGGCGGTCGGCGATGAAGAGCCCGAGTTCCTCCTCGGCCGTACAGCCGGACCTGTCGAGATAGAGTTCCCTGATCTTCAGGCCGTAAGGGCCCTGCGTCGGCTCTCGGGTCGTGACGACCTGCAGGCTCCTTTGCAAAAGCTCGGCGGCCAGGAGGCGGAGTTGGGTGG
Source organism: Desulfobulbaceae bacterium (assembly GCA_031389785.1). Classification (GTDB taxonomy): domain Bacteria; phylum Desulfobacterota; class Desulfobulbia; order Desulfobulbales; family Desulfocapsaceae; genus Desulfoprunum. Next base: position 124,234 of record JANMSX010000038.1, on the reverse strand, counting down.
ATTTGCCGGTCCCGTCGATCCCTTCAAACACGATGAGCCGTCCCCTGGTGGTGTGATGCATGGTCCGTTGTCCTGTCATGTTCGATCGTCGGAGCGATTCCGGTTGGCGCTGATGGTGGCGGCGAGGTTGACGGCGGCGGTCAGGCTGCCGGCGTCGGCTATACCCTTGCCGGCGATGTCATAGGCGGTCCCGTGGTCGACGGAGGTACGGACGAGGGGGAGGCCGAGGGTGACATTGACGCCGTCGCTGAAATGCAGCAGTTTGAAGGGGATCAGCCCCTGGTCGTGGTACATGCAGATGACGGCGTCATAGCGGCCGGCTGCGGCCTTGAAAAAGACGGTGTCCGGGGGGAGCGGGCCCTCGACCGTTATGCCTTCCTTCTGCGCCTGAATGATGGCCGGTTGAATGCGGGTGGTTTCCTCATCGCCGAACAGACCGTTCTCGCCGGCATGGGGGTTGAGGCCGGCCACGGCGATCCTTGGCCGGGGCAGGGCGAAATCGCTGCGCAGGGCCCGGTCGGTGATGCGGATGAGGTCAATGATGGCCCTCTCCGTCAGCCTCGCGGCCACCTGGCTGAGCGGGCAATGGATGGTGACCAGGGTGACCCGCAAGCGGGGGCCCGCCATCATCATCGCGTATTGTTCGGTCCCGGTCAGTTCGGCCAGCATCTCGGTGTGTCCAGGATAGAGATAACCGGCGGCCTGGAGTGCGGCCTTCGAGATCGGGCAGGTGGCCATGCCGTCGAGGGCGCCCTGGCGGATCAACTGGACGGTCTCTCTGATATAGGAAACCATGGCATGGGCTGTGTACAGGTCAGGCCTGCCCCACCGCAGCCGTTCCGGGTCCAGATGCGACAGTTCCACGACCGGCAGGGCCTTGGCGGGAAGAGGCGTTCCCGGCAGCCAGGCCTGGTATTCGACATCTATGGCTAGCTCCCCGGCGCATCTGCGCAGGACCCCGAGGTCGCCGAGAATGACCGGGGTTGGCGAAGAGGCCGGGTCCCTGCCGGCGGCATGGCGGAGGATGATTTCGGGCCCGATGCCGACCGGGCAGCCCATTGTTATTCCGATGATTGACATGATTGATAGTGTAACGTCTAATGTGGATTAGTCAAAGTCTTCCCGTAAGCACCCGGAAAAAAGCCGGGACTGTCGGTCAGAAGCCGGTACCGGGGAGATCGAAGGCGTTGGCCAGATGCTCAAGCTGCGGCTGTCCGTCCGGGTGCATCAACACCGAAATGACATCGAAGCGGGCAGGAGTGTCGAAAAGCCGGTTTGCGGCAAGGTAGGCCTGGGCGACCCTGGCTATCTGCCGCTGTTTTTTCCGGGAGACGGCCTCGAAGGGCAGGAAGGGGGAGCCGGCCTGCCGGGTCTTGACCTCGACGAAGGCAATACAGGCGCCATCCCTGGCGATGATATCGATTTCTCCGTATCTCTGCCGGTAGTTTCTGACCAGCAGCCGGTAGCCCTGCTGCTGCAGGTAGGAGGCGGCCAGGTCTTCCCCTTTTCTGCCGAGGAGGGAGCGTGTCTCAGACAAATTCCCGCACCCCTCGAAATGTCCTGCGGTGCTGCGGGCAGGGACCGAAACGGGCGATGGCCGTCCGATGCGCTTCGGTCGGGTAGCCTTTGTTCTGCGAGAAACTATAGTGCGGGAAAGTTCGGTGCAGTTCATCCATCAGGGCATCGCGTTGCACCTTGGCGACGATCGAGGCGGCGGCAATCGAGGCGCTTTTTGCGTCTCCTTTGATCAGGGCCGCCTGGGCGATGGCATGCGGGATCGTGAATTTGCCGTCGACCAGGATGAAGTCAGGGGGAGAGTGATGGCGCCCGAGGTCATCGAGGGCCAGTTTCATGGCGAGCAGGGAAGACTGCAGGATGTTGATGCGGTCAATGGTCCGGGCGGAGACGATGCCCACGCCTACCTCTGCGCCGATGGCTCGCAGTTCGCTGCAGAGTGCTGTGCGACGCAGATGCGAAAGGGTCTTGGAATCGCGAAAGACGGTGGTGTTGCAATGGCGGGGCAGGATGACGCAGGCGGCGACTACCGGCCCGGCAAGTGGTCCCCGGCCGGCCTCGTCGGTCCCCGCCACACGGGCATACCCTTGCGCATACAGCAGTCGCTCGTGCTGAAAGGTATCGGCCTGACCGTCTCGGGCCTTCCGGGAAGCCGGCAGTGGTCCCATTTTTCCCGTCCTGCAGAGTGCTATCGGCGGAGCCGGACACCGGTGGCAGACCTCAGGCCTGCCACCGGCGATGACAGCAGCCGGCGGATCCGATTATCTGGTGAGACCGCGTTCACGGATACGGGCAGCCTTACCACGCCTGCTGCGCAGATAGTAGAGGCGTGAACGACGGACCCGGCCGCGAGTGATGACCTCGATCTTTTCGATACGCGGGTTGTGCAGGGCGAAGGTCTTTTCCACCCCGACACCATGGGAAACCTTGCGCACGGTGTAGGAGGCATCCATGGTACCGCGGCTGAATTTGATCACCACGCCCTGAAACAGCTGGATGCGTTCCTTGTTACCCTCAACGATCCGGATATGTACCACTACGGTGTCCCCCGGACGGAATTCCGGAATATCCTGCCGCATCTGTTCCTGGTTGATTCTCTCGATAATTGTGCTCATAACGTATTTTTTGGGTTGAAGTATATGGTCTGGATAAAAGATCCTCTTCCTCGTCTCCATCCGTTTCATTGTCCCAGCAGGCGATCGAGTATGATCGAGGCCGCAGAACGAACCGAAAGGTGATTATATGCTGTTGTTCCTTTAATGGGCTGCAGAACCGCGTCGGTTGCCGCCATCACTTCCGGGGCCAGGCCATGGGCCGTGCCGAAGAGAAGCAGGATCGGCCTCCCCGCTGTCACCATGACCCTGAGGTCGCCAAAGCTGATATCCCCATCCTGCGATTGGGCGCTGGTCGCCACCAGAAAAGGTCTCTGCCCGTACACCGTCGTCAGTTCAGCCACCGCAGTCGCCAGAGAATCGGCAAGCCTGACAATGGCCAAGGCGTCTTTGCGGGCCGGGTTATAGGTTGCCCCATAGCCGTCCTGCCAATGTCCGATTATCTCCCGCACCAGTGCCTGCTGGTCGGCATACGGCGTGGTGACATAGTACCGGTGAACCCCGTATGTCCGGGCTGCCCTGGCTATATCATGGAGGTCAAGATTTGTCACGGCAGAACCGATGGTCTCACCCTTTTTATTAACGACAGGGTGATGGACAAGGGCGATATTGACGGGGGCAAGCTCTGCAGCAGTCAAGAGCTTCTCCCTGTCCGTACGGCCTGCAGCATTTCCTCGAGACCGTGTCGCCTGAGCAGCCGTTCTTCCTCCCGGCTGAATCGTTCCAGACCGAGCAACTCCGGCCGTCGTTCCATGGTTCTGCGTACCGCTTCGGCAAAGCGGTATGAGCTGATCTCGGCGTGATTACCGTTCAGCAGGACATCCGGCACCTCTACCCCCCGAAAATTCCGCGGTCGGGTATACTGCGGGTGTTTCAGCAGATTCCTGCTGAAGGTGTCCTTTTCGGCCGAATCGGGGCAGCCCAGAACCCCCGGCAGGAGGCGGCTGACTGAATCGATCAATACCATGGCCGCCAATTCGCCGCCTGTGAGGATATAGTCACCGATGGATATTTCGTCGTCACAGAAGGCAGCCCGGAATCGCTCGTCAACCCCTTCATAGCGTCCGCAGACGAGGACCAGGCTATCCTCTTTGGCAAGTTCCCGGGCAATGGCCTGCGAATATCTCCGTCCCTGCGGAGTGAGCAGCACGACTCTGCCGGTATTCCCGGACCTGCGCGTCTGTTCCACCGCGGCCGCCAGGGGCTCGGCCTTCATCACCATGCCTTCGCCTCCGCCGAAGGGGCGGTCATCGGTGGTGGCGTGCCGATCATCGGCAAAATCACGAATATCGGTGACGGTGATGCGGATCTTTCCTTCCTGTCTGGCCTTCCGCAGTATGCCTTCGTTCAGCGGTGAGGTAAAGAGATCGGGAAAAATGGTCAGAATGTCAAATATCATCCGCAGTCCGTCCCTCAATCACCCGGGGGCCGTTGATCTCCAGGAGTCCAGGCGGCGGATCGATGAGGATCTCCTCCTGACCGATCGACACCACAATTCCCTCGACGACAGGGACCATGTATTCCCGCTTCCCGTCGTTGATCACCATGATGTCCTGGGCGCCATTGGAGAAGAGCTGAACGACGGTGCCGAGTTTACGGCCGTCAGTTGCAAGCGCCTTCCGTCCCACGATATCCCGCCAGTAGAATTCCCCTTGTCCCGGGGTGGGAAGATCCTTTCGGTCGATCAGGACACCGTGACCGATATAGAGTTCTGCCCTGTTCCGGTCGCTGATCTCCTGCAGACGGACGATCACTGCCGGTCCCTGGACGCGAAGCTCCAAGAGAGATAAAGGCGCGGATATCTCACCATTTTTTCCTACCAGGACCAGGTTCTTGTAGGACCTGAAATTTTCAGGTTGGCCCGAGTAGCAATGAATCTTCAATTCCCCATGGAGACCGTGAACCTTCTTGACCTCACCGACGAGAACATAGGTCTCCCCGCAAAACGAATAGCTCGAAGACATGGAATCAGCGCCGACTCACTCGACAATCTCAAGTCTCGACCGTTTGCTTTCTTTCGCTGCCAGGGCTGCGAGTAAGGAGCGCATGGCCCGTGCCGTCCGGCCCTGCTTGCCTATCACCTTGCCGAGATCGTCAGGGGCGACGGCCAGTTCGATAATGACGGAGTCATTTTCCTCGGTCCGGCTCACTCGCACCATGTCGGGCTGGTCGACCAGCGATTTGGCGATATAGGCTATGAGTTCTTCCATGTGCCGCTATTCACTCACCGCAACTTTGCTGATCAGGCTCTTGACGGTGGCAGTGGGCTGCGCCCCTTTGTCAAGCCATTCCTGCAGCTTAGTCTTGTTGATCGTGATACCGGCAGGATCCACAAGGGGATCATAGGTACCGACGATATCAAGAAATTTACCATCACGTTTGCTTTCGCTGTCAGCTACGATGATGCGGTAGAATGCTCTTTTCTTTCTGCCAAGTCGGGTTAAACGAATACGAACTGCCATTCCAGGTTTTTCCTCCGGTATATAATAGGGGATAATCCCCATGCAAAAACAGCTGGACGAAGACATCCAGCATACAGTCTATCTTCTGAGACCTTTCGGTAATTTGCGGCGTTTCTGGCCAGTCATGGCGCCGGGCTTGCCGCGCATTTTTTTCATCATCTTCAGCATTTCCGAATAGCTTTTCAGGACCCGGTTGACCTCGGCCAGGGCGGTGCCCGATCCTTTGGCGATCCGTTCCCTGCGGCTGGTACTGATGATTTTGTAATTCTGGCGCTCTGCACGGGTCATCGAGCGGATGATCGCCTCGGTTTTGAACAGTTCCTTTTCGTTCGGCCGCGGAGCGTCCTTCAGCTGCCTGAGCTTGTTGATCCCCGGTACCATATCGAGGATCTGCTCCAGCGAGCCCATCTTTTTGATCTGCTGGATCTGGTCGAGAAAATCCTCCAGTGAGAAATCGCTCTGCCGCAGTTTTTTGGCGAGTCTGTCGGCCTCTTTTTTATCAACGACCGCCTCGGCCTTTTCGATAAGGGTGAGGACGTCGCCCATGCCGAGAATCCTGGAGGCGACCCGATCGGGATGGAAGACCTCGAGGGCATCCAGGCCCTCGCCCATGCCGACGAATTTGATCGGCTTGCCGGTGACGCTCTTGATCGAGAGGGCGGCGCCGCCGCGGGCATCGCCCTCCATCTTGGTCAGGACGACGCCGGTTATCGCCAGGTCCTGATTGAACTTTTCGGCCACGGTCACCGCGTCCTGACCGGTCATCGCATCGGCGACGAAGAGGATCTCGGAGAGATTAACTGCGGTCTGGATATCCTTGAGTTCGTTCATCAGGGATTCGTCGACATGCAGTCGGCCGGCGGTATCGAAAATCAGCGTATCGTAGTTCTTTTCTGCGGCGGCGGCCAGGGCCTGGCGACAGATATCGACCGGGTTGGTGTCGGCGGTCGAGGGGTGGACCGGAATCCCGAGCCGATCGCCGAGGATCTGCAACTGTTCGATGGCGGCCGGGCGGTAGATGTCGGCAGGCACAAGGTAAGGCCGGCGACCCTTGCCTTTGAGCATCGACGCCAGTTTTCCCGCGGTCGTCGTCTTGCCCGATCCCTGTAGACCGGCCATCATGATGGTGACCGGCTGACGGCCGTCCAGGCGGATCTGTTCCATGTTGCCGCCCAGCAGGGCGACGAGTTCCTCATGGACTATCTTGATGATCTGCTGACCCGGTGAGAGACTTTTGGCCACCTCTCTGCCGATCGCCTTTTCGGTGACGCTCGCGACAAAATCCCTGGCCACTTTGAAATGGACATCCGCCTCCAAAAGGGCCATGCGTACCTCCCGCATGGCGTCCTGGATATTGTCTTCGGTCAGCGTACCGTGGCCGCGGAGTTTTTTGAAAACACCCTCGAGCCTGTCTGTCAGATTCTCAAACATACCTGTATTTTTCTGTTCCGGAGCACAACGGAAAAATCAAAGATGGTGTTTATATCTTTGATATGTCCAAATAAAAATAATAATCGCAGGTCTGGCCCGGCACTTGTGAAAAAGGCGGGGCAGCAGCGGTTTTTCTCAAATGATCAAAAAAGAAGAAAAATACTGTGTCTGCCGGAAGATGTCAAGCAGGTAACGAGTGGAACCGGAAAAAGTCATAACCGCAGAGATGCCTTTCCGGTCAGGCAAAGTGTGACCGTTTACCTCGGCTGAAGACCGTATTTCAGCAGGTAAAGAATACTTGCCGGCCAGAAGAGGAGGATGACGGCCACCCAGATAATCTTTATCTTCGGGGCGCTGAAGGTCCTCCGATAGATGTCGTGAAAGATAAGAAATATCAATATGGTATTGACAAGGAGGCCGACCATGCTGGCCGGCAGGAGCAGCGACAGTCGTTGATATTCCGGATTCAGGAGGAAAAAAGATATCAGGCTGATTTCAAAGAGGATCGCTAAAAAGGAATAGGTTTTTTCAAAAATGTTCATGCCGGTTCTCAGAGTGCAGGTAAAAATGTTGGAGGAAATCACCTCCAGGGTCCCGAGGGTCACCGGCCGGGTCACTGGCCGGGGTGATCGTCCAGTCCCGCTGAGTGCCGGCAGGCAGTTGACCCGATTTGCCGCCGCAGGTCAACTGTTCTTCACCAGGACGGGTTTTCTCCCGGACAGACAAGGTTCCCCCAACCGGCCTGCCAGGTTTCCTGTTTCGGCCGCGAGCATCCGCAAATGCTGCCAGGTATTCCCAAAATTACCTGAATATCTCAGGTCCCATAGTGGCAAACCGGCCTGCTGCCGACTAAAATCGCTAATGATCCCGGCGGTTCGACGGGCCGGAACTTGCCGGACGGTATATCGTGCATATTTTGTCGGTAAAAGATTCTCAAATGCATCTCATTCCCAGGCCAAAGACTATGAAGACAATGAACCAAAGGATAGAGGAACACCGGATAGACTCCGAGCCCTACTATCTGCCCCAGGGTAATGAAATCGAGTTGGCCCTCGCCGCCTACCGGGAGCAGTTGCCGCTCCTGCTCAAAGGACCGACAGGCTGCGGCAAGACCCGCTTCATGCGCTACATGGCCTGGCGTCTCGGCCGGCCGCTGATCACCGTCTCCTGCCATGACGATCTCTCTACCTCAGACCTTATCGGACGCTACCTGGTCAAGGGCATGGAGGCGATCTGGCTTGACGGGCCCTTGACCCTCGCGGTCCGGCACGGGGCGATCTGCTATCTCGATGAGATCGTCGAGGCGAGAAAGGACACCACCGTGGTGATCCATCCCCTGGCTGACGATCGCCGTGAACTGCCGGTGGAAAAACTCGGCCTGCTCTTTACAGCGCCGCCGGAATTCATGCTGGCAGTGTCGTATAACCCCGGCTACCAGAGCGTGTTGAAGGATCTGAAGCCTTCAACGCGGCAGCGCTTTGTCTCCCTCTCCTTTGTCTACCCCGGGCCTGAGCTTGAGGAAAGGATTGTCATGACGGAGGGAAAGGTTGACAGGGAGTTCGCCGCGCAGCTGGTCAGGCTTGCCGGCATGACCAGGAGTTTGAAGGAATCCGGGCTGGCGGAAGGGGCCTCGACTCGTCTGCTGATCCAGGCCGCCCAGCTCCTGCGGCAGGGTGTTGATGTGCACAGCGCCTGCCGTTCCGGGGTGATCGAAAGCCTCACCGATGACCCGGAACTGCTCGGGGCCATGGAGGAGATGATCCAGTCAATTTTTTGAAAGGGAACATGGACTTAGAAGAGCAGAAACGCCAGTTTTATCAGCTGGTTTTCCCCTCATTCCCGAATGAATGGGAGGTTGATGAGATCCTCGAAACCCTGGCGGGAACGGGTCCGGTTGAGCGTCGGGCCCTGCTTGCCCATGTCCCGGCGATCTGGCCGGTGAGTCATAGCCTGTGCTTTTCCTATCTCGCCGATGGGGTGCGAGCCGTTGCCGCCTTCCCCCTGGAACTCCTGCCGGAATGGGTACGCCAGATCCTCTTTCGCTACGAGGAAGGAGGTCTTCGCCAGGCGAGGGAGTTCATGGCCGATATCGAAAAGAATTTTCTCGCTCCCCTGCACGGCAGGGCCGGCGTCTCCTGGGCGGAAGCAACGGGCAGGATGCTGCTTTATATCCGCGGGGTTTCCGGACTGCCCCTTGATCTCGCGGCAGACCCGGCGGGAAGGTTGTGGACCGACACCCGAACCATCTACCTGCCGGCGGTGATGCGGCTGTTTCCGGAGAAGGCGGAAAACCTGCTATTCTATAAACTTCTTCTCACTATCCAGTGGGGGTTTATCGTCCTTGGCAGCCATTGGCTGCGCCCTCTAGCCGCTGATTTTTCCCTGTTGACTGCGAGATACGGCGCCAATGCCCCTTCTGATCGGATTGAAGACTATCTTTCCTGCTTTCCCGACCCGCCTCTCGCCGAAAAAGTCTATCACCTGCTGGAATTCGAGCGGGTAATCAGCCTGCTTCGCCGGCAGCTTCCGGGCCTTGTCCGCCAGGCCGCCCCTCTCGCTCTCCGCCTGATCGCGCTCTATCGGGGGCTGTGGTCGGCCAGGGAGGAGAAGATTCTTGACCTGCTGCAGGCGCTTCTCACACCGGCGAAGGCGGAAGATGAGCGGCAGGATGATCGGTCCGGCAGGGGCCGGTCCCAGGATGAAGGTCTCGAAAGGCTGCCGGGACTCTATGATGAGCTGTTTCAATGCGCTGGCGGCGGGGAGGAGGGTATTCTGTCGGTCCTCCTCGGCCATCTTGATTTTACCGCAGCCCGGGCAATGATTGAACAAACGCGGGAAGAGGACAGGGAGATCTTTATCTCCAGGATGGCGGCGTTTCTACACGAGAACGGGCGACAGGAGGGGGATGAAAAGGGGGAGGCCGCCGGCGGAGAAGGCGAGGCGGACGCCGTCATGCTGAGCAGTCAGGCCCGGGGGCGGCAGGAGGCCAGAGAGGCCTCTGCCATCCTTTCCCTGGCCAACGAGACGGCGGTGACGCCGGAGCTTGCGGCGGTGAGACAGAGGATAGTGGCCGATCTCGGCGAGGTGCCCATCGGCTATATCCAGGCTGCGGTAGGGATGGCCGGAGAGGGGCGAACCGGCGGCGGTTTTTCGCCTTCGGATGAGGGCAGGCCCCCGATCGACGCGCCATTTGTCTATGACGAGTGGGATTACCGCCGGGACGGCTACCGCAAGGACTGGTGTGCGCTCATTGAAAAGGAACTGCCGGTGCTCACCTCGTCTTTTTTTCCGTTGACCCGGCAGAAATACCGAGGCCTCATCACCCGGGTGCGGCGGCAATTCGAGATGCTGCGGACCACCCATCGTTTTGTCAGGCGGCGGCGCCATGGCGATGACCTGGATTTCGATGCAATAGTTGAGGCGCTGGGGGACCAGAGGGCCGGATTCGCCCCTTCGGATCGTCTGTTCGTCAGGCTGCTGCGGGATCAGCGCGATATCGCGACGCTCTTTCTTGTTGATATGTCCAACTCAACGGAGGGCTGGGTTGGCAAACTGATCAAAGAGGCCCTGGTCCTGCTCTGTGAGGTGATGGAGGTGACCGGCGATCGCTACGGGATCTACGGTTTTTCCGGGATGCGGCGATCGCGCTGCGAGCTGTTCCATATCAAGCACCTGGATGAACTGTACGGAGAGACGATCAGGCAGCGGATCGGGGCCATCGGCCCCAGGGAATATACCCGGATGGGTCCGCCCATTCGCCATCTCACCCGCCTCCTCCAGGCCACCGATGCCAGACTCCGTCTGCTTATCACCTTAACCGACGGAAAACCGGAGGACTATGACGGCTATGTCGATGACTATGCGATAGAGGATACCAGGAAGGCCCTGATCGAGGCCAGAGGCGTCGGGGTTCAGGCCTTTTGCCTGACAGTCGACCAGAAGGCCCATGAATACCTCGCCCATATGTACGGTCGGGGCAATTATATCTTCGTAAACAGGATTGAGAGCCTGCCCCTGAGAATGACAGAATTTTATCGTTTGCTGACAAGTTGAAACAGTGGCGGCGGAGTGGCCCGGAGGCCTGTGCAGGTGACTGGGCCTGGTTTGGGGCGGGTGCCTTCGCGGCAAGAGGAAGACGATGATGAATACCATGATAGTGACCTGCGGGCGATGCGGCACGAAAAATCGCATACCCGAAATAAAACAGCACGATGGCCCCCGCTGCGGCAGGTGCGGCGAGGTGATTGAGATGGCTGCTCTGGCCGTGCCGGTTGAACTCGGAGACCATGATCTGCAGGCCTTCCTGGCGGCAAGCCGGCTTCCGGTGGTGGTCGATTTCTATTCGCCCGAGTGCGGCCCCTGCCGGAGTCTGGCGCCGTTGCTCAACGAACTGACCCGCAGATTTTTTGACAAGGTGGTGGTTGCCAAGGTCGATACACGACTGCACCCGTCCAGCGCTTCGCGCTACGGCATCAGGGGTGTGCCGACCCTGTTATTTTTTCGCGGGGGGAGCCTGGTCGATCAGTTGGTCGGCGTTCCCCCTGAAAGTCAACTTGTCGGAAAACTGAACAATCTGGCCGGCAGGGTGTAGGGATTTGCCGGTTCCGGCTCTTGCCGCTGTTTCGAAGGATGATGGCCCGCTGCTGAAAAAATAAGAGTATTTACTATTATATTACTATCATAATCCAGGTATTGTTTTCGGCCTGATCGAGTATATCATGTAAAGCAAGGGAGCCTGGCTCCAATCCAAAAAATGATTCAACGTTTATCAGAACTCAACGAATGAGGCACAATATGAAAGGCGACTACGGATCCCTCGTATGGGTCAATGACAGGGAAGGTCATGAGTATGTATGTGTCGCGAACAGCGACTTCGATAGCAAGAAGGATCTTGACTCGTTATCGGAGAGTGAGCGCAGAACCTGCAGCGATGTGAATGATTTTATCGGCACCGATCGATGGTAGATAGCCTGTCGTGAATCTGTAACAGGGAAAGCGCTGTCATCCCGCAGGGGGTAGCAGCGCTTTTTTTTGTCTTGCGGAAAGGACAGGCGGTCACCAGGAGAATCGGAGATAATCTCCTGTTGTCTTAGAACATTTTTCAACAACAGGCAGATATCCTCCGGCGACAGGGAAGCCCATCCCTTTGCGTCAGGAAGATTGCTGGTGTCGATGGCAAACCCGGGGTCGTTATCTCTTCTGGTGCTGAAAGAAGTCTTCCAGGAACAGTTTGCGCCAGCCTTCGGTTTGACGCAGTTGCCTGGGCGGCTCGGTATTTCTGCTGTGCAGGATCTTGACCAGGGTCTTCAGTTCGGAGCTGTTGCCGACCAGGGCGGGGTCTATACCCTGCAGTTCGCATTTGAGGGTGATCAGGCCGTTCAACCTTTCCATCGTCTCCTTTTCCCGGGCAGTCAAACGCGGGGCCTGGTGCAGGGAGGGGTAGGTGGCTGGGTCGGCCTGCAGCACCTGCCGAACGATCTCCAGGATGGTCTTGCCGTGCCGGCTTAAGGCCTTGGCGGAAAGAATTTCTTCTTCATTGAGTGCTTCGCTGGTATCGGGATGCTTCTGGGCAATGGTAAGGAGGGCGGCGTCCGGTATCACATGACTGCGCGGCCGGTTCAAGGCCTTGGCCTCATTGTCCCGCCAGATTACCAGCTCTTTCAGGATGGCCAGGCCCTGGCGGTGGAGGTTGCCGGCGCCCCGGATTTTCAGAAACCGTGTCTCATCCGACGGCCCCATATACGACTGGGGGTTGTTGAGGAGATTGAGTTCCTCCTGCAGCCAGGCCTTGATTGTCGGTCCGATGATGCGGTTCAGGAGAATGACCCGGACGACCTTGAGGTAGCGGACATCATCGAGCGCATAATCAATCTGCCTGTCATTGAGCGGCCGCTGCAGCCAGTTGGTTCGGGTTTCCGTTTTCGCCAGGTCGATATCAAGTAGTTCCTTGATCAGGCTGCTGAGGGAGAGGGTGGCCGGCAGGTTGGCAAACCCGGCGGCAAGCCTGGTGTCGAATATATTCTGCGGAGCAGCCCCGGTGGCCCCGCAGAGGATCATCAGATCCTGCGGCGCATCGTGAAAGATCTTGATGACGCTCCGGTCGCGCAGCAGGTCTCCGAGGGGAGAAAGGTCGGTGAGGGCTAAAGGGTCGATGAGATGGCAGTCCTCGTCGGACAAGGCGATCTGGATGAGGCCCAGTTGCGGGTAGTAGGTGCGTTCCCAGACAAATTCCGTATCCAGGGCCACCGCCTCGGATTTTCTGGCTCGGGCGACAAGTTGTATGAGCTGCTCTTTGGTTGTGATCATAATAGCAAGCTATATGCTATACTTTTTGCATTCCTTCAAGGAAAAACAGACCTCGATTTCCTGTCCTGCAAGGAAAAAATTGAAATGCGGCAATCTCGTGTCGTCCTTATTTCTCAAAAAAGATACACGGTCCCTGAAAAAACAAGAGATATTCTTCTTTTAAGGTGTCCAAATGCAATAATTTTCGTATTATTGCCCTACCGTACCCGTAACAGCAGGGGCGCCGGATCGGAGAGGGAGAATATGGTCGTCTACAGTATCAAGAGAATATTATTGATGATACCCACCCTGTTCGGGGTGATGCTGGTAACCTTCGTCGTTACCCAGTTCGTCCCGGGCGGGCCGGTCGAAAAACTGATCGCGGAAATGGAAGGACACGGCAAGGGCGGCGAGGCTGCCGTTGCCATGACCTCCTCCCTGTACCGCGGCGGCTCGGGCCTTGATCAGGAGAGGGTGGCAAAGCTGAGGGAGCTGTACGGTTTTGACAGGCCGCCGGTGGAGCGGTTTCTGGCTATGATGAAGAACTACCTGCTCTTTGATTTCGGCACCTCGTATTATTACCATGAACGGGTTGTCGATCTGGTCATCGCCAGGATGCCGGTATCCATGTCCCTCGGTCTCTGGAGTTTTCTCATCGTCTACGGGGCCTGCATTCCGCTCGGCATTGCCAAGGCGGTGCGTGACGGTTCGCGCTTCGATGTCATAACCAGCACGGTGATCCTGATCGGCTACGCCATTCCCGGCTTCGTCCTCGGAATTGTCCTTATCGTGCTCTTCGGCGGCGGCAGTTTCTGGAGCCTTTTCCCCCTACGGGGCCTGGTCTCGGACGACTGGGAGCAGATGGGGCTAGTGATGAAGATCCTCGATTACCTCTGGCATATGGTACTGCCGATCACCGCCAGCGCCGTCGGCAGTCTGGCGGTGATGACTCTGCTGACGAAAAATTCCTTTCTGGAGGAGATCAGAAAGCAGTATGTCCTGACCGCCAGGGCCAAGGGCCTGAGCGAAGGGCAGATTCTCTACAAACATGTCTTCAGGAATGCGATCATTCCGATCATCACCGGTTTTCCCGGCTATTTCATTGCCTCGTTCTTTACCGGCAGCCTGCTGATCGAGACCATCTTCTCGCTTGACGGCATGGGGCTTCTCGCCTACCAGTCGGTGCTGAATCGCGATTATCCCGTCGTTCTCGGCACTCTTTATTTTTTCACCCTGATCGGCCTGGTATCTCGGCTTCTCTCGGATCTCAGTTATGTCTTCGTCGATCCGCGCATCAGTTTCCGGCATGTCGATTCCTGAAAAGACCAACATACAGGCTGCCCCGCCGCCGGGCCGGCAGAGCCTTGCCCGCAGACGCTGGCATCGCTTCAGGAGAAATCGCAGGGGGTATTACAGCCTGTTCTTGTTCTCGCTGCTTTTTCTGGCAAGCCTGTTTGCCGAGGTGCTCAGCAATGACCTGCCTTTTCTCGTGATTTACCGGGACAGGCCGTACTTCCCGCTGTTTGTCAGTTACCCGGAGACGGTCTTCGGAGGGGATTTCGATACCGAAACGGATTATCTCGACCCCTACTTCCTGCAGGAGATCGAAGAGACCGGCGGAAAGGTGTTTTTCCCGCCGAACAGGCACAGCTTCAATTCGATCAACCTCGAGATCGACGGACCGGTGCCTTCGCCGCCCACCCGGGCCAACTATCTCGGGACCGACGACAGGGGCAGGGATGTCCTGGCCCGCCTGCTCTATGGCTTCAGATTGAGCATCCTCTTCGGCCTTTCCCTTACCCTGATCGGCACGGTCGTCGGTATCATCGCCGGGGCGGTGCAGGGGTTTTTCGGCGGCCGGACGGATCTGGTCTGCCAGCGCCTCATCGAAATCTGGGGAGCGATGCCCGAGTTGTACCTGTTGATTATTTTTGCCTCCATTTTTCAGCCAGGCGTCCTGCTGCTCCTGTTCCTGCTTTCCCTGTTCAGTTGGATGGGGCTGTCCGATTATGTCCGGGCCGAATTCCTCAAGGGCCGGAATATGGAATATGTCAAGGCCGCTCGGGCCCTCGGGGTCGGCAATATTACCATCATGTATCGGCATCTGCTGCCCAATGGCATGACGCCGGTGATCACCTTCCTGCCCTTCCGGGTGTCGGCGGCTATTCTGGCCTTGACCAGTTTGGACTTTCTCGGGCTGGGGGTGCCGCCTTCCACCCCCAGCCTCGGGGAGCTGCTGGCCCAGGGCAAGGCCAATATCGAGGCCTGGTGGCTTTCCCTCTCGGCTTTTTTGGTGCTGATTGTCACCCTGGTGCTGCTGATTTTTATCGGCGAAGCGCTGCGTGAGACCTTCGATCCTAGGAAAACCTGACGAGCCGTGCCCGGGCGTTTCCTGAATACTGTCCCGGACCATGAAATCGGCTTCCCGGGGATGAGGGAATACCGTTAAATCTTTTCTATATATTGACATTTTGTGACAATTTTCTTATGCTATGCAGTTGAATTGTGTGCATCAGTCGCAGTCGGCGGAAAAAACTATTCAGTGTTTATCCGCCCATCGACATTCTTAACCTATCTGCCTGAGGCGCGGCAGTTTTTTCCGGACCTGAAGATTATGTACAGAAACCCCATTGCCCGATTCGGGGATACCGGCATATACATACTGCAGGATCTTGGTCGAATGACGCTCTATCTGCTGATGGCCATCCGTGGTTTCTTCAAGCACCCTTTCCGGTTGCAGGAGGTGTTCCGCCAGATCCATTTTATCGGCACGGGATCTCTTACCGTCATCATCTGCACTGCCGCCTCGACCGGCATGGTACTGGGACTGCAGGGCTACTATTCGCTGAATAAATTCGGGGCTGAGGGGATGCTCGGTTCTGCCGTATCGCTGACCCTGATCATGGAACTCGGGCCGGTCCTGACCGCCCTGATGGTGGCCGGCCGGGCCGGCTCCGCCATGTGCGCGGAACTCGGTATCATGCGGATCTCGGAACAGATCGACGCCCTCGACTGCATGGCCATCGATCCTTTCCGGTACTTAATCAGCCCCAAGTTTCTTGCGGCCCTTATCTCAGTGCCGCTGCTGACGGTGATCTTCGATGTCGTCGGCATCGGCGGTGGCTATGTGGCCGGAGTGACCCTGATGGGAGTAAATCCCGGCAGCTATATAGATGGGATGATCACCAGTGTCACCAACCACGACATCCGGTTGGGAGTGATAAAATCCTTCGTTTTCGGACTCCTCGTGGTCTGGATCAGTACAGGCCGGGGGTATTTTGTCCGGGAGATTCGCAGCGCCGGGTTCGGGGCCGAGAGTGTGAGCCGGGTGACGACCCAGGCCGTTGTCCTCTCCTCGATCAGCGTGCTCGTTTTTGATTACCTCCTCACCGCGGTGTTGCTGTGACTTCAAGCGCCATTGAATTCAAAGATATCCTCAAGGTCTTTCACAAGAGAGGCGGCGAGGTGCAGACGGTGCTTGACCGGGTCAGTTTCTCGATCCCTGCCGGCAAAACCACGGTTATCGCCGGTGCCAGCGGACAGGGAAAGAGCGTCACCTTGAAACTGATCCTCGGCCTGATGCGGGCCGATGCCGGAAAGATATTCATTCAGGGGCAAGACGTGACCTCCATTGACGGCGCGGCGCTCGAAGAGCTGAGGACCCGCTTCGGTGTCCTCTTCCAGGGTTCAGCCCTCTTCGATTCCCTGACGGTTTATGAGAATGTCGCCCTGCCCCTGCGTGAACGGACAACCAAGACCGAGCAGGAAATCCTGGAGCAGGTCACGGCCACCTTGAAGCGTCTGGAGTTGAGCGGGCATGAGGGCAAGTATCCGGCCCAGCTCAGCGGCGGCATGCGGAAGAGAGTGGGGCTGGCGAGGGCTCTGCAGCTGAAACCGGCGATCATGCTGTTTGATGAACCGACGACGGGCCTTGATCCGGTCATGACCCAGGATATCTATCATCTCTTCGCCGAAACCCAGGCGCAGGAGGGCTTTTCCTCCATCATCGTCAGTCACGACATCCCCAAGATCTTCAGCCTTGCCGACCAGGTCATCATTCTCCATCAGGGGAAGATGGATGTCTTTGCCAGCCCGGAAGAAGTGCAGTGGTCGAGAAAAGAACATATCCAGGAGTTTGTCCAAGTTACCATGGGAGAAATTTATCAGAGTCATCTGGTGGAGCAATGAAAAAAAATACCCTTGAAATGGCTGTCGGCCTGTTTATGATGGCGGGTCTTGCCGCCTTTGGCTATCTGGCCCTGCAGCTCGGGGAGGTATCCTTCTTCAGCAGCAGCACGAAATACATCATCACTGCGGAATTTGACAATGTCTCAGGGGTGAAGAAAGGCGCGGCCGTGCAGATTGCCGGGGTGGTGGTCGGCGATGTCAGCGGGGTAGAGCTGAACGAGGACGACGTTGCCGTCTTGTCGCTGCGTCTTGACAAACGGCTGAAGGTTCCCGCCGATTCCATCGCCTCGGTGAAATCGCAGGGGATCATCGGCGATAAGTATATCCAGCTTTCTCCCGGTGCGGATGAAGAGATTTTGGCAGAAGGCGGCGTCCTGACGGAGACCGAATCCTCCGTGGACATTGAGTCGTTGATCAGTAAATTTGCTTTTGGCAGTGCCAAATAGAGGGATCAATGAAAAAACCTATCTTGAATAACGTTGCGTTTCTGTGGTGTCTGGGCGCTCTCGCGCTTATCCTCTCGGTAATGGTTCTGCCTGCAGTGGCTGCGGCGGTGGTGGATGTCAAGGTGGCACCTGATCTCCTGACGGATGGCTTGTATGACGATGGGGAAAAGTATGATGGTTGGGAAGAAGCCGAGAGGGAAGTAGCGGATCCCCTCGAACCCTTGAATCGTGCGGTTTTTGTTTTCAACGACAAGCTGTATTTCTGGGTCCTCAAACCGGTCAGGAACGGCTACTCGGCTGTCTTGCCAAAAGACGTTCGTGTCTGTCTGGAGAACTTTTTCGACAATCTGGCTTCTCCGGTGGTGCTCGTCAACACCCTGCTGCAGGGCAGGTTCGACGATGCCGGGACAGTTCTTTCCAGGTTCGGGATAAATACGGTGCTCGGTGTCTATGGTCTTGCCGATCCGGCTGCCACGGAATTCTCCCTGTACCCTCCTTCGGCTGATTTTGGTCAGACTCTGGGCAGATATGGAATGGGAGAAGGGGTGTATCTCTACTGGCCTCTCTTCGGGCCCTCGAATGTCCGAGACTCGATCGGCCGGTTTGCCGATACCGCGGCCCATCCGCTGGCGTATTCCGGGCTGAATTCGGCGGAGAGGACCGGCTATTCCGGTGCCAACCTCATCAACAGTTTATCGCTCAGTCCGAATGAGTATGAGGAAATGAAGAAGTATTCCCTTGATCCTTATGTGGCGGTGCGTCAGGGCTATCATGAGTACCGGAACGCTCGTATTAAGGGGAAGGGATGGGAAAGTGAAAAATAATTTACTGCCGGCCGGGAAAGATGTCCCGGCAACGGCTGCAGAATGCGAGCAGAAATGATGAAAAATATACTGGCAATATCGTTGATACTCTTATGTTTCGGGATTTTCCGGGTACCGCTGGGACAGGCGGACGAGGGCCCCACTGCGCAGTTGAAACCGACTCTTAAATCACTCACCGATGTGCTTGCTGATGAAAGCCTGAAAGGTGATGCCCACCGCGCTGAAAGGCGAACCAGGATCAAGGAGGCAATCAAGGCTGTCTTCGATTTTCGGGAGATGTCCAGACGAATCCTCGGGCGTACCTGGAATGAGATTCAGGCCGAGGAGCAGAAGCAGTTCACCGATCAGATGATCAAACTCCTGGAAAACATCTATATCGGCAAACTCGAGGGTTATTCGGGCCAGCAGATAGAATATATCGAGGAACGGATCAAGGGTAACCGGGCGCTGGTATCGACGACCGTCACTGATAACGGGGTCAAGGTGCCGGTCAATTATATCCTCAATCTTGTCGGCGAAAAGTGGTTGGTCTACGATATCAATATCGAGGGCGTCAGTTTGGTCGGGAACTACAGGGAACAGTTCAAGTCCATTCTGCGCAAGGATAAATTTGCAGGGTTATTAAAGGTCCTTGAGGAGAAGAACAGGAGCTTTGAAACGGGAACCACGAAATGACATGAAGCAGGTTGATATTGATCAGGATACACGAGAGACTTTTTCATTTCTCAGTGACGGAGACCTGGCTGCACTTGAGCCGGAACTTGTACCTGTCGACCTGGCTGCCGGAGAGGTCCTGTTCCGCTCCGGTGAGGTCTCTTCCTCTGTGTACTTCCTTGTTTCCGGTCGGCTGGCGGTACGGAAAAAGACAGGCTTTGCCGAGAAAATGCAGGTCGTGGCCCTCCTTGATCCCGGAGCGCCGGTCGGTGAGGGGGCTGTTTTTTTCGGCCAGATCCACGAAGCCACGGTCGTGGCTATTGAAAAGTCCCGCCTCCTGGCTCTTGCCGGGACGAGTCTGGAAATCCTGAAAGAGCGCAACCCTTCTCTGGCCTGGAAAATTGCCACCCGGCTCTTCTATGTCTCGCATCTGCGTCTTCGAAAAACCTCCGAACGGCTCGCACTGGTCCTCTGAGGCGCACAGGTGGAAGGTGAAGCTGCGCAGAGCATTCGTCCTGATACGCTCTTTGCGGAGATGGAGGATAAAGATCCAGGCGGTTTCTTCAGGTTTTTTTTCTGGCCATTCTTGCTGAAATTGATTATCATCGCATTTTTTTCTCTCTACAGAAGTGTCTGTTGTTTAATGAAGGTAAGCGATGAAACTGGCCTTTACTGATATCTCTCAGAAGCCAAGCTCCTATACCCTCTCTGGAGGAGGGTCGTTTCCGGTTGACGAAATAGCCTGTGTATCGCCTCCCCAGGCTGAGGTCCGGATCAGACGAAATACCGACAAGACTGTTGCCCTTCTGGGGACCCTCAGCTTAACCGCCATCCTGGCCTGTGACCGATGCGGAATGCCGGTGGAGCGTCCGTTGCAGGAGGAATTTGAGTATCTCTTCACCATCGAAGAGGAAGACAGTGCAGAGCCTGCCGAGATTGAGTCCAGTGACGAGGACTGCATTACCGTCCATTTACGTGAACCGTATATCGATCTCAGTGAGATACTGCGGGAGCAGGTCTTTCTGGCGATTCCCGTAAAGACTCTCTGTAGTGATGACTGCAGGGGGCTTTGTCCCTTCTGTGGTGCCCTGTTGAAAACTGAACGCTGCAACTGTGCAGGGGAGAGTGCGACATCGCCTTTCGCTGTACTGAGAAAACTCCGGAAAACGGAAGAAAAATAAATAATTTCGGTATTATAAGTACCTTATTGGAGGAAGTCATGGCTTTACCCAAAAGAAGACATTCACACTCTCGTACCCACCAAAGACGTTCCCATGATGCCCTGAAGGTGTCAGGCATTTCTCTCTGCGCTGATTGCGGCGAACCCAAAGAACCGCACCGGCTGTGTGCCAGTTGCGGAAAATACAAGGGACGTACAGTCTTTACTCTTGATACTGCCATAGAGTAGGAGACAGACTGCCGTGCACATTGCCCTGGACGCCATGGGAGGAGACCATGGTCCGGAGGATTTGATTGCCGGGGCACTACTTGCCGTTAAGCAGGCGCATCTCAAAGTCAGCCTGGTAGGGGACGAAGTCCTCCTGCAGTCATTCCTCGATAAAATTGCTCTAGATTCAAAGATCTCATCACTCATCCAGATCGTCCATTCCTCGCAGGTTGTGGAGATGAATGAACACCCCGTGGATGCGGTGCGTAAGAAAAAGGACTCATCGATCATGGTGGCCTTTGATCTGGTCCGGAAAAAAGAGGCCGATGCCGTCGTCAGCGCCGGTAACTCCGGCGCTACCATGGCCGCCGCGGTGCGGGTTCTTGGGCGGTTGACCGGTGTGGCCAGGCCGGGGATTGCCTCTTTTTTCCCAACCTTGAAGAAGCCGGTGGTGTTGATGGACGTCGGGGCGAATGTCGATTGCCGGTCCCTGCATCTCTACCAGTTTGCTGTTATGGCCTCCTGTTTCTCCCGTATTTTCGATATCGATAGACCCCGTGTCGGTCTCTTGACGATCGGCGAAGAAGGCGGCAAGGGAAACCAGTTGGTCAAGGAAACCTATGCCCTGCTGAAAAACAGTTCCCTGAACTTTATCGGCAATGTCGAGGGCAGGGATGTCTTCCAGGGCGATGTCGATGTTATTGTCTGCGACGGGTTTGTCGGCAACATCTGCCTGAAGGTGAGCGAGGGACTGGCTGAGGCGGCAATGCAGATGCTCAGGAATGAAATCCTCAAGTCCCTCCCCGCCAAGATCGGCTATCTGCTGGCACGACCTGCCTTCCGGGCATTTAAAAAACGTGTCGATTATGCCGAATATGGCGGAGCTCCCCTGCTCGGCATTAACGGAACCGGCATTGTCTGCCATGGCAAATCCAATGCCCAGGCAATCAAGAATGCAATTCTCGAGGCAAATAAGATGGTTCAGAACAACGTCAATACGGATATCCTCAAGAGTCTTGCAGCCGATGGCAATGATCGGCTGATGGAGTCGTGATGGGAACTGTAGTTCTAGGCACCGGCTCGTCACTGCCGGCAAAGATAGTCACCAATCACGATCTGGAAAGGATTGTCGAGACCTCTGACGAATGGATTCAGAGCAGGACCGGCATTAAGACGCGGCGCATCTGCGGGCAGGATGAACAGGCCTATACCTTGGCAGCGGGGGCGGGGAGAAAGGCCCTTGATGCAGCCGGTGTAGGCGTCGAGGAAATCGGCCTGATTTTGGTGGCGACGATGACCTCGCATATGCTCATGCCCTCCTGCGCCTGTCTGGTGCAGAAGGAGCTGGGGGCCACCAAGGCCTATGCCTACGACATCAACGCTGCCTGCTCGGGATTTCTCTATGCCCTTGATCTCGCCGATAAATATATCCAGGCAGATCATAACTTCAAGATACTTGTCATCGGCACGGAAAATCTCTCTTCCCGGCTGAACTGGTCGGACAGAAACACCTGCATCCTCTTTGGTGATGGTGCCGGTGCTGCCGTAGTCGGTTACCGCGAAGGGGCTTCCGGCTATCTGAACTCCCAGCTTCTCTCGGATGGCAGCCTTTGGGAACTGCTCTATATGTATGCACCGAAGAGCAGCAATCCCGAGATCATTGACGATAGTCATCCCGGCAGCCACATCGTCATGGCCGGACGTGAGGTGTACAAGTATGCGGTCAAGGCCATGGAGGAGGCGATCAAAGGGGTGCTTGAGAAGGAAGGGATCCCGCTTGCGGCCGTCGATCTGGTCATACCGCATCAGGCAAATATACGCATACTGAATAAGCTGACGGAGCGACTTGAAATACCGGATGAAAAAGTATTTCTCAATGTCTCCGAGTACGGCAATACATCAGCCGCCTCCATCCCGATCGCCCTTGACGAGGCGGTTCGGGCAGGGCGAATCCGTACCGATGATTTGATCTTATTATGCTCCTTCGGGGGCGGTTTTACCTGGGGCGCGACCCTGATAAAGTGGTGATAAGGAGAGGACCATGGATTATTTCTTATCTGAAGAACAGCAGATGATAGTAGATATCGCCCGGCAGATAACGGATGAAAGGATTATTCCGCATCGTGCCGAGTTGGATGAAAAGCACGAGTTTCCGCGGGCGATACTCAACGATATGGCCCAGGCCGATCTCTTCGGCATACCGATTCCCGAAGAGTATGGTGGTTTCGGCGGGGGCTGTCTTGATATCGTCCTGGCCCTGGAACAGCTCGGAAGGGGATGTATCGGCGTCGGCACGGCCTTTGCCGCCAGTTCTCTGGGGATTTATCCGATCATGATCGCCGGCTCTGAGGAGTTGAAGAAGAAATACCTCCCTGATGTTGCCTCAGGACGGAAATTCGCGGCCTTTGGACTGACCGAGGCCAATGCCGGTTCGGATGCCTCGGGCATCCAGACCACGGCTGTGCTCGATGGTGACGAATGGGTGCTGAACGGCACCAAGCAGTGGATCACCAATGGCGGCGAGGCAGAGATCTACACGGTGGTCGCCATCACCGACCGCAGCAAGGGGCCGCGCGGCGCCTCGATGTTCGTCGTGGAGGCTGGCGATGTCGGTTTTTCCTGCGGTCCGAAGGAGAAGAAGATGGGCATCAAGGCCTCATCGACTACCGAACTGATCTTCAAGGATTGCCGGATCCCTAAAGATCGGATCATCGGTCGTGCCGGCACCGGATTTATCACGGTCATGAAGACCCTTGATTCATCGCGGCCGGGTATCGCCGCCCTCGGCGTCGGACTGGCTCAGGGGGCCCTCGACGCCGCAGCCAGCTACGCCAAACAGCGGGTGCAGTTCGGTAAACCGATCATGGCCTTCCAGGCCGTCCAGCACATGCTGGCCGATATGGCCATCGGCATCGAGGCCGCCCGGGCCTTGGTCTACGGTGCGGCCAAACATATCGACGCCCACCCGAAGGATATGTCCAAGGTCTCGTCGATGTGCAAGGTCTTCGCCACGGACGTTGCCATGAAGGTGACCACGGATGCGGTGCAGGTGATGGGTGGTTATGGGTACATGTGCGAGTATCCGGTGGAAAAGATGATGCGTGATGCCAAAATCCTGCAGATCTATGAGGGCACCAACCAGATCCAGCGCAACGTCATCGGCCAGGAGCTCAATCGGGAATACGCCCAGTAGCCGCCTGCCTGCTCGGCAAACCAGCAGCGGATCCTGTGCACTGGATGGGCAAGGAATTTATACGTCAGGTTGTTCTATGAAAATTATCGTGTGTGTCAAACAGGTTCCGGATGCCAGCGAAGTGCGGCTCGATCCGGTGACCAATACGCTGGCTCGGGAAGGGGTCGAATCGATCATGAATCCCTATGACCAGTATGCCCTCGAGGAAGCGGTCCGGCTTGTCGAAATCCATGGCGGCGAAGTGACGGTCATCACCATGGGACCTCCTCAGGCGGAGGATGTCCTGCGCCAGGCCATCTCCTGCGGCGCCGATCAGGCCGTACTGATCTCAGACCGGGCCTTTGCCGGGGCAGATACCTGGGCGACGGCATACACCCTTGAGAAGGCGGTAAGAAAGCTGGGGACCTTTGACCTTGTCCTCTGCGGCAAGCAGGCCATCGACGGTGATACCGCCCAGGTCGGACCTGGCCTTGCAACGCGACTTGATATCCCGTACATCGCCTGCGTCCAGAAGATACGCCAGGCTGACGGATCGATACTGGTGGTCGAGCGGATGATGGATGACGGCTACGATGTGGTCGAGACCGGGCTTCCTGCCCTGCTGACTGTGGTAAAGGATATAAATGAGCCGAGGGTCCCGTCGCTGAAGGGCAAGATGAGGGCGAAAAAGGCCGAGATACGGCGGCTGTCCGCCGCCGATATCGGCGCTGATCCCGGCTGTATAGGGCTTCCGGGATCTCCCACGCAGGTCATGCGGGTCTTCCCGCCGCAGGCGAGGGGCGAAAAGGCGATCTTCAGCGGCAGCATCGACGAGCAGATCGATCAGCTGGTTGCCAAGCTTGCCCCTTACCTCTAGAGCCAATCGGAGAATCCTGCCATGTTGCGAATAGATAAAGAACTTTGTATCGGCTGCGGCATCTGCGCAGACCAGTGCCCCTTCGCCTCCCTGGAAGTAGTCGATGGCTGCGCCGTCGTCGGCGAAACCTGCACCCTGTGCGGCGCCTGCGTCGAGAGCTGCGAGGTCGGGGCGCTGAGAATGGAGGGGACGGAAAAGACCGTGCAGGCCGACCTGGCCTCATGGTCCGGTGTCTGGGTCTTCTGTGAATACCGCCTGGGAGCGCTGGCCTCCGTGGCGCTGGAACTCCTCGGCGCCGGCCGCAGCCTGGCGGACAGGCGGGGCGTGCAGCTCGCTGCCGTCCTCTTCGGTCACGATACCGGAGATGCCGCGAAGACCTTGGTCGCCCACGGGGCGGACACGGTCTACCGGATCGATCACGAGAGCCTCAGGAATTTTTCAGAAGACTGCTATGCCGCGCTGCTGACCGCCCTGGTAAAAGAACACCGGCCGGAGATTATCCTGGCGGGTGCCACCGCCATCGGCCGCTCTTTTATTCCCGGTGTCGCCACCACGCTTAACGCCGGTCTGACGGCCGACTGCACCGGCCTCGACATCCGTGCTGAAGACGGTGCATTGATGCAGACCCGGCCGGCCTTCGGCGGCAACATCATGGCGACCATCGTCTGTCCTTCGTCCAGGCCGCAGATGGCGACAGTCCGCCCGCGGGTCATGAAATCACTTGACCATGATCCGGACCGGACCGGTGAGATCATTGATGTCGCACCGCCACCGGAGCTGCTGAAGAGCCGGGTGCGGGTGCTCGAATCGGTGGTGGGGCAGGGGACCAAGGTGAATATCCAGGAGGCCGATATCCTCGTGTCCGGCGGCCGCGGCCTGGAAAACCCGAAAGGTTTCGAACTGCTGCATAAGCTGGCCGACGTTCTCGGGGCCAAGGTCTCGGCCTCGCGGGCGGTCGTCGACGCCGGCTGGATACCCTATCCGCATCAGGTCGGCCAGACCGGCAAGACCGTCGCCCCCAAACTCTACATCGCCTGCGGCATTTCGGGGGCGGTACAGCACGTGGCCGGCATGCAGTCATCTGAAACGATCGTGGCGATCAATAGAGATGCCCACGCATCGATATTCAATGTGGCCGATTTCGGCATAGTCGGTGATCTTTATGAGATTATCCCCAAACTTATCAAAAAAATAGAGGATTATCGTCGGGCATGAATCTTCAGGGAAAAGTTGCCGTTGTGACGGGAGGCAGCCGGGGAATCGGCCGCGCCATTTCGCTTCGTCTTGCAGCCATGGGAGCTCTGGTGTATATCAACTATGTCAGTCGTCCCGACGCTGCCGAAGAGACGCAGCGGCTCATCGAAGGAGCGGGCGGCAAGGCGAGAATACTGGCCTTTGACGTGGCGGATGGCGAGCAGATCCAGAATGCCTTCAAACTGATCGCCGATGAGGCCGGCCGCATCGACATCCTGGTCAACAATGCCGGGATTACCCGCGATGGCCTGCTGGCGAGGATGAAGGAAGCGGACTGGGACGCGGTGCTGTCCACCAATCTGAAAGGGGCCTTCCTGTGCGCCAAGGCGGTGTCGAAGACGATGATGAAGCAGCGCTGGGGCAGGATCGTCAACATCTCCTCGGTCATCGGTTTCGTCGGCAATGCCGGACAGGTTAATTACGCCGCCGCCAAGGCCGGCCTTGTAGGGATTACCAAGGCTATGGCCAGGGAATTGGCATCGAGGAATATCACCGTCAACAGCGTAGCGCCCGGCTATATCCAGACGGATATGACCGACGCGCTGTCGGCGGAGATGCAGGAGCAGTTGAAGAAGGAAATCCCTCTGGCATCTCTTGGTACACCCGAGGATGTGGCGGGGGCAGTGGCATACCTGGTCAGCGAGGATGGGCGGTACCTTACCGGCCAGACCCTGCATGTCAACGGTGGTATGTATATGTGAAATGTAACTGTGGATCGCCTTTCCGGGATCCATGAAATTCTAGGACAACTATTGGCCTGACGGAGGCGGTTTGAAACAGTCTCCAGCGGCCGGAATTTGACAGACTTTTACCTAAAGGGAGAATGACAATGGCTATAGAACAGGAAATGATCGATATTATCGTAGAGCAGCTCAGTGTTGAGAAAGAGAAGGTTGTTCCCAATGCATCTTTTGTTGATGACCTCGGTGCCGATTCGCTTGATCTGGTCGAACTCATTATGGCGATGGAAGAAGGATTCGATATCGAGATCCCTGACGAGGACGCCGAGAAGATTACCACCGTACAGGATGCCATTGATTACGTTAAAAAACTGAAGTAACCTTACAGTGGCTCGTTTCAAACCCATCTGTTGACCAGAAACTT
Source organism: Desulfobulbaceae bacterium (assembly GCA_031389785.1). Lineage (GTDB taxonomy): Bacteria > Desulfobacterota > Desulfobulbia > Desulfobulbales > Desulfocapsaceae > Desulfoprunum. The sequence continues at coordinate 97,523 of JANMSX010000038.1, read as the reverse complement.
AGGTTGAGGGAGATTCTAGAGTGAAGCGCAGAGTGGTAGTTACAGGCGTCGGTCTGGTTACGCCTTTAGGAATCGGAGTGGCCAAGACCTGGGGTAATATCTGTGCGGGCAAGAGTGGTGTGACCCTTATAACCCGTTTTGATACAAGTGACTTTCAGGTGAAGATCGCCGCTGAGATCAAGGATTTCAATGTTGAGGATTTCCTTGATAAAAAGGCGGCGAAGCATCTCGATCTCTTTGTGCAGTACGGCCTTGCCGCAGCGATTATGGCTGTCGAGGACAGTGGGTTTGAAATCAATGAGGCGAATTGCGGTCGGGTAGGTGTCATCACCGGCTGCGGTATCGGTGGTCTTCCGACCATCGAGAAATATCACCAGGTATGCCTGGAAAAGGGATATAAAAAGCTTACCCCCTTCTTTATACCCATGGTGATACCGAACATGCCTTCGGGCCATATCTCCATGCACCTCGGTTCGAAGGGGCCCAACCTGGCCTTGACGACTGCCTGCGCCGCTGGCACCCATGCGGTCGGAGAAGCCTACCGGCATATCCAGTACGGCATGAGCGACATCGTCGTAGCCGGTGGGGCGGAGGCCGTCATCTGCCCCCTCGGGGTTGCCGGATTCAGTGCGATGAAGGCGCTATCCAGCCGGAACGACGCTCCCGAATTTGCCTCGCGACCCTTTGACAAGGACCGGGACGGCTTTATCATGTCTGAAGGCTCCGGTATGATGATCCTGGAAGAACTCGAACACGCAAAGGCGAGAGGGGCACATATCTATGCGGAGGTCTGCGGCTATGGCCTGAGCAGTGACGCCTATCATATTGCAGCACCGCCGGAAGACGGTGAGGGCGGGGCCAGGGCCATGCAGATGGCTCTCGACGATGGCGGTCTGAATCCTGAGGATATTGATTACATCAATGCCCACGGCACCTCCACCCCACTCAATGATCGCTGTGAAACGCTGGCGATCAAAACGGTATTCAAAAGTCATGCGGAACGGCTGGCAATCAGCTCGACGAAGTCGATGACCGGCCATATGCTTGGCGCAGCCGGTGGCATTGAGGCGGTGTTCACCGCCCTGAGCATCCATGACCAGGTCGCCCCGCCGACAGCCAATCTCATCGAGCCGAGCCCCGAATGCGATCTTGATTATGTGCCGCGGCAGGCCCGTAACATGAAAATCGAGGTGGCCCTGTCCAACTCCTTTGGTTTTGGCGGCACCAACGCCGTCATCGCGCTGAAGCGATTCAAAGGATAGCTGAAATTGAGGAGAAAACTGTGAAAATTGCCGTCGGTTCCGATCACGGGGGGTACGAGCTCAAGGGAAAAATTGTCGGTCTCCTGCGCAGTCTCGGCCATGCTGTCGAGGATGTGGGATGCCATTCCCTGGAATCCGTCGACTACCCCGATTACGCTGATCGTGTCGTCTCCCTTGTGGCTGATGGCCAATGCGAGCGGGGGATGCTCATCTGCGGAACGGGTATCGGTATCTCCATTGCCGCCAACCGGCACAGGAAGATCCGTGCCGCCATCTGTCATGATGAGTATACCGCACGGATGAGCAGAGAACATAATGATGCCAATGTTCTCTGCATCGGGGCACGGGTTATCGGTGAAGGTGTGGCCTTTGATCTGATAAAGGTCTGGCTGCAGACGGCCTTTGCCGGTGGACGCCATCAGCAGCGTATTGCCAAGTTCAGCGATCTCTAAAGGGAAGGAGATGTTCATTCGGCAGGCCAGAGACCAGGGCACGTCCCGGCCCTTCCTTCCTGCTCCAATCCAGTCTCACTCAACACGGCTTTTTCTTCCGATTATCCCGGGCGCCTTTTCGGCTCACCTTCCCTCCCTTTGATTTTGTTGCCTGTTCCCTTCCAGACGAGCGAAGATTTGCAGCGAGTTGCCTGTTTTCCTGCTACACTTTGCAAAAATAGACATGGCGCAGGGGGCATCCGACCATACCCGGAAGATCTGTTTTTCCGGGCCTGAAGATCATCGATTCCAGGCCAATTTTGAAGGGGAAATTCAATGAAATGTCCATATTGCGGTCATCTTGACAACAAGGTAATCGATTCCCGTCTCAACAAGGAGAGCACCATCACCAGGAGAAGGAGATCCTGCCTGGTGTGTAACCAGAGGTTTACCACCTACGAGCGACTGGAGGTGATGATGCCGATGCTGGTGAAAAAAGACGGGCACCGTGAAGCCTGGGACAGGCAGAAAATGGTCCTGGGCCTGGAGAAGGCCTGTGAAAAAAGACCGGTCAGCCGCGACAAGATAGACCAGTTTGTCGATGAGATCGAACACAAACTTCAGGACTATGGGAGCAAGGAGGTGTCGTCGCAGGTCATCGGCGAGTGGGTCATGGAGGATCTGCCGCAACTCGATGAAGTCGCCTATGTCCGCTTTGCTTCCGTTTACCGACAGTTCAAGGATGTGAATGAATTTATGGATGAACTCAAATCATTGCTGGATTCCAGGTCTGAACATGATTTCCGAGAACGATAGGCACTTTATGCGGATGGCCTTGCGGGAAGCCAGGAAGGCCATTGGCCGGACTTCACCCAATCCCTGTGTCGGTTCCGTCGTGGTCAAGGATGGAGAGATCATTGGGAAAGGCTACCACAAAAAAGCCGGAACACCGCATGCGGAGATCCACGCTCTCCGTCAAGCCGCGGCGAGGTGTCGCGGGGCGACGCTCTATGTCACCCTCGAACCTTGCTCACACACCGGCAGGACACCGCCATGCTGTGAGGCCGTAGTCGCCAGCGGCGTAGCGCGGGTGGTTATCGGCATGGAAGACCCGAACCCGCTGGTCCAGGGGGCCGGTGCCCGATATCTGCTGAAAAATGGTATTTCTGTGACGACTGGCGTCCTTGAGCAGGTCTGCCGGGATCTCAATCGGCCGTTTATCAAACACATTACCAGCGGATTGCCGTGGGTGATCATGAAAGCCGGTCTGAGTCTTGACGGCAAGATTACCTATCAGGGCAGAAAACCAGGCGTTATGACCGGCCTCGAGTCCCTGGCGGCGGTGCACCATCTGCGTGACCGGTATGATGCCATCATGGTAGGAATCGGCACTGTGGTCAGCGACGATCCGTCGCTGACAACCCGCCTGCCTGGCGGAAAGAAGGGCAAAGACCCGATCAGGGTCGTGCTCGACACGGGGCTATCCATTCCTGAACACACCAGACTCCTGCTTCAGCAGTCAGCAGCACCGAACCTGGTGTTCTGCGGACCTGATGCCGATGCGGAGAAGGCCGCTCGTCTGGAGAACGGTGGGACTTTTGTCTGCCGGGTTGAAAAAGATGCCGGCGGCAGGGTCGATCCCTTACTGGTCCTGCGCGAGTTGGGCAGAAGGGGGATAACGTCGCTGCTTGTTGAAGGTGGTGCGCAGGTCCATGGCTCTATGCTGAAACATCGTCTGTACGACTATGCCTACCTCTTTTACGCCCCTCTCTTTGCGGGCGATCAAGGGCTTTCTTTCCTGTCCGGCTACGACAGTACGGGGGGCGACACGGCCTTCAGGCTGGCCGAGGTCCGCTCCCGGCGGTATGGCTCGGATCTGCTTGTCTCCGGTTGTCTGGACTATCGCTGAGCAGGCAGTCCTGAAGGAGGGCTCTCTGCAATGCAGGCCATGATCGTTGCAGGCGATCCAGGTCGGCGAATCTGATAATGAGTTCCACGGCATCCGTCTCAAATGCCTGGCTGTGCTCAACCGTGCAGCAACCGGGAAGTTTGAGTCTGTTGATGGCAGATCTGAACAGCTCCTCATCGGCATGGAGAGAAGGCGTGGCCATCTGCTGCAGCAACGCCAGCAGTGTCTGTACCTTCTGGGGCTTGTTCATCTCCCTGTGCTGGAGTATCTCCCTGATGGCAGGCTCCTGGAGAAGGGGCGAAATCCCTGACTCCTGACGGTGGCTGATATCCCTGAGCAAGGAGAAGAGTCGTTTCTGTTTTCCCCCTCCCAGTTGGAAATCCCTGAAGATGTCAAGAAGGCTGAATCTGTCGACGGAGCTCAACCTGACAAGTTCATATGCCATGTTCTCGGTGATCAGGGAGTCATGGACGATTTGCTGAATCTCATCTTCCAGCGACAAGAGAAGGCTATATCCCTTCAGCAGCGCAGTGTTGGTCTTTCCTGTCAGGCGGAGGAGATAGAGTTTCGCCAGTTCGTCGTCCGGTAGATAGCGACTGCCGATTCGGAAAAAATGAGCTGTCTCCATGACAGAGAATGGTCCCGTGAGACCTTGGGCTTCGATAAGAAGCGAGAGAAGCGTCTGAGATCGGGATGCCGGCGGTGCGATAAGGCAGGGGCAGGCAGTTAAACCCAGGATATCCCTCGCCGCAACAAGGCGTCTTCTGCCGGAAATCAATTCATACCCGCCATATTCCAGCTCATGTACGAGAGGAGGATTGAGTATACCGGCAGTTTTAATCGATTCCACCAGGACTGCAGGGAGGGCAGGGCTGAGAAACGGGTGGATATTCCAGTGATTGTCGTCAGTGATGAGATCAAGACGAACTGTCGAGAGGGCAGGAAAATTCATTGCACAGCCAAGGGTCTTGGTTGAATCTCAGGGAGATACGGGTCGCGGCTTTTCGCCCACGAAAAAAACAACCCGGAATGGAAACGTGGCTCCATCCCGGGCGCTGTATTTTGAAAAGAGGGGAGAATCGTTACACTTTGGTCGATCCGGTTTTCAGGAGGCATTAATCTTGTCGCGGAGGATCCCGGATGGTTTAAATGTGACAACCCTCCTGGCATCCAGGGTAAGTTCGTCTCCTGTCTGGGGATTCCGCCCTCTGCGTGCATTCTTATCCTTGACGTTGAATTTGCCGAAGCCGCTGAGCAGGAGGTCAGATCCGTTGATGAGGGAATTTTTGGACAGACGGAGAAATGCTTCCACGGAATCAGTGGCTTGGGCCTTGGTCAGATTATCGTGATTTTTATATACCTGCTGGACAAGGTCTGCTTTGGTAAGAGTCATATAATCCTCCTATATTTAGTGAAATTTAGTAGTTACCTTCTATGATCATATACTTTAATGGAAGAAAGTCAATGGAAGAGAAAAATTTATTGAGGGAATATCCCGGATTACTGCATTCTGCTGCATAGGAAGGCGCGCGATGCGGGATTCGCCTGAAAGGGCATTTCGTTAGACCACACCGGCAATTTTGAATATTGGCAGGTACATGGCGACGACGATGCCGCCTATCATCCCTCCCAGGAAGACCATCATAAAAGGCTCAATCATGGCTGTCAGGTTTTCCACCGCCTGATCCACCTCCTGGTCATAAAAATCGGCAATTTTTTCCAGCATGGTGTCGAGTGCACCGACCGACTCGCCAACGTTGATCATCTGCACAACCATATTTGGGAAGACCCCGCTCTCCTCAAGAGGTTCGGCGATAGGCCGGCCTTCGGCTATGGAATCGGCCACCCTGTAGACGGCATTCTCGATAATCTTATTGCCGGAGGTCTTTGCGACTACCTGCAGCGCTTCAAGGATAGGAACACCACTATGGAGCATGGTGCTGAGGGTGCGGGTGAATTTGGCTACCGCCACTTTTCTAAGCAGCATGCCGAAAACCGGGGCTTTGAGCACGTATCTGTCAAAGATGAGCCTGCCTTTATCAGTGGCGTATATCTTTTTGAAGACCAGGACAAGCATAAAGAAACCGATGATCAGGAAGATGAAATAGTCTTTGACCAAATTGCTCAGGTTGACGAGAAAGAGCGTTGGCAGCGGCAGACTGCTGCCGAAATCCTTAAACATGGTTTCAAAGACAGGAACGACAAAAATAAGAATTACCGCGAGAATCAGAATGGATATGGCGAGACAGATGGTCGGATAGGTCATTGCCCCCTTGATCTTCTTTTTCAGGGCCATGGATTTTTCCATGAACACGGCCAGGCGCGACAGGATAGTGTCGAGAATACCGCCGGTTTCTCCGGCCTCAATCATATTGCTGAATAAATTATCAAATACTTTCGGATGCTTCCGCATTGAGTCGGCGAGCGTTGAGCCCGCCTCGACATCTGAACGGACGGTGGTCAAGACGTCCTTGAAAGTCGAGTTGTCCTGCTGTTTTTCCAATATCTGCAGACCCTGGACAAGCGGCAATCCGGCATCGATCATCGTCGAAAGCTGGCGAGTGAAGATGACGACATCCTTGCCCGTGACCTTAGGTTTGAAGAATGCCACATTCTCGAAGAGATTTTTTGGCTTTTCCTTGATAACGAGATTGACAATTCTCAACCGTTTCAGTTGGCTGAGAGCGGCGGTCTGGTCAGGCGCCTCTATCTCTCCTTTACGTTTTTCACCTTGAGAATTTTTACCTTTCCAAATGTAAACGGGCATTCGTGTCTCCTGTGGGTCGAGGACAGCAGATTCGCTAGAGAAAACGTGTCATGGAGTTGACAGCAAAACCCATAATATATCAACCGGTTGTAAAATACAATGATCTACCTTGGAAAACAATCCTTTTTTCATCCAGGTAAATCATGCTTATCTGCATGGTATTGCAGATAGTTAGGCTGCGATAACCGGGAGGAAATGGGAGCCCGTCGACACTTGGCCGGTCCCTGGCCCAGGCAATTCACCGGCAATACCCGTGTATTTTTCTTGTCTGGATTTGCTATATCGGTTAAAATGCCAAATTCAGTTTTGGAGTGCGATCATACAGTCACGACTGTTCACCGTCCTGCCGCTGATTTGGCAGGGAGAGATAGATGTCTGAAGAATCTGGAGGAAGTATGCAGAAGCAAGCTGCTGTGAATTATAGCGATGGAAAGTTTAAACCTATAATTGAGAAATGCGAAGGGTGTGAAAGGATCGTCGAGGAGGCCGGGGTGAAATATTGTCAGACGTTTCTCAACCCCGCGGCAAAATGGCGGTTGGGTGTCTGTAATTTTGCAACCCATGCAAAACCGGAGATCACGGTCGCCAAGATCAGGATCAATCCGCTGAAGGCGGCAAAACGGGCATCCAAATCCAAAAAATAGCGTTTGTTGCTTTGTATTGAGACACCAAGGGCACTTGCCGATCACGATCGCAAGTGCCCTTGGTGTTTTTATTGATGGGGAAAGGCTATGATCTTCCCACTCCGACGTATTGAAAACCCTTCTCTTTCATTCTCTCCGGCTCGTATACGTTGCGGAGATCGATGAAAATCTTCTCCCGCATCAGGCTGGCGAGCCTGCCCAGGTCAAGTGCCCGGTACTGATTCCATTCGGTCATGAGCACCACCGCATCAGCGCCGTCGCAGGCCTCGTAAGCGTCCTGAACATACTGAATGCCTTTGGGCAAGTACTTGCCGGCCTCAGCCATACCCTGCGGGTCGTGCGCTCTTATGCAGGCACCCTTTTCCATGAGTGCAGGGATAATGGTGATTGCCGGGGCGTCGCGCATGTCATCGGTTTCCGGTTTAAAGGTAAGACCGAGGATGGCAATGGTTTTGCCCGCCTCCGTTCCTCCAAGGATATCGCGTATTTTCTTGACCATTTTCGCTTTCTGCGCGGCATTCACCTCTACCGCCGCCTCGACGATTCGAAGATTCTGGCCATGTTCCTGGGCGATCCTCATCAGTGCCAGGGTATCCTTGGGAAAACATGATCCGCCATAACCGGGGCCGGGATGGAGGAATTTTTTGCCGATCCGCCCGTCCATGCCAATTCCCTTGGCCAGGGCGACAACATCTGCCCCGAGCGAATCGCAGAGGAGTGCAATCTCATTGATGAAGCTGATTTTTGTGGCGAGGAAGGCATTCGCCGCATATTTGGTCAATTCCGCAGTTTCGATGTCTGTTTTGACGATAGGGGTCTCCTGGAGGAAAAGGGGGTGATAAATCTCCCTCAGCACTTCCTCGGCCTGCCTCGACTCAACCCCGATCACTACCCTGTCAGGCCGCATGAAATCGGTGATTGCAGCCCCTTCCCTCAGGAATTCAGGGTTTGAGGCAATGTCGAATCGGGCGTCCGGATTGACCTCTCCGATGATCCGGGCGACCTGGCGGGCAGTCCCGACCGGCACGGTGCTCTTGTCGACAATAACGGTGTACCCCTTGAGATGGGGGGCGATCTCCCGCGCGGCTTCATGGATGTAGGTGAGGTCGGCGTAGCCATCGCCGCGGCGACTGCTGGGGGTGCCGACGGCCATGAAAACAGCGTCGGCCTGACCGACGGCCTCGCTGATTTCTGCAGTAAAGGACAGGCGGCCTTCCCGCGAGTTTTTCAGGACCAGGGTGTCGAGTCCGGGTTCGTAAATAGGGATCTTCCCGTCTTTGAGGGTATCGATTTTGTCCTGATCCTTGTCGACACAGGTGACGTGGTGGCCGAATTCGGCGAAGCACGTCCCTGTGACGAGACCGACATATCCTGTTCCTATCATAGTGATTTTCATAAATTTATCCTTGTGAGTATGTTAAAGTGAGAGGGTGCTTCGAAAGTGTTATGTCATTTTTGATTAAACGGATACGGCTCGCTGCGACGGCTGCGACGGCTGCGGCGTTGCAATGTTACGGTATTATTGACCGATGGCTTGGGCGCCGTTTTGCGGACGTTGGCCGAAAATTGCGGTCCCGACGCGCACCATGGTGGCTCCCTCTTCAATTGCGACCTCAAAGTCGTCGGACATTCCCATCGAGAGCTCAATTCTGCTGGTGTCGTGGAAGAGCTCTTTCCGGGCAAGTTCCTCGGCCAGGAGGCGAAGGGCGCGGAAATGAGGCCGGGCCATCTCGGGATTGTCAGTGAGGGGGGGGATGGTCATCAGGCCGAGGGGCTCGAGTCTCCCCAGTGCCTTTATCTGCTGCAGCAGTTTTTCCGCATCCTCGGGCATGGCGCCTGACTTGTTCGGATCATTGCCAATATTGACCTGAACCAGAACCTTCATGGTCCTGTCGAGGGATTCCAGATGCTTGTTGAGGTCAGAAGCGAGTTTGAGGCTGTCGAGTGTCTGGATCATATGAAAAATCCGGGCTGCGGTTTTTGCCTTGTTGCTCTGCAGATGCCCCAGCATGTGTAGGCCGACGCTCTCGCCCAGTTCGTCCTTTTTCTGTTCGGCTTCCTGGATATAATTTTCCCCGAAAAAGAACTGGCCTTCCTTGACAGCCTCCCGCATCAGGGGGACGGCGATTTTCTTCGACACGGCAATCAGCTGAATATCCTCGGGCTTTCTCTGGCTGGCGAGGGCGCAGCGATAGATTCTGTCTCGTATCTGACGAAGGTTTTCAGTTATCATGGTCTGGCTCGGCGGATTGTTTCGGGCGGTGCAGGTCGAACAGAGAGACTGCGTTTGCGGTCGTCGCCTGGGCGAGAAGGTAAAGGGGTATGCCGCGGAGTTCTGCGATGCATACCGCCGTATGGAGTACATACGAGGGTTCGTTGCGCCTGCCCCGCCAGGGATGAGGGGCAAGATAAGGGCCGTCTGTCTCGAGCAGGAGGGATGTCAAAGGGATTTCTACTGCGACTTTTCGCAGGTCGGCGGCGTTCTTGAAGGTGACAATGCCGGGGATGGAGATGAAGAATCCCAGGTCGATGACCTTTTTGGCAAAGTCGTAATCGCCGGAAAAGCAGTGCATGACGCCGCCTGCCGGAAAAGGGCCGCATTCCTTCAACAGGCGAAGCGTGTCTTCGTGGGCCTCTCTGTCGTGAATGATCACCGGCAGTTTGAGGTCCTTGGCCATGTCGAGCTGGGTTTGAAAATGCCTGCGCTGAAGCTCCGGTTCACTCCGCTGTTTGGCATAATCCAGGCCTATTTCACCGTAACCGACAATCCATGCCCGGTTCGCTTCGATAAATTCGAACAGTTCGGTAAAAGTGCTGTCGGTAACGGACAGCAGGTCGTGGGGGTGAATTCCTGCCGTGGACCATATTTCGCGGTGCTGCTGTGCCAGTCTCACAGCCTTTTTCGAGCTTTCCAGGTCGATGCCGATGGTGATGATGGCCGCGACCTTATGCTGCCGTGCTCGCTCAAGCACGGCTTCGAGGTCCTCGGCAAAAACCTCCATATCGAGATGGCAGTGGCTGTCGACAAGTTGTATGCCTTCCGCCAGGACGGGGGTGTCATGTTTTTGGTCTTTCACTGTAAAATCCTCCAGCCCTTTCTTAGCAAATAATGAGATGGCCTGCAATGATGAAGAACCGGAAAAAATCAGCCAGAGGAGCGAAGAGTATGCCCAATACGGATGATAGCCGAAAAATTAAGAGTGTTTGAATGCCATGGTAAACGAATGGAGCCGGCAGAAATGCTTTACCGGAAGGGAAATAATCGTTTATCTATGAATAAATATATTTATTTTCAGTATATTACTGTCATGATATGGCCATTGTCCGGCCACTGTTCCGGATAGGGGTATGATTTTTCAGAAAAAGTAAAAATTTTCTTCATATAGTCAACAAACTATCGTATAGTGATTTCACCTGAAAGGTGTGTCTTTCCAGCGAAAATGCGAAATAATATTGAATATATATTCAAGCCTGAAAGATGAAAAATCAGGCTCCGGTCGTCCTCTTTTCTCCAGACATTTTTGATATTGCAGCGAAATTCAGGGAGAAGATGGCAGGGAGCGCATCGACGAGACGATCAGGATATAGATTTACAATTATAATAAACTGAAGTAGCCCGGCATCAGCGATCAATAAACATGAAGAGGAAAATGGCATGAATTATGGGATTGTCAGTCAGGAACAACTTGAACAGATAGACTCGATTTTATCGGATAAATTGATAAAACTTGGTGTTGACTGTGTCATCATAATAGATATGGCGGGAAATATCATTACGGCCAGAGACAACGGCGAAAGCAAATATGACGTGTATTCCTTTGCCGCCCTGGCTGCCGGAAATTTTGCCACAGTCGATGCGATGGCAAAACTCGTAGGGGAACAGGAGTTCTCGCTGCTCTTTCATAAGGGTCAGGAATCAAATATTCATTTCAGCAAGATCGACGATGAACTACTCCTTATCTCCATGTTCGGCAAGGACATATCCCTCGGATTTCTACGTCTCAACGTCGTCGATGTCATAGAGAAGATACGCAAGATCTGGGATAGGAAATAGCCGCAAGCCATGGCGATTGACGTTGATCTGATACAGATGGGCAGAGTAACAACTGGGAGGAGGAATCTTTGAGTTTTATCAATTTGAAAGATAAGGTCGTTCAGGTAAAGATTGTGTATTACGGACCCGGTCGATGCGGTAAGACAACAAACCTCGAATACATCAACCGCACATACCGTAAACAGATTTTATCCGAGATGGTCAGCCTGAAGACCCATGGCGACAGGACGCTGTTCTTTGATTTTTTGCCTTTCGATATGGGCCAGATCAAGGGGTATGACATCAAAATTCAGCTCTATACTGTTCCCGGTCAGGTGAAATACAATGCCACCAGGAAACTTGTGCTTCGCGGAGTGGATGGCATCGTCTTTGTGGCTGACGCCATGGAAAAACAGAGGGAAAAAAACATCCGTTCGCTGAACCAACTCCATGAAAATCTTCAATCATATAAAGAAAGTATTTTCAAGATCCCGCTTATCATGCAATACAACAAGGTCGATCTTAAAGAACATGGAATTCCCATTCTGCCGATAGAAGTGCTGCAAAAGGATCTCAACAGCAGACTTCAGGTCCCCTATTTTGAGGCAAGTGCGATAACCGGTTACAATGTTGCAGCAACTCTCAAGAAAATCATCTCTTCAACGGTTGTTTCAATACAAAAAAAATTACTCTAGAGAGAAGGCGCGGTGAAACAATATACAGAAAAGCACTATGACGATGATCTGACTGTTGTCGAGGACGAGTATAACGATTCCTTTCATACAGACAGTGTCGACCTGTTTGAGTTTCCCAGTAACGATGAATCACCGATAGCTAGGCTCAAATCGCTCGTATTATCCATCGATTGGGAGATAACCGACGATATCCTCCGACAGTTCAATGAAGAACTTGTCGATCTCAAGGATGTCTGGGCAGATGAGAAAATCTATCTGGTCTACGTCCAGGCCCTGGAGAAAATCAGTAAGTACATCTACCAGGAGAAGGCGGATTCGAATCCCAATGCCATCAAACTGCTGCTCACCTTCTTCTACAACCTCGAAAAAATGGTTTCTTCCGAATTTATGTCGGAAGAAGAAAAACGACAGATCGTCCTTGAAGACGTCAAAAAATTCGAGATGCTCAAAAGGCAGATCGGCAGGGCGCAAAATGAAGCAAGGATGACCTCGGGGGAGATCCACGTTGATGAGATGCAACCCCGTCATGGCTTTCAACCGCAGGAACCCGACCCCATCCTTCTTGACCTGAAGGCGATTGTCCTCGGAATGGATTGGGAAATTACTGAAAAAGACCTGGAAAAATTGCGCGACGAAGTGGTCAGACTGGAGGAGGTCTTCGCCGGCAGTCGGCCTAAGTTGATTTTCCTGCAGGGCTTGGGCTCCCTGGCTGCCTATATCAGGCTCAAGAAAAGTGACGCCCATGCAGATGCCTTTAAACTACTCCACTCTTTTTTCGCCGGCCTGGAGCGGATCGTGACGATTCCGATGTCGGTGGAGGAGGAGAAGGCGGTATTGCTCCCCGAAGTCGAGAAATTCAAAGCCTTTAAGGCCGTAGTCGCTTCGACAATATCCCCGGAGGTGAAGCCGACAGCCGTTGAGGTTGATGAAGAGGAAGAAGACGATGAGGAATACGAATCAGGCGGCAGGTTGACTCCAGCCTTGTCAGATCTGCCGGAAGGGGAGGCCAGAGGTTTCCGGGAGGAAGATGAGGCGGTTGCCCTTGGTCTTTCTCCAGCCCTCGCGGTGACCAGCCAGATAGACAAGTTCTTTGCCGAGAGTCCGGAAGAGGAGCAGGCGCCGGCTTTTGAGGAAAAGCTCCAAAGGATTGAAAAAGATGCGGGAGAGGCCTTCAGGGATGCCACTGAGGCCCACCTCGATTCGCTTTTTCAGCTGGATGCCGACGAAAAAGTTTCCTTCGTACCCCATGTTGATCAGGAATTTGCCCTGCAGGGAGTGGATGTTGAGACCGAGGCAGACGATGACTCGGAAGAAGCAGGTCTGCCGTTTGCAGCGGGGCAACCTGCTCCCGCTCTGGCCGCCATGGATGAGGATTTCCCCGCCGGTTGGAAAATGCCCGAGAAAGAGACTGGTCAAGCAGCTTTGCCAGGGGATGTGGCGCAGCGGGTTGATGATTTGTTTGGTGAGGATATCTCCGGGCAGGAGAGTGACCTGACCTCTTCGCCTGCCTTGCCGGAGGAGGAAGAAGAGGTTTTGGTGGAAACTTCTGTTGCATTCCTTACCGAAGAGTTTGCTGCTTCTGGAGAGACAGGCGCTCTCCAGGGTGTCGACGTGGAGACCGACGATGACGACTACGCCGGTGGAGACCTGGCCCCGGCTTTTGCGGATGTGCCGATATCCGGTCCCGGCTGGCAGGCGCAGACCGTCGAGGAAGGGGCCGAGGAACCGCTGATCCTGAGCGAACCTGCTCCCGCCCTCTACGATCAGGGCAGGGAAGGGAGCGGGAGAGCCGGATGGATGAGCGAGCAGGACGAATCCGTGGCTTCCCTTGAAGACCACCTGGACTCCTTTTTCGAGTTTGAAGAAGAAAAAGAATTCCCGGAGTCTACTGAACAGACCCTCTCTTCTACAGAGGAAATGCCTGGCGTTAAGCCTTTTAAAGAAACGATCAGTGAAGCCATTGGGGACCGAATTGAGGAAGTGGCCGGAATACCGGAGGAATATCCCGATCTGACAGAAGCACCTGCTCTTGCCGAGACGCCCCCTGAAGAGCCGGTTGCGGAGGCCCCATCTTTCGAAATGGAGGCGCTTGAAGGCGAAAATGCCCCCGCGACGGCGGCTGCTCAGTTGATTGCTGTCGGCGAAGAAGCTGAGCAGGATATTGTCTTTGATCTGGCTGGCGATGAGGAGGAACTTTTCGCAGATCCTTATGCCGAAGAGAATCGTGTGGAGCCCGTAACTCCTGAACAGGAACTCACGGCGGCAGAAGTCCAGGATATTCCAGATATCTTTCAGGAGGCGCCGGAGTCTGCCGAGGAGGTCGAGGAACAGCCGGGCTATTCAGCTGTGACGTTTCCAGAAACCGAGGTCACGCCTCAGGAGGACGAGGAATTCCTGGCGGTGTTTGAAGAAGCGGATGAAACTGCCGCAGAGGAAGTTTGGCCCGACAGGGTTGCTGCGGGGATAGCTCAGCCTGTACCTGAAGAGGCCGTTGCTGCAGACCTTGAGGAAAAACCTGAATCGGCCCCTGCGGTTGATGAGATAACCGGAGACCAGGACCTGTTTTTTGAAGAGGGAGGGCCGTTTTCTGCTCCTGAAGATCCTCTGGCCAACCTCCGTGCCTGTGTCAGTTCCGTCGGTATCGAACTCGAAAATTCCATCTTCAAGGGGATTTATACTGAGATCAACGAACTCCGGAGTCGCTGGGCCACGCATCCGCTCGAGAAGTCGTTTCTCCAGTTGGTTTCTACCATCACCCAGCATATTGATCAGTATCGATACGAGTCAAGCTCTGAGGCGTTCAGTCTTTTTCAGTCGGTTGTCGATGCCTTTGGCGAGGCCCTGGAGTGGCATCATCCCGCTGCTGCTCAAGAGATACTTCTGAAAGAGATGACCAAGGTGCTTTTGTGGCAGCAAAGCATGCTGACCAGACAGGCTGTGACCAAGGGAGACGAGTTGACTTTCGCCGCCCCGATCCGCCATCAACCTGGTGAATCCTCCGCTGAAGATGAAATTTCCTTCGCCGAGGAAGAATCAGAAAATGTATTTCCTGAAGTCCTCGGGGGTGCCGGGGAAGATAGGGCTGTTGACGAGGACTTGACGGTCATGGTGGGGGAATTTCCCATCGAAAAGGATATCTGGTTCTCAACTGCCGACGCCATAAGCCCAAACCTGGACCAGGGGCTTGCTGGAGAATCTGCCACCGTCGAAGATCTTGCCGATGCGGAAACGGCCGACTCAGAAATGCTCGCCATGTTGGAAGAGAAGATTGCCGCTGAGCCAGGACCTCTGGCAGAATATGATTCTGATATCCTGGAAGAGGAAATCCGACTGAGCAGCGATACGCTCTACTCAGAATTAGAGGCTGTTCTTGCCGGAGAGAGGCTTGCCTCGTCAGGTGGAGATGGAGATGCTGCCGATGATGCTGCCCTGGCCGGGAAGATCAGAGCGTTGATGCAGGATGAATTTACTTTGATTCGTCAGGAGATGCAGAGTCAGGTTGAAGCCCTGCGCAGGGAGTTGAAGGGAAGAGAAGGCTGATCGCACTCCGCAGGCGGCTACTGCCGCCAGAGGGGAAGTTTGTAATTTTTAAAGGGTTGCCTCCATGTGCTGGAAGCAACCTTTTTTTCGTCTGTGTTCAGGGCAGGATCGAGAAAGTGGTAGAAGCCTGCTGACAGGTCTAATGAGAAAGGGCCATGACGGTCAGGATAAGGTAGGAGAAAAGCCAGACGGCGAGGAGAATGAGCACCGACACGAAAAAGCTATACCGTTTCTGGGTAAAGAATAGGGCCAGAATGAATATCGCCGGAAACAGAAAACCGGCAAGAAGGGGCGGGAGATAACGAAGCAGTTCCTGGAGTCCGAGAAAGAACCAGGGACCTGATATATACGTAACGCCGAGTTTATCGGGATCAAGCGGCGCGGCGATGAAAACGGAGAACAGCAGCACCATCCCTGCCGTCGGCAGGTGGTCGGTGAAGCGGATCCGGTACCGGCGCAGATGTTCCCATGCCAGAACCAGCCAGAGCAGGTCGAGGGTTATGATATGAGAGACATATACCCTCTGCATGCCGTGATCGGAGATGGAGAAGAGCGCGCCGTTGAGTGCGGGACCGACAACAGGGATGGCCACGAGGATTGACTCGGCAATGAAACCCGCAGAGGAGCCGGTGCTGTCCTGGCGCAGGACATAGCCGGTGAAGAGCAGCAGCAGCATAACCGGCAGGGCGATGACCAGTCGACCCCATTGGGCCGAGGTGTAGCTGTCGGTGCTGTCAAATGCGGTTATGAGGTGGATAATGGCAAGGAGGAAGAAAAACTGACTGGAATAAAAGTGGAGCGATCGGAAATACATGCCGAAAGGCACCAGCAGATCCATGGCGGCAGTGGCATAATAAGGGGTCGCCGGATCGTATTGCAGGGCGACGATAAGACCCGACAAAAGGGAGATGCAGAGGCAGATAAGGCTCAGCGCCCCCCATTTGCAGGCCTTGAGATACAAGAAAAGCGTTTTCAGGATCATCCCTATTTCGCTCTACAGCGTGACGATATAAAAAGGTGAGGTATCGCGCTGTTCCACCGGATAGACCTCGAGGGCTCGACGAGCGGGACCGTTCAGCACCAGTCCGTCCCTGGAAAAACGGCTCTGGTGGCAGGGACATTCGAGGACGTCGTCCTTTTCCAGATAATGGAGTGTACAGCCGAGGTGGGTGCACCTGCGGGCCACCGCCCATACCTTGTTTTCCCGGGCAAAGAGAATGAACTGCGGGGTGGGATGAAACTGGCCCGGCAGTAACTGTTTAGCGATCTCGATCCGCTGTGGTTTCCGGGGAATACGAAAGCCGATGAACCGTAATAGAGGATAGAGAAAGGCCAGAACTCCGACAGCCAGAATTGATCTTCGTGTCAGGAGAGAACGTCTGGACCTTCGTGGCGGCCTGCGCATGCGTCAGCTCATGCGGCGAATTTCTTGCGCAGTTTCTCGCCGACGGATACAGGGACCATATCGCTGATATCGCCACCGTGCCGGGCCGCATCCTTGATAATCGAGGAACTGATAAAGATCCACCTGAGACCGGGCATGAGAAAGAGGGTGTCGACATCGCGTTCCAGTTTCCTGTTCATCAGGGCCAGCTGAAATTCATAATCAAAGTCGGAAACCGCCCGGAGACCGCGAATGATCGCCTTGGCCTTTTGCTGCGCGGCATATTCAACCAGCAGTCCGGAGACCGATTCGACCCTGACTCGGAAACCCTGCTCCGGAAATACCTCTTTGATCATGCCGATCCGTTCCTCGAGGGAGAACAGCGGGTTCTTGGCAGGATTTATGGCCACCGCGACAAGCACGATATCAAAGAGATTGAGCGCGCGGTTAATGATGTCAACATGACCGTTTGTGATCGGATCAAAGGTGCCCGGGTACACTGCGATGGAGGGATCACTCCGCTGTTCCTGCATATGCTGTTCCTCGGTGGTTCAGGGGTTATTGTTAATCTATGATTTGAGGTAGTTTTATCGATTTGTTTGAGCAAATATCCAAAAAGCGGTTTCGCCGTACACCCGGTTGTCGACTAGTTCGAGGGTGGAGAAGCGGAGCGTCAGTTTTTCCTTTGCCCGTTCCTCGGCGACCAGAAGGCCACCGGCGGTAAGGAGATTGTGATTGTCCCAGTCCTGCAGCACCCGTTGACAGAGCCCCTGTGAGTATGGCGGATCGAGAAAGACCAGATCAAAGGGGGAGAGCTGTTTTTTCTGCAGGAGGTGCCACGGCAGCCCCCGGCGCAGGTCATGCTGGATGATCGTCAGACGGGGTACGGCAGAAAGCGTTGCTGCTGACGGAAAACAGGTCTCGATATTTTTTCTGATTAACTCCAGTGCCAGGCGGTTATTATCAACGAAGGTTACGCTCCCGGCCCCGCGGCTGCAGGCCTCAAGCCCCAGGGCGCCGGTGCCGGCGAAGAGGTCGAGGACAGCGGCCTGCTCCACATGACTGCCGATAATGTTGAACAGGGCCTCTCGTGCCCGGTCAGAGGTCGGCCGAATGCTCAGACCTTGCCCTGATGGAGAGAAGAGCCTTCTCCCCCTGGCCGATCCGCTGATGATCCTCAATTATTCCGATACAGGTGAATGTTCATGGTGGCTGTCACCGGACCCGCAGGACAAACCCGGCCTCATGGCCGGGACAGGCGGGCAGGGTTTGTCCCCGGCAGGATGCGTTCAGATATACTCGGCAATCAGCTTTTCTGCGATCTGCACCGCGTTGAGGGCAGCACCCTTGAGGATGTTGTCGGAGACGACCCAGAGATTGATGCCGTTGGCGATCGATTCGTCCTCGCGGATCCGTCCCACCAGGGTTTCGAATTTGCCGGCGCAATCAAGAGCAAGGGGATAGATCCCTTTTTTCGGCTCGTCAACGACCTTGACCCCGGGAGCGGTCGCCAGCAGCTGCCTGACCTCCTGGGCCGTGATCTTTGATCTGGTCTCGATATTGACCGACTCGGAATGGCCGTAATAGACCGGGACCCGGACGGTGGTCGCGGTGACGCCGATTTCCTGGTCCTCGAAGATCTTCCTGGTCTCGTTGACCATTTTCATCTCTTCCTTGGTATAGCCGTTATCGAGGAAGGAATCGATCTGGGGCAGGCAGTTGAAGGCGATCTGGTGCGGATAAACCTTGGCCTCGATGGTCCTGCCGGCGGCATAGGCCATGACCTGATCGTTCAATTCGGCGATCGCCTTGGCCCCTGTGCCGGAGACGGCCTGATAGGTTGATACCACGATGCGTTTGATGCCGACTGCATCATAGATCGGCTTGAGGGCTACCAGCATCTGGATGGTCGAACAGTTGGGGTTGGCGATGATGCCCCTTCTGGTATATTGGGCGATGGCATGGGGATTCACCTCCGGGATAACGAGGGGGATCTCGGGGTCCATGCGGAAGGCGCTGGAGTTGTCGACGACGACCGCGCCGGCGGCTGCGGCGGCGGGGCCGAACGCCAGGGAACGGTCACCTCCGGCGGAGAACAGGGCGATATCAATGCCGGCGAAGGCATCTTTGCTGAGGAGCTGCACGGCAATTTCCCGGCCCTTGAAGGTGAGTTGCTTGCCGACCGAGCGTTCCGAGGCGAGTAGTCGCAGTTCTCCGACTGGAAAATCCCTCCTTGCCAAGACATCCAACATGGCGCCACCGACTGCTCCGGTGGCCCCGGCAACTGCAACGTTATATAATCTGCTCGATTTACTCATCGTTCGATCCTCAAGAAAAAAAATACCCGCATGACGGGTTGATAAAAACTGAGATCGTGAAGAGACAGGGCAATGGGTGAAATTTTGCGCTCATTTCCTGCTGGGTATCTGGCATTACTGGCTCTCTCCGGTGTCAGGCAAAAGGTACTGGCGATACTGAGAAACCCTGAAAAATCAGATCAACATACTGCATACGGCAGGAAAAGGCAAAAGAGTTTCAGGGATCTTTCAGGCGAGATTGCCGATGATGGTCTCGCCGGCAGTGACCTTCTGGCCCACCGTTACCTTGATCTCGGTTTCCTTCGGCAGGTACAGATCGACCCGCGAGCCGAAACGGATCAGGCCGAACCGCCGGCCGCGCTGCACCCTGTCCTCGGGTTCCAGCCAGCAGACAATCCGCCTGGCAATCAGGCCGGCGACCTGGACGAAGGCGATTTTGCGACCGGAAGAGGTGGACAGGACGGTGGCGCAGTATTCGTTATGAAGCGCCCCCTGATCGGAGTCGGCGGAGTAGAACTTGCCGGGGGTGTAAATTACCCTGTCGATAGTGCCGTCGCAGGGAATGCGGTTGACATGGACATCGAAGACGTTCATGAAAATGGAGATCTTGTGGGCCGGGCCGCCGGTGAAGGCATGGTCCATGACGTCCTCTACCAGGATGATCTTGCCGTCAGCCGGGGATGTCAGGGCATCGGGTCTCTCGGGCAGAAAGCGCTCGGGATCCCGGAAAAAATAAAGGATGAAGGCGGTGGCGAAGAGCGCCAGTATGGCCAGGAAGTCGAGGCCGAGGACGGCGAAGATGAGGGTCAGAAAGGCGGCAAAGCCTATGAAGGGAAATCCTTCTCTGGCAACGGGGATTTGGGGAGAAAGCATTGTTTTCAGAGGCTCCGTGTGTTCATTCGAGTCACCGCCCGGCCGGCTGCTGCCGGTCTGTCAGGCGGTGGGCCCGGGAAAGGTTGTGTGGGGTCCGGTCGAGCGGAAGCCACCAGTCCGACCGGACGACGCTCGTCCGCCCAGGCCGAAAAGTATCCTGCAATTCAGCGTCGATGTCGTATTCTATTTGGTCTTTGAGGCCCTGGCCATGGCGATCGTGCCGGTACGCACGATCTCCTTGATACCGATGGGGCGGAGCAGGTCGACGAGGGCCTGGATCTTCGAGCCGGAACCCGTAACCTCAACTGCATAGCTCTTGGAGCTGACATCGACGACCTTGCCCCTGAAGATGTCGATCACCCGCAAGACCTCGGCACGGGTATGGGCCTCTGCCTTGATTCTGATCAGCACCATTTCCCGTTCAACATACTCCTTTTCACTGATGTCGGTAACCTTGATGACATCGATGAGTTTATGCAGTTGCTTGGTAATCTGCTCGATGATCGAATTGTCTCCCCGGGTGACCAGGGTCAGGCAGGAGATGCCGGGGTCGAGGGTTTCAGCGACACAGAGGCTTTCAATGTTGAAACCTCTGCCGCTGAACAGACCGGTGACGCGTGAGAGTACCCCGGGCTTGTTTTGCAGGAGAACGGAAATGGTGTGTTTCATTGTGGTCCTGTATGCGTTCTATGAGAAACCGGATCGGGGTCTCTCGGTTATCCTTGGGAGTCAATGGCTTCTAACACCCCACAAGGGGGTATAAGTGCCTTTCGCAGATTATTTTCTTGTTTTTTATAAAGGAAAATAATCTGTAAGGCACTAAACGAGCAGCATTTCCGTGGTGGCCTTGCCTGCCGGCACCATGGGGTAGACGTTTTCCTCTTTGGCCACGGAAAAGTCCATGATAACAAGATTATCGGTGGCGAATGCCTCCTTGATCACCGGTACGACCTCGCTCTTTTTGGTGGCCCGCAGTCCGACTGCCCCGTAAGCCGCCGCCAGTTTGACAAAATCAGGAGTAACGTTCATGATCGTCGATGAATACCGTTTGTCGTAGAACAGTTCCTGCCATTGACGCACCATACCCAGGTGGCCGTTATTGAGGATGGCGATCTTCACCGGGCAGTTATATTGCCTGGCCGTGGCCAGTTCCTGGATGTTCATCTGGATTGACCCGTCTCCGGCAACATCGATGACGAGTTTGTCGGGAAAGGCCATCTGCGCGCCTATCGCCGCCGGCAGACCGAACCCCATGGTGCCGAGCCCGCCGGAGGTGACAAGGTGTCGCGGCTTATTGAATTTATAGAACTGGGCCGCCCACATCTGATTCTGGCCGACCTCGGTGGTGATGATCGCATCACCGCCTGAGAGTTCGTAAAGCATTTCAACTACGTATTGCGGTTTGATCAGTTCGCCCTCGTCTTTGTAGGACATCGGGTGCTGGGCCTGCCACTCCTTGACGGTACTGATCCAGGGGTCATGCTGGGTGGCCTCTTCCTTGAGATTGAGGCCCGGTTCCCTGTTGAACCAGTTGTTGATGGCGGTGAGGGCATACTGGCAGTCGGCGACGATCGGCACATCAACCTTGACGTTCTTGCTGATCGAGGTCGGATCGATATCGATATGGATCACCTTGGCATTGGTGGCGAACTCCTCGAGTTTACCGGTTACCCGGTCGTCAAAGCGTGCCCCGACCGCGATGAGCAGGTCACACTGGGCAACGGCCATATTGGCGGTATAGCTGCCATGCATGCCGAGCATGCCCATGGAGAGCGGATGCGAGCCGGGGAAGGCGCCGAGCCCCATGAGAGTCATGGTCACTGGGATATTAAGGGTGGTTGCCAGTTCTTCAAGTTCTTTGTGGGCATCCGAGAGGATCACTCCGCCGCCGACATACAGAACCGGTTTTCTGGCCTTGAGGATAAATTTGCAGGCCTTGGCGATCTGACCTATATGCGGCTCGTAGGTCGGCTGGTAATTCTGCATGCGGATGGGTTTCTTTTCCGGATAGGAAAGCTGACCCGCCATCAGATCCTTCGGCAGGTCGACCAGCACCGGGCCGGGGCGGCCGGTCCTGGCAATATGAAAGGCCTCGCGCAGAGTCTGCACCAGTTCATCCTTGTTGCTGACCAGATAATTGTGTTTGGTGCAGGGGCGGGTTATGCCGACGATATCCACTTCCTGAAAGGCATCGTTGCCGATCAGGGATCTGGGCACCTGGCCGGTCAGGACCACCAGCGGGATCGAATCCATATAGGCCGTGGCAATCCCTGTTACCCCGTTGGTCGCCCCGGGACCGGAGGTGAGCAGGGCCACACCGACCTCTCCCGTTACCCGGCTGAAGGCGTCGGCGGCATGCACCGCACCCTGTTCATGGCGTACGAGCACGTGATTGATCTCAGATCCCATCAGAGCATCGTAGAGATCAATAACTGCACCGCCCGGGTAACCGAAGATGGTCTTGACTCCCTCTTCCAGGAGACATGTAATTATAGCTTGGCACCCTGTCATTTTTCCCATTAATCCTTACCCTATATTGATGTTGCATCACCAGGCGGAATGAAAAGAACCTGAGAGACGAGAGAACTATATCTAAAATGAAATATATATATGTGAAAAATTGATATGTCAATATTGACATGCGCGGCCCATACGTCACCGGACAGGTAGTGGCAGGGCCTTCCCCGGCTGTCCGGGTTTTCGTCTATTCAACAACCAATACATGGATATGAGGATCGCTTCGGCGAGGATGAGGCCGTTCGCATCGCCGTCGATAATGCCTCAAAATCATTGTCCCTATCGGATATGATGCTCTGTTTATGCAGAATTTTCAACAGATGTTTGACCTCCGTTTCGATTATTGTGAGCGCACCCCCGGTTTGCCTCCGGCCGAACCGGGCATTTCCATCGCGATCAGGCCGCTGTTCGGTCCCGGGAGCAGATCCGCTAGGGGTGAATCTTGATTACGACCGGCGAAAACAAGCTTGACAATATTCTGTGTTCACGTATATTCTGGCTCTATCAAGAAGAACAGGCATATCAACTGATGAAGACAACCTTTAAGCCCCTTTGAAATGATGACAACCCTGCTCCTCGCTCTACGAACTGATAATCTATGTCTCGGTGCTGCGGCAGAGTGGGGGGAATTGTAGTTTATTTTTCTTAAAAACATGATGACTCTCAAGGCCGCGGTTGATGCAACCGCGGCCTTTTTTATTTTCAACTTCCTGGACCGTTCTCAAGGAGACAAAAATGAACCCGGAATCAGTAAAGAAGTATCGCCAGTATCCGCTTATTAATCTTTCTGATCGCACCTGGCCGTCCAAGGCCATCACCAAAGCGCCTGTCTGGTGCAGCGTCGATCTGCGGGACGGCAATCAGGCCTTGATCCAGCCGATGAGTCTTGATAAGAAGCTCGAGATGTTCCGCCTGCTCACTGAAATCGGCTTCAAGGAGATCGAGGTCGGTTTCCCGTCCGCCTCCCAGGTGGAGTATGAGTTTACCCGAACCCTCATTGACAAAGGGCTGATACCCGAGGGCGTGTTGATCCAGGTCCTGACCCAGGCCAGGGAGCATCTCATCCGCAAGACGTTCGAGTCCATCAAGGGGGTGAGGGAGGCTGTGGTTCATCTCTACAATTCGACCTCCACCCTGCAGCGCAGGGCCGTCTTCAAGATGAACAGAAAGGAGATCATCGCCCTTGCCGTCGAGGGAGCCCGGCTTATGAAAGAAGAGGCTTTGAAATACCCGGAGACGCGTTTCCGCTACGAATATTCCCCCGAGAGTTTTACCGGCACCGAACTCGATTTCGCTTTGGAAATCTGCGAGGCCGTTCTCGATGTCTGGCAGCCTACTCCCGAGAATCCGGTCATCCTCAATCTGCCGGCGACGGTCGAGATGGCCATGCCCAACATCTATGCCGACCAGATAGAGTGGTTCTGCCGGGCTCTTTCCCGTCGCGATTGCGTTATCATGAGTCTGCATGCCCATAATGACCGGGGCTGTGCCGTGGCGGCAACCGAGCTTGCCCTGCTGGCCGGTGGCGAGCGCGTCGAGGGTACCCTGTTCGGCAACGGCGAGAGGACCGGCAATGTCGATATCGTTACCCTGGCGCTCAATATGTTCACCCAGGGGGTCGACCCGCAGCTCGATCTCCACGACATCAACCGCGTGGTCGATGTCTACGAGCGGGTCACCCATCTGCCGGTCCATCCCCGCCACCCCTATGCCGGAGAACTGGTCTACACCGCATTTTCAGGATCCCACCAGGATGCCATCAACAAGGGTATGACCATGTATGAGGAAAATGAATCCGGGATATGGGAGGTCCCCTACCTGCCGATCGATCCTTCCGATGTCGGCCGCACCTATGAGTCGATCATCCGGATCAATAGCCAATCCGGCAAGGGCGGGGTGGCGTATATCATGGACAAGGAGTTCGGTTTCAAGATGCCGAAGGCCATGCATCCGGAATTCGGAGCGATTGTCCAGGGCATTACCGAGCAGGAAGGCCGGGAACTGCAGCCGCAGGAGATCCACAAGACCTTTGAAGAGGTCTATCTCAATGCCGTCTCACCGTACGATCTGAAGGGTTTCAATGTAATCAAGCGGCATTTCGATTCCGCGGACAAACGTTCCTTTGCCGATGTCGAGGTCGTGCTGCTCGATCATGGCACCGAGAAAACCGTCCGGGCCTCCGGCAACGGGCCGCTCGATGCCTTGTGTACCGCCTTGAAAAGCTCCATCACCGGCGATTTCACGATCTCCAATTATCATGAACATGCCCTGAACGGTGGATCGAGCGCCAGGGCGGCCGCCTATATCGAGATCGAAATGCCGGATGGTGACAGGATCTGGGGGGCCGGGATTGATACCGATATCATTGTCGCCTCGATCAAGGCGGTGATGAGCGCGCTCAACAGGGCCTCCGGTCGCTGAATGCCGGGGGTACGGGAACGGCTGAAAAAGGTCCGGGAATTACCGGAGAAATATATGGGTTTCCCGGCAGAATTCTGCTACAGATACAGTCTGATGGGCCAGCGACGACGCCGAAGGAATAGCCTTGGCGTTACCGCAGCGGCATGGGACCCTGAGGCTGCTGTATAACTGTTTGCTATTCTCAAAAGAGCTGAATATGACATTTTTGACTGCGAAAAGGATACTGGTAACCGGCGGCGCCGGATTTTTAGGATCGCATCTCTGCGAACGGCTGCTCAAGGACGGACATGATGTCCTCTGCGTGGATAACTATTTCACCGGCAACAAGAAGAACATCCTGCACCTGCTGGATAACCCCCATTTCGAACTGATGCGCCATGACATCACCTTTCCGCTGTACGTAGAGGTCGATGAAATCTATAATCTCGCCTGCCCTGCTTCGCCCATTCATTACCAGTATGACCCGGTGCAGACCACCAAGACCTGCGTGCACGGGGCCATTAACATGCTCGGCCTGGCCAAAAGGGTGGGGGCCAAGATCTTCCAGGCCTCGACCAGCGAGGTCTATGGCGATCCCATTGTCCATCCGCAACCGGAGAGCTACTGGGGCCATGTCAATCCGACCGGCACCCGTTCCTGTTATGACGAGGGAAAACGCTGCGCCGAGACCCTCTTTTTCGATTACTACCGGCAGCACAACCTGCGCATCAAGGTGGGCCGGATATTCAATACCTATGGACCGCGCATGCATCCGAGCGACGGTCGGGTGGTCTCCAATTTCATCGTCCAGGCATTGCAGGACATCCCCATCACCATCTATGGAGACGGCTCGCAGACCCGCTCGTTCTGCTATGTGGACAACCTCATCGAGGGCTTCGTTCGCCTGATGAATACCGATGATGGTTTCCTGGGGCCGGTCAATCTCGGCAACCCGGTGGAATTTACCATCAAGGAACTGGCGGAGCAGGTGATAATTTTGACTGGATCACAATCTGAGCTGGTCTACAAGCCCCTGCCTGCAGACGACCCGATGCAGAGAAAGCCCGACATCACCCTGGCCATTGAGAAAATGGGCTGGGAGCCGGATATTCAGCTGCAGGAAGGTCTGATCAAAACCATCGCCTACTTTCAGGAGATGGTGTAGCACCGGAGCGGGGTATTCCTCAATCGTCACGACCAAATCCGTCTCAAAATCCGGCGCGATCCCTCAAAAGCTTATTCACGGATAAGCTCTAGATGGCCTCGCAACAGGGTGATGGAAAATTCAGGCTCGGCGGGCAGGAAACTCCCATTGCTCAATCGAAAGATTTCCAATATATTAAAAAATGTAGATATTCCCGCGATAGACGATAGATTCTTCCCTGAAAGGAGATAAGCAATGCCCAACAACGGTATGAGCGTCGGAGAAAAGATAAAGAGCGTGAGAATTGAGAAAGCCTTATCTCCTGCCGATCTGGCCAGGCAGTCGGGAATATCGGAAGCAGATCTGGCCAGAATGGAAGAGAACGAACTCGCTCCTCCGCTGGGGGTTATAATCAACCTCGCCAAGTCACTTGCCGTTCCGGTTGGAAATCTTTTCGGCGACAGCGGCGACTCTCCGTTCTGCATCGTCAGAAGCGATGACGGCGCGGCGGTTTCCCGGTTCAGCTCAGCCTATGCAAAATCCTGCGGATACACCTATCAGGGGCTCGGCCAGCAGAAAAGAAACAGACAGATGGAACCCTTCCTTGTCACCCTCAACCCCAAGGAAGAGCAAGACGTTCTAGCCAACAGGCATAGCGGCGAGGAATTCATCTATGTGCTTGAAGGGAAAGTCGAGGTGAGCCTTTTAGACCATAAGGGCATACTCAACCCTGGTGATTCCATCTACTACGATTCCAGTGTTCCGCACATTATTTCCTGTCATGGAGATACACCGGCGAAAATCCTGGCCGTCATCTATATCGGGGAAGAAATGATCATTCTCTGATCTGATGTCACCCTCGTGACAGCTGGGCAGCTGCCACGAGGGTGAGAAATCCGGGTTGAATGGATGATTTAGGAGCCGTTTCGAAATAACATGGCCCTTTTCTTTAATTCGTTACGGCTCCTTATGCCGTTCTCGAAGATTGAATTGGCCGTGTTATTCTCTGACAACGGCTTACGATCAGGAAACCTGTCAGACCCTCTCAGGCCAGATATCTTTCGACATCTCCGAGAGTTTATATTTCTGGATCTTGCCGCTGGCCGTCATCGGATAGCCGTCGACAAAGTGAACGTACTTGGGCACTTTGAAGCGGGCGATCTTGCCTCTGCAGAAATCGACGACATCACTCGCCTCGATTTTGGCATTCTCTCTGCGCACTATGAACGCACCCACCTCCTCGCCATATTTGCTGCTCGGCACGGCGGCCACCTGGACGTCCTTGACGCCATCCATGTTGTAAAGAAACTCCTCGATCTCGCGGGGATAGATATTTTCGCCGCCCCTGATGATCATATCCTTGATGCGGCCGGTGATGGAGAGGTTGCCGGACTCATCCATAATGCCAAGGTCGCCGGAACGGAGCCAGCCATCCTCGGTGATGGCCTCGTGGGTGGCCTTGTCATTATTGTAATATCCCTTCATCACACTGTAGCCGCGGCAGCACACCTCTCCCTGAGATCCCGGCGGCAGCGTGACGCCGGTGTTGGGATCGATGACCTTGACTTCGAGATGGGGCAGAGCCCGGCCGACGGTTTCCACCCGCAGGCGGAAATCGTCGCCGATGCGGGTATAGGTCATGACCGGCGAGGTTTCCGTCAAACCGTAGCAGATGGTGACATCCGACATGTTCATCTTCACGATGACATTCTCCATGACCTTGACCGGGCAGTTCGAGCCGGCCATGATCCCGGTGCGCAGCGACGAGAAATCGAATTTCGAAAACATCGGATGATCGAGCAGGGCGATGAACATCGTCGGCACGCCGTAGACCGCTGTACACCGTTCCTTCTCGATGGAGGTCATGACCATCAGCGGATCGAATCCCTCCAGGATGACCATGCAGGAACCGTGGCTGACCGTGCCGAGAACCCCCATGACGCAACCGAAACAGTGGAACAGCGGCACCGGCACGCAGAGCCGGTCCTTCTCGGTGAAATGCTGGTTGCCGCCGACGAAATAGCCGTTGTTGCCGATGTTGTGATGGGTCAGCATGACCCCCTTGGGAAAGCCGGTGGTTCCCGAGGTGTACTGCATGTTGACGACATCATAGGGCGAGAGGGTGTTCTGCCGGGCGAGATACTCCTCGTCGCTGACCATGACGGAGAGGGCGTTGATCTCAGGCATGGAGTACATGCCCCGGTGTTTCTCCAGTCCGAGAAAACAGACCCGCTTGAGGCGGGGAAACCGGGTGCTGACGAGACGGCCCCGCTCCATGGTCTTCAGTTCGGGAATGAGCTCGTAGATGGTATTGACATAGTCGGTATCCTGGTAGCCGTCGATGAGAAAGAGGTTCTCCGTCTCCGACTGGCCAAGCAGATACTCGATCTCGGCTCGCTTGTAGTTGATGTTGACGGTGATCAGGATCGCACCGATTTTGGCCGTGGCCAACTGCAGGACGACCCAGTTGGGGATATTGGTCGCCCAGATGGCGACCTTCTCGCCTTTCTGCACGCCAAGCGCCATCAAGCCTTTGGCAAGATCGTCAACGGCACGCTGGAACTGCCTGTAAGTCAGACGAAAATTGCGGTCGACATAGACAATGGCATCGTTGTCGGGGAATTTGGCGACAGTCTGATCGAGGATCTGTCCCAGGGTAAGGTCGAGCAGCGGACGTATCTTTTCCATGGCACCTCCCCTATTCAGGAATATAGATCACTGCATGGATATGGGCTTTCTCGCCGCCCCTGCAGCTGACATAATGCGGTACCACGGAATTGTAGTAGACGCTGTCACCCTCTTCGAGGACATAGATCTCCTTGCCGTAGATCACCTCGACGCTGCCCTTGAGGACGGCGATCCACTCCTCGCCTTCATGGGAGGAAAGGGTTTTCTGACTCGCTGATTCCGGCATTACCTCAATGAAGAAGGGCTCCATGTGGCGATCGGTCTTGCCCATCCCGAGCGAGAAGAAGTTGAGCGTCGGCGGCTTGTTCTTCTCCGCCAGGACGCTGAAATTCGATTGCCTGTCGGCCTGGCGGACGATATAGGGATCGGTCGTTTCCTGGTCGTCAAGGAAGGTGCCGAGACGGACGCCCAGGGTCCTGGCGATCTTGATCAACGGGCCAAGGGGAGGATAGACGTTCTCCTTGAGCATGGTTGAGATGAACTCTTTATTGAGACCCGTACTCTCAGCGAGCCTGTCAATGCCGATGTCCCTTTTTTCCATGTAGTACCTGATTCGCTGACTGATCTTTTCTGCACTCATACCGTCTCCATAAGTCTGTTGTTTACACCGAAAATATCCACTGATCCCGGTGGCAGTGCCTTAGCCGAAACGCTGCCCGTCTCTGTATTCGCCGCTAGGCCACCGGCAGTGTCCAGTCGAAGTGATCCTCGGCTCTGCCGTATTGGATATCCATCAATTCCTTGAAAAGCCGAGCCGAAACGGGACCGACGCCGCCATCGCCGATGGTGATCTCCCTGCCGTCATACTTGATGTGGCCGACGGGTGAGATGACGGCCGCCGTGCCCGATCCGAAGACCTCCTTCAATTCTCCCCGCTGGTGGGCGGCATAGATTTCATCAATGCTGATCCGGCGTTCTGTAACCTTCAGGCCCCACGACCCCGCCATCCTGATGACCGAATCCCTGGTGACGCCGGACAGGATGCTGCCGTTCAGCATCGGGGTGATGAGTTCGTCGCCGATGATGAAGAAGATGTTCATCGAGCCGACTTCTTCGACATATTTCAGCTCGACTCCATCGAGCCACATTACCTGGGTGTATCCCTCCTTGTGGGCAAGTTCGGTGGCGTAGAGGCTGGCGGCGTAGTTGCCGGCCGTTTTGGCCTCTCCGACGCCACCCCTGACGGCCCGCACATACTGGGAGGTGACCCAGATCTTGACCGGGTTGAAGCCCTCGGGATAGTAGGCGCCCACCGGTGAGAGGATGATGAAGAACCTGTACGTGTTCGATGCGCGCAGACCGATATAGGGATCGGTGGCGATGATGGTGGGGCGGATGTAGAGCGATGTCCCCGGCGCGCCTGGAACCCAGCCCTTTTCGATCTTGAGCAGCTCGATCAGGGCACTGAGGACGAAGTCTTCGTCAAAGGCCGGGATGCAGAGCCTGTTCGCCGAGCGGCTGAAGCGGCTGATATTGTCCTTCGGGCGGAAGAGCTGAACCACACCGCTCTCGGTGCGGTAGGCCTTCAGGCCCTCGAAGATGGCCTGGCCGTAATGCAGCGTCATCATCGACGGCTCCATCAGCATCGGACCATAGGGCTCGATACGGGGGTTGTGCCAGCCTTTTTCAGGATCGTAGTCCATATTGAACATGTAATCCGTGAACTTGGTCCCGAACCCCAGCGAAGATTCATCAGGGTGATCCTTCAGGCTTTGCGCCTTTTTGAATGCTATTTCCATCATGATTCCTTATCTAATTTGATTGATGTGGATATTCTCCGCCCTGTGCTGAAAAGGTGAGGAAATGTCAAGAAAAACAGGCTCGGAGAATAATGGTCCGGGTGATCACCGATCCACCCAAATCAATAGAATAACAAAGACATCCGAACCACTGCACACCATACCACAATCCACAGGCAAATTACCGCTCTTTTTCAGAGACATGATCATGAGATTCTGGCACTTTCCCACCATATCGGCCAGAGATCCCGCTCATGCGATCGCTGGAACCGGTAGTTCGCGATCCTGTCGCCGGTTTCCTGGCACAGGGCTGCCGATTGTATCTCACATCCGATGGATAGGCGTGCCTGTTTGCTTCGGAAAATACTGACCTGAGGCCTCCTCGGGCAGAGGCGGTGGTGAGGTGCGCAAAAAAACACGAGGTTTTTTTTGATCTGTACGTTATTGTGAATAGCATTCATTCTCGATATGATTATTATATATGCGATGGTGTTTCGGGATGTGTCCATCCTCCGGTCCCAGTCGACTCCTGGCGGCAACCAGTGTTTACCCGAACCCAAATCTCTGGTATAGTGAGGCGTAAAATGAGCGAGCGCTCGGTTGTTTACAATGCTCCATTTTGCCGGCCGTTCCTCCGGATTATGTCAAATTGAGAAGAGTATCAGGCATGGAGCAGGTCCCCGGCAGAAAGACCAGGGAAAGAGCTGTGAGGCATGAACCGCCGGTGGCGCAACCTCTTGCACCGCCGGCAAAATTTATATAAGCGGTGGAAAATGAGAAAAGACATAATTGAAATACGATGGCATGGACGCGGCGGCCAGGGTGCCATCACCGCGGCCAAGATCGTGGCGAATGGCGCCTTTGCCTGCGGGTATAAAGGCGTGGTCATGGCCCCGACCTTCGGCACCGAGCGGCGCGGCGCCCCAATTTTCACCTCGCTGAAGATTTCCCGGGAGAAAATATACGACCTCTCGCCCATTGCCACGCCCGACATGGTGGTGGTGCTCGATCACACCCTGCTCGAAGAGGTCGATGTGGTGGCGGGCCTGAAGGAAAACGGTCTGGTCATCCTCAACGCACCTCCGCCGGCCTCCGCCTACAACTTTGGAGGAGCCCGGGTGGCCGTTTCCGACGTGACGGCGCACAGCGTCGAGGCAGGACTGCCGCCCGGAATCGTCAATTCGGGGATAATCGGCGCCTTTGCCAAGGCAAGCGGTCTTGTCGACATTGACACGTTGACCCGCGCCATTGAAGAAGAATTTGCCGGCAAGAAACCGGAACTGAACGCCAGGGCGGCCCGAATCGCCTATGAAAACACCTCTGTCGGAGATAAATAGATGGCAAAGAGCGACTACTGCAAGATGATATCGAGAAGCAAACCCGGACCCGGAGACGGCGGCAACACCGGATCATGGCGCGTCAAGCGGCCCATTATCGACAACGACAAGTGTATTCCAGCAAAAACTGGGAAAATGGCCTGTTTCAACTGCTGGCTCTATTGCCCTGATTGTGTCGTCACCAAGACCATTCCGCCCACCATCGACCTCGGATTTTGCAAGGGCTGCGGAATCTGTGCAGAAGAGTGCCCCGCCGATGCCATCGAGATGGTGGACGAGGCGAGCCGGACGGCAAAGGAGAAATAACACCATGCATATCATAGAATCGGGAAACGTCGCCGCGGCGACAGGTGTTAAACTCGCACGGGCCCAGGTTATCGCCGCCTATCCGATCACGCCGCAGACCCCGCTGACCGAGAAATTATCGGAATTCGTCGAGTCCGGACAACTCGATGCCCAGTATATCCCCGTTGAGAGCGAGCACAGCGCCATGGCCGTCTGTATCGCCGCATCGACAGCCGGAACGAGGGCATTTACCGCCACCAGCGCCAATGGCCTGCTCTATATGAACGAACAGCTGCACTGGGCTGTCGGTGCACGGCTGCCCATCGTCATGTGCGTCGCCAACCGGGGCATCGGTGCGCCATGGACAGTATGGAACGACCACCAGGACAGCATGGCGCAGAGAGATGTCGGCTGGATCCAGATTTACGCCAACGACCACCAGCAGATCATCGACTCCGTCATCAAGGCCTTCCGCCTCGCGGAGACCGTCAGCATCCCGGTCATGGTCTGCTATGACGGCTATCTCCTCTCCCACACATACATGCCTTTCGACCGACCGGAGCAGAGCGACGTCGATGCATTCGTACCTGCCTTTATGCCGAAGAATTTTCTCGATCCGGAAAACCCCGGCAACTTCAACACCGTGACCCTCCCCGACATACGGCCGGGGGTGGACGGAGTCATGGAGCCGGGTTACATCGAAATACGGCACAATCTGCATCAGGATCTTCGCGCAGCCCTTGAAAGCTATGAGGATATCGACCGTGACTTCAAGAAGGCCTTCGGCCGGGGCGGGACTCCCTTTGTCGAAGAGTACAGGTGCGACGATGCCCGCTTTGTCGCCGTTGCCATCGGCTCGCTCTCCTACCAGCTCCGGGATGTCGTCGATATCATGAGAGAAGACGGCATAGCCATAGGAGTCATGGGCGTGCAGATGTACCGGCCGTTCCCGGACGAGGCGATCGCCCAGGCCCTCTCCGGCAAGGAATGCGTCATCGTCCTGGAAAAAGCTCTCAGCTACGGCAATCAGGGCCCGCTCTACGGCGACATCAAATCGGCCCTGTACCGTCTCGAGGACAGACCTGTTATCCATAACTATATTCTCGGTCTCGGCGGCAGGGAGATCAAGACACAGCAACTCCTCTATGCCCTGACAGAATCATGCACCAAGCCACAGGCAATTGAAGATACGCCGCGTTGGATCGGCCTCAAATTACAGGAATAACATCATGGCAGAAAAAACAACCACTCTGAACCTGACAGAAGAAGAATTCGTCCATCCCGGAAACCGTGCCTGTTCAGGTTGCGGTCTCTCCATAGTCTATCGTATGGGTTTGAAGGCCCTCGGCAAGAACACCATTCTGGTGGTGCCGCCCAGCTGTCTCACCGTTCTCCAGGGCCTCTACCCGGTGGCATCCACCAAACTCCCCTGTGTCAATGTGACATTCGCCTCGACCGGCGCCGCCGCCACAGGCGTACGCGCCGCCATGAAGGTGCTGGGCAAGGAAAACGTCAACGTGGTAGCCTGGGCCGGAGACGGCGGGACCGGCGATATAGGTATTCAGGCGCTTTCGGGGGCATGTGAGAGAGGCGAGGAAATCATCTATATCTGTTATGACAACGAAGCCTACATGAACACCGGCGTACAACGCTCCGGCACCACCCCGCAGGGGGTTCTCACCACCACCACGCCGATCAAAGGCAAACTCCAGATGAAAAAGGACGTGCCGGCCATCATCGCCGCCCACGGCATCCCCTACGTCGCCACGGCATCCGCCGCTTTTCCCCTGGATCTCTATGACAAAGTGAAAAAGTCTACCACTATTTCAGGACCAAAATATATCCATGTGCACACACCATGCCCTCCGGGATGGGGATTCGAGTCGAGGTTCACCATCAAAGTGGGAAAACTCGCCGTCGAGACGGGTCTCTTTGACCTCTATGAAATTGAAAACGGCACCTTCCGGCTCACCGGTCCCTCTCAGCGGCTTCTGGAGAAAGAGCGCCGGCCCGTCACCGACTATTTTGCCACCCAGGGCAGATTTAAATCTCTGGACTCCGAAATGGTAAGGAAAATTCAGCAGCAGGTCGACGCCAAGTGGGCAGCATACAAATCCGCAGCCGTATGAGGCCTGCCGGATTTTTCTCCCCTGCCGTAAAGCTTTACGGTGGGAGCTGCCCGCGGCCGTAAATACCGCAGCCTCTTTTCTGCATCGAATTGCAGTTCATAGAATTCCTCTAAGGTCCCAGCAAATCGTCTCTAGGATGCGGGGTTACCATCAAAATGCCGCTTCGCGTTCTGATTATTCCCGACAAGTTCAAGGGCAGCCTGACTGCCCGGCAGGCGGCCGTCGCGATTGCCGGGGGATGGGCTGAGACCCGGCCGGACGACCGCCTCGACCTGCTGCCGATGGCCGACGGCGGCGAGGGTTTCGGCCAGGTGCTGGGGGAATTGCTCCAGGCCGAAAAAAGGGTCTGCCATACTGTCGATGCCGCGGGGCGGCCCCGGGCCGCCGAGTGGTGGCATGCGTCCGCCGGAGGCACGGCGATCATCGAGGCGGCCCAGGTCAACGGCCTTGCCCTGCTTCCGGCAGGGCGGTTTCATCCCTTCCAACTCGATACCTTCGGGCTCGGCCTGGTGCTCAGGCAGGCGGAGGCGGCCGGAGTCAGGCATCTCTATGTCGGGATCGGCGGCAGCGCCACCAACGATGGCGGTTTCGGCCTGGCCAGAGCCCTCGGCTGGCGGTTTCTTGACGGAACCGGCAGCGAGATCCCGGTCTGGACCGGCCTGGACCGGCTGGCAAAGGTCGAGAGGCCGCCGGCCCCCCTCGGATTCGCCGAGTTGATCATCGCGGTGGACGTCGCCAATCCCCTGCTCGGCCCTGAGGGAGCAAGCCGGGTCTATGGCCCGCAAAAGGGGCTGCGGCCAGGGGATATGGCCAGGGTCGAGGCCTGCCTGGTGCGGCTTGCCGAGGTCATGGGCGACTCTTGCTGGGCGAAGACTATGCCCTCTCCCCGGGTTCCGGGGCGGCAGGGGGCCTGGGTTTTGGCCTCAAGGTCTTCTGTGGCGGTTGCTTCCGCTCCGGCGGTGAGATCTTCATCGAGTTGAGCGGCCTGGAGAAACGAATCCGGGGAACGGATCTGCCGTGACTGCTGGTGTTGGGCAGCAACCGATACGGCCGGTAACGGCCCGGCAGGGCGGCGATTCTTTCCTGCCGCCGGTGCAGAAGGCCGAACAGGCGGAGAACATGCTCAAATGAAAAGGCGGCGTTACCGGGGGTCCTCCTGGCGATTCCGCCTTTCTTTTCGGAGATGCCGGCTGTTTTTCCCACCTGTCGTTCTTCTCTTTTCTGGCTTGCGGATTGCAAGTACAATACCAGAGGAAATACATACGCCTGCCGCGCCCTTCGTCCGGCGCAAGGCCGGCAATGATCCGGCGGCCCTCTTCTTTTTCCAGGTTTTTCAGCACGTTCAGGCAATATGAATATCAAGATCAGGAAATCGATCATCATCATGACCCTGCTGTCCGCGGTCGTTCTCGCTGCCGTGGCGGTCAACTACCGGATCACCCAGCATATTGTCGAGAAGACGATCGTCAGCCAGCAGGAAGATCTCGCCGGCAGGGTGGCGAGCAGCGTCGAGCTGTGGCTCGATCAGCAGATGAAGATCCTCGACGCAACGGCCGCCTCGGTGCCTCTCGACAGCCTCGGCCAGAACGAGACCACCATGCGGCCCCTGAAGATGGCGATGAAGGCCGGGCACTTCAGCGATGTCTATATCGGCCAGCCATCGGGCATCCTCCTCGACGGCGCCGACTGGCTGCCGCCCGAGGGCTATGACCCACGGCAGCGGCCCTGGTACCGGCGGGCCGTCGAGACCGGCACGACGAGCTTTACCACGCCCTATATCGATCTGGTCACCAACAAGCTGGTCATCGCCCTGGTCAAACCGCTGCTGCACGGCGGTGAACTGCGTGGGGTGATGGGCGCGGACACCGTGCTCGACAGCCTGGTGAACAATGTCCTGAGCCTGAAGGTGGGAAAGACCGGTTTTGCCTTTCTTGTCGAAAAGGGTGGTGCCATCATTGTCCACCCCAACAAGGACTACGTGATGCGGGCCAATCTCCAGAACATCGAGCCGGGTCTTGCCGGCAGGCTGGGGGCCTTCAGCGACAACACGGCCGGGACCATCACCTACGCCTCCGAGGCACAGCCGAAAAACATCCTCTCCTATCGCCTGATCGCCAATTCCGACTGGTTTCTCTGCATCACTGTGCCCTATGCCGAGGCCTATTCCCTGACCCGCGAGACCACCATGATCTTCGCCATGGAGATGGTCCTGAGGGGGCTCGGGGCCCTGGCCCTGATCGCCCTGGTCGGGTTGGGCGGCAGCGGCCTGGTCCTGTTCATGTTCAGTAAGCGTTACAGCACTGCGGTGCAGCAGCATCAGGTGGAAATGACCGGCATCAACCGGGATCTGGAATGGAATATCAGCAAGCGCAAGGAGGTCGAGACCTATTACCAGACCCTGTTCAATGTCGCCAACGACGCGATTCTGATCAGCAGGGGCATGCAGCATACGGAATGCAACCGCAAGGCCGAGGAGATTTTCGGTTTCTCGCGTGATGAGATTCTCGAAAAGACCATGCTGGACCTCTCGCCCGCCTATCAACCTGACGGTTCTTTGAGCGCTGAAAGCATCCAGCGGATCATGGACAATTCCCGCGCAGGCGAGCAGCAGTTCTTCCGCTGGTCGTTCTGCCGCGCCGACGGCACGGAATTCCCGGCCTCGGTCAACCTGAAGATCTTCACCCTGGGCAGTGAGGAACTGACCCTTTCCAGCATCAGGGATATCTCCAAACGGGTCGACGCCGAGGGGCAGCTGATGCAGGCCCAGAAACTGGCGGCGGTGGGGGAGATGCTGGGGGCCATCGCCCACCAGTGGCGGCAGCCGCTCAACACCCTGGCCACCTACATCTCCAGTCTCGAGGCGGCCCACTACAACGATCTTCTGACCAAGCCCTTTGTCGACAAACTGGTGGCCGGGGCCAACGGCCAGATCCAGTTCATGTCGAAGACCATCGATGATTTCAGGAATTTTTTCCGGCCGGCGAAGAAGAAGGGACCAGTGGATGTCTTCGGGGTGATCATCAGCGCCGTCAAGCTGATGGAGGCCCAGATGAAGCACGCCGGCATCACCCTCTCGGTGAAGAACAAGGCCGGTTCAGAGGCCCTGGTGGTCCTCGGCTATCAGGGCGAGTTCATCCATGTCCTGGTCAACATCCTGGCCAACGCCAGGGACGCTATCCTGGAGAATCGGGAGGAGGAGGGCGATGGCGCGGCCCGGACCATCGACATTGTCGTGGCGGGCGGGGAGGACAGCGTAACAATAGACATCGTCGACAACGGCTGCGGTATCCCGGAACACCTGCTGCCGCAGATCTTCAATCCCTACTACACCACCAAGGGCGCCTCGTCCGGCACCGGCATGGGACTCTATATGTCGAAGATGATAGTCGAAAAAGAGATGGGCGGCGACCTGGCGGCGGCAAACACTGACAATGGCGCCCGGTTCACCATCAAACTGCAAAAAATGGCAACGGATACCCCGCAATGATAGATGACAAGATGAAAAACTGCCAGATCCTGCTGGTCGATGACGAACAGTCGGAACTTGATGCCTACAGCCTGCTGCTGATGTCGATGGGGATCGTCAATGTCCGGACCCTGAGCGACAGCCGCCGGGTCCTGGCCACCCTCGAGGACATGACGGCGCCGGTGTTGTTTCTCGACCTCAATATGCCCTACATGTCCGGCCAGGATGTCCTCCGCGAGCTCAAGGTACGCAAACCGCAGGTGCCGGTGATCGTCATCACCGCCAACTCCGAGATCGAGACGGCCGTCGAGTGCCTGCGTCTCGGCGCCCACGATTACCTGGTCAAGCCCATCGATCTGAAGATGTTCAGTTCGGCCCTGCGCAACGCCCTCGAGATCGGCCTGCTGCGCAACGAGGTGATGTCCCTGAAGGGCATCACCTTCGCCGCCGGGCCCCATGTCAACCCGGCCTTCAAGCCGATCGTCACCAAGAACCCGGCGATGTACGGCATCTTCCAGTATATCGAATCGATCGCCACCAGCGGCCTGCCGACCCTGATCCTCGGCGAGACCGGGGCCGGCAAGGAATTGATCGCCCGAGCCATCCACGAGGTCAGCGGCCTGCCCGGCGAGTTCGTCGCCGTAGATATCTCGGGTCTTGACGACACCCTCTTTTCCGACACCCTCTTCGGCCATACCAGAGGGGCCTATACCGGCGCGGACAGCAGTCGTTCCGGCCTGCTCGAAAAGGCCCGGGGCGGCACCATCTTCCTCGACGAGATCGGCGACCTGAGCGAGGTCTCGCAGGTGAAACTGCTGCGCCTGCTGCAGGAAAAGATCTACTACCCGCTGGGCTCCGACCAGCCGAAACAGTGCCTGGCCCGGGTGATCACCGCCGCCAACAAGGATCTCGGCAAGCTCGCCGGCCAGGACGGCGGATTCCGCATGGATCTCTACTACCGCCTCAGCACCCACCTGATCCGGTTGCCGCCGCTGCGGGAGAGGCGGGAGGACATTCCGCTGCTGGTCGAGCATCTCATTGCGACAGCGGCGGCCGGGATGAACAGGAAAGTCCCCGGCATCAGCGGCGAGGCCATGCAGCTGTTGCAACGCCATCCGTTCTGGGGCAATGTCCGGGAGCTGAAGGCATATATTTCCGATGCGGTGGCGCGCTGCGAGGGGGGGCTGATCGAGGAACGGCTGATCGCCGAACGGCTCGCCGGCTCTGCCCCGATGGCCGGCTTCCGGCCCCCGGCCCCCGGTGGCAATCCGCTGGAGGCCCTGTTCGGCCATTTCCCGACCTTTGAGGAACTGACCGATTATGCCGTCGATGTCGCCCTCAGTTCGACCCAGAATAACCAGAACAAGGCGGCCCAGCTGCTCGGCGTCTCCCGCCAGGCCCTGCACAAGCGGCTGAAAAAACGTGATTTGGCAAGACCCGGGCAGGGCGACCTGGGGCATGCCAACGGGTAAGTCCTGAACCCGGCGCCGCCGGGGATTGCCGATCCGCAATTTCGCGAAAGATTGACAACGTCAACCCTGGTTGACATTGTCAATCAGGGTTGACGTCTGTGGTTGACACGCCGGCCCAGATTCCCGGAAGAACCCTCTGCTCGTATTATAACAGCATAATTATTCAGATAAAAACTCTTCATTCCAGGATGGCATAATCTTTGCGTTAAGCGGTTGACGGAACTGTCTGTTCGATGAAGGGGATGCCGGAGCGCTGCCCCCGTCATCGAATGAAGGGTTAACGGTGGAACAATCGCTGTTTTCAGTCGCCAGGTGAGGCGGAAAATTCAATTCGTGAGGAGTCTATGAACATTCTACAGAAGATTGCTGTTCCGGTAGTCGCTTTTTCGCTTGTCGTCGGGGCCTCGGTATCGGCCTTTGCCGAGAACGTCAAGATCGGCAGTATCATTCCTCTCTCCGGTCCTTCCGCCTCGGTAGGACTGCAGGCCAAGCAGGCACGGGAAATGGCGATGGAGGAGATCAACGCCGCCGGTGGTGTCAAAGCCCTGGGCGGCGCCAAGTTCGAAATGGTCTATGCCGATTCCGAATCGAAGCCGGAAAAAGGTGTCCAAGAGGCCGAACGTCTGATCAACACCGAAAAGGTCCACATCCTCAGCGGCTGCTGGAACTCGGCGGTGACCTATCCGGTCACGGCGGTGGCCGAGCGTTACGGCATGCCGTTCATCGTGCCGGTGTCGGTGGCCGACAAGATCACCGAGCAGGGTTTCAAGACCGTCTTCCGCATCGCCGCCAAGGATTCCTGGTGGACCCGCGATCAGTTCGCCTTCCTGAAGGACATGGAGGCCGAGTTCAATTCCCCGATCAAAAAGGTGGCATTTGTCTATGAGAACGGTGACTGGGGGACCGGTTTCGCGGCACAGTGGAAGAAACTGGCCGAGCAGGCCGGGTACGAGGTGGTCCTTGACGAACCCTACCCCTCGACCTCTACCGACCTGAGCCCGGTTGTCCAGAAGATCAAAAGGGCTCGCCCCGATGTCCTGATGATGGTCTCCAATGCTGCCGACGCCATCCTCCTGACCAACACCATCGCCGAGTACAATGTCCAGCTCAAGGCCATCATCGGCAGCGGCGGCGGCCATGCCGATCCGTCCTTCTTGAAGGCTGCCGGCAAGAACGCCGCCCAGCTCTTCGACATCGTCGAATGGGAGACCGACGTCAACAAGGCCGGCGCCAAAGAGGCCAATGAGAAGTACAAGACCAAATACGGTCAGAATTTCACCGGCGAGGCGGTTGACGCCTACCTGGCGATGTACGTCATCAAAGACGCCCTCGAGCGTGCGGCCTCCCTTGAGCCCGCCAAGATCATCGAGGCCCTGCGGACCACCGAGCTGAAAGACGGCCCCGGCATGATCGTCGGTTATGACAAGGTCGCCTTCGACCAGACCGGCCAGAACAAACATGCCGCCCTGGTTGTCGTGCAGGTGGGCGATATGGGCAAGGGCATGGAGCGCATCACCGTCTGGCCGAAGAACGTGCGTCGGGCCGGATACACCCCGGTATTCCCGATGTCGGCCAAATAAAACCGATTATGTAAACGAAACCATGCGGCGGGCGGGACCTTTCCGCCCGCCGCGACAGTGAACCGGCAATTCGGAGATTTCCATGCTGTATATTCTCGAAGACGCGATCAACGGCATCCTGATGGGCTCCATCTATGGTCTGACCGCCCTCGGTCTGACCCTGATCTTCGGGGTGCTCAAGGTCATCAATTTTGCCCATGGCTCCCTGCTCATGGTCAGCATGTACGTGGCCTACTGGACCATCACCCTGAGCGGCCTGCACCCTTATGTCGCCTTGCTGATCGTTGTGCCGATCATGTTCGTATTCGGCTACTTTCTCCAGGATATCGTCATCAAGCCGATCTTCAAGGCGGAAAAGAATGTCCGCGAGCCGATCACCGTCATCATCGTCACCACCGGTATCTGGTATATCCTCGACAATCTGACCCTGCTGATCTTCGGGCCGCAGTATCGCAGTCTGCAGGACAACCCGCTGCGCGGAAAGATGATCGAGATCGGCGAGATCATGCTCAGCGTCCCCAAGCTGTGGGGCTTTGTCGCCGCCGTCCTCACCACCCTGGCCGTTCATCTCTTTCTCCAGAAGACCAACACCGGCAGGGCCATCCGGGCCACCAGCCTGGATCGCGAGGCGGCCAGCCTGATGGGCATCAACGCCTACAAGATCTACAACCTGGCGTTCGGCATCGGCACGGCGACGGCCGGCGTGGCGGCGGTGACCCTGGTGCCGTTCTACAACATCTTTCCGACGGTGGGCGTGCTGTTTGACATCAAGTGCTTCATCATCGTGGTTCTCGGGGGGCTGGGCAGCATCGGCGGGGCCCTGCTCGGCGGCATCATCATCGGGCTGATCGAATCGATCGCCCCGCAGTTCATGGCCGCCACCTGGACCGAGGCCATCGTTTACGGCCTCTTTCTGCTGGTCCTGTTCGTCAAACCGTCGGGACTGTTCGGCGT
Organism: Desulfobulbaceae bacterium; assembly: GCA_031389785.1. Lineage (GTDB taxonomy): Bacteria > Desulfobacterota > Desulfobulbia > Desulfobulbales > Desulfocapsaceae > Desulfoprunum. The sequence continues at coordinate 55,956 of JANMSX010000038.1, read as the reverse complement.
CAAGGGCGACTGGTAGGCTGCCGAAAGCGTTCGGCAATAGATAAGCCGTCGTCAAACAATAACCGTTAGGCAGAAATACCTTTCCGGCATAAGGGGCCGTAACGAAATGGTGAAAAATGTAACGGTTATTTCGTAACGGCCCCTAATCGGCCCGGAGACAGGCACCATACGGCAAAAGGAGCCGTCACGAACTCAGGAGAAGGATATTGGTCTTTTCGCTCCGGCCACCCATCTCTGTATCTGCAAAAAGGAAAGCCAATGACACGTAAGAATCTGCATCGCTGCGCCCTGCTGGCCGTCCTGGTCCTGGCCCTGTGCCTGCCCCTGGTGATCCGCAGCGCCACCTACATGCATATCCTCATCCTGCTGTTTTTTTACGCCTATCTGACCACCAGCTGGAATCTGGTGGGTGGATTCGCCGGTGTCCTGCCGCTCGGCCATGCCGCCTTTCTCGGCATCGGCGCCTACACCTCGACCATCCTGTCGCTGCAGTACGGCGTCAGCCCCTGGCTGGGGATGCTGGTCGGCGGCGTCCTCGCCTCGATCGTCGGCATCCTCATCGGCCTGCCGACCTTCAAGATGCGCGGGGCATACTTCGCCCTGGCGACCATCGCCTTCGCCGAGGGCATGCGGGTGATGGTGGAGAATATCGACAAACTGGGTCCTTTTGTCCTGAACGGTCCGCGCGGTCTGCAGATTCCGCCGCTTGGTTTCGGCCTTGGCAAGATGCTCTTCGCCGACAAGGAGCCCTATTATTTCATCATCCTGATCATGTTGATCGCCGTCCTTGCCCTGACGGCCTTCATCTCCCGCTCGAAACTCGGCTACTATCTCAATGCCGGCGGCGAGGAGCCCGAGGCGGCGATGGCGCTCGGAATCAACGTGGCCCGGGCGAAACTGGCGGCAATGGCAATGAGTTCCTTTCTCACCGCCCTGGCCGGGACATTTTACGCCCAGCTCAACCTCTACATCCACCCGAAAAGCGCCATCTCGCTCGACCTGTCGTTTGAAATCGCCTTCATCGCCTTGATCGGCGGGCGCGGCTCGATCGTCGGCCCGGTGCTGGGCGCCTTGCTCCTGCGGCCGGTCAGCGATTTCTCCCGGATCTATTTCGGCGACACCCTGCCGGGTATGCACCTGATCATCTTCGGGGTCATCCTCATCCTGGTCATGACCTACCAGCCTCGCGGCCTGCAGGAACCGTTAACCCGTCTGTACAACGGCGTACTCGACAGACTGAGCAGCGACAGGAGGCCGGCATGATACTGAAGCTGGAAGGACTCACCAAGGAATTCGGCGGGCTGCGGGCCATCGACAACCTCAGCCTGGAGATCAAGGCGGGGGAAATCATGGGACTGATAGGCCCGAACGGGGCCGGCAAGTCGACGGCCTTCAACTGTATTGCCGGGGTCTATACGCCCACCTCCGGTCGGATTTTCTTCTCGGGCGAGAACATCAACGGTAAAAGGCCATGGGATCTCTGTAAAAAAGGTCTTGCCAGGACCTTCCAGATCGTCAAGCCCTTTGCTTCGAAGACGGTGCTCTACAATGTCACCGTCGGCAGCTTCGCCACCTGCGACAGGCGCGCGGAGGCCGAGGACAAGGCCTTGAAAGTCCTGAAATTCTTGAACCTGGATGACAAGAAGGATCTTCTCGCCGGCAACCTGACCATCGCCGACCGCAAACGCCTCGAGGTCGCCCGGGCCCTGGCCACCGAACCGAAGCTCCTCCTGCTCGATGAGGTCATGGCCGGACTGCGGCCCTCCGAGGTCGACGAGGTGGTCGAGATGATCAGGAAAATCCGGGCCAGCGGTGTGACCATCCTGCTCATCGAACATATCATGCGGGCGATCATGGCCCTGTCGGACCGGGTGGTGGTCATCCAGTTCGGTAAAAAAATCGCCGAGGGCACGCCGGATCAGGTCGCCAACGATCCCAACGTCATCAAAGCTTATCTGGGGGATGATTATGTCGTTTCTTGATGTACGCAATATCGATGTCAGCTATGGCGATGTCCAGGTGATCTATGACCTCAGCCTGAAGATCGAAGAAGGCGAGGTGGTCAGCATCATCGGCGGCAACGGCAGCGGCAAATCGACCCTGCTGCGCACTATCTCCGGCTTGATGCAGCCCGATCGCGGCGAGATCACCTTCAACGGCGGGGCCATTCACCGCGCCCAGCCCGAAGAGATCGTCGAGGCGGGGATCATCCATGTGCCGGAGGGACGGCGGCTCTTTTCGCTGATGACGGTGCTCGACAATCTTGTCGTCGGCGCCCATAACAGCCGGGCCCGCGGCCACGTGGCCGAGACCCTGGAAAAGGTCTACGGTCTCCTGCCCCGCCTCAAGGAGCGGCAGAACCAGACCGCCATGACCCTGTCGGGCGGCGAGCAGCAGATGGTCGCCATCGGCCGCGGCCTGATGGCCCAGCCCAAGCTGCTGATGCTCGACGAGCCGTCGCTGGGTCTGGCGCCGATCCTCATCAAGAGCATCTTCGAGACCGTGCGCATGATCGCCGATCAGGGCACCACCGTGCTGCTCGTCGAACAGGATGTCAAACACTCGCTGAGCCTCAGTGACCGCGGCTATGTCCTCGAACACGGGCGCATCGCCCTCGAGGGTGATGCCGCCGTTCTGCTCAACGACCCGCATATTAAGACCGCCTACCTGGGTATCTGAATAACCGACCCCGCCTGCCGGCTGCGATCGCCATCGACAGCCTTTACTTTCCTCCGGCCCCTGCCGTTTTCACGGGGGCCGGTTTCTTTTGGTAAATCCTGTTTTATAACGGCAGGGCGGAATATCCGTCCCGGCAGATATTTTTTGGCAGGAGTCGATTGTCTTTTCAGGCGCTTTTTGCTAACCTGAAAGCGGTGGCCGGATCTCACCCCTATTCCCGGATTTCCGGTCACCTCTTCCTTTTTTCCTGCTGCGCGGAAGATATCGATGACAGGCACCTTCTCATCCCGGCGAGAGGCTGGTAATCGAACCGACGGCATTTTCGTGAGACCTCCATAATCTGGCTGTATCTCAAGGCGGGTTGTACATGAATTTATCGGCCCGGAAGCGTTTCATTCTCACTGCCACCAGCAGCTATCTGATCTTCGGGTCAGCGTGGATTTTTCTCTCCGACCGCCTCCTCCTTGCCTTCACCGACGCCTCGTCGCTGACCGAAATGTCGACCGTCAAGGGGCTCGCCTTCATATCCCTGACGGCCCTTCTGCTCCTTGTCGCCCTCTCCATCATTCCCGACCGCAGCGAACGGGAATCGCAGGGTAGACTCCGCAGTGCGGACCTGATCGGATCGGGCGATCGTCTGCCGCGTTGGATCCCCTACGCCTTTGCGGTGCTGGTCACGATGTCTATGCTCGCCGTGCGGATGAAAATTGCCGTCTCCTTCGACGAGCGACCTCTGCTCGTGCTCTTTTATGCTGCCCATCATCTTCAGTTCGGTGCTGGGTGGTTTCGGGCCGGGAGTACTGGCGACCGTCATCGCCGCCCTCGGCGTCGATTATTTCGGCATCCCGCCCCTGCACAGCCTGCACATCCGCGAACCATTCGACCTGTTTCAGTGGGCTATACTGATCGCCACCGGTGTTCTCGCCAGCTATCCGTCCTGGGGGATGCGGCCATGCTGGAAGTGGTGATGAACAATCTCCTGGCCAATAGTTGGAAATATACCTCTCAACGGGAGAAGGCGGTCATCCGGGTCTTTGTCCGTGAAGAGGGAGGGCAGCGCTTTTTTTGTGTCGCCGATAACGGGGCCGGTTTCGAGGCAGCCCTTGCCGCCAGACTCTTTGAACCCTTCCAGCGTCTGCATCGCCAGGAAGAGTTTCCCGGCATCGGTATCGGTCTTGCCACGGCCCAGCGCATTATCCACCGGCACGGCGGTGAGATGCTGGCGGAAGGGCGGCGCAACGAGGGGGCGACCTTCTGCTTCAGCCTGCCGGAATTCGGCGAAAAGAAGAAGGAGAGCGTATGAAAAATCGTCTTTTCCGGCAGAATTACGGCCTGCCCCGTACCTGAGAATAAGGCGGCGCCATGCCAACCGGGCCTGATCAGTTGACCGGCCTGGCGCCGCAGGGTATTCTGTCTCCTCTTGCTGAGGCACGTGACCGGTTGCGGGGCTGGAACGCGCTGCCGCCGGCAGTGTTCCCGGGCCTCCTGATTTTGCTGAAACTCCTGAAATAGTGGCCAGTCCGGCGGTCTGCCGGAAGGTCATCAACGAGCCGCCAGCCAGGAAACGATGAATACATTGCGGATATTGATGATAGAGGATGTCGAGGCCGATTTCCTCCTGATCGAGCGCCAGATTCGCCGGAGTGCGTTGTCGGCAGAGGTCCGTTGGGTCAAGGATGCGGATGAACTCTCGGTAGCCCTGGATGAGGGCGGCTGGGACCTGGTCCTCTCCGACTACAAGGTGACCGGCCTCGATTTTCTCGATACCCTCGGCCAGATCAAGGAAAGGCTTCCCGAGGCGCCGGTGATCCTGGTATCCGGCAGCGTCGGCGAGGAAACTGCGGTTGAACTGCTGAAGACCGGACTCTGCGATTTTGTCCTGAAGGATCGTCTTACCCGCCTCATTCCTGCCATTGAACGCAGCCTGAGCGAACAGGCCGAAAAGAGGAGAAGGGAAGAGGCCGAGCAGAAACTCGCCAAGAATGAACAGCTCATGCGGGCCGTGCTGGAGGGGACTTCCGATGCGATCTTCGTCAAGGACCGGCAGGGCCGCTATCTCTTTCTCAATTCCGCCGCCGCCCGCTCTGCCGGACGCGATACCGATGCCGTCATCGGCCAGGACGACACCTTCCTGTTCCAGGCCGAGACTGCGGCCGCCATCATGGCGCAGGATCGCATGATCATGGAGAAAGGGGTCACACAGACCGAGGAGGAATGGACGACGACCCGCAACGGTGAACGGATCGCCTTTCTCGTTACCAAGGGACCCATTTCAGATGAGAGCGGCAGGGTCAGCGGGATCTTCGGTATCGCCAGGGATATTACCGCCAGCAGACAAGCGGAGGAGGCCCTGCGCGAGAGTGAGGCCCGTTTTCGCACCTATGTCGAAAGTGCCCCGATGGCCATCATCGTCGCCGATGGGCTGGGTCGGTTTCACGATGTCAATCCGGCGGCTATCCAGTTGCTGGGCTATGACCGGGCAACCCTGCTGGGTATGGGGGTGATGAACCTCGCTCCCGCCGAGGATCTGGAAAAGCTTTGGCGGGACTTCAAGGGAATGCTGGTCTCCGGCAATTTTCAGGGCGAATACCGGTTGTTTGCCCGGGACGGGCGGATCATCTGGATCTCGCTGCGCGGTGTGCGGATCGCTAAGGACCGGTTCTTGGCCTATTTCCAGGACATAACCGAGCGGAAAAACGTCGAGAGGGCTCAGCAGTTCAACCTGCGCCTGCTCGAACTGGTCCACGATCAACCCGAAATGCCGCTGCTGATCTCTGAATTTGTCCGTGAAATCAAAGCATTTGTCGGTTGCGATGCGGTCGGCATCCGGGTCCTCGAGGCAGACGGCAGCATCCCCTATCAGGCCTACGAGGGTTTCAGTAGGAGTTTTTTCGAGGCTGAAAGCCCGCTGTCTATCAAATCCGACCGCTGCATGTGCATCAACGTGATCAAGGGAATCAGCAGCGATACATGCCTGCCCTTCTTGACACCCGGCGGCTCCTTCTACATGAACGGCACGACCCGCTTTTTGGCCACGGTCTCCGAGGAAGAGAAGGAGGAGACCCGCAACGTCTGCAATATGGCCGGCTACGAATCGGTGGCCCTGGTGCCGTTCCGGAGTGCGGGGCAGGTCACCGGCCTGATCCACGTCGCCGACCGGCGAGACAATAGAGTACCCCTGCCGTTGGTCGAAATCCTCGAACGAGCCATGATGCAGCTGGGTACGGCCTTTGAACGGGCCAGGGCCAGGGCGGAGCTGCGCGAGAGCGAGGAGCGGCTGCGGGCGATCATCGACAACGCCAGCGGCATCGTCTGGGTCAAGGATCTTGCCGGCAGGTTTCAGGTGGTCAATGCCTATGTTCTCGATATCCTCGGCAAGACATCGCAGGAGGTCGTCGGCCGTACGGTCTTCGACCTGTATCCTCGCAGCCTGGCCGAGGAATACAGTGAAAACGACCGTCGGATGCTCGATTCAGGGCAGCCGCTGCAGGTGGAGGAGCCGGCGGTGCTGGCGGATGGACCGCATACCTTCCTGTCGGTGAGGTTTCCGCTGCGCAACCGCAGCGGCAGGATCTATGGCCTCAGCGCCATCTGTACGGATATCAGCCGGCTCAAGAAAGCCGAGGCCGCCCTCAAGGAGCAGGAGGAGAAATACCGTCGGCTGTCCCAGGAGTACCGGACCCTGCTTGACAATGTCCCGGACGGTATCGTCCACCTCTCCCCCGCCCTCGAGGTGCGCTGGGCGAATGCGGCGGTGCGGAAGATGTTCAATCTGGAGGATAAGGAACTGCTGGGCAAGACCTGCCATGTCACCTTCCGGAATCGTGAGAAGATCTGCACCCCCTGTCCCGTTATGCAGAGCCTTTCTTCGCGCCGGAACGAGATCGGCGATATCACCTCGGCGGCCGACGGCCGGGAGTTTGAGATACGTGGGGTGCCGGTCCTCGGCGACGCCGGCGAGGTGGAAGGGATCATAGAAATCATCCGGGATATCACGACGCGGCGGAAACTTGAGGAACAGTTCCGGCAGGCCCAGAAGATGGAGTCAATCGGCACCTTTGTGGGAGGCATAGCTCATGATTTCAACAATATACTGTCTGCGATCCTGGGTTACGGCGAGCTTGCCCTGGAGGAGATGGGCGAGGATGCCCCCGAGCGGGAGAGTGTCAACACCATCATTGAAGCCGGCAAACGAGCCTCGCATCTCACCAAAGACCTCCTGCTCTTCAGCCGCAAGCAGGTCAGCCGGAAACGGCCGGTTGAGGTCAATGCGGTGATCGCCCAGGTCGAGAAATTCATCCGCAGGATTATCGGCGAGGATATCCAGTGCGAGACGCACCTGGCTCCAAGGCCGCTGGTGGTCTTTGCCGACGACCATCAGATCGAGCAGGTCCTGATGAATTTCGCCACCAACGCCCGGGACGCCATGCCGAACGGCGGAAGTTTCTCGGTGAGCACGGAATACCTGGAACTCGACCAGGACTTTGTCGAGACCCACGGTTTCGGCAGTGCCGGGCCGTATGCCCTGATCACTGTGGCGGATACCGGCCGGGGCATGGACAGGCAGACGGCCGGAAAGATATTCGAACCGTTCTTCACGACCAAGGAGACGGGCAAGGGCACGGGACTCGGTCTGGCCGTGGTCTACGGTATCATCAAAGAACACCAGGGGTATATAACAGTCTACAGTGAATCGGGGAAAGGGACGGTATTCCGGGTCTACCTGTCGGTGATCGACGGGGAAGGGCAGACAGCCGAGGCACGGACGGAGACGGAAAAGCCGCGGGGCGGCCAGGAGACGATTCTTCTCGCCGAAGACGAGGTGGCAGTCCGTCGCCTGATGTCGACCATCCTGGAGCGCAACGGCTATAAGGTCATAGAGGCGGTGAACGGGGAAGAGGCGGTGCGGAAATTCACCGAGAACAAGGACAGGGTCGACATGCTCCTCTTCGATCTGGTCATGCCGAAGATGGACGGCAAACAGGCTGTCGATGCCATTCGACAGATCCACGGACGGGTGAAGGGGATCTTTGTCAGCGGCTATGCCCCGGAAAACATTGAGCAGAGAGAGCTGTCCGATCTGCAGATGGAGGTGCTGTTCAAGCCTGTCTCACCCACGGAACTGCTGCAGGCGATTCGCAGGATTCTCGATACGGATTGATGGCGTGGCCAGGACGTGGCCGGGAGATTCTCCGGAGAATCTCCCGGACAACGGATCGGGCAGGCGACGGCTCCTGGTCCCTCCGTGCCGTCACCGCCCACCTGCCTTCCTGTTACCGTCCTGCTCCGGAAATGCCGCTACCATCCCTTGGTGGCCATGATCTTTTTGATCATTTCTTCGTTCTTTTTCTCGACGATGACCATCTTCCGGGCCTGGGCCGCCTTGATTTTTTCTTCCAGCGCGTTTATATCAGCGGGTTTTTCAAGCAGGTCGAGGGCGCCCAGCTTCATCGCCTCGATCCCCTGCTTGATGGTGGCATGACCGGTGAGCAGGATCACCGCCAGGTCGGGGTTCTTCTCCTTGAGGGCCTTGAGGGTCTCGATACCGTCCATTTCCGGCATCATCAGGTCGAGGATGACGGCGTCATATGAGCCTGCGGCCACCTTCTCCAAGCCTTCCTTGGCCGATGATGCCGTGGAAACCTGCATGTTCCTGGCCTCCATGCGTTCGGACATGACGTCCAGGAAATCCTGTTCATCATCAATCAGCAATATTTTCTCAGACATAAGGGTCTCCTTGTAGTGAAGTTGCTCTGCCTGTCCTCTGCCGGGAGAAACCGCTTCTTCAGCTGAGGTACAGGGTCAGTGTGTGGCTGCCGAACTCCGGCAGCAGTCTCGCCCCGAGGGCGGCTGTAATCTCCTGGTGACCGGCCGGCAGTTGTGCCGGAAAGGCCTCGGCGAGCCTGTCGATCCCGGCGATATGCAGGCATGTACCAGCAGCGGCTTTTTCAGGGGTCAGGGTCAGGATGCCGCCGGCGCTCGTTGCGGTAAGGGCGAACTCCAGACAGAGCCAGATGAGATTTTCCAGCAGAAAGGGGTTGGTGGTCAGCTGGACCGGTTCCTCCGGTGTCGCCGTTTCCAGGGTAATTTTCCGCATTGCCGCCGGACGGCTGATGAGATTTGCCACCAGCATGGCAAGGTCCTGGAGGTTGACCTGGCCTGCAAACTGGTCGACGCTATGGGCGAAGATGCTCATATTTTTAAGGATTTCATCGGCACGGTGAATCTGCTTGAGAAAATTCCCGGCCGTCCTGTTCAGCCGCTCCGGATCGATGGCCTTACCTCGTTGGGCAGCCAGGGTCAGGTCTTCGAGCAGGCCGGCGTTTTCGTTGATGATCGCCAGGACATTTTTCATCTCATGGGAGATCGAGGCGGAAACCTTGCCGAAAAAACGTAGCCCCGATTCCCCGATACTGTCGTATTGCGTCTGCATGGCAGTCTCCTAAAGCCGATGTTCAATAATAACCCTGCACATAAAATCCCTGATCGATATAGGCAGCTGTCGCAAGGGGAGCCGGACAGAGCGCGCAGCTGGTTTCGCTGCTACCCTTCAACGGCTTCTCTGATCTTGGCGGTGAGGGTGTCGATGTTGAGCGGCTTGACCAGATAGCTGCAGGCTCCGGAAGAACCGGCGATATAGTCGTCCTCGGAGCCATGGCCGGTGAGGAAGATGAACTTCATCTCCGGACATTGCTTTTCCAGCAGGGCCTTCAGCTCAATACCGCCGATGCCCGGCATTTTCATGTCGAGGACGGCCAGGTCGTACACCTTCTCTGCCGCCATGGTCAGGGCGTCGGCGGCCCTGGTGGTGTAATCGACTTCCATTTTCCGGAACGAAAGGCGTTCGGCCAAAGTGGCCACGAACTCCGTCTCATCATCGACAAGTAAAACACGCATGGTTCATTTCTCCGCTGATTTTGGAGGTTCCAAGGGCAGGGACACGGTGAAGGTGGTTCCTGAGCCTTTCTTGCTGGTGACTTGGATCTTGCCGCCGAGTTCCTGGATCAGACCGTAGGTAATCGACAGGCCGAGGCCGGTACCCCCGGTCTTGGTTTTGGTGGAAAAGAAAGGTTCATATATCTTGCCCAGGTCCTCTTCGGACATGCCGCAACCGTTATCGCTGATCTTGGCGGTGATACATTTTTTATCGTCGAGCCGCACCGAAATATCAAGGCTGCCGCCTACATCCATGGCGGCAAAGGCGTTATTAACGATGTTGAGGAATATCTGCTGCAGTTTGCCGCGATCGCTGCGAAACTCGGGGATGTTCGGGGCGATATCGAGATTGACTGTGATATTGCGGTATTCCGCCTCTTTATGGAGGAATCCGAGGACATCGTCGATGACCTTGCCGAGGTTGATCGATTCAATGTTGACTTCCATATGCCGGGCAAAACTCAGCAGGCGCTTGGTGATGGTACCGCAACGCTCGACCGAGGACAATACCGAATCGATCAGGCCGATGATCCTGGTGTCGGCGGGACAGGACTCGGTATAGCTGATCAGGTCTTTGACCAGGCCGGCCTTTTCGTTGATGATGGCCAGCGGATTGTTGATCTCGTGCGCCACTCCGGCCGCCAGCCTGCCGATCGAGGCGAGCTTGTTGGAGTATTCCATCTCGTGCAGGATCATCAGCCGGCGCTGATCGGCCAGATAGACATTATTGACGAGATAGGTAGAGAAGCCGAGGATGGCCAGGAGAATGACGGTGACGCTGACCACCAGGAAACCGATCAGTTTGAGGCGGGTCGCTCGCCACGCCTTCATCAGATCGTCCTTGTGCTTGACGATGATGAGGATATACGGAGAATCGGGGATATAAGAGGAGCAAATGATGATCGGCTTCCCGGCCGTGTTGATTTCCTCCCGTATCTCGGTATTGTCGGAATACGCCGGGACGGCAAAGGGGATCTTCTCAAAGACCTTGCTCTGGTAAAGGGTCGGGGTCTGGATGATGCCTTCATGGTTGATCAGAAAGGCGTCGCCGCGGCCGCTGAGTTCAAAGGTGGTCAATAGTTCGTTGAAGCGTACCGTTTCGATGGCGGTCCGCAGCACATAGAACGAGCCGTCCGGCAGCGTGTGTTTCACCGCTATGACCAGATGCGGCACCTTGCGGAAGCCCAGAAAAACGTCACTGATATGAAATCCCTTTTCCTTTACCTCCTTAAACCACTGCTGATCGCTGTAGTCCTTGCCTTCCAGTTCATAGGGGCCGACATAGGCGGTCTGCAGGCCATCTCTGGTGATAACCCCGAGATCGACGAAGCCGCCGAAACTCTCGCGAAGATTTTTCATCAGAAATGCCAGTTTCTCTGGATCGTTGAGATCGGCAAAAGAATTGTCCCGGACGATAAAGGACAGGGCCGATTTCCGCTCACTGAGGAACGACGTGATGGCCCGCTTGGCGTTGGAGCCGACCCGCAGGGTCCTGAGCAGATTTTCCGACTCGATCGATTTCTGGGTGAAATTGTAGTCGATGGAGGTGATGAGAAAGAGCGGCAGCAGGGTCGCAGCCGAGGTGAGGAGTATCGCCCAGCGCCAGATGAGACTGTAGTTGAACATCTGGCGAAAGGGGCCGGTCGTGATATTCCTGCTTTTGAGAAAGTCAGGTTTGATATGATCAAGAAACGGCATACGTACCTCGCGCCACGCGGGGGAGATGGGGGACAGGGCGCCGGCCTCCCGCGGCCGGCGCCATTTTGACTTATCAGGCCTTTGCTTTCTTGCCCTGTACCTTCTCGTTGGCCTGCATCAGGGTCTGGCTGAGCAACTGGATGTCGACCGGTTTCTGGAGGAAGGCGAAGGCCCCCAGCGCCATGCAGATATCCTTGTCCTTTTCAGTGCCGTGTCCGGTGAGGACGATGACCTCAATATCAGGGTTGGTCGATTTCACCTGGCGCAGGACCTCGATACCGTCGATGCCCGGCATCCTCAGATCGAGGATCATCACCTCCGGTTCCTCATCCCTGATCATGCTCAGGGCGGATTCACCGTCGTAGGCCACGGCCGAGCCCATATCACGCATGATCAGGCGCTCGGACAGGGTCTGCACGAAATCGCGCTCATCGTCGACGAGAAGCACTTTGGAGGGCACCTCGAAGTCATATTTACGATAGATGTCAGGCTGATAAAATCCCTCTCCGATTTTTGTGGCGACACCGGTGACGCCGGGAATCTTGTCGACAATGGATTTCAGCTCCTCCTCGAGCCGGGAGAGCATCAATACGTTCTTGTTGATGGTCAGGGTGATAACGCCCTTGTTGGCGTCAACACAGACATTGTGTCCTTCCTGGGCCAACTTGACATCGACCTGGGCGGCCAGCAGGAAATCGTCGAGGCCGGCCTGGGAGTGGGCGGTCCTGGCGACCACATCGCTTTTGGCCTTTTCCAGGATGAGCGTGGTGGCGGCCGCCGGGTCGGTCTTGTCCATCGGGATGACGATATCGTAGAGCCCGGCCGCCCAGGGGTCTTCGCCCCGGTTCAGCATTTTCAGCCAGGCGGCGAGGTCTTCGTCCTGCTGGCGAATGCGCTGCAGGGCGCCTTTTTCGGCCAGGCCCTCCCGCTGCATAGCCTCGTTCAGCCGGTGCTTAAGGTCGGCGACCAGGCAGACCCGCAGCACATGGTTGATCTTTTCAGGGATGAGAAAACTGACCGGGCCGGTGATCAGCAGGTTGTCGTCGGCGAGGATGCCGGCCAGGGCCAGCCGCAGGTGGGCGACCGAACGTTCCTTCTCGTGGGTGAAACGGTTGAAGACCGAGGTCTTGGCGGCAAAGGCGCCCATGATCTTGGCCTCGGCCATGCCCGAGGTCCTGCTGGCGCTTGCCAGGATCTCTTTCAGGTCGACCGTCCGGTATTCTGAATTGGCGGACAATGCTTCGATGACTGCCTCTTTGTGGCTGAACGCAGCTCCGACTAGTGTGATGACAGACATACAATCTCCTTTATAGTCTCAACATTAAGCAATATAGCACACATTGGTAAGTGGGCACTGGCTTTCTTCGGATTTCTGGTGCGCGCTCTCGTGCACCGCGCAGATCGCTTTGTCCATCGTGGTGTAGATATGGTCCCGGCCGATCTTTTCGATCAGATGGGTGCTCTCGAGGACGGCCATGACCGTCTCGTTGACCCCGCTGAAGGAGATATCCAGTCCCGCACTTCTGACGTTTGCCACAACTAATGATAGCACTTCCTCGCCGGAAGCATCAATGTCATTCATGCCGTTGGCGACGATGACGATGTGTTTGAGATCCTTCTTGTTCTCCATCCTGGCGCTGATCTGGTCATCGAGATAACTGGCGTTGGCGAAGAACAGGGGGCCGTCGAAACGGATCATGTCGACGTACTGGCACTCCCGCAGGCCGTGGAGCACGGAGTTGCGCAGGGACTCGTCCTCATACCTGGAGAGCGAGGTGACGGTGGGGCGCATGCTCTTGTAGAGAAAGACCGCAAGCGACAGGCCGACGCCGATCATGATGCCCTTGTCGAGATGCGGTGCGAAGGCCAGGGTCATCAGAAAGGAGACGATGGAGATGATACCGTCGTATTTTTTCGCCTTCCAGGCATGGATGAAACCCGAGGCATTGATCAGGCCGATAACCGCCATCACGATGATTGCCGCCAGCACCGACTGGGGCAGATGATAGAGCAGGGGGGTGAAAAAGAGCAGGACAAGGGCCACCGTCGCGCTCGTGAAAAGGCTGGAGAGACCGGTCATTGCCCCGGACTGGAGATTGACCGCCGAGCGCGAGAAGGATCCCGATACGGGATAGGAGTTGGTCATCGAGCCGATGATGTTGGCGAGTCCCTGGCCGATCAGTTCCTGGTTGGGATCGAGCCGCTGGCCGGTCTTGGCGGCCATTGCCTTGGCGATCGAGATGGCCTCCATGAATCCGAGCAGCGAGATGATGACGGCGGCCGACAACAGATGCGAGAGAGCGCCCATGTCCAGCTTCGGCATGGTCACGGACGGCAGGCCCTTGGGGATCTCGCCGACCACCGCGCCGCCGCCCATCATCCTCAACCCTTCGGTGTTGAGAGCCGTGTTGCCGACCTTGATCCGCCAGGTCCGCCCGTCGTCCTTGCTGCCGTTTGTGACCTCTCCGACGGGATAGAAGGCGAGCGTGCCGTCATCCTGCGGGATGCCTTTGAACAGGATATCCCGGATTTCCTTACGATATTCTGCGGCCTGGTGGCTGATGTCCTTGATCTGCAGCTGGATGTGGTTTGCTTCATGTTCGGCGTCCAGGATGGCAGCGTTATCATGCGCTTTCCTGGCCTCGTCGAGGACCTTGCTTGTTTCCGTCTGCTTCTTTTCCAGTTCCGGTTTGGCGTTCATGGCCGCGTTGAACGAGGCGATTGTCTCCCTGGTCTTGTCGGATTGAATGGTGGCGATATCCACCTTGGCGTCGTGCTGGTAGCCGATCGCCCAGGCCAGGACGGTGGTCAGAACAACCGCCACCAAGACGTTGGGGACCTTCGGGGCGAGTTTTTTCAGCGCGAACATCAGGGTGAATGAACCGATTCCGAAAAAGAAGGTTGGCCAGTGGGTGAAGTGGATCGCGCTCTTGCAGACCTCGATGATGGTCTCGTAATGATGCGCCTTGCCGTCGACATAGACCCCGAACATCTTTTCGAGCTGGGAGGTGGCGATGATGATGGCGCCGGCATTGGTGAAACCGTTGACCACCGGGTGGGAGAGGAAATTAACCACCAGGCCGAGTTTCAAGACCCCCAGCAGGAACTGGAACACCCCGACCGTCAGGGACAGCAGCAGGGCGTAGGCGATGTAGCCCTCGCTGCCGGCGGTGGCCAAAGGCGCCAGCGAGGCGGCGGTCATCAGCGAGACCACGGCCACCGGACCGGTTGCCAGTTGGCGGCTGGAACCGAAGAGGGCGGCGATCATCGGCGGCAGGAAGGCCGCGTACAGGCCGTAATACGAGGGCATGCCGGCCAACTGCGCATAGGCCATCGATTGGGGGATCAGGACCAGGGCTACGGTCAGTCCGGAGATGAAATCCGCCCGGAAGCTGTTCCCATTGTATCCCTTCAACCAACTGAGAAACGGAAAGATTTTTGTCAGCATTCACTCCACCTATTGTTGTTTGTTTTCCACCATTCTGCGGCAAGACGCTACCAGTTCACCGTAGAGCGACCCCGCGTTATATAGATTATTGCTTTCCAGCTGCATGATCCCATCGACCATGGCCAGGATAATCAGAGCTGTTTTCCGTGCTGAAGCCACACTGACCGAGCCGTCCTGCTGGCCAAGCGTCAGGGCCTTTTCAAAGATGTCGACGAGGCAGGTATAGATGTCTTCCAGATATCTGCGGCAGATCGGGTTCACCGCCGCAAGTTCGTAGATATAATGCCGGCGCAGGAGAAGGAACCATTCCTTGTTGGTGCCGGCGAGATGGAGGTGGAAGGCGATGGCCCCGAGCAGCATCTCGAGACCCGAGTCGAACTGTTCTTCCTGGAAGAAGAGGGAAAATTCCTGGACAATGCCGGTCTTGACGCTCTCCAGCACGGAGACGAAGAGATCTTCCTTGGTCTTGAAGTGATAAAAAATGGTGGCGCCGGCGATATCGGCCATGCTGGCGACCTCGGTCATTGAGGTGCCGGTGAAACCCTTATTGGCGAAGAGAACCGTCGCCATGGCGAGAATAGCGCTTTTTTTTGATGTCTTCGGCATCCGAACCTCTGAAGGAGAAAAAAATAGGCTACACTGACTGACCAGTCAGTTAGTACAATATGGACAATCGCCAGTCAAGGCAAATGTGTCGGCCCTATAAAAAAACTCTTGCCGCCGTTACAAAGCTGTACCATGCCGATATTACATAGCCTTGTCGTGTCCATCCCGAGGTGTGGCGAGGGCGGCAAGTTCGGGTTCGCCTATATTCCTGTCCAGGGGCGGGGGAGCAGGAGGCATTGCAGAAAAGGCAGATGAGACTATATTGGCAGAAAATAAGTCTTTTGCGGAGGACGGGGATGTCGGTGAAGGGGGGCCGGACCTGGCGGCCGCAGAGAGAAGACTTGAGGAGGGACCATGAGCTATTCGATTACACCGCTTTTGACCGGCGTCCGCAATCCCGATCAGGGCATCATGACCTATCAGCAGGGATACGGCAAACGGATCTGGCTGCCGATCTGGTCGTTTCTCCTGCGGGGCGAAGGCAAAAACATCCTGGTTGATACCGGCCTTGATGAGAACGAGCTGTTCATACCGCAGGGCTTTATCGAGGAGACCGGTCTGGTGCCGGAATCCCTGCTTGAAGGTCTGGTCGGTGCGGGGTTGAGCACGGAGGACATCGATATCGTCATCAATACCCATCTCCATGACGACCACTGCGGCAACAATGCCCTGTTCCCCCGGGCGACCTTCTACGCCCACCGGGACGAGATCGCCTTCTGTCGCAACCCGCACCCCATCGATCACCGCTACGATACCTCGTTCATCGAAGGGATACCCTTTATCGAGGTCAACCGGGAAATGGACATCGGCCCCGGCCTCAGGGTCCTGCATTCTCCCGGCCATTCGGTGGGCGGCCTCTCTGTTCTGGTCGAGACCGGTGAGGGACCGGCGGTGATTACCGGCTTCTGCTGCAATGCCGAGAATTTTCCGGTCAACGGACCAGCCGTCTGTCCGGGAGTGCATCTCGATGCCATTGCCGCCTGGGAGTCCATCCAGAGGATCAAGGGCCTGGGGGTAAGGATCCTGCCGATGCACGATCTCGGACTGAAGAAGATATCCGGCTGACAGAGTGGGGCGGAACATCCCGGGCCGCGATCCGGAAAGACCGGTGCCGGGTATTTTTCTGCTGGCATCTCTTCGTATCACGAAGCTGTGGGAATGTCGGCAGCTTTCCTGTATACTCCCTTCGCCCGTCTCGCCAGTGTCATTGGGTATCCGATTAATCTGAACCGAAAGATAGCGTATGCCCTCTGTCTCGATCATCATCCCCACCCTGAACGAAGCCGGAAATATCGATCCGCTCCTCGAGAGAATTTTCAAGACGCGGGATGATCACGCTCTCGACCTGGAGGTGGTCTTTGTCGACGACGCCTCGACGGATGGCACCTGCGGCGAGATAAGAGGCTGGCAGGCCGCCTATCCGGTGCGGTTGCTCAGCCGCACCACCGATGACGGCCTTGCCGGGGCGGTAATGGCCGGGGCCAGGGCGGCCGAGGGTGAATACGCGGTGGTGATGGATGCCGATCTCAGCCACCCCACCGAAGCCATCCCGCTTCTTCTCGCCCCGCTGCTGCAGGGCAGCCACGACATGGTCATCGGTAGCCGCTATGTGTCCGGCGGTGCCACGCCTGAGTGGCCGCTGCAGCGCAGGATCTCTTCAAAACTCGCCACCCTGCCGGCCCGCTTCTTCACCGATGCGCATGATCCGATGGCCGGGCTTTTCGCCCTCAAGCGCCAGCGGTTGACCGATTTGAACCGCCAGGTGAGCGGCTTCAAGATCGGCCTTGAGGTTCTGGCCACGGCGGAGGTTGATCTCCGGGTGACCGAGGTCCCGATCGTTTTTCACGACCGCTACAAGGGTTCGTCGAAGATGAACTCCAAGGTCATCGGCGATTATCTCAGGCAACTTCTGCTCTTTGTCGGCGCACGCTTTTTGCCCGCTGCCGGCGAAAGGCTTTTTCTCAGTCTCGCCCTCATCCTCGGGATCTCCGCCGATTTTGCCCTGCTGCAGTTCTTCGTGCAGCGTGGAGAGACCCTCGGCACCGCCCATGTCCTCAGCTATCTCGGCTCTTCGGCCCTGGTCTTCATCGGCATACTATGTCTTCCCGGGCTGAGGGAACCCCGGGGACTGCGTCTGACGGTCGCCCGGGGCGCCGGGTTCTGGTGCGTGGCCCTGCTCGTAGTCCTGCTGCGGGGCGGGGTGATCGGCCTTCTCAGCCGCTCTCCCGACTGGGCCGGGCAGGCGGCTGCCGTCGCTGCGGTGCTGTTCGCCGCCCTGGTCGGTTATCTCGGCAACATGGTCTTTATCTTCACCAGGGAAGAGGCCCGCATCAACAGCGAGCTGAAATGGCGGTATCTCGGCCTGGCGGTGGTCTCATGCCTGTTTCTGTTCCGCCTTATCTACGCCGGGTTGCCCGAACTCCTTGAAGAGGAGGCCTATTACTGGAATTATGCCCGGCATATGGATATCGGCTTTCTCGACCACCCGCCGATGGTGGCGGCCCTGATCTGGCTCGGCACCGCGGTCTTCGGCGAGAGCGAATTCGGAGTGCGTGCCGGCGCCCTGCTGGCCTGGTGTATCGGGGCCTGGTTCGTCAGCTGTTTTGCCGCCCGATCGCTGGACCGGTCTATCGCCTTCCGTTCCCTGCTCCTTTTTTCCATCCTGCCCTTTTTCTTTGCGACCGGCCTGGTAATGACCCCCGATGCGCCGCTGACGCCCTGTTGGGCAGCCACCCTCTATTTTCTCCACTGCGCCCTGGTCGGTCGAAAGGCGGCGGCCTGGCTCGGGGTCGGCATCGGTCTCGGACTGGGCATGCTGTCGAAGTACACCATCGTCCTCCTGGGGCCGGCGGCCCTGCTTTTCATGCTTCTCGATCGGCAGGCTCGCTCCTGGTTCTTCCGTCCCCAGCCCTACCTCGCGGCGTTGCTGGCCCTGCTGCTGTTCCTCCCGGTCATCGTCTGGAACGCCCGTCACGACTGGGCCTCCTTCGTTTTTCAAAGTCAGGGGCGGATCAACGACGTGATCATGTTCAGCAGCCATGAACTGCTCGGAGGCATCCTTCTGCTCATCACGCCTGCCGGTTTTCTCGCCTTCCTGCACTTCCTGATGCACGGCCGAACGACTTATGATCGTTTCCATGCTGTGGAAGAGGACAGGGGGCGGCGGGAATACCTTTTCGCTCTCTGCATGGTCCTGGTGCCTCTGTCGGTGTTTTTTGCCTTCAGCCTGGGCAAGGAGGTCAAGCTGAACTGGACCGGCCCCCTGTGGCTCGGCCTCCTGCCGTATATGGCCCTGACCATGCGGGATCTGGGCAGGCGGGTGGCAGTCGATGGGTTTATCCGCCGGATGCGCCGGCTGTGGCCGGTGACCGCGATGCTCCTCATGCTGCTCTATGCGGCCTGCCTCCATTACGTTACCTTGGGCTTGCCGGCTGTGGCCAATATGCCAGGACCCTTTCAGACGGGTCGGCGGGAGCTTGCCGGGGAGGTGGAGAAGATCGTGGAGCGGGTGGAAGAGAAGACCGGCCGCAGACCGCTGGTGGTCGGCATGGATCCCTATCAGCTGGCCAGCAGCCTGGCCTTCTATCGCCGCGGCGATGCAGGCCAACCGCCAGACTCCCCGGCCGGCCGGGCGATCGACGAGACCCTGGCCTGGCATGTCTTCGGTTGGAAGGGGCTGATGTACGCCTACTGGTTTCCTCCCGCATCCCTGGCAGGCCGAGACATGCTGCTGATAGCCTCAAGGCGGGATGCCCTGCGCAATGCCTATTTCGACAGGTACGTGAGCAAGGCCCACAACATCAGGGAGATTCCCGTCAGCAGGAACGGCAGGCCTCTCACCAGCTATTATTACCGGCTGGTGCGGGGCTATCAACCCCATCCCGACCCTCTCTGAGAGGGGACCGGGCTGTTTTCGAGGTCCTGGCTGGAGTTCAGGAACCTTTTCCGGCCCTGTCAGGCGGACCTGCCGCCGCCCTTGGCGAGGTTGTGCGGATCGAGCAGCCGCTCCAGGGTGTCTCGCGGCACATCCGTCTCGTTAATGGCCACCTCGAGGATGGTCTTGCCCTGCTCGATGGCCTTCTTGGCCAGGGCTGCCGCCCGCAGATAGCCGATCTCCGGGGTGAGGGCCGTCACCAGGATGGGGTTGCGGGCCAGGGCCCGATCGCAGGCCTCCCTGTTGATCCGCATGCCGTCGATGGCAGAACCTGCCAGGGAACGGGCGCTGCCGGCCAGCAGATCGATGGAATCCAGGAGGTTCGCCGCTGCCAGCGGCAGCATGGTATTGAGCTGGAAATTGCCGGCCTGGCCAGCCAGGGTGACGACGGTGTCGTTGCCGATCACCTGGGCCGCGGCCATGCAGACCGCCTCGGCAATGACCGGGTTGACCTTGGCAGGCATGATGCTCGAGCCGGGCTGCAGGGCCGGCAGGGTGATCTCGCCGAGACCGGCCAGCGGCCCCGAGTTCATCCAGCGCAGGTCGTTGGCGATCTTCATCAGGACCACCGCGGCGGTCTTGAGATGCCCGGAGACCTCGACAACGGTGTCAAGGCTGCTCAGGCCCTTGAAAAAGGAGGGGGCCGAGGTGCAGGGCAGGGCGGTGATCGCGCTCAGTCTCGTCACCGCCATGGCTGGAAAATCCGGATGGCAGTTGACGCCGCTGCCGACCGCGGTGCCTCCCAGAGGCAGGCGCAGCACGCGCGGCAGTACATCCGCCAGGCGTTCCCGGCACTCGTCGACCTGTACGGCCCAGGCCTCCATCTCATCCTGCAGGTAGATGGGCAGGGCATCCATCAGATGGGTCCTGCCGGTCTTCAGCGTCCCGGCCTCTTCCTTCCCTTTTCGGCGGATCGACGCCGCCAGACCGGCCAGGGCAGGATCAAGGCGATCGTGCAGTCCTTCCGCGGCGGCGAGGTGCAGGGCGGTCGGGATGACGTCGTTGCTGCTCTGGCCGAGGTTGACCTGATCGTTCGTCGAGAGGGTGATCCCGCGTTTTCGGGCGATGCCGCAGATCACCTCATTGATGTTCATATTGGTGCTGGTCCCCGATCCCGTCTGGAAGACAGGAACCGGAAAATGTTCCTGGTAGGCGCCCCGGGCAATTTCACTGGCGGCATCGCGAATCGCCTCGCCTGATCTCTCATCGAGCAGGCCGAGGGCGATGTTGGTTTCGGCGGCTGCCTGTTTTATCCTGGCCAGGGCTCTGATAAAAGGCCAGGGGAGGGTCCTTGACGAAATGGTGAAGTTGTTGACGGCCCGCTGGGTCTCAGGGCCGAAGAGGGCGTCCTGCGGAATTGATACCTTGCCCATGCTGTCGTGTTCGATTCGATAGCTTTTCATTGTCATGGCAGACCTCTGGAATGATGGTTCCTCGTTGACACGCCTCGTAGAAAATGTAAATCTTTTCCCATGAAATTCTCTAATTTTTTTCAACCAGATAACAACTGTTTCCGACCAATGCCGCAATCGCGGCCGGCCGCCGGGCAGACCTGTGCAGGAGTCTTGATATGATCGTATGGTTTCAGTCCCTTTCCCCGGTGTACCAAGCCCTCTCGGCCACCTGTTTCACCTGGCTGGTGACGGCCCTGGGCGCCAGTCTGGTGTTTTTCTTCACAAACGTCAAACGCAGGACCATGGACGGGATGCTCGGCTTCGCCGCCGGGGTGATGATCGCCGCCAGCTTCTGGTCGCTTCTCGCACCGGCCATCGAGATGGTCGAGGAGGCGGGCGGCGTGACCTGGCTGCCGCCGATGATCGGGTTTCTTTCAGGCGGTGTTTTTCTCTGGGTAGTCGATAAGATCCTGCCCCACGTGCATCCGGGTTTCCCCGCAAAGGAAGCGGAGGGGCTGAAGACCAGCTGGCAGCGCAGCGTCCTGCTGGTCCTGGCGATCACCCTGCACAATATTCCGGAAGGGCTGGCAGTTGGGGTGGCCTTCGGGGCTGTCGCGGCCGGCTCTCCTACAGCCAGTCTGGGGGCGGCCATCGCCCTGGCCATAGGTATCGGCATCCAGAATTTTCCGGAAGGGGCTGCGGTCTCGGTACCTCTGCGCCGCGAAGGAATGTCGCGTCTGAAGAGCTTCTGGTACGGGCAGCTGTCCGGGGTGGTGGAGCCGGTCGCCGGGGTATTGGGCGCGGTTGCAGTCCTTGCCATGCGGCCCCTGCTGCCCTATGCCCTGTCCTTTGCCGCCGGGGCGATGATCTATGTGGTGGCGGAGGAACTCATCCCGGAATCCCAGGCGGAGAAACACTCGGATGTCGCCACGATCGGGGTGATGCTCGGTTTCGCGCTGATGATGGGGCTTGACGTCGGACTGGGGTAATTCCCACGCCATACCCCGGAGGAACTCTCCCGTCGCCGGCGGTAGCTTCCCCGGCCTTTTTGTAGAATGGCTTCAGGCCCTGCAGCTGATTTCACCTCCTCGGCCTCGGTATTGGACTTTATTCCGGGCTAGGGAATCCTGCTGGCAGGGGGAGGGGTTGCGGCGGGATTTTCCGAATGTCTCAGATGCCGCAGGTGCAGCCGCTGAGGCGGATAATCGGTTTTACCTCGGCGGAGCAGGCAAGGATGGCGTCCTTGACCAGTTGCAGGGACTCCGGATCCGGGGTAGCCTGCAGGCTATCCTCCCTGGCGATGCCGAGATCGGTGATGACCAGGTGGTTCCTGCAGTCTATCCCGGCCTTATTCAGGACCCTGAGGCCGCAGGCCGTCCGGCAGCCATCGACGACGATCATCCTTTCGGCCTGTTGCGCCGCCGTGAGAAAGGACTCAAGGCCGGCGCCGATACCGGCGAGGCAGAACATCCTGCCGGCACCCTCACGGCTCAGTGCGGCTGCGGCCATGTGGCTGAGCTGGCCGACACTGCTCGCCCCCGAACAGGGCAGGATCATCAGGTCGCTGGGGGATATGCGGGTGCAGGGCTGGGACATGCCGACTCCTTTTTCTGAGTGGGGCAAACGGTTGTGCACTGGCGGCCTGATCACGGCAGGGCCGCTATCAGGGCGTCTATTTTTCAGGACGGTATAATCAGACCTTCCACAGACCATGCAGGTTGCAGTAGGCGCGAGCGGCAACGGAGGCGGCGCCGCAGGGGAAGAATGCGGCCGGCTTATCTCCCGGTTTCAGGGACTGCCGGTAGACGGTGCCATCGACGATGAGTTCAATCCACTCGATAAAATGCTCGGTGGACATCGGGTGATCGACGGACCCGATATTGACCTGCCAGCCGCCATCTTTTTGCACCAGGGCCGGGACATGTTTCTCCACAGCGGCATCGGTTGTGTTTTCCTTCATTCCGGCCATCGGCTGGCCGCAACAGACCAGTTCTCCATCGCCTCCGGTGAGGACTTCAACGATGTTGCCACACAACGAACACTTGTAGACTTCCATTTTCACAGCCATAGAAAACTCCTCTTGAAAAGTGATGGTCAACATGAAACTGCACGGAAACAACATGCCTGACAATTTTGGCATGGCTTCTGCGAAAAACATAATGTCGATAACTATCTGCATTATAAAATTGATGTCAAGGGAGCCATTTTGAGAAAGCTCGTCCTCATCGGGGGAGGCCATGCCCACCTCTCGATCATCCGAGACATTCCGCAGTTTGTTGAACGTGGCATGGCAGTGACGATCATCGCCCCCTCTCCCTTCCAGTATTATTCCGGGATGGGGCCGGGCATGCTGGGCGGCGATTACCGCCCGGAGGAGATCCGCTTTGCCACCCGAGCGGCGGTGGAGGGAGCGGGAGGACGATTTGTCGAGGATCTGGTGGTCGGCATCGACGCCGCCCGCCGCCGGCTTCGCCTGCAGTCAGGGCCCGGGCTTGCCTACGACCTTCTCTCCTGCAACTGCGGCAGCCAAGTCTCGATGGAAGGTCTGCCGGCTACCGGCGATACGGTCTTCACGGTCAAGCCGATCGAGCAGCTTCTCTCCCTGCAGGAGCGACTCGTCACCCGGGGAAGATCGCACAGCCTGCATGTCGCCATCATCGGCGGTGGTCCGTCGGCGGCCGAGGTGGCCGGCAATATCCTCTGGCTTGCTGCAAGAAGCAATCTTTCGGCTGTGCGGGTCTCGGTATTTTGCCGGGGGGCGTTCATGGCCCGGTCCGCCAGGCGGGTGCAGCATCTCTGCCGCGGGATGCTGGCCGGACGGGGGGTGGAGTTTTTCGAAGGCCATAAGGTCGAGGAGGTGCGCCCTGACGGGCTGTTGACCGCCGACGGCCGTTATTTTTCGGCCGACCTGCTCTGTGTCGCGACCGGTGTCCGCCCCTCTCCCTTTTTTGCCGAATCGGGATTGCCGACCGGCAGCGATGGCGGGCTCCTGGTCAACGCCTTCCTGCAGAGCCCGCAATATCCGGAAATATTCGGCGGCGGCGATTGCATCAGTTTTGCCCCCGCACCGCTGGCCAGGGTTGGGGTCCATGCCGTTCGCCAGAACCCGATTCTCAGCGCCAACCTCCTGGCCGCCCATACCGGTCGCGAGCTGACACCATTTCAGCCGAACGGCGGCTATCTGCAGATCTTCAACCTCGGCTGGCAGAGGGGCGTGCTGGCGAAGGGAGCGCTGGCTTTCAGCGGACGTCTGGCCTTTCTGATCAAAGATTTGATCGATCGGAGATTCATCCGGCGTTTTCAGGGCGGCTGAGGGAAAAAACCGGTTTCCGGCTGGTGGAAAAGGGAAGAGAGGAATCAAATCAAGGGGCTCCGTCTTCTCCCGGCGGAATTCCGGGTTTTCTTTTTATTTGACATTGACCGTGTTTTGTCTGATTGTTCTAGATGAACAGATTTCGCAACAACTATATTATCCTGGTAAAATCATAAGGAGAAATTGTTATGAACGGAAAAACAAGGGGAACGATTCTGGCGGCCACCGGCGCCCTGGCGCTGGCCTGCTCGTCGCTTGGCTCGGCCGCTGACTATGCCCATGAGGTCCAGGCCCAGAAGATATCGTTTGCCTGGACGGTCAACGGAGACAGACTCGATGTCAAACTGAATGCACCGACGACCGGCTGGGTCGGCATCGGCTTCAACCCGACCGAAGGCATGCAGGGAGGCAATTACATTCTCGGCTATGTCAAGGACGGCAAGGTTACCTTGAGCGACGATTTCGGCGACAGTTCGAACAATCATAAGGCCGATGACAAACTCGGCGGCACCGAGGATGCCACCCTCGTCGGCGGGGTCGAGGAGAAAGGCAGCACCACCATCGAATTTTCCATCCCCCTCGATTCGGCCGACGCGAATGACGGCAAGATCGATGTCAATACCGACACCGTGGTCCTCCTGGCCTATGGTCCGGACCGCGACAGCTTCAGGGTCAGGCATAAATACCGCACGGAGCTGAAGGTCAACCTGAGCACCGGCAGTTCCGGCAAATAGGCAAATGGTTGTGAACAGTCGCCGGATCGCAGTCGTTTTCTCTCTCCTCGGCCTGTTGTTGGCGGGCGCGCCGGCCGGACTGGTCGCCCATACCGATAGCGGGGTGACGGAGGAGAAACAGCATCAGGGTCCGGCAGCGACGGATCGGAAGATCGAGGCCGCACCCGCCGGACAGGTGGTCGAAGCCGGAAAGGACTGGGTCGAAGAGAAGACCGGCGCCTTCATCCCGCTCGGCCTGTCGTTCACCGACGAAGGCGGTCGGCGGATGCTGCTGCGCGATTTCATCGACAGACCGACCCTGCTGTTGCCGGTATACTTCCACTGCCCCAGCGCCTGCAGCACGACTCTGGCCTATCTGGCGACGACCCTCGGCCGCCTGCAGGCGACCCCGGGCAAGGACTACCGGGTTATCGCCTTCAGCTTCAACGAATTAGAGACGGCCGATGACGCCAGGCGGGCCAGGAACAACTACCTGAAACTCGCCGGCAAGGCATTCCCGGAGAAGGAATGGCGGTTTCTGACCGGCGACAGGGAGAGTATTGCAGCCTTGACCACCGCCCTTGGTTACCGTTTCAAGAGGGCTGCAGACGGTACCTATATCCATCCCTCGGCGCTGGCGGCAGTCGGCGGCGACGGCAGGATCATCAGATACGTCTACGGAAATTTCATCTCCGGCGATGTCGACATGGCCATTGCCGATGCCGCCCAGGGCACCCCTTCGCTGTCGGTCAAGCGGCTGCTGCGGATGTGTTTTGGTACCGACCCGCAGGCCAACTCAGCGGTGGTGCAGACGGTCAAGGCAGTGGTGCTGGCGGTCTTTGCCGCGGCGATTGCCGCTCTCCTGCTTGTTTTCCGGCGGCGGCGCCTGGACGATGCCGGCGGCAACCGGAAGTAGTCTTTATCGGGATACGGACATGACGGAAACACAGTCTTTTTTTGAAACGCCCTCACCAGCCGGCCTGACCGGCATCAGGGCCTGGCTTTTCACCCATGACCACAAGCGCCTGGGGCTGATGTACATGTGGGCCATTCTCTTCTGGTTTGTGCTGGCGATGTTTTTCGGCCTGCTGCTGCGCACCGAACTGATGAGCCAGGGCCGGACCATCATGGGGGCCGAGACCTATAACTCGATGTTCACCCTGCATGGGGTGATCATGATCTTTCTCTTTGGTATCCCGGCCATTCCGGCGATATTCGGTAATTTCTTCCTGCCGATCCAACTGGGCACCGACGATGTGTTTTTCCCCAGACTCAATCTCTTTTCCTGGTATCTCTTCATGTTCGGCAGTCTCTTTGCGATCGTCTCCCTTTTTGTCGGCGAGGGCTTTCCCGATACCGGCTGGACTTTTTACGTGCCCTTCAGCATCTCGACCGCAGGCAATGTCTCGCTGACCGTCACCGCCGCCTTTATCCTCGGCATGTCGTCGATGCTGACCGGTCTGAATTTTGTCACGACCTTCCATCGGATGCGGCATAAAAAAATGGGTCTGATGCAGATCCCCCTGTTCACCTGGTCGCTCTATGCCACTGCCTGGGTGCAGATCCTGGCGACACCGGTAATCGCGATCACCTTTGTCCTGGTGGTAGTGGAGCGTTTTCTCTCGGTCGGGCTCTTTGAGCCGGACAAGGGCGGCGATCCGCTCCTTTACCAGCACCTGTTCTGGATGTACTCACATCCCGCCGTCTATATCATCATCCTGCCGGCCATGGGGGTCATTTCCGAGATCATCCCGGTTTTTTCGCGGAAATCGATCTTCGGCTACAAGGCTATCGCCGCCTCGTCGATGGCTATCGCCATAGCCGGATCGTTGGTCTGGGCGCACCATATGTACACCAGCGGCATGAGCGATGTCTCGGTCTTCGTCTTCTCCCTGCTCACCTTCCTGGTCGCCGTCCCCTCGGCGGTCAAGGTGTTCTCCTGGGTATCGACCATGTACAAGGGCTCGATTGAGATGTCGCCGCCGCTCTTTCTCTCGCTCTGCTTCATCTATCTCTTTACGGTCGGCGGCCTGACCGGGCTGGTACTCGGCGCTGCCGGTACCAATATCCATGTCCACGACACCCATTTCGTGGTGGCCCATTTTCATTTCGTCATGCTTGGCGGTACGGGTTTTGCTTTTTTCGCCGCCCTCCATTACTGGTGGCCGAAGATGTTCGGGGTCATGTACAGCTACAGGCCGGCGTATATAGGGGCGGTCTCTGCCGCAGTGGGATTCATCTTTCATTTCGTGCCGATGCTCATTCTCGGTATGCAGGGTATGCCGCGCCGGTATTACGATTATCTGCCCCAGTATGAGACGGGGAACTTTCTGGCCGGTTTCGGCGCCTATCTGCTCGTTTTCGGCATAGTGGTAATGTTTGTCAACCTGTTCCTGAGCCTCCGATATCCAAGGACGGCGCCGGGCAATCCCTGGGGCGGCACGACCCTGGAGTGGTCGATTTCCTCCCCGCCCCCCATGGAGAACTTTACCGTCTCTCCGGAAAAAATCGGCTTTCCCTATGACTTCAGCGAGATAGTGGCACGTTCCCAGAAAGAAGGCAGATAAGGCATATATTCATGACCTCCAAAAGTGATGCAACCGGCATCAGGATAGGGATGTGGCTCTTTCTCTACTCCGAGATCATTCTCTTCGGCGGCCTGTTTGTCCTCTATGCCGTCTATTTTTATAATTACCCCGAGTTTTTTGCCGAGGGGGGCAGGGAACTCGACAGGGTTGTCGGCGCGCTCAACACGGTTGCCCTTCTGGTCAGCAGTTTTACGGTCGCTGCCTCGATCACCGCCATCCAGTTGGAGAAGAGGAAGCAGGCCGCAGGTTTGCTCGCATTTTCCGTCCTCTGCGGCGTTATATTCCTGGTGAACAAGTATTTTGAATGGGGGGCCAAGATCCACCACGATATTTATCCCAACTCGGCGACCCTGCAGGATGGCGAGCCGGGCATCAACATCTTCTTCGGGCTCTATTATGTGATTACCGGCCTGCACGGCCTGCATGTCATCATCGGCATGGTTCTGCTGACCATCAACCTGGTGCTGGTTTTGCGCGGCCGGGTAACCGCATCACGTTTCGCCATGCTGGAGAATTCAGGCCTGTACTGGCATCTGGTTGATCTGATCTGGATTTTTGTCTTTCCTCTATTTTACCTCGTCCTCTAAGACGATTCTCACGGGAGAAGGAGACTATATGGAGACACACGAACAGCCGCATATCCTCAGCTATGGCACACTGGCCCTGGTGCTTGGGGTGCTGCTCGTGCTCACCGGACTGACGGTGGCGGTATCCTATGTCCACATGGGGTTCTGGAATGTGCCGATTGCCCTGACCATCGCCTCGTTGAAGGCCAGCCTGGTCCTGTTGTTCTTCATGCACCTGAAGTACGAGGGTCCGATCATCAGGTATTCCTTTCTCAGTACCGTGACCTTCCTTGCCATCATGATCGGTTTCACCTTCTGGGATGTGGCATTCAGGTAATAAACGGAGAATAATATGACCCCTGTGCAAGGTGTTGACCAGGCATTCTGGTATATTCTGGGTATTTCGACATTCCTGCTGTTCGGCATAACCGTGGTGATGGTGTACTTCACCGTCAGATACCGGCGCAGCCGAAATCCCGTTCCCTCCGATATCAGAGACAATATTGCCCTTGAACTGTTCTGGACCCTGATCCCGACCCTGATCGCCCTTTCCATGTTCTACATCGGCTGGAAGTCGTATATCGGTCTACGCACCGTGCCGGAGGGTGCCATCGAGGTCGAGGTGGCCGCTCAGATGTACTCCTGGCTCTTTACCTATGATAACGGCAAAGAAACGGAAAATGAGCTGGTCGTGCCGCTGGGAAAACCGATCAAACTCAACGTCTCTTCGCTGGATGTCATCCACAGCCTCTATATCCCCGCCTTCCGGATCAAGGTTGACGCGGTACGTGGCCTGGACACCTATGCCTGGTTCCTGGCCGATGAACTGGGCGAGTATGATATCCAGTGCACCGAATACTGCGGCACCAGTCACTCCGAGATGACGGCCAAGCTGAAGATCGTCGCCGAGGTCGACTATCAAAAGTGGCTGGAGACAGAGGCTGAATGACCGCCGGGCTGCCCCCGGCCGCAGTCCCGCACAGGGGTCGCGGTCCGGTTCCGGAACGGCGTCGGAGGCGGTTGGTGCTGAAGGGAAAGCTGACAAACAGGAAACCGGAACCCATGTTTCTGCCGCAGGACACCTGCAAGCACGCCTTTCTCCCCATGCATCGGGATATCTCCGCCCGTTTCCGTCTGGCGAAGACGCCATTGTGCCTTTTACTCTCGTTTACAGCGATCTTCGGCTATATTCTGGCGATCCCGCGGCTCTCCCTGCAGATACTGGAACTCGCTGCCGGGGTCCTGTTTCTCTCCGGTGGCGCCGCCACCCTCAACAGCCTGCAGGAGTGGCGACAGGACAAGGAGATGAGCCGGACCAGGAATCGCCCCCTGCCGCGGGGGGAATTGAGCACCGGCCAGGCCGCCTGGCAGGCGGCTGTTCTGACCGGCATCGGCCTGCTGCTGCTGTCCGCATTACCTACGCTCCTGCCGTCACTCACCGGCGTGCTTGCCCTGCTGCTCTACAACGGCATCTACACGCCCTTGAAGCAGAAGACGATCCTGGCGGTCTTTCCCGGGGCCCTCTGCGGCGGTCTGCCGCCCCTGATCGGCTGGTTTGCCGGCGGCGGTCCGGTCTGGTCCGCGACCGTTCCCCTGCTGGTCATGCTGCTGATGCTATGGCAGATTCCCCATTACTGGCTGGTTGTGCTCAGACATCAGGGCGATTATCGCGATAGCCGGGTTCCCAGCATGCTCAGCCATCTCTCCGAGGAGGGGCTGCGAAGGCTGCTGCTGCCCTGGGTCAGCGCCCTGGCCGCGGCAATGCTGCTCATTGCCATTCTGCAGCCGGGGGTGGGAAACACGGCGAGAGTGCTGGTGGCCTGTGCCTCCGGCCTGCTGCCTGCGGTCTTTGCAGCCCAGCTGCTGTTTCGTTCCCTGCGGGACAACAGGCTGCTGTTCATCATCATCAATCTTGTTTTTTTCTTCAATATGCTGGTCATCTGCGGTGCAAGGATATCCCTGTTCCCTGTCCCGGGCCGGTAAACGACGAGGTGGGCTTATGCGACTGGACGAGGCGATTTTAACGGCTATAGAGTACGAAACCCGGGTCCGCGACCATTATCTGAGTTCGACGGACCGGATCAGGAACAAGGCCGGGCGCCGGGTCTTTGAACTGCTGGCCAGTGAAGAGCAGGGGCACATCGATTACCTCCTGGCCTGCCTCGGACGGTGGCGCCGGGACGGAATCATCGGCACTTTTACCCTTCAGTCGGCCCTGCCGTCGGCGGCCGAGCTGCAGAAGGCCTTGATCCCGGTGGAAGGACAGAATCCCTCCGAGGTCTTGGATGACGAGCGCCAGGTCCTCGATGTGGCCTTGAACTTCGAGAAGGAGACCTCGGATTACTATCGTCGCCTGGTCGGTCAGTTGCAGGGCGCGGCGCAGCAGATGTTCGCCGATTTTCTCGCTATCGAAGACGGCCATGTCGCCGTGGTCCAGGCCCAGATTGATTATCTCAGCGACAATGGGTTCTGGTTTGACTTCAACGAGTTCAATCAGGAGTATTGATTGTCCGGCAAGCTCACTTTTTTCTCAGGCAGGCGTGATTTGACTGGCGCGTAAGACAATGAGAGTTATTGTTAAATGCAAATCGGGTCTTCCCGCTGTTCTCCTCAACTCAAGCAAAGGATGCTGTCATGGGAAAAAAGGATGCTAAGAAATGCTGCCACAAATTCGAGAAAAAGGGAAAATGCTGCAAGGGATGTCCGTTGAAGGATTCCGAGGAAGCCAAGAAGGATGACAAGAAGAAAGACAAGAAGAAAAAGAAATGATGCGCCCACCGGTGATGAACTTCAGCGGCGGCGCTATTAAAAATTCAATACGAAAAGGAGCTGAAATGATCAGCAAGAAACTCAATGAAGCCCTGAACGGGCAAATCAATGCCGAGCTCTACTCATCCTACCTCTATCTCTCGATGTCGGCCTGGTTCACCAGCAAGAGTCTTTCAGGGTTTGCCAACTGGATGCGGATCCAGGCCCAGGAGGAACTCTTTCATGCCACCAAGATGTTTGATTACGTCAATGAGCGGGGCGGCAAGATTGTCCCGGCGGCAATCGCCAAGCCCGAGAACAAATGGGATTCGCCGCTGGCTGTCCTCGAGCAGGTCGCCCAGCACGAGGCGCATGTGACCAAGTTGATCAACGATCTGGTCAACTGCGCCCTGGATGAAAGGGATCATGCCTCGAACATCTTTCTCCAGTGGTATGTCTCGGAACAGGTCGAGGAAGAGTCCAGCGTCGGAGATGTACTGAACAGACTGAAGATGATCGGCAAGGATTCAGCCGGCCTGTTCGCCATGGATCTGGAGATGGCCAAGAGGGTCTTTACCATGCCGGCCGCTGAATAATTAATTCAGATCAAGAGATGAACGCGAGGGCAGGCGGGCAGCGACCTCTCGCAAATGATCGCTGCACGGCCGCAAAGGAGGAGCTGCTGGCGAAGATCGTCGGCCGCAGCGGCACCCTGCGCGCACCAACCCTGCGCCAGGGCGGTGTCTTCTACATCGGCTATAATGACGAGCTCTACGCGTTGATCACATCCCTATGAGACGGCAGGGGGAGGGGCTCCCTTCCCCTGCCGTCTCTCTTACTCTCTTACTCTCTTACTCTCTTAATCGTTGGCGTGGGCCGTGAGGTAGGCGGCGACGCCTTCGGCGGTCGGCGTCATTGCCTCTTCACCCTTGTTCCAGTTGGCGGGGCAGACCTCGCCGTGCTGCTCGGTGAACTGCAGCGCGAAGAGGATGCGGAGGGCCTCGTTGACATTGCGGCCTAAGGGCAGGTCGTTGACCACCATGTGCCGGATGATGCCCTCCCGGTCGATGAGAAAGAGTCCGCGCAGGGCGATGCCGGCATCGAGGAGGACGCCGTAGGCCCGAGAGATCGATTTGTTCAGGTCAGACACCAGCGGATAGCTGATCCTGCCGATGCCGCCCTCTTTGACCGGGGTGTTTTTCCAGGCCAGGTGCGAGTAATGCGAATCGATCGAGATCCCTATCAGCTGACAGTTGTGGGCCTCGAACTGATCCACGGCCTTATTGAAGGCGAGGATTTCCGACGGGCAGACAAAGGTGAAGTTGAGGGGATAGAAGAACAGCAGGACGTATTTGCCGCGATAGTCAGAGAGCTTGAAGTCTTCCTTGAAGGAGTTGTCGGACAACACTGCCGTGGCGGTGAAGTCGGGGGCGGGGTTGGTTACGAGCAGGGTCATGACGGCACCTCATTGGCAGAGTTTGGGAGTTGAAATACAATTAGCCGGCTCTAACATCAGGGAATAAAAAAACCGACCCCTGCACCAAGGGAAGCAGGGGCCGGCGGTCGATCGGTCATGCCTCAGTCAGCCTTCCAGAAGGCCTCTTTTTCGGCGCCGCACAGGGGGCAGACCCAGTCGTCCGGAAGGTCTTCCCAGGCGGTTCCCGGATCAACTCCATGTTCTGTGTCGCCTTCTGCCGGATCATAGATATAGCCGCACGGACATTCCCATTTCTGCATGATTGATTCCTCCATTGAAGTAAATAAGATAGTGTTCAGGGAAATGATAATTATTACTGTATTCGTTTGATTATACCGTATGAAATAACACTGTCAACAGGATAATGCAGAAAAATCAGCAGCGGCAAGGACGTCTTTTCCTTCTTTTGACGCTTTCCAGGCCCGCTCTCTGTGGATATTTTTTTGTAATATCAAATTTATGAGGAAACCGGCCGGCCCCCTTTGCGCCTGATGATCTCCTTGGCCGGGATCAGGGCGGTGGCGGTGGCCGAGACGATATTGCCTGCCACGCCCGGCCCGTCGCCGGCGACAAAAAGCCCCTTGACGGCCGTCTCGAGATTGTTGTCGGTCTCGACCTGGGTGGCGAAGAATTTGATCTCCGGGGCGTAAAGCAGGGTCTCGTCGTTGGCGACCCCGGGGATGACCTGGTTGAGCTGTTCGAGGCCGTCGACCAGATTGGTGAGGATGCGTTCCGGCAGGGCCATGGCGATATCGCCGCAGGTGACGTTTTTCAGGGTCGGCTCGATATAGCTGTTTCGTACCCGGTTCCAGGTTGAACGCCTTCCGCGGGTCAGGTCGCCGTAGCGCTGCAGGATCGGTTTGCCGCCGCCGATCAAGGTCGCCAGTTTGCCGATCGATTCGCCGTAGGCCTGGTTGTCCTCGACCGGATCGGTGAGGACGACCTTGGAGAGGAAGGCAAAGTTGGCGTTGTCGGATTTCTTGTCCATATAGGCATGGCCGTTGACGCAGACAAAGTCCTGGTAGTTCTCGAGGGCGACATAACCGCCGAGGTTGGTGCAGAAGGTCCGGGTCTGGTCGTCGTACTTGCTGGTGCGGATAAAAAAAGTCGGGTCGTAGATGATCGAGCAGAGGTCCTGCATGATCTCGTTGTGCACCTCGACCCGCACCCCGACCTCGATGCCGCGCTGGGAGAGGGCGATACCGTGCGTCCTGGCGACGCTGCCGATCCATTCGGCGCCCACCCGGCCCGGCGCCAGGATGACATTTTCCGCCTCGTAGGTGCCGCGATTGGTGATGACTCCGGCAACCCGGCCGCGATCGACGATGACCTCCCGCACTTCTTCCGAATGATGAAAGGTCACCCCCCGGTCCTGGATATAATCGGCCATGGCGGCGATATGGCCGGGCAGGTTGTCGCTGCCGAGATGCTTCTGCTTGATCAGCAGCAGGTCGATGCCCTGCTTGCGTGCCTCTTTGCGGATCTCCTTGGCCCGGTCCATATCGGTGGGAAAGACCTTACCGTCCATGCCGAAGCGGTTGAAGATGACCTCGGTCTCGTCGATCAGGCTGATTGCCTCGGAGGTCTCCATGAACTGGGTCAGGTCGGTCTTGCCCAGCTTGTGGATGAAATTCAGCTTGCCGTCGGAAAACAGTCCCGCGCCGCCGATACCGCAGAGGATATTGCAGGGGCGGCACTTGATGCAGCCCGCGTCCTTGATCGGACATTTTCTTTTCAGAGGCGATTTGCCTTTCTCGATCAACAGGACATCGAGCCCGCTGTGCTCACCGAGGTAATAGGCGGCAAAGAGGCCGGCCGGACCGCCCCCGACAATGATGACATCGTGGCGCGTCGAGGTTTTTTTAGTTGTCATCATTGCCGTATGGTTGTGGCCTGCCGGAGAAACGGGGCAGGCCGGTCAGGTTATTTTTTTGCTACAGGCTCTTTCGCTTCCGGCGGCTTTTCCGCAAGGGGCTTGGGCATTTCCACGGGAGCCATGCCGAAGGCCAGCCTGACCTTGTTCTCGATGTCGGTGCACATCTCCGGATGTTCGGCCAGGAAACGCTTGGAGTTTTCCCGGCCCTGGCCGATCCGTTCGTCCTGGTAGGAATACCAGGCACCGCTCTTGTCGATGATATCATGTTCGGTGGCCAGGTCGAGGATATCGCCGACCTTGGAGATGCCTTCACCGAAAATAATATCGAATTCTGCCGTTTTGAACGGCGGGGCGACCTTGTTCTTCACCACCTTGACCTTGGTGCGGTTACCGATTGACTCGTCTCCCTGCTTGATCGTGGCGATCTTGCGGATATCGAGTCGCAGGGAGGAATAGAATTTCAGGGCGTTACCGCCGGTGGTGGTCTCGGGGTTGCCGAACATCACGCCGATCTTCATCCTGATCTGGTTGATGAAGATGAGGATGGTGTTGCTGCGGTTCAAAACGCCGGTGAACTTGCGCATGGCCTGGGACATCAGCCGGGCCTGCAGGCCGACATGGGAGTCGCCGACATTGCCGTCGATCTCGGCCCGCGGCACCAGGGCCGCCACCGAGTCGATAACGATGACATCGACGCCGCCGGAGCGGATCAGGATCTCGGCGATCTCCAGGGCCTGCTCGCCGAAATCGGGCTGGGAGACCAGGAGGTTGTCGACATCGACGCCGAGCCGCTGGGCATAGGCGGTATCAAGGGCATGCTCGGCATCGATGAAGGCCGCCGCCCCGCCCCGTTTCTGGGCCTCGGCCACCACGTGCAGGGCGAGGGTGGTCTTTCCGGAGGACTCCGGTCCGTATATCTCGGTGATCCGGCCTTTGGGAAAACCGCCGACCCCGAGGGCGATATCGAGACTGAGAGCGCCGCAGGGGATGACCGGAATCGGCTCGGTCACATGGGTGCCGAGACGCATGATCGAGCCCTTGCCGAACTGTCTCTGGATCTGGTTGATCGCGTTGTCGACACTTGTCGATTTGTCTTTGGTGGTCGTCGGTGTCGCCTGTTCTTTAGTGGGGTTCGCTGCCATTCGTTTTTCCTCGAAAAAAGGGTGTATGAGAAAGATGTCTCAATCCGTCCGGCCGTGAACCGGCCCGGATCAAGAAAATCGTATTGTAACGTTGATTTCTTACTGTTTACCTGCCGGTCGTCTGCAGCAGGTATTTGCGCACCAGGTCGAGACCGGACTGGGCCGCTATCTCCCTGATCTGTTGCCGGTCACCGGAGAACTGGAAGCGGGTGGCCCAGTTGCCCTCCGCCGTGGCGATGCCGATAAAGACCGTGCCCACCGGTTTTTCGGCCGAGCCGCCGTCCGGGCCGGCAATGCCGGTCACCGACAGACCGATGTCCGCACCTGTCCGACTGCGGATTCCTGCCGCCATGGCCTCCGCCACCTCGCGGCTGACGGCGCCGTGCTCCTGCAGCAGGTCTTTCGGGACATCAAGGAAAATGGTCTTCAGTTCGTTCGAATAGGCCACGACGCCGCCCAGGAAGTAGGCCGAACTGCCGGGGATGTCGGTCAGTTTCTTCGAGATCAGGCCGCCGCTGCAGGATTCGGCCACGGCCAGACGCCACCCCGCCCGCAGCAGCAGGCCACCGGCCACCGACTCCATGCAGTCCCGGTCGTAGCCGTAGATGGCGTCGCCCAGGACAGTATTAATGGCTTTGCAGGAAGATTTAAAGAGTTTTTCCGCGCTCCTGTTCTGTTTGTCGCGGATGATCAGACTCAGGTGGACTTCCGGGAAAACCGGATAATAGCCAATCATTGCCGACTGGCTCAGATCAAGGGTGCTGATCCGGCGGTTGACCTCGGTTTCCGGCAGGTTGAAGATCTTGAAGACCCGCTGGTAGGTGGTGATCGAGTGGTCTTTGTGCCAGGTGGCGAGGCGCGGCAGGACATGTTCGCTGAGCAGCTGTTTCATCTGGCTGGGAATACCGGGCAGAAAAAATATCGGCTTCTCGTCGTGGATCAGCTGGTAGCCGGCCATCCGCGACTTCGGGCTGAGGACTTCGGCTCCCTCCGGCAACCAGGCCAGTTTCTCCAGTTGGCCGACCGGGGCCGAGGTGATCTCGTCGAGATGAGCCCGCACCGTCGAAAGGATCTCGAGGTTCGGCAGGGTCGGGCGGTTCAGGGCCTGCGACACCGCCTCATTGGTCAGGTCGTCGTCGGTCGAGCCGAGACCGCCGGTGACAATCACTGCGTCGACCTGGCTGATCGCCTTTTTCAGGGCCTCGCCGATCAGGGCCGGGGTGTCACCGATGGTGTGCATGGCGTAGATCTCGTAGCCGGCCTCGAAGAGCTGCCGGGCGGCATAGCTGCTCGTGGTGTTGAGGATCCTCCCCGAGGTCAGTTCGTCGCCGATGGCGATGATTTCAACCTTCATCTCTCGCGTACCTCCCCGATCACGGCGGTGTCTTGCAATGCCAGCAGTTCGACCGTGACGATGCTGTCCATCAGGCTGTTGGGTCCAGGGAAATGGACCGGCACATAGTTGTCGGTGAAGCCCCGCAGCAGGCCGTCGGCGCCGAGCTGGCTCTCGACCAGCACCGGCAACCGCCGCTGCAGCTGGCGGCGGTGGAAGGCGGTCTTTTTCTCTTCGCCCATGGCCAGCAGTGAGGCCACCCGCCGGGTCTTCTCAGCCTTCGCCACCTTGCCGCGGAAGGTGGCGGCCCTGGTGCCGGGCCGTTCCGAGTAAGGGAAGACATGGAGGTAGGTGCAGTCGAGTCCGGCGATGAACTTCCTGGTACACTGGAAATGGGCCTCGGTCTCGCCGGGAAAACCGACCATGACGTCGATGCCGATGGCGGCATCGGGGAGATGCCGGCGGCAGAGGGCGACGATCCCGGCAAAGTGGGCGGTGCTGTAGCGGCGGTTCATCCACTGGAGGATTTCGTCGTCACCTGCCTGCAGCGGAATATGGAGGTGGGGCATGAGGTTGTCCCGGTCGGCGATGAGCTGCAGCAACCCCTCCGTGATCTCCAGCGGTTCGAGCGAGCTGATGCGATAGCGCATCGCCGGCAGGGCGGTGGAGAGCATGTCGAGCAGCCCGGCGATGTCCGGCCCGCCCGTCAGGTCGCGGCCGTAATGGCCGAGATGGATGCCGGTGACCACGATCTCCTTGTGCCCGGCCGTAGCGAAGATCGCGGCCTGCCGCACCACCTCGTCGGCCGGCAGGCTGCGGCTGGGGCCGCGGGTGAAGGGGACGATGCAGTAGGTGCAGTAGCTGTCGCAGCCGTCCTGGACCCGGAGGAAGGCTCTGGTCTTGTCGCCGAAGCGGTCTACCGGCAGCCGGCAGATCTCGGTGGCGGCCATGATGTCGGCCATCTGTCTCTCCGGCACCTCGCCTTCCTGCAGGGCCGTCTCGATCACCAGCTGTTTTGCGGCGTTGCCGATGACCGAAAAGGAACGGCCGGCAAGCTCCGGCATATCGAGGAGTTCCTCAGAGGCCGCCTCGGCGTAGCAACCGGTGATGATCAGCCGGGCCAGCGGGTTGGCGCGCAGGGCATGACGGATCGCCTGGCGGGACTGGGCCCCGGCCTTGGCGGTGACGGCGCAGGTGTTGATAACGACCAGGTCGGCCGTATCGTCCGCTGCGATCATCTCGCAGCCGGCCTCTGCGAAGGAGCTCTGGAAAGAGGCCGATTCGTACTGGTTGACCTTGCAGCCGAGAGTGGTGATGCGAATCTTCTTCATAAGCTCGTTTGACGGATGACGCCGGAGCCGAGGACCTCGTCTCCCATGTAGAGCACGGCGAATTGGCCGGGGGTGACGGCGCGCTGGGCCGTCTCGAAGAGCAGGACGGCCTGTCCGTCCGGCCCCGGGGAATACACCGCCGTCGCTCCCCGGTGGGTCGAGCGCAGGCGCACCTCATGGCGGCTGCCGTCGGCGGGCGGCGTTCCGGCCAGCCAGTGCAGCTCGCCGATGTCGACCCGCTGCTGCATCAGTTCTTCCTCCTTGCCGACCACCAGCCGGTTGCGCTGCGGCTTGATGCGCATCACATACCAGGGGGTGCTGTCGGGGATGCCGAGGCCGCGGCGCTGGCCGATGGTGTAGCGGAACAGGCCGTTGTGCCTGCCGATCTCCCGGCCGTCAGCGGTGACGATCGGGCCGTCGCCCGGCAGGCCGGGAAATCTCCTGGCGAGAAAATCGCCGACGCTCTCGTTGCCGAGAAAACAGACATCCTGGCTCTCCAGGCCGCCAAAGCCGCTGAAACCGTGCTCCTCGACGAAGGCATATGTCCCGGCCTTGCTGGATTCACCCAGGGGGAAGATCAGGCGGCTGAGCTGTCCCTGGCCGAGCCGGGAGAGGAAGTAGCTCTGGTCTTTCAGGACGTCGAGACCTTTGTGCAGGTGGCAGACCCCTGCGCTTTCAATGATCCTGGCGTAGTGGCCGGTGGCCATGCGGTCCATGCCGGCGGCAAGGATCACCTCAAGCAGCAGGCCGAATTTGATCTCCCGGTTGCAGACCAGGCAGGGGTTCGGGGTGAGCCCGGTGGCATAGCTGGTGGAAAAATAGTCGAGCACCCGCTGCTCGAACGCCGTCTGCAGATCGATGACGGTGAGGTCGATGCCGATCCGTCCGGCGATGCCGCGCACCCGTTCCAGCTGGCTCTCGAAATCCGGCTGGGCGAGATGCATGAAAAAGCCCTGGACAGCATGGTCTTTCCGCAGCATTATGGCGCAGGCCGCCGAATCGACCCCCCCGCTCATGGCTATGCCGATACGTTCTCTGCTCACCGAATTCCTTGCAAACCCTGGCCGGGTAATCTACATAAAGAGGATCAGAATGGCCGCCTATCGGCCGGAAAAATCAACGAATTAACATACCCCACGATGAAGGAAAAAGAAAGCGTCAAAGGCCTCTGCCCGAGCATCCCCGAACTGCTGGCGCCGGCCGGCAACTACGAGAAACTGGTGACCGCC
Source organism: Desulfobulbaceae bacterium (assembly GCA_031389785.1). Taxonomy (GTDB): domain Bacteria; phylum Desulfobacterota; class Desulfobulbia; order Desulfobulbales; family Desulfocapsaceae; genus Desulfoprunum. The sequence continues at coordinate 16,945 of JANMSX010000038.1, read as the reverse complement.
GTGCATTACGGGGCTGATGCCGTCTACCTCGGCGGCAAGCAGTTCAGCCTGCGGGCCAAGGCCGGCAACTTCGGGCCGGACGCGATGCGCCAGGCGGTGGCCTACGCCCATGCCCACCGGGTGAAGGTCTATGTGACGGTCAATATCCTTGCCCATAACGACGACCTGCCGAGCCTGGGCGCCTATCTCCTGGAACTGCGGGAGATCGGCGTGGACGCCCTGATCATCTCGGACCCCGGCATCCTGCTGCGGGCCCGGATCGTGACCCCGGAGCTGCCGATCCATCTCTCGACCCAGGCCAACGTCACCAACCGCCTGGCCGCCCGGTTCTGGCTGGGGCAGGGGGCGGTGCGCCTCAATCTGGCACGGGAGCTGTCGCTGGTCGAGATCGAGGAGATCCGCCGGGAGGTCGGGGGAGAGCTCGAGGTCTTCGTGCACGGGGCGCTCTGCATCTCTTATTCCGGGCGCTGCATGCTCTCGAACTATATGACCGGCAGGGACGCCAACCTGGGCAACTGCGCCCACCCCTGCCGCTACAGCTATGCCCTGATCGAGGAGAAGCGTCCGGGCCTGTATTATCCGGTCGAGGAGGACGAGCGCGGCACCTATATCTTCAACGCCAAGGATCTCTGCCTGCTAGAGGTCCTGCCGGAACTGCTGGCGGCCGGGGTCGATTCGCTGAAGATCGAGGGCCGGATGAAGTCGATCTTCTATGTGGGCGGTGTGGTGCGGGTCTACCGGGCGGCCCTGGACTATCTTGCAGGGCTGCCGGCTGAGGCCTGGCGCCGACCGGCGGAGATCAGGCTGCCGGAGACGCTGATGGGCGAACTGCTCAAGACCGGCACCCGCGGCAGCAGCGAAAACTTCATGCGGGAGAGGCCGGGCAGCAGCGAGATGCTCTACGAAAAACCGCGGGCCGAGCAGCCCTGCGAGCCGATCGCGGTGATCCGGGCAGCCGGCGAGAGGCCGTTGGTCGAGGTGCGCAACACCTTGCTGACGGGGGAGTCGGCCGAGTATATGGGCCGGGGGATGGAGCTGATCCCGCTCAGGATCACCGCCATGCACAACGAGCGCTTTGAGGCGATCAGTCGGGCCAATCCCGGCGAGCGGGTCGTCCTCACCACCGAACCGCCGCTGGCCCGGGGCGAGGTCCACGGCATCCTGCGGCGGACGAGATAGGGGGAAATGAGAGGGATGCAGCCTGGGTTTTCTTTCGGAAACCGGGCTGCATCCCTCTTTTGCTCTACTTCTTCATCCTAAGAATTTCCTGCTGCCAGAAGGCCGGTCCGGTCTTGTGCACCGCCTCGCCGCGGCTGTCGACGGCCACCGTCACCGGCATGTCCTCCACCTCGAACTCGTAGATCGCCTCCATGCCGAGATCGGCGAAGGCCACCACCCGCGATTTCTTGATGGCCTTCGAGACCAGATAGGCCGCGCCGCCGACCGCCATGAGATAGACGGCGCCGTGCTTCTTGATCGAGGCGATGGTGGCGTCGCCGCGCTCCGACTTGCCGATCATGCCCATCAACCCGGCCTGCTCGAGCATCATATCGGTATACTTGTCCATCCGGGTCGAGGTGGTGGGGCCGGCCGGTCCGACCACCTCGTCGCGCACCGGGTCGACCGGGCCGACATAGTAGATGAAGCGGTCCTTGAAATCGACGCCCTCAGGCAGGGGCTTGTTCTCGGCGTAGAGCTGCTGGATGCGCTTGTGGGCGGCGTCGCGGCCGGTGAGGATCCTGCCGTTGATCAGCAGGGTCTCGCCGGTCTTCCAGGTGGCGATATCGGCCTTGGTCAGCCCTTCCAGGTGGACGCGGCGGACGTCGCCGCCGGCCTTCAGGGCGATCTCCGGCCAGGCCTTGATGTCGGGCGGGGTGAAGACCGCAGGTCCCTGGCCGTCGAGATGGAAATGGATATGGCGGGTGGCGGCGCAGTTGGGGATCATCGCCACCGGCAGCGAGGCCGCGTGGGTCGGGTATTCGCGGATCTTGACATCGACGACGGTGGTCAAGCCGCCGAGGCCCTGGGCGCCGATGCCGAGGTCGTTGACCGCGTTGTAGATCTCCAGGCGCAGTTCCTCGAGCTTGTCGGCCGGTCCGCGCTCGATCAGTTCCTGCATGTCGACCGGTTCCATCAGTGATTCCTTGGCCAGCAGCATGGCCTTGTCGACCGTGCCGCCGATGCCGATGCCGAGGATGCCGGGCGGGCACCAGCCGGCACCCATGGTCGGCACGGTCTTCTTCACCCACTCGACGATCGAGTCGCTCGGGTTGAGCATCACCGACTTGCTCTTGTTCTCGGAGCCGCCACCCTTGGCGGCGATCAGCACCTCCAGGCCGTCGCCTGCCACCAGCTCGGTGTAGACAACCGCCGGGCTGTTGTCGTGGGTGTTCTTGCGGTCGGTGGCCGGGTTGGCGACCACCGATAGGCGCAGGGGATTGGTGGGGTCGAGATAGGCGCGGCGCACCCCGGCATCGACCATCTCCTGCACCGTCATGTCGCTGTCGAAGCGGCAGTCCATGCCGATCTTGACAAAGGCGGTGACGATACCGGTGTCCTGACAGATCGGGCGATGGCCGATGGCCGACATCCGCGAGTTGATGAGGATCTGGCCGATGGCGTCTTTGGCGGCCTGGTTCTTTTCCCGCTGGTAGGCGGCATGCATGGCCTGGACAAAATCAAGGGGATGATAGTAGGAGATATACTGCAGGCTGTCGGCGATGGACTCGATAAAGTCGGCTTTTTTAATGATCTTCATGGATTGCCCTTTCTCTGTCTGAGGTAACGGAATGATGGATACGAAATAGTGATCTGTTGCATCAACCGCGAATACTACCGCGAATGCCCATTGCAGGTCAAGTTCCGGCTTTCGGCGGAATGTCGCCTGAAGGGAGGCTGCAATCCCCTCTCGGCTGCTCTTCTCTCTGCGTTATCGATTGTAGAATTCTTCGTTCATCGGGGTTGGGTAAAATCCCCTTTAAATGAGCGGTTAAAACAATTTCATGATGTTGATTCTGCCATTCGATCATGGCCTCGGCCTTTAACGATTCATTGATGCTTGTTATGGTTAGACGGCAGGTGACGACATCATTCACGTACACGGGTTTTTTGAAATCAAACCGCAGCGATGAAGCCAGCCAGCCAATCTGTCCGCCAATTTCAGTCGCCATGCTGCCGATTAACAGACCGTGGCAAATCTGCCCCTTGAATTTTTTGGCTTCTGTGAACCGGCCTTCGAAATGGACAGGGTTGTCGTCTCGGGTGATTTTCCGGAATTGTTCAATATCGTTTTCTGTAAATCTGCGGACGATTGAAAATGTATCCCCAACCTTCAACCCTTGTATTGTTTTTTCCCGTATTGATACCATTTTCATCAACTTTTGGTTGCCAGGAAGAATGTTGAGAGTGGCCTCGCTCGTATCCTCGGCCCTTCATCCTTTGGACGCGTTGGAAACAGAGGCTGTTGTGCCAGGGCCACCAGGGCGAACCCCAATTTTCCGGGAGAACACCTTATTTAGTCTCGTAGATATCCGCTATCCGATCCTGCAGGGCGGTGATGGTCTGGGCCGCCGGTTTTGTCGTGCTGAACAGATCTCTTGCTGTCCGCTGGCACTTCGGGCAGGCGTTGAAGGGAACGGTGAAGGCATGGATGCGGGATTTCGGGCTGGATGCCGTAACCTCTGAGAAACCGGGGCAGTCCGGACAGAGGTGGTATTTTCTCATCTCGTCCGCGTGGAAGCCGGTGGTATCGTAGAAGATCTGTTTGTGTTCCGTGACAATTTTCTGCTTCAAGGCCTCTTTCTTGGCGCTGCCGCGGTTGCCGAAAACTTCCAGCGCCTTGGTGCAGACCCCCTCGATATAACGGCACATATCCTTCGACTGGGTGAAGCGGGCCGGGTCGTAATCGGGTTCCTTGACATGGGAGAAATCCATGCCGGCCATGGCCAGGATGATGCCGAGATTGGTGTAGGGCAGGGCCCCCTCGATGGAATAGCCGCCTTCGAGCACGCAGATGTCGGGGTTGAGGAAGCGGTTGAGCCGGGCGTAGCCCTGGGCGGTAAAGTTCATGTTGGTAATCGGGTCGCTGTAGTGGTTGTCCTGGCCGGCCGAGTTGATTATCAGCTCCGGCTTGAATTCATCGAGCACCGGCATGACCACCCGCTCCATGACCATGTCGAAACCCTCATCGCCGGTCTCCGGCGGCAGCGGGACATTGATGGTATAGCCGTTAGCCGACGGGCCGCCCGACTCGCGCAGGAAACCGCTGCCGGGAAACAGCGTCCGGCCGTCCTGGTGCAGGGAGATGAACAGGGTGTCCGGGTCGTTGTAGAAGATATCCTGGGTGCCGTCGCCGTGATGGCAGTCGGTATCGACGATGGCGATCTTGCGCACCCCGTAGTGGCGGCGGATATACTCGACCATGATGGCCTCGATATTGACGACGCAGAAACCGCGGTCGCCGAAGACGGTCTGCATGGCGTGATGGCCCGGCGGACGGACGATGGCGAAGGCCTTTTCCGCTTCTTTGTCCATAACCGCCCGGGCGGCGCGGAGGGTGCCGCCGGTCGAGATCAGGTGCGATTCGGTGAGAAGTTTCCGCGATGAGGGGGCGCAGAGGTGGACCCTGTCGATATCCTCATAGGTCGCCAGTTCGGGATTGAAAAAGACGATATTCTCGACGTCCTCAAGGCCTTCCTCGACCAGCTGATCGCGGGTGTAAAGCAGGCGCTCCTCCCGCTCGGGGTGGGTCGGGCTGATGCACCAGTCGAATGCTGGAAAGAGGATCAGGGCCGTCTTGTGCCGGGCACGGGGCATGAATGACATGGCAGACTCTTCTTAGTTGGTGTCCGTCCGGAAACGGCTCTTTTTCCCTGACTCTTCGTTGCCCTCAAAATTTAATCCTCGGAATATCATGTATATGCCTGCGGTTAAATTCATCGAGCGCCTCGATTCATGAAAAAATATCTCGTTTCCGGATGGACACTAGGTAGTGGTGGCCAGGCCGGGTCTGATCTGGGCCTTGAGGGTCAGGATTTTTCCCGAGGTCGAAAAACCGCGGACGACATTCAGCTCCAGCCGTTCGAGGAAATCTATCTCGGGAGGCTCGTTGATGCCCATCTCCGCGACCAGCCCGGTGATCGCCTGTCTCAGCATCATTTCGGCATCGGCCATGGTGAACTGGGAAGAGATGGGGTTCAGGCAGGATATTTCCGGGATGCTGAGCCGGCCGTCAGCCGTATCGGCATAGAGGGTTGCCTGGACGGTCAGGCGGGTGCGGGCCGCGCCGATGGCGTTGGCCACCTCGTAATTTTCCGGGACGATACAGGGCAGGCTGAAACTGTGGCTGAGAAACGATTCCAGGGCCGCCGCCGGGCCGCCGATGGCAAGAATCCCGGCAGGTTGTATCTTGCGGCGGTGGAGCAGGGCGGAGACGGTATAGACCGGCCGGCTGAAGACCTCCTCGATCATCGCCTCTGCTGCCTGCCGGATGCGCTCGGTGAAGGCCGTAAGCAGCTGGTAGGCCGTATGGTTCGGTTGTTGGCCCGGGCAGAGATCCAGCATGGCGGCGGCGGCCTTTTCAGGCGAGCCGACCCGCAGCCGGCCGAGGACGACCATGGCGTCGGTCGGGGTCGGGGCACTTCCGCCCTGGGCCATCGGCTGTCCCTGGCGCTCAGGTCCGATGCGGAAGACGCCGTCCTGCAGGGAGACGGTGCTGTCGCCGCCCAGGCCGATGCTGATCGTGTTCAGGGCCCTGATCAGGGTGGGCCGGCCGGCGATGCGGATGCCGTAGGGCTCGAGCAGCGGTATGCCGTCGACCAGGAGCGAGATGTCGGTGGTAGTCCCGCCGATATCGAGGAGTATGGTATCGCCGGTTTGGGCGCAGAGGGCCAGGCCGCCCATGACGCTCGCCGATGGGCCGGAATGGACGCTCTCGCAGGGAAATTCGGAAGCCCGGGAGAACGGGATGGTGCCGCCGTCCGCCTTGAGGATATGGCAGGGGCAGGTGATGCCCAGATGGGCAAGGCCATGCTCGATGGCCTCCTTGAACTGCAGAAACTGCGAGGTCAGGGAGGCGTTGAGCCAGGTCGAATAGACCCGGCGCGGGAAGTTCGGCAGGCCGGAGATGCGGTGGCCCATGCTGACGTGCGGAAATCGGCCGGTCAGGTGGTCGGCGATATACCTTTCATGGCTGTTGTTGCGGTAGGAAAACTTGGTGACGATGCCGACCGAGTCGATGCCGGCCTGCTCCATTGCGACGATCGCCTCGTCGACCTGGCGCAGGTCCGGGTCGCGGATGATATGGCCGCGGTGGTCGATGGCGCCGTCGAGGAACCAGGTCGGCCCGCTCCGGGCCAGGAAGTCGGGATTGAGTCCGGGGCCGGCCTGGATCAGCATGCCGACGGGGTCGAGGGAGCCGGTGACGATGGCGTTGGTGCAGAGGGTGCTGCTCAGGTGGATCCGTTCCAGTCTCTGGCGGTCCGCCGGGACGAGGGCCTCCAGCAGGGAGATGATGGCCTCGCTCAGATGCTGCTGGTCGACGTTGACCTTGCATTTCGCCACCAGCCTGCCGTCATCGAGCAGTACGCCATCAGCATGGGTTCCACCGACATCTATCCCGATTATCATCGCCGCACCTGTCCTGGAGGAAGAGGAATCTTGCCTTTCGTAATGCGCTTTTCCATCTTATCGCCCGGCCCTGATTTGTCATTGAAAATCGCAAGGGGCAGGTGAAAAATCAGGAAAAAATCGGCCTGCCCGGGGACAGCGCGCGGCTCCCAGGACCTGTCGCGATGCCGCAGTCCGCCCGTGTCATGCTATGAGTTTCTGAGGGCGAGAAGGCTACGCCGGCAGACGATAAGAGCGAGCAGGAAGGAGACGACGATGGCGCCGATCGCCCAGAGGCTGAGGTAGAAGGCGTCGGCCGGCGGGATCGTCGAGGTCCGCAGCCAGCCCCTGATCAGGCGGTAGATCGGCGAGAAACCCAGGCCGATCAAGGCCAGCTGATAGAGGACGGCGCAGAACAGGAAGAGGATGGCCCCGGGGCCCATGGCAGCGGCCCGGTTCTCCGACTTGAAGTCGGCGAACAAGGCTCCGAAACCCAGCGCCAGGGCGACGGTGGTCCAGGTGGTGAGGAGCGAGAGAAAGAGCGAGATCCACAGCATCGGCCCGGCGATATCCAGCAGGCGGTTCGAGACCAGCACCAGGATGAGGGTCAGGAGGGTGAAGGGCGGCAGGTAGAAGAGGTACTTGTACAGAAGAAACCGGCCGAGGGAGATGGGGGCGCTGCCGATCAGGTAGAAGGCCCCCTGTTCGTTGCTGAGCGACGGATAGACGAAGCGGGCAGAGAGCGAGGCGGCGATGAAGCCGACCAGACCGATATTGGCGAAGGCGATCAGGTGGGTCAGGTATTCGGTGGGCATCGGCGATCGGTCGAGGGGCAGGGCCTTGAAGTTGTAGAGGTAGACCACGATCAGGGCGCCGACCATGAAGAGCTGCGACCATTCACTGGAGTCGCGCAGGAAGTATTTCAACTCCTTTCTCCAGATCCAGGCCCAGCTCCCGGGGAAGCTCCGGGCCGGCCGGAAGCGCATATGGCCGCCGAATGATTCCTGCGACTTACTGAAACCGGCGAAAAACCAGCGGCGCATGGCGATCTCCCCGGCAAAAAAGAGGACCGCCGGGGTGGTCACCAGCAGTCCGGCGAGCAGCCAGTCGACCTTGCCGTCCAGCAGGTAGGTGCCGAGGAGATTGGCCGACCAGCCGGCCGGCAGCCAGGGTCCGGCGGGGGCCGAGATGGCGGAGAAATATTCGATGAACTCACCGTACTGATCCGGGTTGACCAGGTCCTCCGGGCGCATCAGCCGGAAGATCAAGTAGAGGAGGATGCCGAAGAGCAGTGACAGGTAGAGGATGATGTCCTTGGTCCGCCGGGCCGGGAAGAAGTAGACGAGGATGACGGTGGCGAGCATGGCGATGGCCGAGGCGATCAGGGCCATCGCCGGCACCGCCAGCAGCAGCAGGGGCCAGAACAGCGGCCCGGCGGCAAAGACCCGGGCATAGGCCCCGAAGACCGGCAGTGAGAAGACCAGGACCATCCAGGAGGTGGCCAGCGTCGTGGTGAGATAGCGCATCAGGTAGATCTCGTCGGGCCGGATCGGGGCGGCGAGGATGATCTCGTTGTCGCTCGACAGGTAGAGGGTCGAGACCGCGGTCACCATCGAAGAGAAGATGAGCATGGCGAAGATGGTGATCCAGGCCATCTGGAAGATCTTCAGGCTGAGGATGATGCCCAGTTCGTTCTGGCTGTGGAAATAGGTGAGGACTCTGAAGGTCACCAAATGGATGATGAGGCAGACGATGAGGCCGAGGCCGAGGATCAAGAGCGAACGCAGACCGACCCTGCGGCCGGGAAAGAAGCGGTTGAGACTGCCGACAAGCCAGGGCTGAAAGAGGCGTGATGTCATTGAAAGAGCTCTATAGTGGTTTTTATTTCCTGTGCGTTCAGATGCCAGCCATAGGTGCGAGACCGCATAAGGTTTTCATCTGAATCCTGTCGATGGCGAAGTTTCAGGGCATGACCAAGCTCGTGGGCGGCAGTGCGTGCCGCCGGTGATCTGGCCGGATTTGCGGCGTGCGCCAGGACAGGAGCATCGCTCATTTGGATGTGTTCACCATCGTAGTAGCCGTTGTATCCGCCGATATCAGGGGAAAACCACATGTCAAGCCCGTCAATGAGGGTGATATCATGATCAACTGTGTGGATTTCAAAACAGATTCCGGTCTGGGTCTGCCAGATTTTATTTTCATCAAACTATAATAAGCATTTCGCATTTATTATTCATGTCATGAATAGAATTACAAACTTACAGGTGGATATTTCAACGAACAGCGTCGTCCTAATCAACTAGATTTTCTCATTTCAGGGATGAGTGGGTTGCATGGGGTGGATGGCTGCTTCAGTAATTGATATAACCGGATGGGGGCAAGGCCCTGTCCATGACTCCTGGCCGCGAGTTTCACCCCTTTGCCGTTTGCCTCCAGAACAAATGGGCAACGATTGCTCAGATCTTGCATTTGCCGCCGTTGACCTTCGGAAATCCGCTCAGGTTCAAGCTCTGGCCGCAGCCGCAGGTGGTTTTGCTGGTGGAATTGGTGAACTGCAGGCCGCCATTGGTCAGCGCTTCTGAGGAGCCGATGATCAGACCGTCCGGAAACCGTACACTCACTGTATCCGTGACAATACGGATTGTCCCGGCCGTATGAGCCACACTCTCGCCGTCCTTCATCTCGCTGTCGATGGTGGCGCGTAGGTCAGGCCTGCACACCCTCCTCCCTTGACGATGCCTCGCAGGAACTGGCCCGTCGCCAGTTTAGTGTTCTGCATCATTGCTGCTTTTTCTTTAATCGTGAAAAATCGGGAGGGAGGTGGCGGCCGTCAGCTATTCGTTCTTCCTGACCGGGGGTTTGGCAGGACGATCTTCCCTGACGATGTTTTTTTGCCGGTCGGCGGAGGGCAGCCGCAGGTCCATGATCAGACCATGGGTGGAGAGGATGAGGATACGCGGCTCGTCATCGATCCTGACCGGCTGCGGCAGGATGCGCAGTTGCAGCAGGGCCTGAATCTGCCTGGGCGTAAGCGTTATTCCTTTACACTCCGCTTCAAGCACAAAGGGACAACCTTCTTCCCAGCCGGAGCAGCCGTAGGCCCGTTTCCCCTTGATAACCTCTTTGCCGCAGAGTGGGCAGCTGCCCCAGCGTGCGGGATCAAGCCGCCGGGCGGAGCTGTGCCCGATCAGGGTGCGGATGTAACCGCTGATCCCGGCCATAAAGATATCGGGGTCGAGTTGGCTGCGCTCAATTTTTTTAAGTTTTTCCTCCCACTCGCCAGTCATCTCCGGCGATTTGAGCAGGGGATCCTGGATGAGGGCGATCAGGCAGCGGCCCATGTCGGTGCAGCGCAGTTGTTTTTTCTCGCGCTGGATATAGTCGCGGCGGAGCAGGGTTTCGATGATGGCGGCGCGGGTGGCCGGCGTGCCGATGCCGCGCTCCTTGAGCGCCTCACGCAGGGTGTCGTCTTCGACAAACTTACCGGCCGCCTCCATGGCGCCGAGCAGCGAGTTTTCGGTGAAGTGACTGGGAGGTTTGGTCTTGCCTTCGCGCAGGGACGGCTCATGCGGGCCGGTTTCCCTTTTGGTAAAGGCTGGGAGGGCCTGATCGTCGGCAGCGTCCTGGCTCATCTTCTTTTTCGGGAAGAGAATGGTCCAGCCTGGCTCAACAATCTGAGTTCCTTTGGCCTGAAATTTTACCTGCTGGCTGACACCGTCAACCGTGGTCAGAAGTTTGATGCAGACGGGATAGAAGGCGGCGATGAACTGTGTGGTGATTGCGTCATAGACGAGCTGATCATTGACGCCCAAATTACGCGGTCTGACGCCGGTGGGGATGATGGCGTGATGGTCGGTCACCTTGGTATCGTCGATGATCCTGGTGGTGAACGGCAGTTTGGCGAGGTTGAGCGGTGCGATCTGTTCGGCCCGCATGGCCTTGAGCTTTTCCATGATCCTGGGAACGCTCGTCTTCAGATCATTGCTCAGATAACGTGAATCGGTACGCGGATAGGTAACGAGCTTGGCCTCATACAGAGTTTGGGCGGCGGCGAGGGTGTCGGCCGCCGACAGGCCGTGCTGCTTGTTGACCTCGCGCTGCAGGGTGGTGAGATCGAAGAGCTGCGGCGGTTGCTCCTTGTTCTCTTTCCCGGCACTGCCGGTGATAACAAAGGGCCGGCCGTTTATCGTGTCGAGCAGGGCCTGGGCCTTCTCCGGGCGCTCGAAACGCTGGCCGCTGTACTTGAACACCACCTCGCGATAGCGGGTAGTGAGCTCCCAGAACGGCTGTGGGCGGAATTGGAGGATGGTATCGTCACGTTCGACGATCATTGCCAGCACCGGCGTCTGCACCCGGCCTATACTCCAGAGGACACGATCGCTGCCGCCGATCTGACCGTGGCGGACGGTGTAGTAGCGAGTGGCGTTGAGGCCGACAATCCAGTCGGACTCGCTGCGGCAGCGGGCGGCGGCATAGAGAGCGTCGTAGTCATGGCCATCCTTGAGATCCTTGAACGCCGCCTGAATGGCCTCGGGGGTCAACGAGTTGAGCCAGAGGCGGCGGATCGGTTTGGCTTCGCAGTGGCAGAGCGCCAGGATGTAACGGAAGATCAGCTCTCCTTCCCGACCGGCATCAGTGGCGCAGACAATTTCCTCGGCCTGTTCGCACAAGGTCTTGATCACCTGGAACTGCTCCGCCACGCCGTGGTTTTTGATCAGGGTGAGCTTGAATTCGTCGGGCACAAAGGGGAGGGTGTCGAGCGACCAGCGCTTGAGCGCCGGATCATATTCGCCCGGTTCCTGGAGGGTTACCAGATGCCCGAAGGCCCAGGTGACCGCGCAGCCGCGGCCCTCAATATACCCTTTCTTTTTGCCGGTAATGTTGAGAACTTTTGCAATATCGCGGGCAACGGACGGTTTTTCGGCAATAACAACTTTCATCGGACGATTTTCTCGCGATCTTTGATTGCTTCGGTTACGAAGGGGGACAGCATGATAACCGACCTACCCCTCACTGATCAGCAAACCTGGCCGCCGGCCCGGGGTATCGGTAAACGGTTGCAGAAGGCAACACCATTTCGATGGTTGGCATTTTAATGGAACGTAGAGTATTAAGAAGAGATAGTCTATGACAAAGGGATTCTCAGACCTGCTCCCCTTTGTGCAATCTTCGATAATTCCCCCGTGCTCCGCGGCGAAGAATTTTAATCACTTCTGGCTGACAAGAAAAACATGACCGATAATAAGATTGTTGAATTAACCCCGTTCCGTGCCGATCTGATCCGTTCCCTGTCCCGTCGGGGCGAGCGAATTCTGGCCGCCACCGACCTGGCCGATGAAGTCGCAGCCCTCGAACCTTTGGAGGCATATTATATTGTCAGAGAGATCGGTCTGGATCAGGCCCTTCCCATCCTCCTCGAGTTGAGTGAAGAACAACTGGAGGCCTGTATCGATCTGGATTGCTGGAATCGTTACGACTTTGCCGTTGACAATCTTGATGAATGGCTGACGGCCTTTGCACTGGCCGGTCCCGAAGCCCTGGCCAGGGCTTTTTTCTCCCTGGACTATGTGGTGCAGCTCCTTTTTCTGGCCCAGACCGTCACGGTGTATGATCCTGATACCGATCAGGTTCCTGAAGAGGACAACGAGAAAGACACGCCCCGTGCCGCGACCCCGGATGGCTTTTTTCTCCTCGATGTAAATGATGAGGTGGCGCTGAAGACCCATCCTTTTTCGTTGTTGGACGCCCTATACCAATACGATCCTTCCGCGTCCCATCGACTGCTGAGCGCTTCCCGTGTGGATTTGCCGACCCAGATCGAAGAAGAGGCCTTGCGCTTTCGTAACGGCCGTATGCAGGATATCGGCTTTGCGCCACCGGAGGAGACCGCTGTTCTCTTCTCCCGACCGGCCATTCGTCAGCCCTTACCCCGACCCCAGAAACCGACAGACAGCGCCCTCTCCCGGCTGCCGGCCGTGTATGCCGGCCCTTTGATCGCAACCTCCCTGTTACAGCAGGCCCTGTCCCTGATTACCGATAAGGAACGGTTGTCTGGTCTGGAGCAGGAAATCGTTTGGGCTATCAACAGCGCGATCATTGCCTATGGAGAGAATGCTCGTGATATAAAACAGATAACAGATATTGCCGAGCGGGTGCGGGATACCATTTCCTTAGGGATGGAATCGCTGTTGGTCCAGGAGGGAAACTGTCTGTCGGAAGGCACAGCAGCTAAGGCGGCCGATCTGCTGGAAGTCTGGAGCATAACCGATCTGTTCCGGCACGGTTTTGGCGCGACCCTGGGACTTCAGCAGGAGGCGCGGCAGTCCCTGGATAAGCCCCGGCTTCGCGCCTGGTATGATCTGGCCGAGACAAAGCAGTCGGATGAGCCGGGCGATCGGCTGGAGCGCGCTTTTGTAACCGCGCTGCTCGGTCGTCACCCTTTATGCAGCGGTTTTAATCCGGCCCGCGCTGAAGAGATCAAGGCCTTTGCCTGTCTCGCCGATATCGATGCAGCCCATGTCCGTCTGAAAAAGCTTGTTGCCCGGATTTGTCGATAATCATTTATCACCTGAGCCTCTTGCAAAATGACCAGTTGCAGATTCTGTCATTTCGACCGGAGGGAGAAATCTCATCGTCTTGAAAACCGAGATTTCTCGCTATCGCTCGAAATGACAACATAAATTATCTCGGTTATCCGAGTTGCGAGTGGGACGTTCTGTGTGATTTTGTCATTTTGCAAAAGGCTCGAGTGAGAAATATATCCGATTCATCTGTCGGAAAAGGTCATATTTTTCTCAGCAGACAGGCATGCGCCGACAGGCCTGCCCCATAAGCGACCATAACGCACCACTCACCGGCAGAGATGCCGTTACGCAGGATCTCCTCCAGAACAAACCAGATGGTTGGCGACGACATGTTGCCGTATTCCGCCAGGATCGTGCGTGTAGCCCGGAGCTGCTCCTCGGGGATCCCGATTTCGTCCCGTACCGCATTGATGATCTTCTCGCCGCCGGTGTGCAGGGCCCAATGCCTGATGTCACCGATTTGCAGCCCCCGGGCCGAAAGCAGATCGGTCACCACCTCTGCCGCTGCCTTTTTGACCAGGTCCGGCAGTTTTGTAGAAAGCTGATTGTGGAGTTGCCCCTGCCTGTGAACAAAGCGAATCGCGTCGCGCTGCTCCGGGACATAGCGACCAGTCGAGGCGACCAGTTCAAAACCCGCCGGTCCGGACATAATCACCGCTGCCGCCGCGCCGTCCCCGAACAGGGCATTCGAGAGAATGAGACTCAGATCATTGCCCATCTGAAAAACCGAGCTGCAGATTTCAACGGCGACGCTCACCACCACGCCGCCATTCGTCTTGAGGAGGGATTCGGCCACCTGGAGATTGGGGATCGCCCCTCCGCAGCCGCTGCCAACCAGATCGTAAACCCTGATGTTGCGGGAAAGGCCTAATCGCTCAATGAGATACGTCGATATGCCGGGGCAGATATAACCTGTACAGGTGTTCACGACGAGGCCGGTCACGTCCCGGATGCTCACACCCGCCAGGTCCAGCGCCTTGGTAACGGCCTGGCTGGAGAGTTCGATGGATTTCTCGGTGAACCGCGCTATCTTCTGGTCGGGAGATTCGTCCATAATGCCAGCCGGGTCGTCATCCACCGCGAAATGCCTTCTCTGGATAGAGGGATGGGCAAAGGTCGCTCTGATCAGTCCCATGCTGCGGGCGCTCAGATTCTTGGCATGGCGTATCCTGACGAGCTCAGCGGAAAAAGCCTGATCTGCACTGAAGGGGGGTGCCACACAGGCGAAGGAAGCGACGTAGGCACTGTCGCTTGCTGTCTCCAGTGATTCACCTGTGTTTGTTTTCTTCATGTTTCCTTTGCTTAGCTCCGACAAACCGTGCCGTTGGTTTATTTCAATTCCAGTGACTGTAGCTGCATTTGATAACGGAGAACAATGTCCGTCATCCCTGCCTGTCATCTCGACCGCAGGGAGAGATCTCAAACTACCCATCACTCAGATTTTCTCCCTCAACCATCTATGATTTCGCCCGGCAAGAGCGAAACCATCGCAGCGGTCAGAGTTTGTTCCGCTGCGAAGAGCAATCGAGAATTTTCAAACCCATTCATGGCCAAGCCCTATATATCGATCCCGGCAAGCCTGAGTCCGCGCCTGATAATCCCGGTATGTCGCCAGAGCGGCGGCCGCAGGCCGAGTTTGTGGCTGATTTGATGAATAGCCGGCAGCAACGAGTGATTCATCGAGGCCATGTTGATAAAGTTCATCTGACTGCGCATGGACTTTTTCAGTTCCTGGTCCAGCCAGTCCGCATCCAATTCGGGCGAAACATAGAACACGGGAGCGAGCATTTCTTCGGGCGGACGCGAGAGCACGCCCTGTCGTCGTGCCACGGATTCCAGTTCCGTTCCGGGATAGATGCGTATTCCGACATTAAAAAAAGCCACGTCCCCGGACCGGATATATTTTTTGGCGAACAGCAGCGTTTCCCGTACCGTTTCACGCGTCTCTCCCGGCCCTCCCAGCAGAAATATCCAGGCGCAGGGAAGCCGGTGCCGCCGCACCACCTCGGCGGCATGATGTACCTGGCGGCTGGTGAATCCCTTGCGCAGGCCCTGCAGCACCGGATCGGAGGCGCTCTCCAGGGTGATGCCCATGCCCGCAAAACCTGCCCGTTCCATAGCCGTCATCAGCCCATCGTCAAAATCACGGGGATTCAGTTCAAGGCACTGAAGCCGTGCCTTATGTTTGATTCGGGCCAGGGCGGCGCAGACCTCCATGGCATGATCCAGCGGCGCATTAAACACGCTATCCACGAACTCGATATTCCGCAATCCCGCTGCAGCCATCCGCGCCACGGCGTCGGCTATGCTGCCGGGCTCCTTCAGGCGCCAGCAGGTCCCCTCGATCTTCGGGTAGGTGCAATAGACGCAGTGGAATTGACAGCCGGTCTTGGTCTGAACCGGGACTGTCGCCATCTGGGAGAGATAGGCCGGGATATTGAGCCAGCGATGATAGTCAGGCGCCGGACAGGTCGTCGAGAACCCCGCTCCGACGGAACTGTTCCGGTGAAAGACGCCATTTTCAATAAACGCCACACCGGCCAGATCACCAAATTGCTCATCGCGCGCGATGCGCTCAAGGAGCTGTGGAAAGACCAGCTCGCCATCCCCGACAACGGCCAGGGTGTCGGGCGCCAGTCGCAGTATCTGCTCGGGCATGACGCCGAGCGCCGCCCCTCCCAGGATTATCGGGGCGTCGCTCCTGCTGCGGATGGCATTGACGATACCGAGCAGTTCGGGCAGGAAAAACACCGTTCCCTGCATGTCATTATTGTCGATATTGCGTACCGAGAGTCCGATTGCATCGGGTTTCCAGTGGGTCAGGGCCGATTCGATGGCGGCCAGGGGATCTTTGGCAAACATCAGATCCAGAAAGAAAACGGTGTGACCCGCACGTTCTGCGGCCTGCGCGACTATACAAGCGCCGATGGGCATCACGGGCACGGGCAGGGTATTACGGTTCGTGCTGATGAGAAGAATTTTCATTAATCGAGGTTAAGCGGACAATTTCACGGCAAAAAGCCAGAGAAGAGCGGTGCAGTACAGCTGTGCCTCTGCATTAACGCCGTAACGCCCCGGAATATTTACGGGCGGATATCAATTTCAGGCCTTGTGGCAGGCTTATAGACCAGGACAACCCTGCTTGGATACGTTTCTACGACCTGGATCGCCCTGTTTGGGAAATTGCGTCGTATGAACTGCCGAAGTTCTTCGGGGAGAAAGCCTCTTCTGATCGACAGACGGCCATCATAAAAATGGTAACTCCGGTGGGTCAGAAGCCCGCTGAAAATCGTAAAACCCAGATATGCCCAGTTCGACCTCTTGAGGTCATTCATCACAAAAGTGAGCCGGGTCCGGGCAATAATGCTGTCCAGGAATATATTGATTTCATCCCAGGCTAAATGATGCAGCAAATGGTTTGAAAATACAAAATCAAAAATACCCAATCGCTTTACGTCCAGCGCATTCCCTTCAACGATGCGGATCTCGGGATAGTCCCGGATCGCCTGGGAGGCGATGGGGAGAATGAGCTTGTCGTTATCCAGCGCCGTAATGGTCAGCTTCAAGCCCCGTCGCCGCGCTTCGCGGACGGCACTGATCGCGATATCGCAACCGCCGGCCCCGACATCCAGGAGCGTGTAACTCCGCTTCGGGTCCTGCTCCATGATACTGAAAAAATGCTCGCGCATTAACCTGCCGCTCGCACTAAGCAGCGAGTTTATCAGTTTGAATTGGCGGATGGTCCGTCGATATCG
>JANMSX010000004.1:0-83493 GCA_031389785.1 Desulfobulbaceae bacterium | reverse complement strand
GGGCCAGACGCTGCATCGACCACCAGCCGGCGATGCAGGCGACGGCCACCAGCAGGAAGACGACGAAGCGGTGCTCAACCGAAAAATCGATGATGCGGTTAATCATGGTTGCGCCCCGCCTTTGCTGCCGGGGAGAACGGTTCGCCTCCGTTCATCAGGAGGGCGCTGCGTCTCCTGCATGGTTGAGGTGCCGGCCGGCAGGGCATTCTTCGGTTTCGCCGCTTGCATGCCGTGGTGCATGGCCTGCCCCGGCGTTTTCGGTCCGGACGGCAACGGTGCCCGGCCATCGCCTGAATTTTCCGTCGTTTCCTCCATCAACTTCGTTGCCGCCATTTTCATGCGGCTTTCGGAATCGATGAGAAAGTTGCCCGAAACGACGAACTTTTCCCCGGGCTTCAGCCCTTCGCTGATCTCGACACGATCATTGAATCGCCAGCCGGTCACCACCTCGCGGGGCTCGAAAACCCCCTCCTCCACGACCACATACACGACCATCCTTTCACCGGAATCGATCACCGCACCTGACGGGACGGTGATCGATTCCGGCAGGTCAACCAGGAACTCGACATCGACGAACATATCGGGGAGGAACCTATTGCCGGGATTATCCATTTCCAGCCGGACTTTCAGGGTACGCGCGGCCGCATCGAACCGCGGCAGGACTTCACTGACCCTGGCGGCAAATCGCTCCTTCCGGTTGGGCATGGAGACCCTGGCGGGCACCCCCGGCCGGATGATTTCCGCTTCGATGTCGTACAGGTCCGCGTCCACCCACACCGTGCCCAGGTCGGCGATGCGGAAGCACTCGGCGCCGCGGTCGATCTTCTGGTTTGGGGAAACGTTGCGGGCAAGCACCAGCCCGTTGACCGGCGACCGCAAATCGACATGCGTTACATAGACCCCGCTCTTTGCCAGCTCCGCCAGCTGGTTTTCGCCAAGGCCAAGGTCCAGCAGTTCCTGCCGCGCCTGGCTGATATAGAGGAGATCGCCGCGGCGGATGACGGGACGGTCTTCGCTGCCCGGCGCGGGGGGTGACTGCGTCACCCCGGTATATGTGGGAAATCGGGGCGAGTCGATGGCGGAGTCACCAGTTTCAGACGGACCGGCATTCTGGGAAAGAGGCTGCTCCGGTGAAGGGGAAGGAGCAGGGATGCCCTTGAGGGAGGTCGATTCCGGTACTTCTGGAGTTTGCGGTTGGCCAGATTCGTCGGAAACAGGCGATTGGAATATCCTCCGCCGCGATGCACTGCCGAGTTCCGAGATATATCGCTGTTGCCAGGTATAAAAATCGTAGTCGTACATCCTGATCGAGGCCATGAGTTGATTTCTGGTCACCAGGGTGCCCGTGGTGCTCCCATGAATTTTCCCCAACCAGCCATCGGTGCCGGCGACCACTGCGTGCACCCGGTTCTCGTCCGGAACGATGCGGCCCAGAGCCCGAACTTTCACAGTTTCCCCGGTTATCCGGACTTCATCGGTCTGGACGCCGATGATCTGCTGTTTCTGCTGACTGATCTTGATCCCGCCAGGTGCGGCGGAAAGCACTCCGCCGGCAATCTCTTCGTCTGTATATACCGGCACCATCGGCATGCCGCAGGGCGCGATGCCGGGTTCCCCGGAGGTGTGGGCCGGATTCATCGGGTCGACATAGTGCAGGATCCGCCGATCCGCGGTGCCGGCCTTGTGTCGATTGGCTCCGCTCTGGTTGAACCAGGCTCCCCCCAGAAATGCACCTGTGAGAATGAGCAATGCCAAAAAAAGGTAGAACGGCTTTCTCATGGCTGTAACCGGTTTTTTGGGTGGAATACGAATCTCATCCATGGATGAAGCAGCAAGATGCTGTTGGGTACGGAAGGCTGCCGCCAGGTTAATACCTGAAGTATAATCTATTATATATATGCAGATTGCAAGACCGACTCCGGAAAATGCACTTCCCGGTCAATGTTATTGACACATGAGGAGAAGGACGCTTGAGAGGGACAATGGAGCTTGACCTAGGCGTTGGAACTCGTGTCCGTCCTGAAACAGCTCTTTTTCCCTGAATCCCGCCTGCCGGAGAGTCAGTCAACCTTCAGCATATCGTCGGTGGAGAAGATCGGCAAGATGCTCACCAGAAAATGTATGATATATTTTATATCAACTCTCTATCATTAAATAGTTCATTGCTTTTCCTCGATTATCCCCTACCATGTATGAGGCACCGTACACATGTGGTGTTAAGCCGGTCAGGGGAAAACCCTCACCGCCTTTGCCCAGGGGTACAAACGCGACAGGTTGCCTGTCTTGACAGCGGGTTGAAACTTGATAGCCTTTTATATTTGCGCTCTATCCATCCTGCAGGCGAGGATTATCTCAAAGAACCCACCCGCCAGGAGCGGCAAAATCGACGACGAAATTCAAAAATTTGAAATACGTAAATACAATAACTTAAGCCAAGTGTCTGGAAGATTGCCTTAAAGGTGAGGAAGGTGAGGGAGAAGGTGTTTTAGAAACAAGAAATATTATTAATAAATCTGGCTATTGTTCCACATTATGCTTACTGTAGGCGGTAATGCCTGCTGATGTACAGAAGTTACAATGAAGAACTAGCTGCACATAATATACTATCCTGTAGATTTTAATAAGTCGAGTCGGAGTTATTCCGTAAATGGTGTTGAAGAAATGATATTTTGACCGGAAGCAGAACTTCCTGATGCTTTTTTTTACCGCAGGATTTTTATGGATTCAAGATTGCTTTATTAAAAATATTATAGGACATTGAAGACTTACTCTATATACACCGAAACTGAAGCCGGCGGGTGAAATATCAAACGAACTTCAGCGGAGCTCTTTTACCAACCGGGTATTCGAATCGCTTGATGTCGCAACTTTTCATGCGGACCCCGGTCTGACTGAGCTGGAAAGAAATATTCCGGTAATGAGAAATGTATTTAATCGGGCCTGAAACAGCCCGCTTTACAGCCAAAATTGAACGACTCTGGTCTTTGAAAAAAATAATGAGAATTTTTCCCATTCCCTTGACAGCCAAACCTGCATTGCGATATAAAGAAGTATCATGGCTCTCACGGAGGGGCGAAATTCATACAACCGTTTCCGATATTTGTCATGTAAGTATAGTGATGCGCCCATATCCTCCTCCAGATGAAGGAGAGCATGTATAAGCGTGAATACATAAACAGGCAGCCTGAGGTGCCGCAGCTGTCGTCGCAGGGTGGCGAGTGCATTTTTCTCGCTGGTAGGGCGGACCGTCGAACAATCCACTTTCAAACAGTATTGATATGGGCATGAACACAGCGGATGTGGCAATGGTAGACACCATCCTGGTTCCGCAGTGGTTGATTACGGTGAATGACCGGTCCGTCCCGATCTGTTATGACCTGAGCAAGGGACGGCCCGGCAGTAGACGTGCGCAGATTCAGATCCTGGTGGACATTACCATCCAACACTAAACCAATTACAAGGAGAAAAACGTCATGACAACAATGCGAAAAGCATCAATCTTCGCGACCGCCGCCCTGGGCATTCTGGGCGTCGCCTCGGTCGCAAGCGCTACCTTTACGGCGGTCGGGCCGGTCAACAGGGCAACACCTTTTGCTCCCACCGGCGCACCCTTTATCACCGGCCCGGCGACCTTCGATTCGACGTTTCCGCTCGGATACCCCCTCTGGTATCAAGACGCCTCCGGCCTGAGGCTGACCATTACCATGCCGCCGCAGGGCATTTCCGAACCGGGCCCCCCACCGCTCAACGCCGGGGCTGAAGTCTTCTATTGGACGGCAAGTGCTACCATCCCGAATTGGACTCCGAATCCTGCGGACCCTGCCAGACCCTTAGATGCCTTTATCGAGTTCGCCATGGAAGGCGCCAATTTCGCGGTTCCTCTGGCAGACGGCGGCCAGCAGGCCTTTACCCGTATGCGCATCCGCATTAACACCCCCGTCACCGGAACATATACGGTGATCCACCCGTACGGATCCCAAGCCTTCACCGTGACTGATGCCGCAGCCGGCATCAATTTCACCGGGGATGTCGGGGGCGCAAACCCCCTCAACCCGGATAGCGCCTTTGACGGGGCGCTGGCCCACCCTGTAGTCGGGCCGAACTTCCTGACGTGGAACACCTTTAATTCCGATCCAGCCCTTAATGATCCGCAGCTGCGGGCGGCCAATCCCGCCAATCCTACGGTGCCATTCCAGTTCGTCGGCATCACTGGCATTCCCCATGCCATTGGCGCCGGCCCGAATGGAGTTGACTTCACGATTGAGGGGCCCGCAACCGCCACGACCAACCTGTGGGACGTCAGCGGCAAACTGTTCCCTGCGCCCATCCCTATCCCGCCCCCGGCGGCTGGTAACAGGACAGTGGTCCCGGCCAATTCGCTGCTTTTACCATAATTTAAACCGGACCGGGTGTCCGGAAAGGACACCCGGTCCGAGACCGCAACATTAATTGACATGTATAAAGGATATTCTCTTAATGAACTCTTTTGTCTCCGTCATCCGCACCAGCAAGCTCGAGGCTGCCCGTGTTGCCTCGCCGAGGGCGACGGAAAACATCCTGCGGCAGGCGGCTCCGGGCTCCCCTGACCGGCCGGTCAGCCCGGTTTTCTACCCACAGGGACAGAAAATTCCGGAAACGCGCATGGCCTTGACCGGCGAAATCATTGTCCGCTTCGAAGCTGCTCCGAGCGTGGCTGAACTTGAGGCGGTGGAAAAAGATTTCGGACTGACCCTGGTACGCACCATTACCGCCACAGCCTTTCTGTACCAGGCCGCCACCCCTTGGCAGTCGCTGGAAAAGGCCAATGCCCTGCAGGAGTCCGGTATGGTCGGCGAGGCCACCCCCCACTGGTACCGCACGATGTCCACCCGCCAAAACAACGATCCGCTGGCCGGCCAGCAATGGCACCTTGAAAATACCGGCCAGAGCGGCGGACTGCCCGGCGCCGACGCCAACGTCGCCCCGGTCTGGAAAACGTACCGGGGCACCGAAGCACAGGTTGTCGCCATTGTCGATGATTCCGTCGAGATCGGCCATGAGGACCTGCAGGTCAATGTTCGACTTGGTTTAAGCTGGGATTTTGTCGATGACCAGGAGAACCCCAGCGGATCATCCGATGATATGCACGGCACAGCCTGCGCCGGGGTAGCCGTGGCCCAGGGATTCAACGGGATCGGGGGCATCGGCGCCGCACCATTGGCAGGATTGGCCGGCATACGCCTCCTGGGCGCGGTAACGGACCTGAACATGGCCGATGCCTTGAGTCACCACAGCAGCGATATCTCGATTTACAGCAACAGCTGGGGCCCGAGTGACGATGCCAAGCGCCTGGAAGGCCCTGGCTCATTAACCATTGAGGCCATCAGGAACGGCACCGACAACGGTCGCGACGGCAAGGGCAGCATCTATATCTGGGCCGGCGGCAACGGACTGCAGAATTCGGACAACAGCAATTACGACGGCTTTGCCAGTCTGCGCCAGGCCCTGGCCATCGGCGCGACCACCGATCAGGGGCGACAGGCCTACTATTCCGAGCCCGGGGCGAATCTTCTTGTCAACGCCCCGTCCAACGGCGGGCTGGCGGCAATAACCACCGCCGACCGCACCGGCCAGCCAGGTTATTCCGCCAATAATTACACGGCGACCTTTGGCGGAACTTCCGCGGCGGCACCCCTGGTTGCCGGGATCGTCGCCCTCATGCTGGAGGCCAACCCGAACCTTACCTGGCGCGATGTCCGCTGGATTCTGGCCCACACCGCCCAGCGCAACGACCCGGCCCATCCGGACTGGACCGCGAATGGCGCAGGACTGAATGTAAACCACAGTTACGGGTTCGGACGGGTAGACGCCCTGGCTGCCGTGACCATGAGCGCCGGCTGGCCCGGCCTTGGTCCCGTACGCTACGCCCAGGCCTTGGTTCAACCAGGCGCAGCCATTCCGGACAATAATCTCGCCGGCGTCTCCTCGAGCGTTGTGGTGGACGAAGACTTCACGATCGAATTCGTCGACATCACCTTTTCCGCCCCGGATCATCCCTATTGGGGAGATCTTGAGATTGTGCTCACTTCCCCGGCCGGCACCCGGAGCGTCCTGGCCGAGAAGCACCAATCCGACAGAACTGCCTACAGATACGATAAATGGAGGTTCGGCTCGCCCCGCCATCTTGGAGAAAGCGCACGCGGTACCTGGACATTGACGGTTCGCGACGGTGGGGCACTGGACACGGGCACTTTCAGCGAATGGAAGCTGGAGATCCACGGCAATGACAGTGAAAAGACAAATCTTTCTGCGATTGGCGCCGACACTGGTACGACTCTTACGCCGGCCCTGATGCTCTTGCTGGAAGATTAATGGCGTTTGACTATAAAATTATTATAAAATAAAATAGGGTATCACATTCAAAGATCGAGGATGAAAAAACGCTGCAGGAAATGAGTTGAAGGTATATCTGTCGAGGGACTGCCTCTTTAAGAATCATTCGTAAAATCCTCCTGCTTCTGCTTGCCACAGATTGCTGTTCCACTGCTTCTGGCTGTGCTGATTGAGAATCAGAGAAAGATTACCAGGATACGGATGAAATCGAGATGATCGCTTAATCAACTGTAAACCTGCCAGAATTTTTTAAAATATTTTTTAAAAAAAGATCTGAAAAACTTGGATTACGATTGATATTGTGATATATATAAGAATATTTATCAGGAAATTGAATTGTAATCTACAGCGACATGAGCCGACTGGAACTGCCAGTGAAAAATTCGAAACTTTAAATTAGCACTTTGGAAAGGAAAAGCTGGTGGCAACGTCGCAACAAAATCAAACCATTAACCTGATATGGAAGGACTGATCATGCACCAATATATGAAGAAACTTTTCCTCAGCACTATCATTTGCCTTGCATTGGTCGCCGCACTTGTCGGCCAAACCCAGGCTGCTCCGCAGGAAGCCGAATTAGTTGTCTCTGTTGATGCCAAGCAAAGACCGCTTAAAGATGTTTTAGCTGAGATATCAAAGCAGCTTTCCTGGAAGATTGCCGTTGACGAGAGGTTAATTGACAAGCCGATATCCGGTGTCTATAAGAACATCGAATTCAAATCATTTTTGAAACGCGCCTTGAAAGGTGAGAATTTGATCGTACTTTACGATGAACCTGCAAAAAATATTAATATCAGATCCTTCAATGGAACAAGTAAAATGGTGGCAATCGAGCCAGATCAAAATCTTCCGTCGGAGAAAAAATTACAGGCTATAAGGAAAGTTGAGGACCGAGCATATGCCAAATATATATCAAATCCTGATTCGATTGAACCATTAACCGGGATGACGCTGGGAGAAATTAAGGCTCTGCACGAAAAAGAGCAGAAGGCATATCAAGAATACATATCAAATCCCGATTCGATCGACCCAGTGACCGAGATGACGCTGGGAGAAATTAAGGCCGTGCAGGAAAAAGAGCAGAAGGCATATCAAGAATACATATCGAATCCTAATTCGATTGAACCATTAACCGGGATGACGCTGGGAGAAATCAAGGCCGTGCAGGAAAAAGAGCAAAAGGCCGCTGCCGCGTACGCATCTAATCCTGATTCGGTTGACCCGTTCACCGCAATAATGGCAATGGGCGAGAATGAATCCCTGCAAGACGGAGATCCAAAAAACCCAGCGACAGAAATCGAAAATCCAGTCTTAAATACCCCATCTACCCCATGATGTAGGGTAGATCAGGGATATATTAAAAATCTCACAGGGAGGAGGTCACCTAATGGGTTGGCAGGAGATGATAGGCAACATCTCCGATGATGTAAAGGTAGATGCGATGATGTAAAGGTAGATGGTGAGTTCTTAACAGGTATAAGATGAATATTCCTCTTATACTCATTGCTTAACCAATTGTTCCAGGAGGACAAGTTATGACAACAAAAAAAATGGTTTTAGGTCTTGGTTTGGGTTTGGGTTTGTGTTCGCTTTTGGCCTTTTCTGCAACAGATTCCCATGCGGAAGCAGGATTTTGCAGCAATGTTAAGGTCGTTCAGGCCGGCGCCCGGAATGCTGGAAAATTTGTCCAGCTTCATAACAATAGAGCTGACTGCGGTGATTGGCCGCAAAATACAAGAAGAATGTTCTTTTTTAATGACGCAACTGCGCAGGCCAATGGAATGCTGGCTGCGGCTCTCTCTGCTCAGGCGACGGGTACAAACGTTCTGATTGTAGCTACGGTTCCGGATGTCTATACCAATGGTGGGACCCTGCAGTCTATTGGTACCTTTACTCCGTGATGATTTGAGATTTATAGCCGAATCAAAGCCATGAACCAATCCCTACCCTGGCTGTAGGTTGGTCAGTACTGCAACACCCCGAAAGGATTATTCCTTTCGGGGTGTTTTTTTTATGCTGATGTCATCCGGCGTGTTTCCGCAACCCGATCATTGCTGTCCGCGCCCACCATCTCTGATCGCAGTCGAACGATCACTGAAATCTTCCAGAAACGCCGATAGAAATGTCTCCATCCCGGCATGGGGCGGCGGTTGGTTCGGGGTGAGGCCCGGGGTGTAGCCCCGCGCGCGGAACGGGGCCAGGAGCCGCGGGTTGCGGCTGATCGCATGCACTGGAACGGACCAGGGCTCTCCCCTGCCGGTGAGCTGCACATTGGGCTGGTGGTCTCCGATGATAATAATCAGGGTATCCGCAGTGACATACCTGGCGAGGTAGTCCCCGAGGATGGCGAATTCGTAGTCCAGCGAACGAAGGTAGGCGTCTCCGGCGTTCTTGAGATTGGGCCAGGAAATGGGGTACCGGACCGGTTCAAGGTCGTTATAGATGCTGCCGTCGCCAATGGTATTCCAATCGGCGATAAACGGCGGCTGAATACTGAAGGAAGCGTGACTGCTGATCAGGACGTAGCGGGCGAATATCGGCTGCCTGCGGTTGACGAATTCGCGGTGACGCACCCAGTCGAGCACGAACTGATCCGGCATTGGCGCCCAACCGAATGTCCGGCCGCGATAGTCGAAATGCTTGGCGTAATAGACCTGGTCGTAGCCGAAATAGGCCCCTTGCGGGAACGCAAAACGGGTGCCTGGCATCACCGAGACGGTACGATACCCGTTCCTGCGAAAAAAAGAGGCCATCGGCGGCAGCGAGGAGCGCAGCAGGACTGCATCCTCGAGTTCGTCAGCCACCCGCAGCCCGGATTCCAGGGTGCCATGGGCCAGCCAGGATGCGCCGCCGTAGGTCGGCGACAACAGATAGGACGAGACCGCCTTGAAGCCGTGTCGGTCAAGGCCCCCGGCGAAACGGGCCAGGGTGGCGTCCATTTTCTGCCGATATTCCGACCGGCTGAATACGATACGGCCATAGGATTCGACCATGAACACCAGGACATCAGCGCACTCCAGACCTTGGAGTGACGCCGCAGCCGCTCTCCTGGCCCGGGCGGTCTGCTCCAGGCGGGCGATAAAGGCCTGCCGCTGCTCGAACTGGGCTCGGATCGAGAGGATCTCCCGGCCGAGGCGGACCAGGACCGGCGGTCCGGCCGTATCCCAGCCCAAGATCAACGCTGCACTGAGGACAAGGCCTGATCCCCCGAGAAACAGCATCCGCATCCAGCCGACCGCAAGCGCCTTGGCCGCAGCCTGCCAGGCGTACCAGCTGGCAACCATAACCGCCAACACCGCCGTAGCCATGGCAAGCGCAATCAGCAGGAAATTCCCCTGATGGGAAGAGGTCTTGAGCAGGTCGTAGAGACCGTAGAGGTAACCGGAATCGATGTAGAGGTTGAACGGCCGGTTGAAGAACATAGGCACGGTGGTATCGCCGATGCGGAACAGGCGCAGGGCAAGAAAAAGCGCCCATAGCGGCAGACAGCTCCAGAAAAGGATCCGTTTTCCCCAGCAGGCTGCCAAGGCTAGGACGATGAGCAGCAGCCAGACATCAAGGGACGGCCGCAGGAGCCGCCAGCTAAAAAGATTTTCCGCCGGATACTCGAAGTTGAGCAGGACGCTGAGAAAGAGGAAGGCCGCCGTCAGGTATACGAGCGGCGGCCGGGTTGGCGTTTTGAGGGGCTCTCCGATCCTCATGGCAGGGCCGTCCGGCGACGGGCCAGGAGATCGAGATGACGGGCCAGAAAACTCAGTTCGCCTTCCTCGACCTGGCGGTGCCGCAAACGGGCCCAGTCGGGGATTTCTGGCGGCGGCTGGACGAGGCCGGCGAGTTCACGCTCCACCGTGGCGATAATGGCGTGCAGGAAAAAGGCCACATCCGGGGAGTAGCGGCCCTCACTGGGATGGACAAGCCAGTCCGAACTGCCGGCAGCCAGCAGCTCCAGGCCGGGCCGCTGCAGGAAGGCCAGCAGCCTTCGGCCGGTTCGGCTGGCGCCGGTGAGCCGCTTTTCCATTGAGGCATGATAGAGACGGAGGATCTCCTGTTCCTCCTCACCCTGACAGGCCGGGAGAAAAACGGTGTCCCCGTCGAAGTTGCAGGTGAGGTAGGCCAGACCGTTATCACTGAGCAGCGTCAGGAGACCTGGCAGCACGGCGGGAAAATCGATGAGATCCAGTACGGCATGGGCGATCAGGAGATGGAATGGGCCATGGATCTCCGGCCGGCTTGCCAGCTCTTCGGCCCTGCCTGCGGCAAGGACCAGCGTTACCTCGGAGCCCTCGGTCTGCAAGCGGCCGCGCTGGTCAGATTGCCACGACAGGCCATGCCCCCGCCCACCCGCCCACTCCGAGAGGTACCGCCGGGCCGCCCGGAGATGGCCGGCATCACTGTCGGTGGCCAGGTAAGTCACGGGGCCGGTCAGCAGGCCCCAATCGACAACCCGGGCCAGCATGGTGCCGATGCCGGCGCCGATCTCAACGATGTTCGTTGTCCCTCCAGTCGTGGTCTGCGTCAGGGTCCGGCGCAAGGTCTCCCAGACATGACGGTTGAGCGCCCGGTCATCAATAGCCTTCTTGGCAGCGAGATAGCGAGGATAGAAACCGTCTGCGATCTCCTCGCCCTTCGACTGGGGTATCCGGCGGCCCGGGAGATCACCCTGCGGCATGGGAATTCCCTCCTTGCCCGGCATCAGGCTGCCGGTCGAAAGCAGCATCCCGGTTACGCACTTCCTGCATCTCCCGAAGAAAACCGTCGATGGCCGCCGCACCGTCCTGCCAGGTCGGTCGGCCGGCATAGGTCGCACAGGCGGCCAGGGCCATCCGCCGAAGTTGCTCCCGATCCCGGTGCAGTCCTGCCAGCCGCGGCCCCAGGCCGGCAGTGTCGCCGCGGTCCAGGAGAAAACCGTTTTCCCCGTGGCTGATGGTCTCGCCTGCCGCGCCGGTCCGGCTGCCGATGGCCGGCAGACCGAAGGCCATGGCCTCGAGGGTGGCGATGCCAAATCCCTCGTAGGCATAAGGCATACAGAAGAGCTGACTGGCGCTCAGTATGTCGATCAGTTCATCTCCCTGGCGGGCGCCTGAAAAACGCACCGCTTCGGCCAGGCCGAGCTGCCGGACGAGGTCCCGGGCTCGAGCCGCATGGGCCGGGTCGAAATCGAGCCCCCCCACCACCGTCAGATGCCAGAGCGAGCGGTCAACCCCGGCCAAGGCCTTGAGCAGAGGCAGCAGGCCCTTTCGCGGGATGACATTGCCCAAAAAGAGCAGTTCCAGGGGCCCGGTCCGGTATGCTCGCCTGCTGATCGCTTCGGCGGAAAGGGGGCTGCCGAAACGGTCGCCGGCCGGATAGGCGATCACCTGCGGGCGCTGACAGTCCTGGCCCACCAGGGCCGCCACCGTCCGCCGGGTGGTCTCCGAGTTGTGGATAAAGCCGTCCACCGAGGTAAGATACGCCCGCTCGACCACGCGCAGGAGCCTGTTTTGCCAGCGGGGGCGCGGTTCGTCGCAGAGGACCTGGTGGACAAGGGCCACCAGGATCGGTCCGCCCTGCCGCCTCAGCCGCCTGTTCACCAGGAAAAGCGAGGGGTGACAGAGTTCGTCCTGAAGGAGGACGTCGAAACCGCCGGCCAGCAGCCGGCTGCAGAGCCCGGGTGAAAGGGCCTGCCGGAGCCGGCCGGGATACGAGCCGCCGGGCAGGCCGATCATCGCCACCTCATGACCCAGCCGCGTCAGCCCCTCGGCCACGATCCGGTCGTAGAGGTAGCCGCCGGTGAGGGTGTCCGGGCTGCCGTAAATGACAAAGCCGATGCGCATCAGAGGCTTTCCCGGTAGGAGGTCCAGGCGATGTCGTCCTCCCAGATCGTGACGGCCAATGCCGCCAGCCGGAGATGGGCGAACCGCTCCCTGAAGGCGACATGGAGGACGTTCGCCAACCGTTCGATGCTGGGGTTCAGCCCGGCAAAGGCGGCCAGCAGATTCAGGACCTTGCCCTGAAACCCGGCAACGACCTCATCGAGGTGACCTTCCACCTCGACAATATCCACCAGAAAACCGTGCCGGTCCAGGGTCTCCGCCTCCAGGACCAGTTCCAGCCGGTAGTGGTGGGGATGCTCGATGTTCTCCTCCCCCCAATCGCCGCCGATCAGATAATGCCGGGCGGTAAACACCCGCCGCACACCGAGACTGTACATGTTTTAATCCTCCCTGATACATGACTGCCGCCGTCCGAACCGCGGCCCCAGGCGGCCGACCCTGGCAGCATAGGCCTGGTATAGCGGGCCGAAGCGGCGCGTAAGTTCGGCCTCCTCAAAGGCCATGCGAAACCGGGCGTTGATTGCAAACAGCAGCAGACCCGCGGCAAGGACGACTGAGGGCAGCAGCAGGAAAAAACCCAGATAGATCAGGCCGAGTCCCACCAGGACCGGGTGACGGCTCAGGCGGAAGACGCCGGTGGTGATCAGGGCCTCGGTCTCGCCGCCGGCATCAAACGTCGCGTCGCGCCGCAGGGTCAGCACCGCCGCAAGACTCATGCCGCTGCCCGCCAGCAACAGCAGGCAGCCGAGAAAGCGGCAGGCGGCGCTGCCGGTGAAGGGTGGCAGGAAGGAGGCAGCGATTCCCGGCGCCAGGCAGACGATCAGCGGGATGAGGGAGATGAGCATCGAGCCGATGGCGCAGGCGGCAAGCAGCACCAGACGAACGACCGGCAGGCCGCTGCTGCCGTTCCCCCTCTCTCCGCGTAGTCGCCCGGTTACGAGCGAAAAGGTGGAATAGGAGCTCGGCACCGGCAGCAGGCAGATCTGCAGCGCCTGCAGGCCATAGGTCAGGGCCACTACGAAATAGATCGCCCCCAGTCCCGGCTGCCAGATCTCCATGCCGTATCACTCCTCTCCTCTGGATTCCGCAGGCTCGGCGACACCATGGTCGAAGATGACCTGAATCGTCTCTTGCGGATTGCGATCGATGAGGGCATAGGCCGCGGCCGCCTCGGCCAGGTCGAAACGCTGGCTGATACAGAAGGCCGGACGCACGCGGCGCAGCATCTCCCAGGCCAGATCCAGCCGCCGGCCGCTCTGCCAGCGGCCGGTGAGTTCGGGGGCTACGGTGCTCACCTGCGAGCTGACAAGCGAAATACGGCCGCGATGGAAGAACGAGCCCAGGTCCAGCTCCACCTTTTTGGCGCCGTACCAGGAGCCGACCACCACCCGGCCGCTGAAGCGGGCAAGCGACATGGCGGTATCCAGCCCCGTCGGGTGGCCCGAGAGTTCGTAGAGCAGATCGGCCTCGCCGCCCTGGCCGGCGACCGCGCCCAGGCGGCTGAGGAGGGCCGGGTCGCACGGATCGAGGCATTCACTGGCCCCAAGCCTGATCGAGGCCTCGCGCCGCAGCGGGTGAAGTTCAATGGTCGAGAGTTTTGCCAGCGGAAAACGGGAGAGCAGGGCTGTGGTGAGTAGCCCGACGATGCCCTGTCCGATCACCACCACCTTTTCGCCGATCAGGGGGGCGCCGTCCAGCAGCAGGTTGACTGCCGTCTCCATGTTGGCGAGAAAGAGAGCGGTTTCATCGTCGAGGTCATCGGGGATGGGCTGCAGGGTGGCCGGGTTTACGCAGAAGAGGTCCTGGTGCGGGTGGAAGGCGAATACCCGGCGGCCGAGCCAGTCCTCCGCCACCGCATCCCCGGTGGCGATCACCCGGCCGACCGCGCAATATCCGTAGGTCAGAGGATAGGCGAAGGGGCCGGCCAGGGCCTCAAGGCCTGCATCGACCGTCACCCCCCGCGGCCACTGGCCCCGGTAGACCAGCATCTCGGTCCCTGGGCTGATCGCCGAATAGCGGGTCCGCACCAGGACCTGGCCGGCAGCCGGCGGCGAGACTGGCGCCTCAATGACCGCCACCCGGCCCGGCTCAAGAAATTCCAGACGATGCCGCCTCATTGGTCCTGCCATTGCGGCCTGGCCCAGAGAATGATGTCCGGACCGCAGGCCTGGTAGGTCACCGACTTGAGATGCAGGAGGGAACCGTTTTCCGCCGCCGGCCGATCCAGCACCGGCAGACCGCCCACAAGGCGGGGGACGATGGTGATGATCATCTGGTCCACCAGGCGGGCCTCGATAAAGCTGGTGATCACCTGGCCGCCGCCCTCCACCATGACGCTCCTTATCCCTCGCGCACCGAGCAGATGCAGGAGGCTGGGCAGATCAACCCTATCCCGCAGGTCGCTGCGGCAGCGGATGACCTCGGCCCCCCGGCCTTCAACGGCGGTAATGCGTTCCGGATCGCTGTTGTCGGTGCAGGCCAGCCAACACCGGTGGTCGGTGCGATCGAGGAGCCGGGCCTGCAAAGGGATGCGTAGATTGCTGTCTAAGACGATGGGCTGGGGGTTTACCCCCTCTGCGAGACGGACGGTAAGCTGGGGGTCATCGACCAGCAGGGTGTTGATGCCGATGACGATGGCATCGCAGGCTGCGCGGATGCGGTGGGTGAGGATCAAGGATTGCCGGCTGCTCAAGCGGAGTTGTTCACGATTCCTGGTGGCTATGCTGCCGTCGACACTCTGGGCGTAACAGACCGTCACCAGGGGCCGTTGATGCCGAGCCAGGAACTCCTCAGCCAGGCCCGGCCACCGGTCAAACCATTGTTCCTGGCGGCAGCTGAAGCCTTTGCCGATGCTTACCGGGGTGTTTCGGCCGCGGTGGGCTTCTGGAGGTCGCTCATACGTCATGCGTATCCTTTACATGGCTGGGAGCATGGAAAGAAAGGCAGCCATGTGCGGTTCCTCGCCGTACTCTGTACTGTCTCGTCGGTGTTCGCTTCCCTGACGTGCTCATCTTGATCTGGAAAGGAATACTCCCCTCCCGTCCCGATTCACCCTGAGGTAGTAAAATGATACTGGTCCTGCCCCGCCAAGTCAAACACTTCGTGGCCGACCGCAACCTGCCGGGTCGAGAGTCATTCAAGGGATATGGTCAAGGGTTTTGAGATCAGGCCATCGAATCCGGCCGGACGCGGCGATAGAGGATCGCTTCTTCCGGAGCCCAGAGGGACATGGCGCCGGTGCCGGTCAGCATCAGCCCGGCGGCAGCGGCAAAGAGGACCATCGAGGTCGTCGATACCCCGAATGGCGACTGATTGCAGCCGAGCAGCAGGACCAGGAAAAGCGCGGAGCTGCGCCCTGAAAAGGCAAAACCGGCCAGCAGGCAGCCGAGGCCGAAGGCCAGTTGCCAGGGCAGGGATGCATGTCCGCCGCCAGACGCCAGTGTCGCAACTCCGCAGACCGGGATAACGAGACGCAGCAGCAGGGGAAAGCCTTTCGTCAGCAGGCGCCTGACCGGGCGGTCAAAGACGGTCTGCTGGTCACCGTCGGTTTGCAGCCGGCAGGAGACCACCAGCCAGTCCCGCAGAAAACCGGCCAGCAGCGGCATCATGAATATCCAGGCGGCAACGGAGGTGAAAACCGGGTTGAAGATCGGCAGCAGCGCCATGCCCACCAGGCCCATCTGGAAGCCGGCGATGATGCGGGCAAAGGGCCGCGGCTGCAGACTGACCACAGGCAGACTCCGCTTTTGCCGCAGCCAGATGCCTAAGATGAACGGATAGTAGGCCAGACCGACCAGAAGATAGACGGCCGGCAGCCGGCCGAGGCCGACAGCCAGTAAGGATGCCGCCAGCAGCCCTGCGGCATCGGTGGCGATATCCAGGCGTTTGCCGAGTTCAGTCACCCGGTTCTGCTTTCTCGCCACCAGCCCGTCAAGCAGGTCGGCCAGGGCAATCCCCAGATAGAGGAGTCCCGGGGCCCAGATCAGGTCTTCCGGCAGGCCGTCCCCCCCGGGAAGTGCCCTCGGCAACAGACCGGCAAGCAGGACAACCGCGCCGGCCCGCAGCAGGGTGATCCAGTTGGCTGCCCCCAGGGTGGCAAAGGGCCGGTCTTCCTCACCTGGGCGATGGTTAGCCCATAGATGGCGAGCCAGAAGGAACTGCATGGAGACCGCCACCGCCAGCCCGGGCAGCAGCGCCAGGACCGTGACCGGCCTCTGCCGCAGGAGGGGCGCGTTAAGGGACAAGGCCGCCATCCACGGCGCAAACAACAGCGCCGCCGCCAGCCATGACTGGTGTGCCAGTCGTAACGGCATCACCTTGCAACCTCTCCGTCTTGCAATTCCCTTCCTCGCGGTGGTCTTGATTCGGCAATGGCGTTAATTTCCGCTGCCGACGGAATACAGCAGCAGATTCTCCAGGGAGGCGTATTGCAGGGAGGCCTCGTGGGTCGCCATGAGATCGACGAGAGGAGCCATGTCATGCTCCAGAGCTTCCTTCCAACGGGCTGCGCAGAGGCACCACCTGTCTCCCGGCTGAAGACCGGGAAAACCATACAGGAGCATCGGCGTGGAGAGATCGTTTCCCATTCTCTTGGAAAAATCAAGAAATTCGCGGGTGGCGACGATACAGACACCGTGAACACCGGCGTCATCTTCAATGACCTCGCAGTTGCCTTCACGGGTATAGCCCGTCAGCGGCTCGAGACTGCAGGTCTCCAGGGGGGTTCCCAGTACATTTCTGTGCTCTGTCATAGGTGTAATGGAGAGGGATGGCGAGGTTGCTGCCTTCAAAGGCCGATCATAAAAACACCCGGTGCGTTGTCTCACATCGTTTGCAGGTAATTGAACCGTAAGCAGTTTCCCCGGCCCGGGCAAGGTCTTTCGGAAAGATGCCAATCGGCATGAGAGCGATTTCCAGGTTGAACAAACATGCCTTGCCCAAGGCCATCCAACTCTGCGTGACGCCCATTTCATCCGGAGGATCAGTCGCTCCGCGATAACCCGTCCTTTCAAACACGGTGTAACCCCATCCCCGCACAGCCGGGGTAATTGCCGGCAGGCACACCCTCGTCCCTCCAACCTGAAAGGCCGGGGAGAGGACGGTGTCCCTGTCGTATGTAATTGCTACCTTAAAGTTGGCGGGGAATTTGATGCGCATGGTAAACGACTCGGCCAGCTTGGGATCGCCCTCCAAAACCGCAAGCTTGGTGCCGGATCCGATGGCCGGGGCGTCGGTCCATTTGACCTCGGACGGAATAATGGAGATCTGCCCCTCCGCAGCAGGCCCTGCCGCTATGGCGACAGCCGCGACGAAAACGCCCAGGAAAAGTGTTATTGAAGTTGATATGACTCGTAAATTATGCATTTTTATCCTCCTTCGCAATCTGCGTTTGCGGGTTACCGCAATTAACCAAGGCCGACACTTATCCGCTTGTGCGGACCCTGGCTGTGCAGCGAAGCCCCAGGTCCACCTGCGGACTGGTCAATTGTTTTCAGCAGGCTGGACAGCCTGATCGTGGACAAAGGGGAGGCTGCTGAAGAAATATAAAAGAAAATTCATTGAGGAAATGATAATTGCTGCAAGAAGAAGTGCCACTTTTCTGATCCTCTCCAACCATAATTTTACCTCGATCCTTCCGGAAAAAACGGTTACCGTCCACAGTGGTGAACGGTTGAGTGCCGGGCGGCATTTTCACGGGGGCTATTGCCGTTTCGTGGCAGGGAAGGTGGAATCGTCCAGCCTGTTTTCATGCCAATGGCAAATCAAGATCCATCGCCGTCCTTAAAGGGGACGAAGTGGAGACTTGATACGATATTTGTATAACTGAATTTTCAAAAACCAGGAGGTAATTTATGGCCAGGTACGGCTTTCTCGGGATCGGCATCATGGGCGGCGCCATGGCTGCGAATCTGCTGCGGGCTGGCATGGACGTAACAGTGTGGAACCGCAATCCCGAAAGATGCGCAGCCCTGCTGGAGATCGGAGCGCAGCAGGGGAAAAATCCCGGTGAGGTGGCGGCCGACTGCGACATAACCTTTGCCATGCTCTCCACCCCGGCTGCCTCAAGGGAGGTCTGTTTCGGACCCGATGGGGTGCTGGAGGGGATCGGTGCCGGCCGCGGTTATGTCGACATGTCGACCATCGATGACCACACCGCCCGCCTAGTCGCGGAAGCGGTAACCGAACGCGGCGGGCGGTTTCTCGAGGCCCCGGTCTCGGGAACGAAAAAGCCGGCTGAAGACGGGACCCTGATCTTTCTTGCCGGCGGTGACCCGGAACTCTATGAGGAAGCCGCTGCGGCCTTCGAGGTGATGGGAAAGAAGAGCTTTTTCCTCGGCGATGTCGGCCAGGGGGCGAGGATGAAGCTGGTCGTCAACCTGATCATGGGGGGGATGATGACGGCCTTCTGCGAGGGCATGGCCCTCGGCGGCAAGGCGGGCCTCGACGGCAGGCAGATCCTCGAGGTTCTCGATGAGGGCGCGCTTGCCAACCCGATGTTCAGGGTGAAGGGGCCGATGCTGCTGCAGAAGCAGTTTCCGGCCAGTTTTCCGTTGAAATACATGCAAAAGGATCTGCGGCTTGCCCTGCTGCTCGGAGACGAGCTGAAACAGCCCCTGCACACCGCCGCGACGGCCAATGAAACCTTCAAAAAGGCCTGTGCGGCGGGACTTGCCGACCAGGATTTCGCGGCGGTCTTCGATGTCGTCAAATGAGGACTTCTGAATAGAGATGATTGCCTGGGCCATCGGCTGAAGGCCCTGGCTGGAGACTGGCCGGGGCGTTCGGCCTCGCTGCGGGCAGGTCCGCGGCAAAACCGCAGCATCCGCCCGCAGCCGGCTCGAATCAGCGGATAAAGTTCATGTAGATCTTGTTTTCCCGCTCCGGTTCCGGAACCGCATCCCTGCCGTGTTCGACCAGTTTCATCAACCAGGCCATATTGCGGCCGAGCATCCGCATGATCTGCCGTCCCTCCTCATCCTGCGTTGCCTCTCCCGGCCGGGTGCCATGGATGACATTCCAGTAATTGGATGTCGGCACCAGCATTTCGGCGTAGCAGAGGAAATTGTTCAGTTGATTGAAGGTCGGCAGACCGCCGGAGCGCCGCACCGCGACCACCGCCGCCCCGACCTTGTGGCGCAGCATGCCGGCATTGACGCCGGTCACATAGAAAGCCCGGTCGAGAAACGATTTCATCGTGCCGCCGATAGCGGAGAAATGCACCGGTGAGCCGATAATGATGCCATCGGCCTCCTTCATTTTCTGGATCCACTCATTGACCTCGTCATCCTGGATGCAGCGCTCGTTTTTGTTCTTGAAGCACTGGCCACAGGCAAGACATCCCCTGATGGCCTTGTTCCCGACATGAACGATCTCCGTTTCAATCCCTGCCTGTTCAAGTTCATCGGCAATCATCCGGATGGCATGAAAGGTATTGCCGTTTTTATTGGGACTTCCATTGAATGCTACTGTTTTCATGCTTCGTTCTCCTGCTGAGGGGTTGGGTGTGCAGACTGTACTTCCGCGGCCAAATGCTCTATAATACCAGATTTTGCAGGAAATCCCACCAGCGCGATATCGTTTCGGAATCGTCTGCACCTGAGCAAGGTAGTCATACTGTAGTAACCGGAGCCCTGCATGCATGAGATCCTCGATCATGATCAAGCCCAGGACAGGAAACTGCCGATCGGTCCGGCCCTGTTCTCGGTCTTTCTCAATATCCTCTTCGGCGTCAATGCCGTCGCCATCAAGTTCAGCCTTGCAGGGATGGGGGCCTTTACCACGGCCGGCCTGCGTTTTCTCATCGCCGCCGTCGCCATCACCCTGTGGGCCGTCATGTCCGGCCACCCTCTGCGTATCGACCGGCGGCAGGCCGCACGGCTCGGCATCCTCTCCTTGTTCTTTATCTCCCAGATCGGCCTGTTTTACCTGGGACTGAAGCGGACAACCGCCTCGCATTGCGTGTTGATCAGCAATCTCCTGCCCTTCGTCGTGCTGCTGCTCGCCCACTGGTATATCCCCGGCGACAGGGTCACCTGGCGCAAGCTGGCCGGCATCGTCCTCGGCTTTTTCGGCGTGCTGTTCGTGATCTTCGACAGGCACGGCCTGACCGCCGACCTGCAGGTCGGCGACCTGTTCATCCTCTGTGCGGTGGCCATCTGGGGGATGAGCGCCGTCTACGTGAAGCGGCTCAGCTCGACGGTCAACCCGGTGATCATCTCGCTCTACCCGATGCTCCCGGCCGTGCCGATCTTCCTGCTGGCCGGGTTTTTCTGGGACGAGGGCATGATCCGCCATGTCGATACCGGGGTAGTCCTGGCCCTGCTCTACCAGGCCCTGGTCACCGCCTCCTTCGGCTTTATCGCCTGGAATACCCTGATCAGGAAGTACGGGGCCACCGCCCTCCATTCCTTTGTTTTCGTGATGCCGATCTCCGGGGTGTTCTTCGGGGTGGTCCTGCTCGACGAGCCGCTGACCCCGCACATCATCGCCGCCATCGTCCTGATCGCGACCGGCATCGTCGTGATCAACGGCGGCCGGAGAGCGAAAAAAAACCCGGCAAACCTGTAAGGCTGCCGGAAAGCCCTGCCTTCCCCCCACCATCTTCCTGGTCGCTCGAATTTCACCGCCCGTAGTCGTTCTTTCTCAACCGACCACGCGGCCGACGATGCGATTGCGCCCCTGTTCCTTGGCGAGATAGAGGTTCTTGTCGGCGGTGGTCAGGAAGCTGTGCTGCGGGATATTGCCGTCAATAATGGTGGTCGCAAGGCCGATACTGATGGAGACATGCTCGGCTACCCGTGAGAATTGATGGGAAATGGCAAGATCGACGACTCCCTGTCGAGCACGCTCGGCAACTCCCAGGGCCGCGACGGCATCGGTTTCCGGCAGCAGCATGACAAATTCCTCACCCCCGTAACGTGCGACGAAATCGGCCGGTCGCCTGAGAACTCTGCTCAGGGCCTTGGCGATTTTCCGCAGGGCCACATCCCCCATGGCGTGACCGTAATTGTCGTTGAATTGCTTGAAAAAATCGACATCGACCATGGCCAGGGAAAACGGACTTTGATTCCGGGCCGATCGCGCCCATTCCTTGGCAAAGACCTCCTCGAAACGCCGCCGGTTGGAAATTTCCGTAAGACCATCGAGATGCGCCAATTGATCCAGCAGCTTATACTGATGGACAATGCGCAGATGATTTCGGACACGCATCTTGACTATGGGCGGGGAGAAAGGCTTGGTGATATAATCGACCGCCCCGAGGTTGAAACCCTGTTCTTCGTCCAGGGCGGAATTGAGGGCGGTAACGAAAATGACCGGGATATTATTGGTCCTGTCATTGTTCTTCAGGTTCTTGAGGACCTCGTAGCCGCCCATTTCCGGCATTACCACGTCGAGCAGGATGAGATCCGGCGGGGTGTCGCCGAAGGCATGCTGCAGCGCCTGTTCACCGGTTCTGGCAAGGATCGGGGAATACTCGTCCTTGAGCAGATCGGCGAGGACCTTCAGATTCATTTTCTCGTCGTCAACGATGAGAATGCGCGCTTTGTCCCTTTCATTCATGGCCGGCTCCCGATTTCTGCCGGAGCATAGTCAGCAGGCCTGTGACCATTTCCGCCGCACGATCATATTCGATGTCCTCAATGAGCAGGGCTATCGCATGCAGTTGTTTATCGAGTCCGGTCCCGGCCAGGAGGTTTTCAATTTCAACAAACTGGTCCTCGGCGGCCACTTCCCCCCTCTGTAATTGATCGATGAGGAGCTGCAGGGCTTCTTCCACCTCTTCGACCATGACTTCCCTGGCAGCGGTGCCCGGTTCAGCCGAAAACTGCTCTCTTTCCGCGGCAGGAAGGGCCGAGAGGGAGAAAAGGATGGCCTCAAGGGCGCTGAGAAAGGAAGACAGATGATCCGCCGCCCCCTCCCGCAGATCATTTTTCAGAGCGTTTTCCAACTTTTCTGCGGCGTGCATCAGTGACAACGAGCCGATATATCCGGCAACTCCTCTTACCGTATGGGCCTTTTCCTGAATGTCGGACCACTGGCCAAGCGCCGTCATTTCCCGCAGCAGGGCTGGCAGCGTACTGAAATTTTTCTGGAAGTCATAGAGGATTTTGACAAGGAGGTCTGCGTTGTGATTCAACGCCTTGAGAGCCGCCTGACGGTCGATGCCGGGCAGCTCCGGCAGGGATATCCCGTTCGCCGGCAATTCAGGGGATGGCCGGCGAAGCATTGTTCCCTGTGCCGCCGGTTGTTTTCTGCCAATCCATTTCTTTATGGTGAGATAAAGCGCTGCCTGATCGATGGGCTTGGTGATATGGTCGTTCATTCCCGCGGCCAGGCTTTTATCCCTGTCACCGGCCATGGCATGGGCGGTCATGGCGATAATCGGCAGGCCCTTTAAGCGACCGTTCTGGCGGATTCTTCTGGTTGCCTCCAGGCCGTCCATCACCGGCATCTGGATATCCATCAACACCAGGTCATAGGGTGTTTGGGCTACGGCATCCAGACACTGCCGGCCGTCGGAGACGATCGTTACATCCATGCCGGCCTCCCGGAGGAATTCGCTCGCCACCTCCTGGTTGATGGCATTGTCATCCACCAGCAGGATATGGGCGCCACGAATGTCGGTAAGGTCCGCCGCCAGACTCCGTGCCTTGACGGTCACCGGTCCCTGGATCTTTTCAATACCGAGAATATCGAGCAGGGCATTGAACATCACCGAGGCATACACCGGCTTCAGCAAAAAGCCGTCGAGGCCGACCTTCTCCGCCTCGACATAGGCCTCCTCGCGCCCATTGGCAGTGACCATCAACATGGCCGGGACCTTGGCCAGCAAGGCATTGGCCTTGATCCGTCTGGCGGTCTCAATGCCGTCGATCCCGGGCATTATCCAGTCCAGCAACACCAAGTCATAGGGGCGTCCCTGCTCCATCGCCTGCTCCAGACAGGCGAGCGCCGATTGTCCGTCGACGGCCGTGTCGACCTCGAGTTTGAATGACCTCAGCATCGTCCCCAGCACCTCACGGGCCGACCCGTTATCATCGACGACCAGGGCGCGCAGTCCCTGCAGGGCGGATTGAAAATGCGGGCGGTGCGGTTCAATCTTTTCGGCCATTCGCACCTTCGCCGTAAAAATGAACTCCGTGCCCTTCCCCGGCTCGCTGGTAATCCATATCTCGCCGCCCATCAGCTCGGTGAGCTGTTTACAGATAGCCAGGCCGAGACCGGTGCCGCCGTATTTGCGGGTGATTGAATCGTCGGCCTGGCTGAATGCCGAAAAAAGCCGTTCGATCTGTTCCGGTTGCAAACCGATGCCGCTGTCACGAACGGAAAAGCGCAGGGTCAGTTCGTCTTCGCGGCGCTCTTCCAGACCCACTGAAACAATAATCTCGCCCTGTTCGGTAAATTTCACCGCATTGCCGGCCAGATTCATCAGCACCTGGCCGAGACGCAAGGGATCGCCGATGAAGTTGGACGAGACCTGAGGGTCTATCCGGAACAGAAACTCCAGGCCTTTTTTCTCGGCCTGCATGCCGACGACATGGGCGATATTGCCGAGGATCTCTTCAAGGTTGAAGGGGACCGCCTCCAGTTGCAGTTTACCGGCGTCTATCTTGGAAAAATCGAGGATATCGTTGATCAGGCGCAGCAGGGTATTGGCGGAGCTGAGCACCTTTTCCACATAATTATGCTGTTTGTGGTCAAGTGCCGTTTTCTGCAGCAAAGAAGCCATGCCGATAATGCCGTTCATCGGTGTGCGGATCTCATGACTCATCCGGGCGAGAAAATCGCCCCGCGAGGCACTGGCTGATTCCGCCAGTTCCTTGGCCTGGATCAACTCCCGCTCCATCTGCTTCTGGAGGGTCAGGTCCATCGCCGTAAACAGGTAGCCGACAACCCGGCCGACGGGTTTGTACAGGCAGGTGACGGACAGGCTGACGGGCAGGTGCGAACCGTCCTTGCACAGATACACCCATTCCTGGGCACGGCTGTGCCTGTGTTTGACAAACTGCTCAAATACCTTCATGCCTTGCAGGCTGGACTCGGCGATACCGCTGACTATCTTGCCGTAATGGTCGAGTTCCTCGGGGAGATGCAGGGAGAGGATATTATTATTGTTGATCATCTCGGCCGGGCTGTAGCCGAGCAGCGTCGACGCCCCCTCGCTGAACAGCTGGATGGTGCCGTCAAGGTAAGTGGCGATGATCGACAGCTGGGTGGCGGCGTCGAGCACCGCCTGCCGTTCAGCATCGGCGGATTGAAAACGGTGCAGCATCTGTTCGGTCTGTTCGAACTGCTTGACCACGAAATCAGAGGTAATTTCAGCCGCCTCCCGGGCCACCCTGATCTCCTGGCGGAGCATGTCGATTTCCATCTGCATTTCCGCTCTGCTTTTTTCCATCACCCGAGGTCCTTCAACCCGTGCGCTGCGATGGCAAGACTCATCCTGGCAGCCTGTTCAATTGTTGACGGGGGACATTCCCCTTCAAGTCCAAGCAAGACGATCTCTTCCGGCATCTCTCCCTCACAGACCTCGGGAAGCACGGCAAGCACATAGGGCAGGCCGGCGCCATGGTCAAAGCGAAACTCATCGGCAGTGCCGAGTATCTCCTGCCGATCAAGGAGGACAATTTCACCGGGTCGGCCGAAACCGGCGACCGCATCGACAAAGACCACCCGACCGCCCTGTTCCAGCAGGGGCAGGAGATTCAATCCGGCCAGGCCGCCTTCAACGAGTTCTATGCCGGCAGGCAGGGGCTGCATCGCCTGCAGCCTGTCATAGACCAGCAGGCCGGCCGCATCTTCGCTGACAAAGCGGTTGCCGATACAGATTATCGATGCCTTCACCGATTCAAGCCGATGGTCAAGGACCCTTTTTTCCTGCCCTTCTGCAGACAGTGCACCGCACACACCAGGCACGGGTCGAAAGACCGGACGACATGCCCCGCCTCGACGGGATGGTTGAGATCCCTGATCGGCGTACCGATCAGGGCCTCCTCCCAGGCCCCGCGCCCCCCGTTTTCATCACGGGGCGAGCCGTTCCAGGCGGTAGGCGTGATGATCTGGTAGTGGCTGATCTTTTCGTCATGAATTTTCACCCAATGCCCCAACGCCCCGCGGGCGGCCCCGATAAGGCCCGCCCCCTGACCATCGGGAATGGTTTTGACTGGGAGATAGAAGCTATCCTCCCGCTTCGCCGCCAGCTCACCCAGCCATATTGCCATGGGGGCCAGGAGATGGGCGGGGCGGACGAGACGGGCAAGTTCCCGGGCCAGGACATTTGGGCCGTCCCTAGTTATCAGGTCCTGGAAGAGCGGGTTGCCGTCGATCACCATTTCGGCGAGAGGACCCGTTTCAACAGCTTCCCCGCCGTAGCGCGGGGCCTTGACCCAGGAGTACGACCGGCCGCTCTGGCCCGAGGCATAAGGCTTGGTCTTGCCCTCAAAGGGGTGCAGCGGCCCATCCCCCTGCTCGTACCAGGAGTGAGAGATATCCTCGGTAATCCTGTCGGCCTGAAAGGGGGAAATCTCGGTCCCATGGGCGCAGCCGGCTGCCGCCAAACGGCCGCCGGCGCCCTGCACGGCGGTCTCCAGGGGCAAGGGGTAATTGCCGTACGAGAGGAAACGGTTCGGCCCCCGGCCGAGCAGATCAAGACCGGCCTGACGGGAGAAGCGGATAAAAAAGCCTACCTCGCCCTGGCGATGCGCCGGGCTTTCCTCCAGCCAGAGGTCAAGATCGCTGATGCTTCGTATCGCCTGCCATCGGGCAAGGGAGCAGCCGAGGATGCTTCGCTCATACCAGGAGCAAAACCTCTCGACGATAATTCTGCACTGGAGGATCTTGGAGATTTCCGGAATCGAGGTTACCCCTCCGGGCACCATGAAGGAGGTATGCGGCCATTGCCCACCGATTATAGCCAGCGCCTGCACCAGCCTCTTGCTCTCCCGTATCACCTCCCGCGCCGCCCTTCCCGCCAATGGGCTGTAGCGGGCAGCTGCCTCCTCCGTCAGGGGATGGTCGCGATAGGCCTCGCGCTTGGCAAAGTCGGCCATGAACATCAGTATCGCCTGGCGGACATCGCTCTGGATGGTTTCGACCATCAGGGCGAGATTGCGCAGACGGCGCGCATTGTCGGGAGGAGTGATGCCGGCGATTGCATCCAATGCCTCGACTGCCGCGGTGAGGTGGGTAATGCTGCAGATCCCGCAGACGCGAGGGGTCATCACCAGGCCATCCAGGGCCCCACGCCCCTGCATCATCCCTTCGAAACCGCGAAACATCGTGCCGGCGCTCCAGGCCTCGGTGATAACGCCGTCCTCAACCTCGACCCTGATTTCAAGATCGCCCTCGGCTCTATTCAGAGGGATGTTGATTTCCTTAACTTTCTTAACCATGCCGATTGTATCCCTTTTGCTGCTGAGCAGATCAGAAGTACCTTGCCCTGCGATTGTCTCGAAGAAAGAGCAATGTACCGATTACACCTTGATGGACTCGTAAAAAGCCCGATCTACTTCGTTGTAGGTCTTACGCGACCATTCGCCGTACCATATGTACTGCCGAATTGTCGCGTAAGACACTACGCCTCGTATATCAAACTTTTTCCAGAGCCCATCCGTATGGTAAAGCTGATTTTTTACGAGATCATTACACCTTGGATTTTCTTTTTTTCAGGTGTTCCGGGGCCGCAGCCGCGGCCATGCCTTTGTAAACCATATAATGGGCCCGGTTGACCCCCATCGGCAGGGAAAGCGGAATGCCCTCGATATTCGGGGTTTGGAAAAATGGCGTCGCCCTCGGGAAT
Organism: Desulfobulbaceae bacterium; assembly: GCA_031389785.1. GTDB lineage: Bacteria > Desulfobacterota > Desulfobulbia > Desulfobulbales > Desulfocapsaceae > Desulfoprunum. Next base: position 56,508 of record JANMSX010000004.1, on the reverse strand, counting down.
TCCGGGTCGGTACAACCGAAACACGGCACCCCCGCCCGGGTTTTCGAGGATTGCTGATTCCACAGCAGCTTATTGCAGGGACCCGGCACCAGCGGTCCGGCACAGCCCATATGAAAGAACAGGCAACCCATTTCACCGAAGTCGGATTCCTCCACCCGGTACTCATGGTATTCATTGCGGGTGCAGCCCTGGTGGACTGTGGTGCCGTACCACTCGAGAGGCCGCTGGTAGGCATCCAGCTCGAGAATCACCCCCTGGGCAACGGACATCAGGGCCCCGGCGACGACATCGTGATGACACGGACAGCCGGCCAGATTGATCACCGGCTGACCGGACCTGCCGGTGAAATGCTGGCCGAGAAAGCCGCCCCGGGCTCTTTTGGCAAACTGCAGTCCGGTCGCCTCGATCAGGTCATCCGCTCCGAAACCGCCGTAGCACGCACAGGTTCCGACCGCGATCACCACCTGGGCCTGTGAGGCAAGCCCGTAAATCCGTTCCTTTTTGGGATGGCCATTGACGGTATGGAACATGCCGGTGCCGGCCGGCCCGCAGACGACCGATCCTTCGAGGATGAAGATGTCGAGGGGCTGCCTGCCGGCGAGGATTTCCTGCAGGAGGTGTTCATGGTCCACCGGGGATATGTTGGAGAGCGAGGGATGCCAGAGAAGATCGATATCCAGGATCCGGAACAGCTCGATGACATTCGGATATTCACTGCTCAAAAATGAAAAGGTATCCCCCCCACACCCCCCACCCTGCAACCAATACGCTGTTTTCACTCTTTCTTCCCCCCTTACTCTGCAAAAAACGGACTGTCGGCAGTTGGTTATGAGTTGTCAAATATCCTACAATGGCGTAGTATCAAGGATTAAGTGAGAGTTGTCAACATCAGTATGAGTATTTGCTTCCTGACTTTCCGTCCGCATGCCTTTTCCCAATTCACGCCACAATCGAAAATGGGGCATTCGCCCCAGTGTATCGCTTTCGCTTGACGATACCCGCAGAATGATTGAAAAGTATATTGTCACTCTTCCATCATCGGATGACCCTTTGCCGTCGGCCAGGTCGCCCCGGCTGACAAGCTGGCCGGCCGGGGTATTCCTTGAGGCCCGAGAATGTCGAATTATCCATTTGACATTACTATTACTAAAAAAATTGACACCTTTCAAAAAGTACTTGCTGTCAACTCCGGGAGAATATCATGCGGGAAAAAGTTTATTTCATCGAGGCATCCGACAACGAACGAGATGAAATCCTTTGCGATAAGCTCAAAAGTCTGATCGAGGCCGAAGACCTGCTCGGATTTGTGGCTGAAAGGGACATCGCCGCCGTGAAGACTCATTTCGGCGAGTCCCCGAAGCTCGGGTATCCACGCCCCCTCTATGTCAGGATGCTCGGTGAAGGTATTAAGAGCAAGGGAGGTCTCCCTTTCCTCACCGAGACCTCAACCCTCTACAAAGGCAATCGGGATAACGCCATCCGGCATATCTCCCACGCCCACAGCCAGGGCTTTGACCTGGCCGCGACCGGCATGCCGATCATCATGGCGGACGGCCTGTATGGCGACGAGGAATACGATGTCCCGATAAAAGGTAAGTTGTATCAATCGGTCCATGTCGCCGCGCTCTTTGCCAAATGCAATGCCCTGGTGGTGGTGTCCCACTTTACCGGCCACCTTGCCGCCGGTTTCGGCGCGACATTGAAAAACATCGGGATGGGCTGCGCCAGCCGCAAAGGCAAGATGGCGCAGCATTCCACCTCCAAACCGAAAATAGCGAAAAAGAAATGCACCGGCTGCGGCACCTGCGTCACCTGGTGTCCCCAGGACGCCATTGCCGTGGTCGACGAACAGGCGGCAATCGATGCCCGGCTCTGTATCGGCTGCGGTCAATGCCTGGCGATGTGCCGCTTCGATGCCGTCAAATACGACTGGGGGGCGACCCATCAGGACCTGCAGAAAAAGATCGTTGAACACGCCCTGGGGGTATACTCCCTGTTTCAGCGAAAAAGTCTGTTCATCAATATAGTTACCAGGATCTCGAAAGACTGCGACTGCATGGGCCATACCTTTAAAAAGATCGCCCCTGATGTCGGCATCGTCGTATCCCGGGATCCGGTGGCAGTGGACATGGCCGCCCTGGACCTGGTGGAGAAACGTGCCGGCCAGGAGCTGTCTCAGCTGGCCCACGACATCCCCTACAGGGTTCAACTTGAATATGCGAAGGAACTTGACTTCGGCAATCCGGAATATACATTGATCACTGTTTAGCCATATCAGGGGCCGTTACGAAATAGCCGTTACATTTTTCACCATTTCGTTACGGCCCCTTATGCCGGAAAGGTATTTCTGCGTAACGGTTATTGTTTGACGACGGCTTAGCCCGGATTTCTCATGAACACTGTTTAGTCCCGGAATGCCCGGACGGACACGAAATATATCCCGAAGAGAAATCGCCTTGGTCTGCACCCGGGTGCCGGTCCATTGCAACCGTCATTTTTCTTCTCACCCTTTATGCCTCAGACGCCATACCGCCCATGAAACTGCTCTTTGATTTTTTTCCGATCCTGCTCTTTTTCATCGCCTACAAATTTTTCGATATCTACGTCGCCACCGGCGTCACCATCGCCGCCACCTTTCTGCAGGTCGCCATCTCCTGGTTCAGAACCCGCAAGGTGGCGACCATGCAACTGGTTACCCTGGCGATCATCATCGTCTTCGGCGGTCTGACCCTCTACCTGCATGACGAACAGTTTATCAAGTGGAAACCCACCGTCATCAACTGGCTCTTCGCGGCGGTTTTCCTCGCCAGCCAGGTCTTCGGCCGACAGACCGCCATCGAACGGATGCTGGGCGCCGGCCTGACACTGCCCAAGCCGGTCTGGAAACGCCTGAATCTCGGCTGGGTGATCTTTTTCCTGTTCCTGGGCGGGGCCAACCTCTACGTCATGAGCCACTTCGACCGCGATACCTGGGTCAATTTCAAGCTCTTCGGCATGCTCGGCCTGACCGTAGTGTTCATCGTCCTCCAATCCCTCTATCTCTCCCGCTATATGACGGAGACCGGTGACAAGGGCTAGATCGGCCCTTGTCACCGGCCGGTCTTTTCCCCTGCCATCGCTGCCTCTGCAGAAATCTGGAATCCACATCTATGGTCTGCTGGTCGACGCCTTCCTCCCTTCCGGATGGACCCGCAGTCTGCCCCGATTCATCCGCCTGCCTGTCTTGAAAACCACAAGATAAACCCGAATAAATAAAGGCTCCGAGAACTTTTCGTGTGCTCATGGTGCAGCAGCCGACAGGAGGACCAATCGGCAGATCGGGGTGGAAATCTCACTGAATTTTCGCAGGAAAATCGAAGAAGACCTTGTAATTTAATATCAAAATGACGTAGCATTAACTTTAAACGGGATTAACCACTGCTGCCCTGGCATGAACCCGGCGGCAAAATCCGGACAGGACAGGCAGCCAACCCAAGGGGAAAACATACGCAACCAATCAAACACAGGTTCCGACTGGCGGCTCGACCTCGGTGCGACCCCGCTGCCGGACGGCACGGTATATTTCCGAGTCTGGGCGCCGCGGGTCCAGGAGGTAGCGGTTGTTCTGCCGCATCACGATGGAAACCCACTACCGCTGGCTGCCGAAGGAAATGGCTATTTCAGCGGGCTTGTCGCGGGTATCACCGAAGGCGAGCGCTATCTCTACCTGCTGGACCGGCAAACCGCCCGGCCTGATCCGGCCTCGCGCTTTCAGCCGGAAGGGGTGCATGGGCCGTCCCAGGTGGTCGCCGCCGACCGCTTTGTCTCGAGCGACATCGGTTGGAAAGGCATGCCGCTGGCTGACTGCATCATCTACGAGCTGCATGTGGGAACTTTCAGCCCGCAGGGCACCTTTGACGGGGTGATCTCCCGTCTCGATCACCTCTGCGAGCTTGGCATAACCGCGGTGGAGCTGATGCCGGTGGCCCAGTTTCCCGGGGAGCGCAACTGGGGCTATGACGGCACCTACCCCTTCGCCCCCCAGAACAGCTATGGCGGCCCGGACGGCCTGCAGCGGCTGGTTGATGCCTGCCACCGGCGGGGCCTGGCCGTGATACTCGATGTGGTCTACAACCACCTGGGGCCGGAGGGCAACTACCTGCACAGCTTCGGCCCCTACTTTACCGACCGCTACCGCACGCCCTGGGGAGACGCGGTCAATTTCGACGGCCCGGACAGCGATCCGGTCCGCCACTACTTCGTCGCCAATGCCCTCTACTGGCTCACGGAATACCGCATCGACGCCCTGCGGCTCGACGCCGTCCACGGCATCTACGACTTCAGCGCCCGGCATATCCTGTGCGAACTGGCCGAGGCCGTGCATCGGCAGGGCGAGACACTGGGGCGGCAAGTCCATGTAATCGCCGAAAGCGACCTGAACGACGTGCGGCTGATACGTCCCCCTCGATCCGGCGGCTACGGCCTGGATGCCCAGTGGAACGACGATTTTCACCATGCCCTGTGGGCCCTCCTCACCGGTGAGCGGAATGGCTATTACGGCGATTTCGGCCGGTTTGCCGATCTGGTCAAGGCCTTCCGGAAGGGGTTTGTCTACTCCGGCGGCTATTCCGCCTATCGGAGACGACGGCATGGCAACCCTTCGGCAGGCATTCCTCCAAGCCAACTTGTAGTGTTTTCCCAGAACCATGACCAGGTGGGCAACCGCCTGCGCGGGGAACGGCCGGGCGAGCAGCTCACGGTGCAGCAGCTCAAGCTGGCCGCCGCGACGGTGCTGCTCTCCCCTTACCTGCCGCTGCTCTTCATGGGCGAGGAATACAGCGAACCAGCGCCTTTCCCGTACTTTGTCAGCCACGGGGATGCGGATCTGGTGGAGGCGGTCAGGCGGGGGCGCCTGGAGGAATTCGCCGGCTTTGCCCATAAGGGGATCCCCCCGGACCCCCAGGCAGAGACGACCTTCCTCTCCGCCAAAGTGGATCAGCAACAGCGCCTGCAGGGCGACCACCGTGCCCTCTTCGACTTCTACCGCGACCTGATCCGCCTGCGCAAAGAATACGCGCCTTTCTTCAGGCTCGGCCGGGAGAATATGCAGATCATCGCCTGCGAGGAAGAACGAACGCTGGCCGTCATCCGGGATGCCGGCGGTAGCCGGCTGCATTGCCTGTTCAACTACAGCGAGCAGGGCCGGGTGATCCACCCGCCGCCGGTCGGCGGCAGGCTGCGTGTCCTGCTCGACACTTCGGGAAACTCCCCGCCGGGCAGTTGCCTGACCGTCTATGCCACCCGTCCCGAAACTTTCCCGGCGCTTGCCCCATTCGGCGTCCTGGTCCTTACAAAGGAGTAATGAATGGAACGATTCCTCTGCATCCATGGCCATTTCTACCAGCCTCCCCGCGAGAACCCCTGGCTGGAGACCGTTGAGATCCAGGATTCGGCCTACCCCTATCATGATTGGAACGAACGGATCACCGCCGAGTGCTACGCCCCCAATACCGCCTCACGGAATCTCGACGCCGAAGGCCGCATCAAAGGCATCGTCAGCAACTATGCCCGGATCAGCTTCAATTTCGGACCGACCCTGCTCTCGTGGATGGAGAAATTCGTCCCCGATACCTACCGGGCAATCCAGGCGGCCGACCGGCAGAGCATCGCCTGGCGCTCGGGGCATGGGGCGGCCCTGGCCCAGGTCTATAACCATGTCATCATGCCCCTGGCCAGCCTTGCCGACAAACGAACGCAGGTGCGTTGGGGGATCAGGGATTTCGAGCATCGCTTCCAGCGTTTTCCCGAGGGGATGTGGCTGGCGGAGACCGCCGTGGACCTGGCGACACTGGAGGTGCTGGCCGAGGCGGGTATCCATTTCACCATCCTCGCGCCGCATCAGGCGGCACGGGTTCGCAGGATCGGATTCGGCAAGTGGAAGGATGTCGGCGGCGCACGTATCGACCCTTCGCAGGCCTATCTCTGCCGGCTGCCCTCGGGCCGAAATATCACCATCTTCTTCTACGACGGCCCCATTTCCCGGGCGGTGGCGTTCGAGAAGCTGCTGAGCAGCGGGGAACAGTTCGCCTCCCGGCTGATGTCCGGTTTTTCGGAGCACAGCCGCCACTCCCAGCTGGTGCATATCGCCACAGACGGCGAGACTTACGGACACCACCATCCCTTCGGCGAGATGGCCCTGGGCCATGCCCTGAATCTTATCGAAATGAACAGCCTGGCGCGTCTGACCAACTACGGCGAATACCTCGAGCTGCATCCGGCCACCCATGAAGTGCGGATCATTGAAAACACCTCCTGGAGCTGCATGCACGGCATCGAGCGCTGGCGGTCCGACTGCGGCTGCAACTCGGGCGGGAACGGTGGCTGGAACCAGCAATGGCGGCAACCCCTGCGCGAGGCCATGGACTGGCTCAGCGGGGAACTGGCTGAGGGCTTTGAGGACAGCGTGATAGATTACCTGAAAGACCCATGGGAGGCCCGCAATGACTATATCGAGGTGATGCTTGACCGCTCCGAGGAAATCGTCACCGCCTATCTGCTCAAGCATTCCCTCTTCCCTCTGGATGAAGATGCCTCCGTTGCCATACTCAGCCTGATGGAGATGCAGCGCCACGCCATGCTCATGTACACCAGCTGCGGCTGGTTTTTCGACGACCTGTCGGGGATAGAAACGGTGCAGATCATCCAGTATGCCGGTAGGGCGATGCAGCTGGCGGAGAATTACTGCATCCAGGTTATAGAAACCCCTTTCCTGGAACGGCTGGCACTGGCCGCGAGCAATCTGCCCGAACACGGCAACGGGTCGGAAATCTATGCAAAATTTGTCAAGCCTGTGATGATCGACCTGATCAGGGTAGGCGCGCACTATGCCGTCAGCTCGGTCTTCGAGGAATATGGGGAAGAAACCGGTATTTTCAGTTACAGCGCCGCCAAGGAGGATTTCCTGACGCTTGCCTTTGGCCAGATGAAACTGGCGGCAGGCAGAATATTCATCCGGTCGTTCATCACCCGCAAAGCAAACCGGATCAGCTTCTGCAACCTCTACTTCGGCGGCCATACCTTAAATTGCGGTGTCCGGGCCTTCCTCGGCGAGGAGGCCTACCGGATCATGAAGCAGGAGATTACAGGCGCCTTCAACGAAGGGGATTTCGCCGCGGTCATCAGGTTGATAGACAGCCATTTCGGCATGCACAACTACTCCCTCAATGATCTTTTCCGCGACGAACAGCGTCATATTCTCCGCCGTATCATTGCCGGCACCCGCCAGGAATTTGAAAACAAGATCATATCCCTCTATGAAAACAGCAAAAGCCTGATGGGATTTGTGCGGGAAACCGGCATGCCGGTGCCTCGCTACTTCATGACCACCGCCGAAACCGCCCTCAACCTCAAGCTGCAGAAGATGTTCACCTCGGAAACGATCAACCTGGACAGGCTGAAAGAGGATGCCGGCGAAATCGGCAGCTGGCAGGTCGAGGTGGATACCGTGGCCCTGGAATTCATCATCCGCCGCAGGACGGAAAGGACGATGGCCGCCCTGCTGGAGGAGCCGGATAATGCCGAGCTTTTCACCGATGTCCTGGTCCTGCTCGAGGCGATCATATCGATCCCGGTTGCAGTGAATCTCTGGCAGACCCAGAACATGTACTGGACCATGCTCCAGTCCCGTGCCTCCGAAATCCGCTCAGGCGACGAAGACACCGCCGATCGGGAGACCTGGAGCCGCTCGGTCGGAGAACTCGGGCAGCTGCTTTTTTTCAATGTCCCTGAGATATTGGCAGCGGCAAAGGGTGGCAAATGAACAACAGGGGCCTGAGACTACCGGTGTCGACCTATCGGCTGCAGTTCAACGCCCACTTCCGCTTCAATGATGCCAGGAAGATCGTCCCGTATCTGCATGCCCTCGGTATCACCGACATCTACGCCTCGCCGTATTTCAAGGCAAGCCCGGGCAGCCTGCACGGCTATGACATCCTGGACCAGAACAGCCTGAACCCGGAGATCGGCGCGGAGGAGGATTACCAGGCCCTGATCGGCGAACTGCAGCAACATGACATGGGTCAGATCCTGGACATCGTCCCGAACCACATGTGTATCGAGGGACAAGGCAACGCCCTGTGGATGGATGTGCTGGAAAATGGTCCCAGCTCCCCCTATGCGGGCTTTTTCGATATTGACTGGCAGCCGGTCAAGAAGGAACTGGAGAACAAAATCCTGATCCCGATCCTCGGCGAACAGTACGGTTCGGCGCTCGAAAACGGCGATCTGCGGCTCACCTTTGAAGAGGGGTCTTTTTTTGTCTATTACCACGACCACAAACTGCCGATCGTGCCGAAGACCTACAGCAACATCCTGACGCTCTGCGTTGAAGATCTGGAGCGGGATCTCGGTGAAGACGACCCCCGTATGCAGGAACTGATGAGCATCGTAACGGCGCTCAGACACCTGCCTCCCACCACGGAGCAGGATGCCGAGCTGATCGCCGAGCGTGACCGGGAAAAGGTAGTCGTCAAGCGGCGCCTGTGGAACCTCTATCAGGAAAGCGATGCGATCAGGGAATTCATTAACGGCAATGTGGCCGCCTTCAATGGGAACAAGGGCGACCCGGGCAGTTTCGACCTGCTGGATGCCCTGCTGCAGGAACAGGTCTATCGCATTTCCCATTGGCGCATCGCCACCGAGGAGATCAACTACCGCAGGTTTTTCGATATCAATTCCCTCGGCGCTCTCAGGGTGGAGGACCAGGCCGTTTTCGAGCACACGCACCGGCTGGTCTTCGCGCTCGTCGGGGCAGGAAAGATCAGCGGCCTGCGGATCGACCATGCCGACGGTCTGCGGGATCCGGAAGAGTATTTCAAAAGGCTGCAATCCGCCTGTTTCGTCCGGATGTATGGAGGCGCCGATGAGGATGGCCGCACTGCGAACGATGGAGAGGAGGAAACAGAGGCAGGCGCGAGGGAAAAATATGACCTGGCGATCGAGGCGGACCCCAGCTACAAGCCGTTCTTCATAGTCGGCGAAAAAATCCTCATCAAAGCCGAGAAATTGCCGGAAAACTGGCAGGTTTTCGGTACCACCGGCTACGATTTCGCCAATCAGGTGAACGGCCTGTTTGTCGACACCGCCCATGCCAAAGTGTTTGAAACACTGTATATGCATTTCCTGCAGCACCCCATCGACTACCAGGAAGTGGCCTACGAGAGAAAAAAACTCGTCATGCAGGTGTCCATGTCGAGCGAGATCAATACGCTGGGGTATTACCTGAACAGGATATCCGAACAGAACCGGCACACCCGGGATTTCACCCTGAACAGCCTGATCAAATCGATAGTGGAGGTGACAGCCTGTTTCCCGGTGTACCGGACCTATATCAACAGCTTTGAGGTCACAGAGCGGGACCGTCAGTATATTGAATCGGCGATCAACCGAGCAGGGCGTAGGAATCCGGCCATCAGCAGCTCGGTTTTCGATTTCATCCGCGATGTGTTGCTGCTGCGCTTTCCCGACAGCATGAACGAGGACCTCAAACCGCTGTGGCTCGATTTTGTCATGCGGTTTCAGCAGATTACCGGGCCGATCATGGCCAAGGGGATCGAAGACACCGCCTTCTACGTGTACAACCGGCTTGTTTCCCTGAACGAGGTGGGAGGGAGCCCGGAACGCTTCGGCATTACCCTGGACGCCTTTCACGGCCAGAATATCGAGCGCTGCAAGCATCGCCCGCTGGCCATGCTGGCCACCTCGACCCATGACACAAAACGAAGCGAGGATGTCCGGGCCAGGATCAGCGTGCTCTCGGAGATCCCTGAACAGTGGCGCGAGGCGATTCACCGCTGGAGCCGCCAGAATCGAAAATTCAAAATAATCATCAACGAAAAGCCCGCACCGAGCCGCAATGAAGAATACTTCCTCTATCAGGCTCTGGTGGGAACCTGGCCTTTCTGCCAACCATGGGATGAGGCGTTTGCAGTATTCCGATCGAGGATCAGGGAGTACATGCTGAAGGCGATCAGGGAGGCCAAGATAAACACCAGCTGGATCAGTCCCAACGCGCTGTATGAGGAAGCGGTGATGAATTTTATCGACTCGATACTGAGCAATTCCGCTAATAACATATTTTTCAATAACTTCATGGCATTCCAGAGATTTACCGCCGCTTGCGGGATGTTCAACTCCCTCTCCCAGACCCTCCTCAAGGTCACCTCGCCGGGGATCCCTGATTTCTACCAGGGAAATGAGTTGTGGGATTTCAGCCTAGTCGACCCTGACAACCGCCGTCTAGTGGATTACCGTATACGAAAAGACCTGCTGGACGACCTCATGCGCATGGAATCGACCGCCGGCCCCCGGGAAACGGCCCGCGAGGTGGTTGCAACCCGTGACGACGGCCGCATAAAGCTGCACCTGATTCACAAGGCGCTCAATTATCGCCGCGAAAACCGCGAAGTGTTCGAGACCGGAAGTTACTTGCCGCTGACAGTGGAAGGCAGCTGCCGGGAGCATGTCTGCGCCTTTGCACGTGCGGCTGGCGACAGCTTGACCCTGGTCGTGGTGCCGCGCTTCTGCAGCCACCTGATTCGGGACAGCGGCGGCCTGCCGCTGGGGTCGGAAGTGTGGTGGGACACCCGGGTTATCCCACCGTCCAATTCTGCTGCAAGCTGCTATCGCAACGTGTTCACCGGAGAGGTCCTGAATCCCGATCAACAGGACGGGCACTTGAGTCTTGCCCTGCAGGACTTACTCTCGGTGTATCCGGTGGCCTTGCTGGAACGGCTCGACCGTGGTTATGAACAAGCCTGAACATGAGGCAATTGCGGGAACGAGGCTTTGCCTTTTGGTTTTTCCTCCCCTCCCTCGACGGGAGGGTGACGCTGACATGAAACCCTCGACGGTAGGAAAAATTTTAAAAAATATGAGAATATATGCTGAATAAACGTGGCTGTGGAATTCTGCTGCACCCGACCTCGCTGCCCGGTCCAGAAGGAATAGGCACGCTGGGTGCGGATGCCAGGCGTTTTATCGATCTGCTGCGCGACATGGGCATGTCATACTGGCAGGTGCTGCCGCTGACGCCCCCTGCCCTGGGCAATTCCCCCTATTCCGCCTATAGCGCATTTGCGGGCAACCCGCTGCTGATCGACCTGGAACGGATTGTGAGCGAGGGGGATCTTGCCGATGCATCCTGTGACTGCCGCTATCCCAAAGACCGTGTCGATTTCCCTGCCGTCCTTGGGAGAAAAATAGAGCTGCTCTATCAGGCCGGCTCGGCCTTTCTGGCCGATAACGCAACCCCCCGCACCGGTGAATTCCGGCACTTCTGCGACACGACGCCCTGGTTGCACGATTTTGCCCTGTTCATGGTGCTGAGGCGGCATTTTCAGGACAGGAGCTGGGACAACTGGCCCAAGGAGGCGTCGCAGCTCACCACCGAGAGATATCGGAACTATTCGCAGGAACTCGGTCATGAAATGGGGGTGGAGAAATACCTGCAGTGGCAGTTTTCACGGCAATGGCATGAGCTGCGTGCCTATGCCAACGAACGGGGCATCGCCGTAATCGGGGACATCCCCATCTATGTTGCCTATGACTCCGCCGATGTCTGGGGCCACCGGAAACTCTTTCTCCTCGATGCACATGGGGCTCCGACGGTCGTGGCCGGGGTGCCGCCCGACTATTTCAGCTCGGACGGTCAGCTGTGGGGCAATCCGCACTACGACTGGGATGCCCTGGAACGGGACGGATACCGGTGGTGGATCGAGCGCTTCAAGACGACCTTTGATGTCTTCGACATTGTCCGGGTCGATCACTTCCGCGGGTTCGAGGCCGCCTGGCAGGTGCCGGCGAAGGCGAAGACAGCCCGGGAGGGCCACTGGGTCAAAGGGCCGGGAGAAAAACTGTTCGACGCCCTCCAAGCCGCCCTGGGGCCGCTTGCGATCATTGCCGAGGATCTCGGGGTGATCACTCCCGAGGTGGAGGCGCTGCGCGACCGCTACAACTTCCCCGGCATGAAGATCCTGCAGTTTGCCTTTGACTCCGGGCCGTCCAATCCCTATCTTCCTCATAATCACATAAGAAATATGGTTGTCTATACCGGCACGCACGATAACGACACCACCAGGGGCTGGTACGATTCCGTTCCGGATGAAGAGCGCGGCGAAATGAATGCCTACCTGGGCACCTCGGGGGATGACTGCGGCAGCGACCTGATGCGCGCCGCCCTGATGTCGGTCGCCGATACGGCCATCATTCCCTTTCAGGATATTCTCAAGCTGGGAAACGAGGCGCGCATGAATCTTCCCGGCACCGCCTCCGGCAACTGGGAGTGGCGCTTTTCCTGGGACATGCTGCCGCAGGACCTGGCCGTGTCGGTACGAAGCAGAGTGGAACGTTACGGCAGGACACAGCAGAAAGGAAAAACCTATGCGGCATGAAGGCACCGTCCTTGAGGACAATCCTTACTGGTACAGGGATGCGATTATATACCAGGTGCACATCAAGGCCTTCTTCGACTCCGGTGCAGACGGCATCGGTGACTTCCGCGGCCTGATCGGCAAGCTTGATTACCTGCAGCAGCTCGGCGTTACGGCGATCTGGCTGCTGCCCTTCTATCCCTCCCCGCAGCGGGATGACGGCTACGATATCGCCGACTACTGTGACGTCAACCCCAGCTACAACACCCTCAGCGAGTTCAGGCAGCTGCTGCGTGCCGCCCACAGCCGCGGCATCCGGGTGATCACCGAGCTGGTGCTCAATCACACCTCGGACCAGCACCCCTGGTTCCAGCGCGCCCGCCGGGCCAAACCGGATTCCGTGCACCGTAACTTTTATGTCTGGAGCGACACACCGGAGAAGTACCGCGAAGCGCGCATCATCTTTCAGGACTTCGAAATTTCAAACTGGACTTGGGACCCGCTGGCCAAGGCCTATTACTGGCACCGTTTCTACTCCCACCAGCCGGATCTGAACTTCGACAACCCGAAGGTGCAGACCGAAATGCTGCGGGTCATCGACTTCTGGATGCGGATGGGGGTGGACGGCGTCCGTCTCGACGCCGTTCCCTACCTGTTCGAACGGGTCGGGACAAATTGCGAAAATCTTCCCGAAACCCATGCCTTTCTCAAGAAGCTGCGGGCCCATCTGGACCGCTCCTTCAAAAACCGCATGCTGCTCTCGGAGGCGAACCAGTGGCCGGAAGATGCCGCCGCCTATTTCGGCGACGGGGACGAAAGCAACATGGCCTTCCATTTCCCGCTGATGCCGCGCATCTTCATGGCCATCGAAATGGAAGACCGCTTCCCGATCGTCGACATCCTCGATCAGACACCGGCCATTCCGGAAGGCTGCCAGTGGGCCATTTTCCTGCGCAACCACGATGAGTTGACCCTGGAGATGGTGACTGATGAGGAGCGGGACTACATGTACCGGGTGTATGCCTCCGATCCGCGGGCCCGCATCAATCTCGGCATTCGCCGCCGCCTGGCCCCCCTGATGGAGAACAATCGCCGCAAGATCGAATTGATGAACATCCTGCTCTTCTCCCTGCCGGGAACCCCGATCATCTACTACGGCGATGAAATCGGCATGGGCGACAATTATTTCCTGGGTGATCGGAACGGCGTCCGGACCCCGATGCAGTGGAATCCCGATCGAAATGCCGGCTTTTCCCAGGCCAGTGCCCAGAAACTCTTTCTGCCGGTCATCATCGAAGCGGAATATCACTATGAATCGATCAATGTCGAGAATCAGGAACGCAATCCGTCGTCCCTGCTCTGGTGGATGCGCCGCACCATCGCCATGCGCAAGCGTTTCAAGGCCTTCAGCTGCGGCAATCTGGAAATGCTGGCCTCGGACAACCCCAAGGTCCTGACCTTCATCCGTAGCTTTGAGGATGAAAATATCCTGGTCGTCATCAATCTCTCCCGCTTCTCCCAGACAGTCACTGTCGATCTTTGCCGATACGCAGGCATGATCCCCGAAGAGGTCTTCAGCCGCAACCGTTTCCCCTTGATCCAGGAGACACGCTACCACTTCACCATGGGACCTCACGATTCCTTCTGGTTTACGCTGCGAAGCACCGAGGCGGTAACCGATCCCCGCGAGGATGTCCAGAAACTGAAATTGCGGGAGGGGCATCCCTGGTGGGATGTGTTGAAAGGCAAGGCGGGAGAGCGCTTATACACTGACGTCATGCCCCATTATCTGCAGCGCGTCTTCTGGTTTTGCGGCAAGGGGCGGGTGATCAGCCAGATCAGTGTCATCGACAGCTGCCGACTGAAGCAGGATGATCAGCTGTTTCTGCTGGCCTTTCTCAAGGTCACCTACACCGAATATGACCCTGAGATCTATCTCATCCCCCTGACCTGGCTTTCGAGCGAGCAACTGCAGGCCATGACCGACCGGCATCCGCTGGCGACCATAACGGCGCTTTCGCTCGGGGATGTGGAAGGTGTTCTCTGCGATGCGATCTACATGGAGGAATTTCGCGGACTCCTCATGGACCTGATGAGCAGCCGCGCGAAAGTGCACGGTGCGGACGGCTCTGAACTGGTGGGCATGAGAGGCGTTGGAGTTACGAAGACCAGCCCGCCCGGGGCGGAATTGTTCCCCAGCAGGGTCGCGGCGGTCGAGCAGAACAACACCAGCATTATGTACTGTGACCGGCTGCTGTTCAAGATGTACCGGAAACTGCAGGACGGTATCAACCCGGAGTCTGAAATCCTCCGTTTTCTCGGCGGGAACAAGAAATTCCACAATGTTCCGGCCTACGCGGGAGGGATCGAGTACCGTGCCGGCAATGGCAAAGTATACGATCTCGGTGTCCTGCAGACCTACATCTCCTGCCATGGCGATGCCTGGCGCAGCACCCTGACCAGCCTGGCCCAGTTTGTCGAACACCTGCTGTCGCACAAACAGGAACTGCCGAAACTCCCGTCCCCCCTTCCGACCCTGCTGGAAGTCGTCGACGTCGGCATCCCGGACCAGTTCCGCGATCTCGTGCGCGGACTGCACCTGGAGATGGCCCTGGTGCTCGGCAGGCGCACGGCCGAGATGCATCGGGCGCTGGCTTCCGGCTCAACGGACAACGATTGGAAGATGGAGGCGTATTCCACCCTCTACCAGCGTTCCATCTTCCAATCGATGCGCGGACTAATTCGCCGCAACTTCCAGCTGCTGAAGGAACACCTCGAGCGTCTGCCTGTAGATGTGCAGCGCCGGGCCACCGCGATTCTGGCCGCCGAAAAGGAGATCATCGAATATCTGCAGAAACTGACCGGCCGGCGGCTTTCCGCGATGAAGTGCAGGATTCACGGCGACTTCCATCTGGGCCAGGCCCTGTTCACCGGCAAGGATTTCGTTTTCATCGATTTCGAAGGGGAACCGGCCAATCCTCTCAGCCAGCGACGGCGGAAACGCTCTCCGTTGCGGGATGTGGCCGGCATGCTCCACTCCTTCCATTATGCCGTCATGACCACGTTGGTGCATCACGGCGCCAGTCACCCTGAAGACCTGCCGTTGCTCGAACCCTGGCTGGAGGCGTGGTATGTCTATGTCACCGGCTCATACTTGAAGGCCTACCTGCACGCGTTGAAAAACTCGCCGCTGATTCCGGCGGACAGGGAAGAACTTGCGATCATGCTGCGCTCCTTCATGATCCAGAAAGCGGTACGGGAACTGGGCTACGATTTGAACAATCGCTCCGACCTGGTCGATCTCTCCCTGCGGGGCATCGAGATGCTCCTGAAGGAATGCCGCTGCTCATGATTGGCAACCCACTGGCAGGTTCGGCAGAGGGGGTCAGGTGTTGCCCAGGTCCATGCCGTTGTTGAAAACGCAATCAGATGCTGATCGATGCGCGTAGCGGAGGGATTGGCCGATGACGGTGGCCAGCATTACTTGCATAACCAAGGCCGAATACAGAGAATTACATGCTGTTTCACGGTTGCTGGGTTGATTTACAGGTTTGGCAGGCAACTTCCTCACCAAAAAAGAGATTTCGCCATTTATGGCGAACACCGTAATCTCACAACAACAGGTACCGGGGTACCCGTTGCCGGCGATATGCGGTAGACCTCTCCAGCTGATCTCCAGTTGATTAGATTTCAAAAGGCCGGAGCGGAGAAATCTGCCCGGCCTTTTTTTTGATTATCTTCTATGAATCATTTATGTTAGATATTTATAAGACGTATGATATTTTGATAAGAAACAAAATTTAGCCAAACTTGTCGGGGGGCAGAAATGACTAAATCGGATTTAACCGGAGCACTATCCCATGAATTACACATCACGCCGCAAGATGCCGCGGGAATCGTCGCAACAATTCTCGATGCCATGACTTCAACGTTGGTCCAAGGTGAGAATATTGAAATTCGCGGATTCGGGAGCTTCACCATCAAACACTACGAATCATTTCAAAGCAGAAATCCAAAGACAGGGGAAAAAGTCGTCGCGAAGTCGAAGAAACTGCCGTACTTCAAACCTGGAAAAGAGTTGCGGGAGTCGGTAAATGAAGCCCGCAATATTCGGAAAATAAGGAGAAAAAGGGATTCGAAGGTGAGTTGAGAACCAATACCTCTATCTGTCCATACTGAACAGATGAGCAGGCAAACCAAGGCAGGGTTAATCAACTCCTGCCTTTTTTGTTTCCTGGGATTCGCCCTGAAGGTGGAGAACTATTTTCCCCCGGACGCAAGAAATCGCCCAGAAAACCAAGGGGTGCCATGGACAAAACCGCGGTAAAAGCCTGCTGGGAATCACCGATGAAGCACTGCTGACCGGCGCAGCAGATAGGGTTAGTCTATTTTTATCTACCACCAACACAAATAGGAAGATTCCCTATGACTGAGGATGAATTTCAGCACAACCTGGGCGCGGCTCAGACGCTTTCAGCGATTAGCGAATATTATTCATTCCTCTCTGGCTATATCCTCGGACTGTATCGTCATTTCCATGGCGATTCGTTCGGCACCGAGGCCGAGCATCAACAATATCTTGCCTTCGATGGCGATGATGACCGGCGGGAGTTCGCCAGGGGATACCGGGCAGGGTTTGCCGGTGAGAGGGTCGAGGCTATCGTGCAGAAACTGATGATTGGGTCATGAAGATATCTATTAACCTGCACCGTCGCGAGAGGCAAGGCAGGTTTGCAGGGCCCGGTACATTTCTAAGCCGGGCCTTTTTCATTTCCGGAGACGAAATAGACCAGACAGGCCTGCCATGATACCACCCGAACTGAACCGCCTTTTAGAGAACTTCACCGATGACCAGTTCGACATCCTGGCCGCCATCGCCCAGAGAATGGCCGCGCTTTACGCTGAGGGATTCACCGGATCCGCGCAGATCACATTCAACATGAACCGGGGCGGATTCGAGGATACCGATTTCCGAGCAACGGAGGTATTGAGGCCGAAACGGCGGCGGGCCTGAGTTATATCGCTCCCCCCGAAAGGGGAGCAAAGGTTTCCCCCAAAATTGGGGAGACCTGGCCGGCGCTACCTATCCCCCGGAAAGGCGAGCTCTCACCCTTTGCTCTGCCCAACTTTGAACAGCCCCAGGCGGATTTTGGAATTCCCTTATCTGATCCAAGATCAAGAAATAATTTTCCAATTTTCCCTTGTCTGGCGGTCCGAACATCTCAATCATCCAATCGACCACTGCATTTCTGTCGGCGTCGATCACTTCGAAAACGGAATTTTTCCCGTAGAGAGAATGGGCCTGTCTGATAAGGTCTTCAAGATAATTCTCCATAGCGCCCTCCTGATTTAATGGCACGGAGATTTTACATGTGAGATCTGAATTTTACTTACAGCAGGCGGCACCTCTGGTCAATATGTACGCCAAAAATGACGTAACGCAACAACCGCTTACAGCAAGCGGCCGCCCTGGCCAGGCCAGGCCGTAAAAATGTGGACAAATGTGGACAAAATAAAATAGAAAAGGCCTGCAGGAAACGCCCTGCAGGCCTTGATTTTATTGGTGCCCCCGGTAGGAATCGGACCTACGACTCCAGGATTAGGAATCCTGTGCTCTATCCACTGAGCTACGAGGGCGGGTGCTCTTTTGAGTGAGCGGAATAATACCTAAGTTTTGCAAAACCGCAATCATTTTCTCCGGCACAACGCCCAGCCTCATGTTATCTCGCCATCCGGAAACAGTGACTCTCCCCCGCAAAGCTCTTTTACGGTGAAGGCATCCTTCCGGCAGTATGAGTTGATGATGCAGTTCCGGCCAACCTTGAGTCCCGCCGGCACCTCCACGCCTTTGCCGAGCAGGGTGATGCCGGTATACAGGTGCTTGGGGTGCTGCCTGTTCGGGATGTCTAGGTTATCCCCCACGCCGATCATGGCCCCTGCCCCAACCTGCACCCGTTTGTCAAGGATCGCCAGATCGATCACCGCCCCTTTTTTCACGACACAGTCGGAAAACAGGATGGAATTCCTGACAATTGCTCCCTTTTCCACCACCACCCCCGGCGACAGCACCGAGTTGACCACCGTCCCCTGGATATTGCAGCCCGAGGAGATCAGCGAACACTGCACCTGGCCACCGGCCCCGAAGCGGACCGGCGGTCGGTCGGCCGGGCGTTCCTCCGCCTCGACGTTGGTGCGGATCTTCCATTTTTCCGGGGAAATGCCGCTTTCCTTCTTGATGATGTCCATGTTGGCCTCCCAGTAGGCCTGGATGGTCCCGACATCGCGCCAATAGCCGTAGAAAGGATAGGCGAAGGTGTTGTCATGGGTGATGGCATGGGGCAGGATATGCATGCCGAAATCGACGTCGTTCCTGTCGCGTTCCAGGGCGTTGAGGAGATACTGGCGGTCAAAGACATAGATGCCCATCGAGGCCAGATTGGTCCGCGGGTTCTTTGGTTTTTCCTCCCAGTCGATGATCCGGTTGCGGTCGTCGGTGATTCCCGAACCAAACTGATCCATCTGACTCTTCGGCACCACCATCATCGCCACCGTCACGTCGGCCTTTTTCGAGCGATGGTATTCGATCATCGCATCGAAGTCCATGTGGTAGATATGGTCACCGGACAGGATCAAGACTTCATCGGTTTGATTGGACTGGATAAAATCCATATTGCGGCGGATCGCATCGGCGGTCCCCTTGTACCAGTCCGACTCCTTCGAACCGGTGCGGGGCGGCAGAATCTTCACGCCGCGGGTCCTGCCGGTCAGATCCCAGGCCTCCCCCGAGCCGAGATGGCTCATCAGCGACAAGGGCTTGTACTGGGTCAGCACCCCGACCTTTTTCAGGCCGGAATTAACCACGTTGCTCATGCTGAAATCGATAATCCGGTAAATGCCGCCAAAGGGTACAGCCGGCTTGGCCCGATTCTGCACGAGGATGCTGAGGCGGCTGCCGACTCCTCCGGCAAGCAGGAGGACCAGGGCTTCCTTGGCCTTAATCATTTGAGTTCCTCCCCGGCGGCGATCACCTTTTTCCATTGTCCCGGTTTCAGCAGGGGATAAATGGTCGCGCCTTCGCCAATCACCACCTGATCGGGGATGTTGTTGTTCCAGCCGACCACGGTCACTGCTCCGGCCTGTCTGCCCACCTCGGCGCCGACGGCCACCTCCTCGCCGAAGGTATTGTTGACATCGGCTACTACCTTGTTCAACCGGCAGTTCCGCCCGATGCGGTTATTGAAAAACAGCACGGAGTTCTCGATCACCGCCCCCTTCTCAACGATAACCCCGGGAAAGATGATGGAGCGGCGGACGGTACCGTCGATAACTGAGCCATTGTAGATCAGGCTGTCGTGCACCGTAGCGTGATCGCCGATCAGCACCGGCTGGAAGTCGCGGATGCCGCGATGATCGAGGTTGGTCCGCAGGCCCCATTTTTCCATGTCTATGAGAGGTTTCTCTCCCAATAGGTCCATATTCGACTGCCAGTACTCCTCGATGGTCCGGGTGTATCCCCAGTAGCCACAGAACTTGTAGGCGTACACCCGGCCGCCTTCCTTCATCAGCTTCGGAATGATATCCCGGCCGAACTCATAGGAGGTATCCTCCTGATTTTCGATGAGAAGCCTGTACATCACCTCGGGCTTGAAGCAGAGGACCGTCAGTGAGGCCCAGTCGGACAATGGCTCAATGGCTTTTTCCCAATAGGCCGTGACCCGACCTCCCCGTTCCCCGTCCTCCCCATCGACCGCGGCGATACCGAAGCGATGGGCCTGGTCCGCCTTGACCCGGATCACGCCAATGGTCAGATCGGCATTTTTTTCAAGGTGATAGGCGATCAGATGCTGATAGTCCATCTTGTAGATATGGTCGCCGGAGAGGACCAGGACCTGTTCCGGGTCATGATACTGGACGAAATCGAGATTCCTGAATACCGCATCGGCGGACCCCCGGTACCAGTTTTCCTGCTCCGAACCGATATAGGGAGGCAGCATGGAGATGCCGCGATAGCGGCCGAGCATATCCCAGGCGGCCCCTGTGCCGATATGGTTATTCAGTGAATAACTGCGGTACTGGCTGAGAATGGCGACCTGTTCGATTCCGGAGTTCATCAGGTTGCTGAGAGGAAAATCGATGACCCGGCCAAACCCGCCGAAAGGCAGGGCCGATTTGGGGCGGTAGCAGGTCAGGACATTGAGTTCGTCAACCCGGCCGCCGGCCAGGATCATTGCAAGTGTCGTCGGTTTCAGCATCTGCTTACCTGGTTATGGGATGAGGATCACTTCCCGTTTCCGGAAGTTTACGCACAGCATACACAGCATCGGCATGGCCATTTTATCGCAACCGGCCGTTGCAGCGGGCAGAGGCAGTCTGCGGCCGGCCGGCAAGGACCTTTCACTCAGATGTGGCTGCCGATCAGCTTCTTCAGACTGTCGGAGTTGAATGGCTTGTCGCCGATGGCAAGATTCTTCAGCGGCACTTCGGCTCTGGCCGCCTCCTTGTGTCCGCCGGCCGAACCGATGGAACTGAATATCCTGGCAGCCAGTTTGCCGGCGCTTTTCCGATAGCCGTCGCAGCGAAAGATCACTACCAGCCGCTCGCCATGGATGCCGGAAACGAACACCCAGTCGATCTCACCGACATGATTGAGAAAATCGGCAATGAACACGAGTACGTCAGGACTTCGCACCTTGCCGAGATGGGTATAGTAGCGTCTCTTGGAATACTTCAACTCCTGCAGGGCCAGGTTGAAATAGCGCAATTCGGAACGTCTGAGGTCAGTAAGCTCGAATTTGCGGACCAGATCCCGGTTGGCGATATTGAAGAGATAGCGGAAGGCGATGCCGTCGGCGAGCAGAGATCTCTTCTCGAAATTCTCGGTATCGACCTTGATGCCATAGAACAGCGCGGTAGCCAGCGACACCGAGGGCTTCATATCGGCGGCCCGCAGATATTCGACGACCATCGTCGAAGTTGCCCCGTAATCAGGCCGGATATCGACAAACCGGGCCTCCCATTTGCTGGTCGGCGGGTGGTGGTCGATGATCACGTCGAAGTCTATCTTCTCAAAACAGGGCAGATGGTTGGGCTGGGAATCGATCAATACCTTTTTGGTATAATCCTGCGTTTTGATATTGCTGAGACGTTCGATCGGGATCCTCAGACGCTCGACCATCGCAACATTGTTGAGCCGCCTGATCTCGTTCGGGTGGGCGATAACCACATTCTTCACCCGGTAGCGCAGCAACCTCTTGAGTGCCATGGCACTGGCCAGGGCATCGGGGTCGGCATTGATAAGAATGAGGACATCGTCATCTTTATCAAAAACATCCCAGAATGCCTGCAGGCGCTCTCTGGCAGTCTGTTTTGTGTAGATCGTACACAAAGATGAGCGAACGTTTTTCTGATTTTTAGCCATGTATGGCAACAGTGGGGTTCCGGTCGATATGGGTGGCGATTCCAGTAACCCGAAGCCCTCAGATGAGAAAGGGTATAAGGGCAGGGCTGAACGGGTGCAGAGGAGCAACCCGGAATATCACCTCCGATACAGCCTGTCAACAGGTACGCAGTCAGTTTTTCCCGCCTTGCCCGCAGGCCTTTCTCACTGAAGTACGGTGTTGCACAAGCTGGAAACGCCAGCCACCTCCTTTAAGGTTCAGCCCCACCGGCAACTCGAGGTACTGCACATCGGGGGACAGCAAGATGTTTACTCGGGTGGAGAGTACGGCCCACCTGCAGAACACATAAACATCACTCCAGCTCAGTAATATAGCACACAGTTTTTCCAAATTGCAAGATATAGCCAAAGAGATCTCCTCCCCCTCAGGTGAATGGCCGGGATGCCCGACACCCCCTTGCAGTCAGTCGGAGAGCCTTCTCTTGACGGGAGAGCCTGATAATGGTACCTAGTCTGAATCGTCACCGATGCACCATAATCTCCCCATACAGCGAGAGTATATCGACCGGGGAAAAGACCTTACCGTCACGAAGGGTCCCCGGGGAAGTTCGATTCGCCACCCTGGCGACGAGCTATCGTCTGGAACGGCACTCAACCGACGAATACGGCCACCCGAACGACGGTACCGGCTTTTCCTTGGGAATTCAGGTGCACAGCAGTTACGAATTCCACACGTTGCCATCACTTAACCCAGATTTCGCCGTCGACAGCGTTCCCCGGGTGCAGAGTACGAGGATCTGGTTTTTTTCCGCTGCAATTCTTGATGATCTCGTAAAAAGTCAGCTTTACCATACGGATGGGCTCTGGAAAAAGTTCGATATACGAGGCGTAGTGTCTTACGCGACAATTCGGCAGTACATATGGTACGGCGAATGGTCGCGTAAGACCTACAACGAAGTAGATCGGGCTTTTTACGAGTCCATCAATTCTTCCGTGTTTAGGAGCACAACACCTTGAAGTTACTCGACCGCTATCTCCTTGGTCAGTTCATCAGATATTTCTTCACCGTCAATGTGGGCTTTGTCGCCATCTACCTGCTGGTGGATTTTTTCGAGAAGATTGACAATTTTTCCCGGGCCGGCAAATCCTTCGCCCTGTCCATGAAATTCTTTCTTCTCAATATCCCTTTTATCATCGACCAGATAGGACCGATACTCGTCCTCCTTTCCGGCGTCATCACCCTCGGCATCCTCAATCACACCCGGGAACTGACAGCGCTGAAGGCAGGCGGCATCCCCCTGAAGCTTATCATCCGGCCGTTGATTTTCGGCGGCATCATCCTGACCGTCCTCTTCCTGGCTGCCGCCCAGTTCCTGCTGCCCAAGACCATCTCGGCCACCAACAACATCTGGTATGAGCAGGTCAAGGGCAAGGTTCCCCTGGGCATCCACAGGAACGGCCGGTATTATTACAAGGGTACGGAGGGTTTTTATTCCTTCGAATGGCCCCATACAGAAAATTATGTCTTCAAGAACTTCTCCTACTCTTGCTGGGACGACAAGTACAATGTCCGCACCCTGATCAGCGCGAACTGGGCCGACTGGAGTGAAAAACGCAAGGAATGGATCTTGAAGGAGGGCCAGATCCAGACTGTAGAAAAGGACAATTCCTATAAAATCAGAAATTTCGATTACTGGCAGCTGGCATTGCCAGAACAGCCCGAAAACTTTCTGGTGCCGGAATACCAGGCAGCCGAACTCTCATTGACCGGACTTTTCCTCGACATCCACAAAAAAGAGTCCGAGCATGAAAAGCAGAGGGCCTGGGCCGAGTTCCTCAGCCGCCTCTCCTATATCTTTCTCGGCTTCCCGCTGCTCCTGCTGGGCCTGCCGATCCTGCTCATTTCCTACCAGAAATGGGGCCGTGATCTTTCCATTGCCATCCCCGCCAGCTGCGGTCTGGCCTTTTTCGCCTGGGGGACCTGGGGCGCCCTCCAGTCCCTGGCCAGGGCAGCCTATATCCCGCCGCTATTCGCGGCAACCATCATTCACCTGGTCTTTGCCGGCCTCGGCATATATCTTCTGAAAAAACAGGATCAATAGACGATGAAGACTGCACGGGACAGAAAGCGGGTCGGCATCGTCGGCATCCCGCCCCTGGAGATTATCCGGATGCTGGAGGAGGAGGACTGCCAGGTCTTCGACCTCGACGAGCCGCAGGTCAAGAAGGATATCGAAGCGGCATCACCGTTTCTGCCCAGGGTTTACTGCGCCATCCTGCGGACCGTGGTAATCAACGCCCTGGCCCTGCAGCTCGAACGGATCTATATCGATGTCGGGCCCGGCAAATGCGACAGCGCCCTGCATACGGCGACGATCCTGGCGGACATCCTGCCCGGCACCGAGGTCATCCCGACCCGGAACCTGGACAGCAGGCCTTTCGGCACCCCCCTGTGCCGGGCCAGGCTGCCGCTGCTCGACAAGATGCTGGCCATAACCGCCTTGGTGCGAAGTATCCGGTCTTATGACGAGCTGCCGCCCTGCCTCCCTACCGCCGGTTTCTGGGGGGTGCCGCCGCGGGATTTTTCCCTGCTGACCCTTTTTCCCGATACCACCCATATCTACGGCTGGACCCGCTGCATGGAAAACAAGACCCCTGATAACAAAGAATTGGAGGATCATTTCAATCCCGAGGTACCGACCGTATTCTTCGCCCAGTCGTTCTGCGCCAAGACGGCCCTGGCCCAGCATCTCGCCGGCCGTCACCCGCGCGGCCTGTATCTGGACTGCGACGTGACCGCAGGCAACAGCGCCAAGGCCAAGATCCAGGCCTTTCTCGAACTTTCGGGGGTACGCTGTGCGCATCGCTGATTTCGGCACCTCCTACGTCAAGCTTCTCGATACCTCCGTGCCTGGAACAGCGCCCCGGATCATCGCCACCAGGGAATTCGACCGCGGTCTGCGGGTGGATATCGCTACCGGTCATAACGGCAAGAGCTACGCCGATTATTATGTCAACGAACTGACGGCCCTGGCCCGCGGCGGCGAGAAACTCATTGGCGAAGACAGCTATACCCTCCTTGACTGCGGCAGCAGGGACATCAAATTCGTCCGTTATGAACACGGGCAGGTGAAGGATATGGGCTGGAACGCCGAATGCGGCGCCTCGATGGGGTTCACCATTGAACTGCTGGAAAAATATTATGATCTCGACTTTTCAACCCTTGCCGTTCCCGCCTCCTCGTTTTCAGTGACCTGCGGGGTGCTCGGCATGAGCCATATCTTCGATGCGGTGATCAACGGCCAGAGTGAGTCGGAGGCAGTTGCCCGTTTCGTCAAGGGTATCGCCCTGAACGCCTTCAATTTCGCAGGAAAACCGGAGCGGGTCTATCTCTCCGGCGGGCTCTGCGACAACCCTCTCTTTGTCCGCTCGTTCCCCTGCACCCTGCTGCCGCTCGGGCGCTTCGTGCTCCTGGAAGGACTCAAGGCCTCGCTCGCCCTCATCGGAGAGCAGGCCGCATAGCATAACCCCATGCCGATCCCAGGCCGTTGCTCCGGCCTTCGCGCGATCATCCTGGTCTGGCAGCGGAACCAGCTGAACGGCACACCCCGGTCCCCTGATCCACCGAATGCACCGATCCGATCTGCGGCAACAAA
Organism: Desulfobulbaceae bacterium; assembly: GCA_031389785.1. Taxonomy (GTDB): domain Bacteria; phylum Desulfobacterota; class Desulfobulbia; order Desulfobulbales; family Desulfocapsaceae; genus Desulfoprunum. The sequence continues at coordinate 31,048 of JANMSX010000004.1, read as the reverse complement.
AAAGGCCCGCAGGTTTATCTGCGGGCCTTGCTTCCGAATTCTTTTCAGAAGACGAACTATTTTTTCTTCTCGGTCTGTTCAATGGAACGAAGATCGACCTCGAAGACCAGCACTGCACCAGGTTCGATCACCGGCGGAGCGCCGTTGTCGCCATAGGCGAGTTCGGTCGGGATGACGATCTTGAATTTCGAGCCGACCTTCATCAACTGCAGGGCCTCGCTCCAGCCGGGAATGACCTGGCCGACTGCAAAGACCGCAGGCTCACCGCGTTTGATGGAGTTATCAAACTCCGTGCCATCGATCAGCGTGCCGATATAATCGACCTTGACCGTGTCGGTGGCCTTCGGCATCGGGCCGTCGCCTTTTTTCAGCACCTCGTACTGCAGACCACTCTTGGTGACCGTCACCCCTTTTTTCTTCTTATTCTCCTCCAGGAAGGCAAGGCCGAGTTTCTTGTTCTTCTCCTGCATGGCCTTCATCTTCTCCGCCTGGCGGGCCTGCATCTTCTCGGCGAATTCCTTCTGCACGGCGGCGATTTCTTCTTCGCTCAGCTTCTTCTCCGATCCGGCATAGGCATCCTGAATTCCCTTGATCAGGACATCAAGGATAATATCATCACCCATTCCCTTGAAATAAGTCCCGACATCGAGGCCCATGCTGTAACTCAATTTGTCCTGAAATGTAGTAAAGGTACCAGCTTCTTTGGCCTTCTCCGCTGCTCCGAGAAAAGCCGGGCCGCATAACAGGCCGACCACAACCAGCATAATAATTCTCTTCATGTATTCACTCCTTTTTCGTCTGTATGCACGTCTGCATGCACCGTTTATGGTGCCTCTCCTTCCAGTATTTCGGCGATGGCGATCAGTAATTGGCAAGCGGCCAGCATCTGCGCCATTTTCGGACCGAACCCTTCCTTATACCGTATTCACAGGAAAAAAAACACCCGCTCAATACATATTCCCATAAATATTTTTCCGCTGACAGCATCCATCCCTGACAGCGAATGCGAATACCAGATTATCGCGATCCCTGTCGTGGAAGGCCAATATATCGGAGATATGAGAAACGATCAGGACTGCGATCAGAGAACGACTATGGTCAGACCGGGGTTGGGGATCTTGAAATTCTTGTCGTAGATGAGCTGCGGAAAGCGGCGGAAGAGCGCCTTCGCCGGACCTGACCTGCCGCCCCCCTCGCCGGGGACGAAATCATCGATTTCCTTTCTGCTCCGCATGTACTCGAGGGCCTTCCGGCATTCCTCCCGGATCACCCCTCCCTTGCCGCCGGAACCATAGCCGTGGATCAGGATGAGCACCTGCACCCCCTCCCTCCTGGCGATATCGATCTCCACCGTCAGTCGGCGCAGGGCGGTTTCAAGCGGTGGATGTCCCTGCTTCAGGTTGATGGTTTTCCGGAGGAAAGGGGGCTTCGCGGGTGGCGACTCCCCATCCTGCGGGCTGTCACAGAATCTGCAGACCGGACTCCCTCTCTCAATTTCATTGCCGCAGACCTGGCAGAGGGTCATGTCGCGCATTCTCATCCCACCTTGGTCCATCCATTCATCAGCGCCGGCCTTCCCAGCCGCCCTCGATAGCCGCCGGAGATGCCAGTTCGCAAGGGTGAGCCCCCGGCTGCCCTTAGAGCCTGCGAACCGAGATCACGTGCTCCATCTGGCGCAGATGCTGCATCAGCAACTGCAGGTGATCGAGGTTCGCGACCTCGAGGGAAATGGTGAGATCGGCTGTATCGGCTGGCGTAACATGAGCCGATACCTCGAGGATATTGGCATTGTCGGCGCTGATCGCCGAACTGATCTCTGCAAATATTCCACGCCTGTTCTCGGCGCTGACATGGACCCCGGCCTTGTAATGCCGATCTTCGAGCCCGGCCCAGGAGACCTTGATCCAGCGCTGCGGATCGGTGCTGAGGAGGTTGCCACAGTCCGCCTTGTGGACTGAAACCCCGCGCCCGGTGGTAATAAAGCCGACGATCGTGTCACCCGGCACCGGACTGCAGCACTGGCTGATTTTCAACAGCATACCGTCAATCCCGTCAATGCTGATGCCGGTCTTGCCCGGTTCCTTCTCAGACGACTGGCCGACGAGAAGGGCGGCCAGTTGCGCCGGCGGCAGTTCGGCGCCGGCCTGATCTTTCTCCTGCTGAAGTTCGGGAGGTTGCAGGGCCTTGACCAGGTTGTGGACGGTGATGACGCCGCTGCCGACCTTGATCAGCATGTCTTCAAGGGAATTGCAGCGGAGTGCCTTGAGAAGCATGCGGATATGGCCGCTCTTGATGATCTTCTTGATGGTCGTATTGTTGTTCTTGAGCTCCCGTTCGCAGATCTCGCGCCCCAGCTTCAAGGCCTTGTCTTTTTCCTCCCGTCTCAGCCAGTTGCGGATCCTGGCCTTGGCCCTGCTGGTCTTCACCAGATCGAGCCAACCCCGACGCGGACTTTGGTTGGGCGAGGTTACGATCTCGACAATGTCCCCGGTCTGCAGTTGATACTTGAGCTGTACCAGGCGGCCGTTGACCTTGGCGCCAACGCAGTGATCGCCCACCTCGGTATGCACGGCATAGGCGAAATCAATAGGACAGCTGCCGAGCGGCAACTCCTTGATCTGGCCGCCGGGAGTCAGGGCGAAGACATCCGGTTCATACAATTCCCCCTTCACGCTGTCGAGGAATTCGCGCGGATCTTCAACCTCATGCAGGGTCTTGACGAGTTTTTTCAGCTCGCGGAAGAGCCTCGCATCGCTGGCGCTGACCTTCTGCCCTTCCTTGTAGGCCCAGTGTGCGGCCACACCCTCTTGGGCTATCCGATCCATCTCTTCGGTGCGGATCTGGATCTCGATGAAATGTCCGCGCGGCCCCACTACCGTGGTGTGCAGCGACTGATAGTTATTGACCTTCGGCGACGAGATAAAATCCTTGATCCGGCCCGGTACGGGCGCCCAGTTGGCATGGATGATGCCGAGGGATTCATAGCATTCGCTGACCGTCTCGACAATGATCCGGAAAGCCACCTTGTCGTAGACCCGTTCCAGCGGGATATTCTGGACAACCAGTTTTTTATAGATCGAATACAGGTGCTTGGGCCTGCCGATGATGCGGACCGTCGGAATATTGCTCTCCGCCAGCTTGCCGTGCAGGATGGTAATCACCTCATCGACATACTCCTGCCGCTCATCCAGGGAATTCTCGAGCCGTCCCGCCAGGTCGGCATGTTCTTCCGGATGGAGGAATTTAAAGGCCAGATCCTCCAGCTCCCGCTTGAGCCAGTCGATGCCTATGCGGCTGGCCAGCGGGGCGTACAGGTCCATGGTCTCGCGGGCCATCTCCCGCTGCATCTCCCGATCGACCAGATCGAGAAGGAACATATCCTGCAGGCGATCCACCAGTTTCACCAGGAGGACCCGGATATCGGCGGCGATGGCCAGCAGCATCTTCCGCACGTTTTCAGCCTGGCTCGCCAGTTTGCTGTCATAATGGACTGCGGTGATCCGGGTTGAGCCATCGACGATTGCCGCCACATCCTTGCCGAATTTCTCCTGCAGTTCCTCTATGGTGACGCCCTCTTTCAAGACCCCATGCAGCAGGCCGGCCAGAACCGTTTCCAGGTCGAGATGCATCGAGGCCAGCGTAGAGGAGACCTCCAGGGCATGAACGAGATACGATTCTCCCGAAAAATGCCGTTTATCCCCATGGACCTTGACCACGACATCCCAGGCCGTATCGATTAAGGACAGATCGACACCCTGCAGATAGTTGGCGGCCAGGACCTTCAGACCCCTGGGATTGATCATTGACCCATTTTGCATGCGGACAGTCACCTTCCCGGTTATTTCGTGATCTCTTCGGCAATCCTGGCCGGCAGCGACGTCAGCAGCAGATCCGGAGTCATTGCTTCATCCGCCCCGGTTTTCCGGCGATGAAGCTCGATCATGCCGTCCTGCAGAAATTTCCTGCCGACGGTAACCCTGAACGGAATACCCAGGAGATCGGCATCCTTGAACTTTGCCCCCGGCCGCTCTTCCCGGTCGTCGAGCAGGACTTCGATGCCTCCATGCATCAGACCGGCATACAGGGATTCGGCGGCGGCGGTGATCTTTTCGTCTCTGGGGTCGAGGTTGAGGATGATCGCCTTGAAAGGGGCGAGCGGCATCGGGAAGATTATGCCGTTTTCGTCATGATTCTGTTCAATGGCGGCCGCGACCACCCGGCTGACGCCGATCCCGTAGCAACCCATGACAAAGGGTTTTTCCTGGCCGTCCCGGTCCTGGAAGACCGCCTGCATCTTTTCCGAATAGGAGGTACCGAGCTTGAAGATATGCCCGACCTCGATACCCTCGGTCAACTCCAGCCGGCCGCCGCAGAGCGGGCAGGGGTCCTCGGGAGTGATCTGCCTCAGATCGGCTGTGGCCTCGACCTGAAAATCCCGGCCGAGATTGATATTTTTCAGGTGGAAATTCTTTTCGTTGGCCCCGGCCACGGCGTTGCGTAACACCGAGACCTCTTGGTCAGCCACCACCCGGATGGCGATGCCGACCGGTCCGAGATATCCCGTCGGCACACCGGTGGCGTCAAAGGTCTGCTTGTCATCCGCCAGTTCGACATCGGCGGCCTTAAGGAGATTTTTCAGTTTGACCTCCTCGACCTCACGATCACCGCGGACAAGGACCGCCACAGGATTGCCGTCGGCCAGATAGACCATGGTCTTGATCAGCCTTGAGGCGGGAATACCGAGAAAGTCGCAGACCGCGGCAACCTTCCGTTTGCCGGGAGTCTCGACTTTTTCCGGTTTGAGCATGGCCTCGGATGCCTCCACGGCCGCCATCTTCACCTCGGCCTTTTCCATGTTGGCGGCGTATTCACAGGCGGTGCAGACGACGATGGTATCCTCGCCGGTCTTGGCCATGACCATGAACTCGTGCGAGAAATTACCACCGATCGCCCCGGAGTCGGCCTGCACGGCCCGGAAGGTCAGGCCGCAGCGAGTGAAGATGCGCCGGTAGGCCTCGTACATCTTCATGTAGCTGACCTCGGCCTGTGCATCGCTGACATCGAAGGAATAGGCATCCTTCATGACGAATTCCCGGCCGCGCATGAGTCCGAAGCGCGGCCGGATCTCATCCCTGAACTTGGTCTGGATCTGGTACAGGTTGACCGGCAGGTCGCGGTAGGAATGGAGATCCCTCCTGACTATGTCGGTGATGACCTCCTCGTGGGTGGGACCGAGACAGGATTCCCGCTCATGCCGGTCGGTGAACCTGAGGAGTTCGGGGCCATATTTTTCATAGCGGCCGGTCTCTTTCCAGAGGTCCGCCGGCTGCACCATCGGCATCAGCAGTTCCTGGGCCCCGGCCCGGTTCATCTCTTCCCGGACGATCTGCTCGACCTTACGCAGGGCGGCCAGGCCATAGGGCAGATAGGTATAGATCCCCGAGGAGAGTTTGCGGATGAAGCCGGCCCGCAGCATGAGCCGGTGGCTGATCACCTCGGCCTCGGCAGGGGTTTCCTTCAATGTCGGTAAAAACAGCTGTGAATAGCGCATAAAATATTCAATGGAAGAGTTTGTGGATGGATCATCTTGCCCTCCTCCCCGTGTGAGGGGCAGGAAGAGAACGTTTACAAAAAATGTAGCAGATTTTCAGGTTTTTTGCCCTTCATCTTCCATTTTTTTCAGTTCGGCCAGAAAGACCTCAAGCAACTCGGCCTCGGGAACCTTTTTATAGAGTTTCCCCTTCTTGAAGATGATGCCGACGCCATGACCGCCGGCAATGCCGATATCGGCCTCGCGGGCCTCTCCCGGGCCGTTGACCACGCAGCCCATCACCGCCACCTTGAGCGGTGTCTTCATGGTCTGCACATACCGTTCGACCTGTTCGGCAAGATGAAAGAGGTCGATTCGGGTCCGGCCGCAGGTCGGGCAGGAGATGAGTTCCGGCCCGCGCTCGCGGATCTTCAGGGCGCGGAGCAGTTCAAAGCCGACCCGTACCTCCTCGACCGGATCCCGGGTCAGCGAGATCCTGAAGGTATCGCCGATCCCCTGGCTGAGCAGGATTCCCAGGGCGACGCTGGACTTGACCGTGCCGGCAATCAGGCCGCCGGCCTCGGTTACCCCGAGATGCAGAGGGTAATCGGTGAGCTGCGAGAGTTTCTGGTAGCCCGAGACCGTGGTCAGGACATCCGAGGATTTGATCGAAATCTTCATCTCATGATAGCCCAGTTCCTCGATCTGGCGGACATTGCGGAGGGCACTCTCGATCAGCGAGCGGGGACTCTCCGGCGTCGGGTAGCCATAGGCTTGCAACAGGTCCTTTTCGATCGAACCGCTGTTCACTCCCACCCGGATCGGCACCCGGTGCTGTCTGGCCGCCGCCACGACCCTGGCGAGCTTGTCCTTGCCGCCGAGGTTGCCGGGATTGATGCGGATGGCCTGGGCCCCGTTCTCCATGGCGGCGACCGCCAGACGGGAATCAAAATGAATATCGGCGATGAGCGGGATCGAAATGGCCTCCCGGATGGCCCGCAGGGCCGCGGCTGCCGTCATGTCCGGCACCGCCACCCGGATCAGTTCGCAACCGGCAGCCTCGAGCCGGTGGATCTGGGCGACCGTGGCCTCGACATCACTGGTGTCGGTGTTGGTCATCGACTGGACGGCAATCGGCTGGCTGCTGCCCAGCCTGACGCTGCCGATAACTATCTCTTTGGTTGGTCGCCGAGTGATCATGGCTTTATGAAATATAGGGGTAAGATTCCGGGAGGGGGCATCATGTTACGCTCTGTATCCAGCTCTATGATTTTGCCGGGATGCAGGCGAAGGCCGTTCAGGCTTTCCTGAGCAGGCTGAGTTCGGCATCCGAGGCCCTTACGTAGAGAGGTGAGGCAGCGGCGATATCGAGCGTCTCGCCGGCCTGCAGCTGCTCTGCCGCCAGCAGGCCGAGAGATGCCGCCGACGGCAGACGGAGTTGGCCCGGTGCCGTCGCCAGTCGTTCGCCGAGGGCCTGACGCCAGTACTCGCCATAGACGGCCAGCGCATCACCTGTCATATATACCGGCTCCTTGATGGCTTCGGCAAGGTGTTCGGGACTGGTCACGACAAATTTCCCGATCTGCCGGACCATGCCTTTCTCGTCGTTACGGAAAAATCCCGCATACACCTCCTTTTTCCGGGCATCGAGGGCGGCACAGATCAGTCTTGAGGTACTGCATACAGAGGCCAGACATGTGAGGGTGGACACCCCCAGCAGCGGTTTGACCGCAGCGCAGGCCAGTCCTTTGGCCGTCGCCAGCCCGATGCGCAGGCCGGTGAAACTGCCGGGACCGATACTTACGGCTATGCCGTCGAGCATCGCCCAGGTCACAGCCGTCTCCGCAAGCAGCCGTTCAATTATCGTCAGAAGACGCCGCGAGTGGGTGACGGTGCTGCAGAGCGTCAGCTGGGCCAGTATCCTGCCGCTGTCCTGATTGCCGGCAGTAATGGCCACCGAGCAGCACAGCGTGGCCGTATCGATTGCCAGGATCAGCGGCCTCACTCCCCCATTCACTTCAGTATCCTTATAATATCATTATAAAACACAAAGATCATCAGGGCCCCGAGGAGGGCGATGCCGATCTGCTGGGCAATGATCTGTCCGCGCTCGTGTACCGGTTTTTTGCGGATGCCCTCGATGGTCAGAAACACCAGATGTCCGCCGTCAAGGACGGGGATCGGCAGAAGGTTGAGGATGCCGAGATTGACACTGAGCAGTCCCATGAAATAGACCAGATTGATCCAGCCGGCCTTCATCTGCTCACCGGCGATCTGGGCGATGAGGATCGGCCCGCCTAGCTCTGAAGCCGGTACCACCCGCTGGATGATCTTCAAAAAGCCAATGGCCGTCAGCGAAATATACATCCAGGTCTGCCGGCAGGCGTCGAGAAATGCCTGGAGCAGGCCGACCCGGTTGTAGCTGACCTCGTCGTCCTTGACGATGCCGATCATATAACGCTGCTCAACCTCCTCGCCGAAGACATTCTTGACGCTGTCCTTCCTGGGTTCCACCGTCAGGCTGATTTCCTCCTGACCGCGCCGGATCACCATGACGATCGGTTTGCCGCCACTCTCCTTCACCCCCTTCAGGACGTCCTCCCAGGAAGGGACGGGTTTGCCGTCGATGCTCACGATCACATCATCAGCCTTGATTCCAGCCGTGAAGGCGGGAGAACCTTCATTGACCTTGCCGATCCGGGTCGTGTCGACCGACTGGGGAACACCGATAACGGCAAACAGGCCGAAAAACAGGACAACGGCAAAGAGCAGATTGAACACCGGTCCGGCCAAGACGATACAGAATCTCTCGGCGACCGATTTATGGGCGAAGGAAACCCGCTGGTCGGCGGCATCGACCTGCTGTTCGTCAGGGTTTTCGCCGAACATCTTGACATAGCCCCCGAGTGGAAAGGCGGAGATCACATATTCCGTCTCCCCTATCACCTTGCCGATGATTTTCGGGCCGAACCCGAGAGAAAACTTGAGGACCCTCACCCCGAACAACTTGGCAAAGAGAAAATGGCCGAGTTCATGGACGAAGATCAGTACTCCAAGGACAATAATAAAAGAGACAAGTGTGTTCATAGTCGTTCAGTTCCCCCTGGGAACGCTCTGTTAATGGGAATGATCCCGGGTGCGGAGAAATATCGATCAGGGTCGAAGGTTATGTCCGATAATCCTCTCCGCCTCTCGGCGTGCTCCGAGGTCCGCTGCAAGGATATCGTCGAGATTGTCCTCGCTGCCGCTCTGCACGTGCTCCATGGTCCGGGCCACTGTCTCGGCGATGGCCGGGAAGGTGATACGGCCGGCAAGAAATGCCTCGACAGCTACCTCGTTGGCGGCGTTCAGGACGGCCGGCTGGACCCCGCCTGCACGCAGGGCCTGGAAGGCCAGCTGCAAGGCGGGAAAACTGAGATGATCGGGTTCTAGAAATTCAAGCCTGGCGCACCGGGCAAGATTCAGGGACGGCAGGGCGAGCGGCAGACGTTCAGGGTAGGAAAGGGCATATGCGATGGGGATACGCATATCCGGTATGCCGAGTTGGGCCACTACCGAGCCGTCTCTGAATTCCACCAGAGAGTGGACAATTGACTGGGGGTGAACGACTACCTCAATGCCCTCGCTGTCCATCCCGAAGAGCCATCTCGCCTCGATAACCTCCAGGCCTTTATTCATCAATGTCGCTGAATCAATGGATATTTTATGGCCCATTTGCCAGTTGGGATGATTGAGCGCCTGTTCCCTGGTGACATGCTGGAGGTCGTTTCCGGTCTTGCCCCTGAACGGTCCCCCCGATGCGGTCAGGATGATCTTCCGTACATCCTCCCGGCGTCCGGCCTCAAGCGCCTGAAAGATGGCACTGTGCTCGGAGTCGACCGGCAGCAGCCGTACCCGGTGTGCGGCGACGGCATCCATGACGATCTTGCCGGCCATGACCAGGGTCTCCTTATTGGCCAGACCGATGTCCTTGCCGGCCCTGATCGCCGCCAGGGTCGGCAGCAGACCGGCGGCGCCGACTATCGCCGATATGGTGATGTCGGCCGGGGCCAGGGCGGCAACTTCCTGATTGCCGTCCCCTCCCCAGACAATCCTGTGCTGCCAGGTCCCAGGCAGCAGTGCCCTCAAAACCTGGGCATGCTCCTTATCACAGACGGAGACACATTCCGGCGAGAATTCAAGTATCTGTTTAGAAAGCAGGGGCATATTGCGGCCTGCCGCCAGGCCGACCACGGAAAATCGTTCGGGAAACTGGCGGACCACCTTCAGGACATTGACACCGATGGAGCCGGTTGAACCGAGCAGCGAGATACGTCTCATCATCGTGCCAGAATCAGAAGGTAGAAGAGGACCGGGCCGGCAAAAAGGAGCGAGTCGATACGATCAAGGATACCACCGTGCCCGCCCAGACAATGTCCGGAATCCTTGACACCCATTCCCCGCTTGGCGATCGATTCAGTGAGATCGCCGGCGATGCCGGCAATGGTCAGGAGCACCGCCGAAACGACCAGAAACAACCAGTCGAAATCGGCAAGAAATACCGGGGCAAGAAGCAGGGCGGCTACCACCCCGACAACGATCCCGCCGATCGCACCTTCCCGTGTCTTGTTCGGACTTATGGCAGGACAGAGCTTGGTCTTGCCGAAGGCCCTCCCGACATAATAGGCCCCGGAATCGGAACCGGCGGTAATTGCGGTCAGAACGATGAGCCAGTTGCCGCCCTCGGGCAGAAAGCGCAGGCCAAGAATATGCGCCCCTAGGACTCCCAGGTAGACCACCCCGAACAGCAACCGGCAGAACAGGTCATAACTGTCGGCAAATTTTGCGTAGAAAACGAAAAAAAACAGGGTCAGCAGGGCAAACGCCAGAAGAAGGCCGGAGAGTGCACCGCGGCCGACATCTGCGGAAAAGGCCGTAATGAGAAGAGGGAGGATGAGGACGGCGTCGATCAGCAGTCGTTGGCAGAGGGAAAACCGGCCTGATCCGGCCATTTTCACGTATTCATCGGCACCCCAGAAGGCCACGGGGAGCATGACGCCGACAAAAAGGGGAACTGACCCCTTGAAGAGCAGCAAAAACCAGCAGAGAGCAAGGAGAATTCCTGGAACAACGCGTTTCATCGATTACTCTTTCTTGAGTTGTGCACCTGTCCGCCCGAATCTTCGTTCTCTCTTCTGATAATCGAGAATGGCCTTCAGAAAGATCTCTTTGCGAAAATCCGGCCACATGACATCGGTGAAATAAATCTCGGCATATGACAGCTGCCAGAGCAGGAAATTGGATAGCCTGGCCTCGCCGCCGGTGCGGATCAACAGATCCGGATCCGGGAGATCGGCAGTGTAGAGATTTGCAGCAATGCGATCGGGGGTGATATCCCCGGGCTGCAGCTGCCCAGCGAGGCAGGCCTCGGCCAGATGCCGGGCGGCCCTCGCCAGTTCGTCTCTGGCCCCGTAACTCAGGGCAAGATTGAGGGTCATCGCAGAATTGCCGGAGGTCTTGGCAATTGAATCGAGGAGCACCGTCCCGACCTCGGCCGGAAGTCTTTCCAGTTCGCCTATACAGGACAGCCGGATATCGTTCTTCTGCATCCTCGAGAGTTCAGAGACCAGGAACTTCTTGAGGATTGACATCAGCCCGCTGACCTCTCTGGTCGGCCTCTTCCAGTTTTCCGAGGAAAAGGCGTAGAGGGTCAGGACCTTGATTCCGAGTTCCCGTGCCGCCTCGACAACATCACGGACCGAATCGGCTCCGGCCTTATGGCCGAACAGGCGCGGTTCATGCCTTTTCTCAGCCCACCTGCCATTCCCGTCCATGATGATCGCAACGTGTCCGGGAAGACGTTTAGGGTCGACAACTGAATCCTTGGGCATAGACAACTCGATGATAGGGGGAACCGCAACCAGCAGAGGACAGACCGGAGGAGGATAAGACGGTGCAGTTACACCTCCATGACTTCCTTTTCTTTGAAGGCGGTGATCTCGTCAATTTTCTTCATGCAGGCATCTGTCTCACGTTGCGCCTCGTCCTGCAGTTTGAAGAGGTCGTCCTCGGAGATCTCCTTATCTTTCTTCTGTTTCTTCAGGACGTCGATGGCTTCCCGGCGGATATTGCGAACGGCTACACGGTATTCTTCGGAAACCTTCTTCACCTGCTTGACCAGGTCTCGGCGCCGTTCTTCGGTAAGCTGAGGGATATTCAAACGGATGATCTTGCCGTCGCTTGCAGGAGTCAGGCCGACGTCGGATTTGAGGATGGCTTTTTCTATGGCCGGCAGCATCTGCGGGTCCCACGGCTGAATGGCGATAGTTCTGCTTTCCGGGATGGTCAGGGAGCCGACCTGGTTGAGCGGCATCTGGCTGCCATAGGCGGAAACAGTGATATCGTCAAGAAGCCCGAGAGAGGCACGCCCGGTCCGAACCTTGGACAAATCGTGTTTGAGGGCTTCGACGCTCTTCTCCATCTTCTCAGCCATTTCAAATATCGCCTCATTCATATCATCTCCCTGTCAAACAATGGACATCGTCTGCGGTTCCTTAGAACTGATCAGCGTTCCCACTTTTTCGCCGCAGACGGCCTTTCTGATGTTTCCTGGAACGTTCATGTTCAAAACCATTATCGGTTTGTCATCATCTTTCGCGAGGGCAATGCCTGCTGCATCCATCACCTTCAGGCCCCTGCGCAGTACATCGTTATAGGTGAGATAATCGTATTTGACCGCATCGTGGGCAAGAACCGGATCCTTGTCGTAGACCCCATCCACTTTCGTGGCCTTGATGATGACATCGGCATCGATCTCAAGAGCACGGAGAACGCCGGCGGAATCGGTGGTGAAATAGGGATTTCCGGTGCCTGCGGCGAAGATGACGACCCTGCCTTTTTCCAGATGACGGGTCGCCCGCCTGCGAATATAGGGTTCGCAGACGGACTGCATAGGAATCGCCGACATGACCCGGGTGATGACTCCGCTCCGTTCAAGGGCATCCTGCATCGCCAGGCTGTTCATCACCGTCGCCAGCATCCCCATATTATCGGCGGTCGTTCTATCCATTCCCTTACTGGCGCCGGCCACTCCCCGGAAGATATTGCCGGCACCGATGACAAGGCCGGGCTCAACCCCCATCCTGACTATTTCCTTTACTTCAGCAGCAACGAACTCAAGCACAGTGGTACTGATCCCAAAAGAGTCTTCACCCATCAAGGCTTCACCACTCAGCTTCAGCAGGATCCTTTTATATTTTATCGGCATGCAGTTCTCCTTGCCTGTCCTGTGCAACTTTTTCGGGAACGACCTCAAAAATCCTGAATCACCATTCCTCTAGGAATGTCGGTCAAGACCTTCTATTCGACACCGACCTGAAATCGGGCGAAACGTTTGATGGAGATATTCTCCCCCATCTTTCCAACCACCTCATTCAGCAGATCCTGGATCGAAAGATCAGGATTTTTTACGAATTTCTGCTCGAGCAGACAGATTTCCGCCAGGAATTTTTCAACCTTCCCGACCACCATCTTTTCCGCAATATTTGCCGGTTTGCCAGATTCTATCGCCTGCTGGATGTAGATTTCCTTTTCACGAACCAGGACCTCTTCAGGCACCTCCTCGCGGGAGATAGCGACTGGATTTGCGGCGGCAATATGCATGGCAATATCACGGCCAAACTCGCGGAATGAATCATTCTTGGCAACGAAATCTGTCTCGCAGCCGAGTTCGACCATAACCCCCAGCTTGCCGCCGGCATGGATATAGGTTTCAATGACCCCTTCACTGGTGGCCCGGCCGGCCCTTTTAGCGGCTACGGCAAGTCCCTTCAGGCGAAGCAGATCGACGGCCTTTTCCATATCGCCGTCGGTTTCGGTAAGAGCTTTTTTGCAGTCCATCATCCCTGCGGCGGTCTTATCCCTCAGATCCTTTACCATCTGGCTTGTAATATTCATGGCAAACCTCCTTAAAAATTACAACGCATTATACGTTTTATCGGTTTTTCTCTTTCACCGGCCTGAGCCGTCAATAACATTGGCGATCGGCAGTGGAATGATCCTTTTGTGCAGATAATAAAAAGGGGCAGTCGCAGGACGCCCCTTTTTATTACCGCACAACTACTGAGACCCTTTCCGGAAGGATCGGCCTGACATCATTGCTCATCCCTCATCCGCAGCGCTTTCTTCGATGAAGGCGACGCCGGTGTCACTCACCGCCGCAGCCATGGCTTCTTCTGAGGCGCTTTCCCCATCCCGTTCAGCCTGTGCCCGCAGTATCGCATCGGCAACCTGGGAACTGATCAGCCTAATGGACCTGATTGCATCATCATTACCGGGAATAAGAAAGTCAATTCCGTCCGGGTCACAATTGGTATCGGCGACGGCGACCACCGGGATGTTCAGCTTCTGCGCCTCACTGATGGCAATGGATTCCTTGCGCGGGTCAATCACGAAAATCACACTCGGCAGATTCCGCATGTCCTTTATTCCGCCGACATTACGTTCCAATTTGATCCGCTCTTTTTCCATGAGCAGGATTTCTTTTTTCGGAAAGCGGTTTATCGACCCATCCGCCTGCATGGACTCGATGGTCTTCAACCGGTCTATGCTGCGCTTGATCGTCTGAAAATTGGTAAGCATGCCTCCGAGCCAGCGATGATCGATATAGTACATCCCGCACCGCTGCGCTTCTTCACTGATAATGGCCTGCGCCTGACGCTTGGTACCGACAAAAAGGATAGTCCCGCCTTTTTTCACTTCCTGCGTGACAAAGGTACATGCCTTGTCGAACAGGCGTTTTGTCAAGTCAAGGTTGATAATATAAATCCCGTTGCGGGGGCCGTAAATATACGGTTTCATCTTCGGGTTCCAACGCCGGGTCTGATGCCCGAAATGAAGCCCCGCCTGCAGCATATCCTTTACAGTTGCATTTGCCATAATTCCTCCGTTTCCTGGTTTGGCCGCCATCTTCTTTTCATCACGTTATCAAGGAAGCAATTTTGCGACCTCTCCATGTGACACCAGTCCAGCTGAAGATGTGTGTGTGAAATAAATGAATATATATGCGTCAAGGGCGCACCCATGACAGTTGAATAACAACGCTGTTTACCACAGCACAAATGAAATAGCAACTCCCAACCGCCATATCCTGGGCGTGTTCCAGCTATTTCCTGATAAGCGATGACCTGCCGAGAAGAATTGCCTGGAGCCATGCAAAGCCGAATTTCATCAGCTCGATATCATCGCAGGCGATACGCCGCCTGATATCCTTGGCTATCGCAAACTCCTCGACCAGCCTTTTTTCCGTCGCCAGTTTTCTGAACTGATCTATATCGTAGCAGACCATAAAAGCGAGTTGCTGCTTCATTCCGCCGCTGCCCTCTCCCTGCCAGGGATTTGCGGCAAAGAGGGTGTCCATCTCGGTCCAGAGTTCATTCAAGGTGTTATACTCGTCGAGGCGCTGGTCGCGTACCCACTCGCGAACGGAATATTGCTTCTCTTCCTGATGCCCGAGACAATAACTGTGCTTGGTCAGAAAATAGTATTCTTTCGTCTTACGTTTTTCCGGTGTCCTGTCCACCGCCCTTTCCAAGGGATACATACGACAGGCGGAAGGCCTGTCAGCGTAGACCGAGCAGCCAGTTTCATGCAGAAAAGGACAGGCACCGATGGAATCATCGTTGATCTTCAGCATAACTGTCGGGAAATAAGGATTGTCTCCCTTCACCAAGCGGGTATATTTCTGCAGAAAATGGCTGGAATCGATGTGTAATGAATTTTTTAATCTTATAATATCGATTGGATATAAAATCATATCAACATTTTTGCAACAGACTGTATAGCATTTTACCCCGGCGTGACAGGCAAAACTGAATTTCCCATCACCAAGAGGTTCCATGCCTTCAGGGAATTGTTTCAGATCATCCATACTGATACCACTCTCTCCCGACAATGGGAGCGTAAACGATGATGAAAAAAAAAGCTGACTGAATTACATTCAGTCAGCTTTTTAACTGGAACCAGGGAAGACTAATTTTCAGTATCTGTCTTGACGATCTTCTCTTCGTACCCAACGAGTTCTATAATCGCCATTTGAGCAGCATCTCCATGCCGGACTCCGGTCAGGATGATACGCGTATAGCCGCCTGCGCGATCGGCAAACTGCTCTTGAATGGAACCAAAAAGTTTATCGACCACACCCTTGCTGCGGATAAACGCCAAGGCCTGACGCCTGGCATGCAGATCTCCACGCTTGCCCAGTGTGATCATCTTTTCAGCTATCGGCCGAAGTTCCTTGGCTTTTTCTTTGGTGGTGATAATGCGTTCATGTTCAAAAAGCGACGTTACCATGTTCCTGAACATGGCCTCTCGATGGGAACTGGTCCGCCCAAGTTTCCTGCCTGCATTATTGTGTCTCATATATGTTTCCCCCAGCTGATTTTCTGGTTTTTCACCAGAAAAGAATTTATTTATTTCAACAGGACATTGCTGATCTGACCTGTAAAATCATCCCTGATCTTCTTTCTTGTCACGGACGACAGGAGGTGTCCAGTTCTCGAATTTCATGCCCAGCGTAAGATCCATTTCTGAAAGTAACGCTTTTATCTCATTAAGAGATTTTCTGCCAAAATTCTTTGTCTTGAGCATTTCCTGATCAGTTTTTTGGGCAAGATCACCAATAAAATTGATCTCGGCATTTTTCAGACAATTTGCCGACCTCACAGAAAGCTCCAGATCTTCGACGGGTTTGTCGAGATAGGGATTGAGCGGCACAGGCGGCCCAATCGTATCACTATCAACAGGTTCGGCCTTTTCTTCGTCAAAATTAATAAAGATCGTCAATTGATCTTTCAGAATTTTAGCGGCATACGCGAGGGCATTCTCAGGACGCACACTTCCGTCAGTTTCAACCTCCAACGTCAGCTTATCATAGTCGGTCTGCTGTCCTACCCGGGCCTGCGAAACGACATACTGAATCTTTTTGACCGGGGTAAAAATCGCGTCAATCGGAATCTGTCCTATGGTCAGATTTTCTTTTTCCTGTTTCTCGGCAGGCTGATAGCCTTTTCCCCATTCAACCGTCAACTCGGCCTGGAAGGTGGAATCTCCGGTTATGGTGCAGATGAGTTGCTCTGGGTTCATCACCTCGACCGCGCTGGACCCACTTATATCGCCGGCAGTAACCACTCCAGGTCCTGACTTTTCAATATGGACCTTAGTCGATTCGAGAGAGTTGAGTTTGATCCTCACCTGCTTGAGATTAAGTATAATCTCACTCACATCTTCCATGATATCTTTCATCGAAGTGAATTCGTGCAGTGCTCCTTCGATTTTTACCGTGGTAATCGCCGCCCCCTGAATAGAAGAGAGGAGAATCCGCCTCAACGAATTCCCAATGGTCGATGCAAAGCCCCGCTCCAGAGGTTGACAAATAAATTTTCCATACGTCTCCGTATGTTTTGATTTATCGACTTCAAGCTTTTCAGGCTTTATAAGCTCATGCCAATTCCGGTAAAATGGTAGTTTTTCGTCGGTGGCTTGGGTCATATATTTCCCTTCCTGCGTATCTATTCGCTGGATAAAAAGTAAAGGCCACTGAAAAACCTCTCCCTGGATTTTTCATCCGGAAACGGTTTATCAGTGGTCAAGGCAAAAAAATCAGGGATCGGCTCGACTCTGTAGTTCAGCAAGCTCTATCCAAGAGTCTTGTTATTTCGAGTACAGTTCAACAATCAAATGTTCCTGAATAGGCAAGGTCAGTTCTTCCCGATTCGGCAGGTTCTTGACCGTGGCCTTGACAGCATCCTTATCAAGTTCCAACCAACTCGGTACACCCCTTCGTGCTACCGCTTCGATATTTTCTAGAATCTGGCTGTTGGTCTTGCTTTTATCTTTCAGGCTGATTTGGTCACCGGCAGAGACAAGGAATGACGGAATATTAACCTTCCTGCCATTTACCAGTACATGCTTATGGCGTACCAGTTGCCTCGCCTGATTTCTCGATGCGGCCATGCCCAACCTGAATATTGTGTTATCAAGACGCCGTTCCAGCAGGACAAGGAGGTTTTCACCCGTCACGCCCTTTTGTCTTTCAGCCTTCTCAAAGGTGAGGCGGAACTGGTCTTCCAGCATCCCGTACATGCTCTTTACTTTCTGCTTCTCCCTCAACTGCAGGGCATAATTCGAAAGTTTTTTGAACTTAGCCTGACCGTGCTGCCCTGGACCAAAGGCTCTTCGTTCAAAAGCGCACTTGTCGGAATAACATCTATCTCCCTTGAGATACAATTTCAGATTTTCACGCCTGCATATACGGCATGCAGCACCTATATTTCTAGCCAACTTTGGCCTCCATTTAAGTAAATTAGACTCATCCTTTACAGAGCCGTATTAGACACGTCGGCGCTTGGGAGGTTTACATCCATTATGTGGTACGGGCGTAACGTCATAGATCCGGCTAACTTCAAAGCCTGTAGTGACGAGGGCACGCAATGCCGCCTCTCTGCCGGGTCCTGGTCCTTTAACCTTGACTTCAACCTTACGCATTCCGACGTCAGCAGCTTTTTTCGCAGCGTCAGCCACGGCATTCTGAGCAGCGAACGGCGTACTTTTTCGTGATCCCTTGAAACCGAGAACACCCGCACTGCACCAGGAAATAACATTTCCCTGTCTGTCGGAGATAGTGACAATTGTATTATTAAACGTAGAATAAATAAATACTATCCCTTCAGGGATATTTTTCTTAACTTTCTTTTTCACCCGCGCATCCGCACGTTTCGCTCCTGCCATGTTTACACCTGTATGTTTTTATTTTCGGCGAGCCGCAGCACCACGACGCGGACCCTTCCTGGTCCTCGCATTGGTCTTGGTTCTTTGTCCACGACAGGGCAATCCTGCTCTGTGTCTTCTCCCCCGGTAACAACCGAGATCGGTCAGCCTCTTAATATCCATTGAGACCTCACGACGAAGATCACCCTCTACCACGTACTCGTCCTCAATAACCTTACGGATGCGATTGATATCGTCACCATCAAGGTCATCGCTGTTCATCGTATGCGGCAGATCCACCTTGTCCAGGATCTTCCTGGAAGAGGTCAGGCCAATACCATGAATATAAGTTAATGCGCGATCAATATGCTTATTTTTGGGAAGATCAATTCCTGCTATTCGTGCCAAAGTTTATCTCCTTAAAAGAAGTAGGTAGTTTAAAGCGGCAAACTTTGATTATCCCTGCCTCTGCTTATGTTTCTTCACCTTACAGGAAACGCGGACAATGCCATTCCGTTTAAACACCTTACAGTCACTGCAGATTTTCTTAACAGAAGAACGTACTTTCATGATAATCAAGCTCTCTATTTTTTCTTTTTGGCGTTTTTAGCCCTGAATGTAACTCTGCCCCTGCTGAGATCATACGGCGAGAGTTCAATAGTTACCCTGTCGCCCGGCAAGATCTTGATAAAATGCATGCGCATCTTTCCGGATATATGGGCCAGCACCTTATGACCATTGTCCAGTTCAACACGAAACATCGCGTTTGGCAAAGGTTCAATAATGGTACCTTCTACTTCAATAGCTTCTTCTTTAGCCATAGAGGCTCCTGAAAAGAAAAATTTTTTACTCAAAAACAGGAGATTTTAATATATATCTCGGGAAAAGAGAAGTTATTTTTTTATTATTGCACATTTTCACGACTGCTGAGCACCACCGGGCCTTCTTCCGTTACCGCCACCGAATGTTCAAAGTGGGCTGAAGGTTTACCATCGGCGGTAACAACCGTCCATCCGTCACGAAGGACTTTTACCCTGTAGGTCCCCATGTTCACCATCGGTTCGATAGCCAACACCATTCCCGGGATCAGCCTCGGGGTTGGCTCTCCCTGATGGAAATTAGGTATCTCCGGGCCTTCGTGCAAGGCCTTACCTATGCCGTGACCGACAAATTGCCGCACGACTGAGTAACCAAAACCTTCTACGTACGCCTGGACAGCCTGCGACAAATCGGCAATTCTATTACCGGCTACAACCTTTTCGATCGCCCTGGAGAGTGATTCTTCGGTGACCCGCAATAAATGTTCTTCGGCGGCACCGATTTTGTCTACCGCCACAGTGATGGCGGAATCTCCAAAGTATCCTTTGTAACAGACTCCAAAATCGATGGAGAGAATGTCCCCCCTCTTCAATTTTCTTTTCCTTGACGGAATGCCGTGTACCACCTCTTCGTTCACCGAAACACAAAGACTCCCCGGAAAACCTCTATACCCCTTGAATGCAGGAACTGCATTTTTCTTCCGGCAGAAATCTTCCGCAATCCGGTCAAGCTCCCAGGTGGTTATTCCCGGGCTTACAGCCTTTTCTAGAAGAACGAGTGTTTCTGCGACAATCCGGTTGGCTTCCTGCATTATCAGGATCTCATCGCGGCTTTTGACCACAATGGCTTTCCCGCCATGCTTCTCTGTCATGAACACCGTATCATTTCCTTCCGCGAATTCTACCCTGTTTCATAAAACCTTCGTAATTTCTCATGACCAGGTGGGACTCGATCTGGGCAATGGTGTCAATTGCCACACCTACAACAATCAGCAGGGCGGTTCCACCAAAATAAAAAGGGATGTTGAATTTCGCAATAAGTATCGTCGGCAGTACACAGATCGTACTGAGATAAATGGCACCCACCACCGTGATCCGTGTAAGAACTTTATCGATAAACTCGGCGGTTTTTTTCCCGGGTCTGATCCCGGGGATGAATCCTCCATTCTTCTTCAGGTTTTCAGCGACGTCATCCGGTTTGAATGTCACTGCCGTGTAGAAGAAGCAGAAGAAAACGATCATTATTACAAAAAGAATATAGTAGAGAACCTGCCCCGGGGCCATCATCGCCGAGACCCTCTGCACCCATTCCACCTGGATAAACTGTCCGATAGTGGCGGGAAACATCATAATTGACGATGCAAAGATCGGAGGAATGACACCAGAGACATTAATTTTCAACGGTAAGTGAGAACTTTGCCCGCCATACACCCTTCTACCCACAACCCTTTTGGCGTACTGGATCGGTATGCGCCTTTGAGAAGTCTCAAAAAAGACCACGAGGGCCATGACGGCAAACATGAATGCCACGAGGAACGGGATAAAAAAGAGGGTGATTTCCCCTGCCTTAACCAGCTGAATAGAATTGACAATCGCAGCAGGTCCGCGCGCCACGATACCGGCAAAAATGATCAGCGATATACCATTACCGATCCCCCTTTCCGTCATCTGTTCGCCCAACCACATGATGAACGCTGTCCCCGAGGTCAGCGTCAACATAGTCAAAAGCTTGAATTGTACGCCGGGGTCAAGAACAATAGCCTCGCCTCCAGGCCCGGCCATACCTTCCAGCCCCACGGCAATAAAAGTCCCTTGAACGATGCTCAGCAGAACCGTGCCATAGCGCGTATACTGGGTAATCTTGCGTTGTCCGGATTCTCCTTCTTTCTTCAGAGCCTCGAGTTGCGGCACGACAACCGTGAGCAACTGAATTATGATTGAGGCACTGATATACGGCATGATTCCCAACGCGAAAATGGAGAAATTCTCCAATGCTCCGCCGGAAAACATGTTGAACATGCCAAAAAGCGTCCCGGCATTTTTCTGGAAAAAGGCCGTAAGCGCCTCACCATTAATACCGGGTGTGGGAATCTGCACACCCATCCGGTAGACGGCCAGCATGATCAGCGTAAAAAGGACTCGCTTGCGCAGTTCCGGTATGTTAGCAGCCCTCTGCAATCCACTCATTATAATTTCCTGTGTTCAAATAACGGCCGGAGCGTCAAACACTCCGGACTTCGCTTGCGAGAGAATGCTATTCCTGACTGTCTTCGAAGAGGATGACCCGTCCACCTGCAGCCTCTATCTGGGCCTTTGCCTGGGCACTTATCTTGTCGACTTTGACGGTGATCGCCTTTTTTATTTCACCATTTGCAAGGATCTTTACAGCTGCCCCCTTGGATACCAGACCGGCCTCTGCCAGTTTTTCGGTATCTATTTCACTACCGGCTGCGAATTTGTCCA
Organism: Desulfobulbaceae bacterium; assembly: GCA_031389785.1. Taxonomy (GTDB): domain Bacteria; phylum Desulfobacterota; class Desulfobulbia; order Desulfobulbales; family Desulfocapsaceae; genus Desulfoprunum. Next base: position 9,493 of record JANMSX010000004.1, on the reverse strand, counting down.
ACTGGCTCAATGAAATTATGGCGAACTCCCTCGCAAAGGTGTTGGTAAATCCACGCTTTGGAAGTCTCCTATACAACGGCATCTGGCCACCTTCAAATCCCGGCTTGATCCCGGACCCTGATCGGGCCTTGAAACCTTTATGTCCCCGGCCAGCGGTCTTGCCATGTCCGGAACCTGGGCCTCTGCCGACCCGCTTCTTATTTTTTGTCGAACCTTTTTGTGGCGACAGATTTGCAAGTGAGAGCATCTTATACCTCTTTTATCCGAACGAGATGACCGACCTTCGAGAGCATTCCTCGCAACTCGGGTGTATCTTTTCTCGTCATGGTTTTATTCAGTTTGGTCAGCCCCAGCCCCGTCAGAGTAGCTCTTATCTTCTCAGTACTGCCTATGCTACTTTTGACCAGGGTAAAAGTAATTGTCTCGGCCATTTTACTACCTTCATTATTGAATAATGTGAGCGTGTCACGGTTTATCAACCGCAACATCACAATGTGCATCGATGTCTCAGTTAACCTGCATCTCTTCCACCGTCTTGCCGCGCAGGTCGGCAATAGCCTTCACTGAACGCAAACCACGCAGTCCACTGAGTGTCGCCTTTACCATGTTGTGAGGATTATGGGAGCCAAGGCATTTTGTGAGGATATTGGAAACGCCTGCCGCCTCAAGGACTGCCCGCACAGGACCACCGGCGATAAGACCTGTACCATCTGAAGCCGGTTTGAGCAGGACTTTCCCGGCGCCATAGGTGCCGACAATCTCATGCGGTATCGAGGCGACCGTGAGCGACACTGCCGTCATGTCCTTGCGCGCCTTCTCAACACCCTTACGGATAGCCTCCGGGACCTGATTCGCTTTGCCAAGCCCATATCCAACTTTTCCTTTGCCGTCACCTACGACGACAATAGCGCTGAAGCTGAATCGACGACCACCCTTAACAACCTTTGCAACCCGGTTGATAAAAACTATTTTTTCAATGAGTTCCTCAGTACTTTCACTCTTGGAACGCTTAAAATCAGACAAGGGACACCCCCATAAGTATCGATATCATTAAAATTCCAAACCACCTTCCCGAGCTCCATCGGAAAGAGATTTTACCCGACCGTGATAGATGTACCCACCACGATCAAATACAACCTTTTCAATACCCGCTGCCCGAGCCCTCTCGGCGAGAACAAATCCCACTTTTTTCGCCGCTCCGGTCTTGCCTTTCTCATCTCCGGACTCATACCCTTTATCAATCGTTGACATGGTCATAAGTGTTTGTCCGGTGACATCGTTGATGATCTGGGCGTATATATGCTTGTTGCTTTTAAAGACTCTAAGACGGGGCCGCTCACTCGTTCCAGTGATTTTTTTACGAATTCGACTGACCCGTTTGGCCCTCGCAATGGTCTTTGGATTCGTCTTAGCCATGGTGTTTTTCCATTAATAAAGTAATAGTGGTTCAAGCCACTGGATTATTTTTTCGAACCTGATTTTCCGACCTTGCGGACAATGTGTTCATTTTCGTAGCGAATCCCCTTGCCCTTGTAAGGTTCGGGTTTTCTTACCTGACGAATTTTAGCGGCCGTGAGTCCAAGTAATTCTTTGTCTATCGACTCGAGGACGATCTTATTATTCCCCTCAACTGAGGCCTTGACCTCGCTAGGAACAGAAAATTCTACCGGACTGGAGTAGCCGACATTCAAGGTGAGCTTGCTTCCATTGACATTCGCCTTGTAGCCTACGCCCTCGATAAGAAGAATTTTCTTGAATCCGTCTTCTACACCGACAACCATGTTGTTGATCAGACTCCTGGTCAACCCTCGGAACGCATTTACCGTTTTTCCTTCCACCCTGTTGTTTACAACGATGATATCGTTTTCGTATACGATTTCAATCTCAGGTTGCACAGTGCGTTCGAGTGTCCCTTTCTTCCCGGTCACAGCAATATGCTGTCCGCTGATATCCACCTTGACGCCAGCAGGTACTGAAATTGGTTGCTTGCCTATTCGAGACATTCTTACCTCCGTTTTCTGTAAAGCCTACCAGACCTCACAGAGTATCTCTCCGCCAGTGTTCATGGCCCTTGCCGTCTTATCTGTAATTATGCCTTTTGAGGTCGAAATAATCGATATACCGAGTCCATTAAGGACAATCGGTACCTCCTTCGCCTTGGCATACTGCCTTAACCCAGGTTTACTGACTCGCTTGATCCCGGTTATAACCGACTCCTTGTTCTGACCATATTTCAGGTCAATGGTCAGCGTTCCCTGGACACCAGTCTCGGACACCCTATAATCACGGATGAACCCTTCATCTTTCAAGACTCGGGCGATGTCGACCTTGACATTGGATTTCGGCATTTCGACGGAATCGAATTTCACCATTACTGCATTTCGTATCCTGGTCAGCATATCTGCCAGGGGATCGCTCATTGACATAGCGAACACTCCTTAGTTGTTTCTGAATAATCGACTGAATACAGGGAACTGAGACCTACCAACTGGATTTCGTCACACCGGTGATTTCACCACTGGACGCCAATTTCCGGAAGCAGATTCTGCATATCCCGAATTTCCTGATGAACGAACGAGGACGTCCGCACAGAGGGCATCTGTTATATTTTCGGACTTCAAATTTTTGCTTGCGTTGGGACTTTGCAATTATAGATTTTTTAGCCAAACCGACCTCCAGTATCTTTCTATGTAATATTGTAGATAAAATATCTTTTACTTACGGAAAGGCATGCCGATCAGCTTGAGCAGAAACCGGCCTTCCTCGTCTGTTTTTGCCGACGTGACAAAGGTAACATTCAGACCTTTTATCTTATCAATTTTATCATAATCAATCTCTGGGAAGATAATCTGCTCTTTGATCCCCATAGAATAGTTGCCGCGTCCGTCAAACCATTTCGGCGACAGGCCCCGGAAGTCACGCACCCGAGGAAGTGCGATATTGATCAGTTTGCTGATAAAGCCATACATCATTTCACCCCGGAGCGTAACGCAGCAGCCTATCGGCATGCCTTCTCTGAGTTTGAATGTGGCAATTGACTTTTTCGCCTTGGTTATTACCGCACGCTGGCCGGCAATCTTGGTCAGTTCCTCAGCCGCACCCTCGACAATTTTCGGATTCTGTACAGCCTCTCCAAGACCCATATTCAGAACAACCTTTTCAATCTTGGGGATCTGCATAGGGTTTGTATAGCCGAACTCTTCCTTCAGCGCGGGAACACACTCTTTGTAATAAAAATCTTTCAACGCACCCATGTATAACTCCTGGTGTAAGTCTTATTCATTTCTTATGATTTTCTTTCGATGGACTCACCACAGCTTTTGCAAAAGCGTATCTTAACCCCATCATCAAGGATCTTTTTACCGATACGACCAGTCTTTGTGCACTCAGGACAAATCAATTGCAGATTCGATACGTGTATCGGTGCTTCCTTTTCTACAATCTGTCCCTGCTGGTTCATCTCTTTGGGCTTGGTGTGCCGTTTGATCATGTTGACTCTTTCGACCAAAGCTTTATCCGATTCAGGAATTACTTTCAGAATCTTCCCAACTCTGCCCTTATCCTTGCCCGTGATTACCTCAACCTGATCATTTTTCTTCAGGTATGTTCTACCCTGTCTCATTGTCTGTACCTTCTTGAATCAATGGATCTCAATGCCATGCTGTTCCACATGGCCGGTTAAAGTACTTCCGGGGCCAGTGAGATGATTTTCATAAAACCCTGGTTTCTCAATTCTCTCGCCACCGGTCCAAAGATACGGGTACCAATCGGCTCACCGGATGCGGCCAGGATGACTGCTGCATTTTCATCGAATTTCACCCAGGTGTCATCCGGGCGCTTGATCTCTTTGACCGTGCGCACGATAACAGCCTTCATGACATCACCTTTTTTTACCTTGGCATGCGGAATAGCCTCTTTCACCGTGACAACGATAACATCGCCGATGCGAGCATACCGTTTTCTGGTTCCGCCGAGGACCCGAATACACAAAACTTTTTTGGCGCCAGAGTTGTCAGCCACATTGAGGATCGTTTCTGTTTGTATCATAATTTCACCTGATATATCACCAGCAGCAGTTAGATGTGCTCTTTGAAGTTAGTTCGAGAGCCAGTTAAACGGCCTGCTCCAGTATGGTTCTAACACGCCACCGCTTCTTTTTGCTGAGGGGACGACACTCCTCGATAAGAACAGTATCTCCTATATTGCAACTATTTTCCGGATCATCGGCAAGGTATTTGACGCTGGTCTTCATATACTTTCCATAAAGCTTATGGCGTACCTTGCGTTCAACCAGAACGACAACACTTTTTTCCATCCTGTTGCTGACAACAGAGCCTGTTCGTGTCTTTTTGGATTTTGTATTTTCACTCATAATTTCTTCAATTCGAGATGTTGTAATGCATGGAAATCCCATAATCACAAGTATTTTTCTGGTTGATACTACGCTTTCGCTGCCTTCTGATTGCTTATGGTTAAAATCCTTGCAATATCTTTTCTAATTTTTCTCAATCGTGAAGTGTCTTCCAACGGCCTGAGATGATGGTGAAAAGAAAGATTCCCAAGTTCCTTGCGGAGATCCATCTCTTTTTTTCCTAATTCCTCGTCAGACATTTTACGAATATCGTCAATTTTCATAACGTGTTCCTCTTTGAGACAACTTTGGTGGCAAAGGGGAGTTTATTGCCGGCAAGGGTCAATGCCCGAACCGCAAGTTCCTCGTCTACTCCTGCCAGTTCATAAAGGATCTTGCCCGGTCGAATAGGGGCAACCCAGTGATCTGGACTTCCTTTACCTTTGCCCATTCGAGTCTCGGCAGGTTTTTTGGTGATCGGTTTATCCGGAAAAACTCTAATCCACACTTTACCGCCACGTTTAATCTTACGATTTATGGCAATACGCGCAGCCTCAATCTGTTGAGCTGTCATCTTTCCACAGTCCAAGGCCTTCAAGGCGTATTCACCGAAAGAGATTGATGAGCCGCGAAAGGCGACACCCGTCATTCTCCCCTTAAAAACCTTTCTATGTTTTACCTTTTTAGGACTTAACATCATCTACTCCAAATAATAATACTGCTTGTCACGAAGCTACCACGCACCATGTCATTGCTGAACGAGGGTGGTATCCTTATCACTCAGTACTTCACCTTTGAAAATCCAGACCTTGACGCCGATAATGCCATACGTCGTATTTGCCTCGGCCAGGGCGTAATCAACATCAGCCCGCAGTGTGTGCAGCGGCACTCGCCCTTCTCTTACCCATTCGCAGCGTGACATCTCTGCACCACCCAATCTGCCGGAGCACGAGATCTTAATGCCTTGTACGCCGAAACGCAATGCCGAGTTAACTGCTTTTTTCATGGCACGGCGAAAGGCAACCCGGCGGACGAGCTGGGCGGCAATGCTCTCCGCCACAAGCTGTGCATCAGCCTCAGGACGGCGCACTTCCTGGATGTCAAGAGTAATTTTTCGGGTGACGAGTTTTTCGAGATCCTTTTTCAGAATTTCGATCTCCGCACCCTTCTTGCCGATGACAATTCCGGGCCGGGCGGTGAACAGTTTAATCCTCACCTTATCGCCGGTACGCTCAATGATAACCTTTGCCAATCCGGCGTGCTGGAGTTTCTCTTTGAGAAATTTTTTGATTTTCTGATCTTCAATGAGATACGTGGAATAATCTTTACCTGCGTACCAGATTGAATCCCATGTCCGAGTAATGCCAAGTCTCAGTCCTAATGGATTAACCTTCTGCCCCAAAACAGTCCTCCAAATTTTTCTTTATTCAATTTTTATGGAAAGAGTAAATACAATTGGTTGTCTTTACATCATAAAAATCAATTTTCACCAAGGACAACGGTTATATGACTCGTCCTTTTGATGATCCCTGTTGCCCGTCCCATTGCCCGGGGGCTGATCCTTTTGAGAGAAGGACCGCCGTCAATCAGAATTTTCTTTACGACCAGGTCGTCGACATCAACCTGCTCGTTCTGGGTGGCATTGGCTACGGCGGATTCGATGACCTTGCGAAGTATCCCAGCCCCTTTTTTGGCCATGAATCTGAGGGTGGTAATTGCTTTATCGACTTCCATCCCTCGCACCACATCTGCGACCAATCGGGCCTTTTGCGGCGAGATTCTAATATATTTCCCTACGGCTCTTGCTTCCATAGTGTATACCCCTAAACAGTCCTACCAGAGAACTGAAGTGACCTGTTTATTTTTTCCCTTTCTTGTCCGCAGCATGGCCATAGAAGGTCCGCGTCGGTGAAAACTCACCGAGTTTATGACCCACCATATTCTCTGAAACAAAAACGGGGATGAATTTTTTTCCGTTATGTACCGCAAAGGTAAGGCCAACCATCTCAGGGCTAATATCTGAACGCCTGGACCAGGTTTTAATTACCTTACGAGAGCCGCTTTCAATTGCCTGCTCGACCTTTTTCATCACATGAAGGTCGATGAATGGTCCTTTTTTAACTGAGCGTGACATATCTCACTCCTTGCATATTTATGATCTCTTCTTGACAATAAACTTGTCAGAAGACTTATTCTTCCGGGTTTTGTACCCCTTCGTCGGATATCCCCAAGGCGTACAGGGATGACGTCCACCGGAACTCTTTCCTTCACCACCGCCCATCGGATGGTCAACGGGATTCATGGCGACACCACGCACGTGCGGCCTGTTGCCCATCCATCTCGCGCGTCCGGCCTTACCGAGTTTCTGGCTTTCATGCTCACGGTTGCCGACCGAACCTATACAGGCACGGCAGGACTTATTGAACTTCCTAACCTCGCCAGAGGGTAGTCGGACCAGAACGTATTGTCCCTCCTTGGCCATCAACTGCGCAGAGGTGCCGGCACTGCGCACCAACTGAGCACCTTTGCCAATTTTCATCTCGATATTGTGAATGACCGTACCAAGAGGGATGTTGGACATCGGCAGACAATTGCCCGGTTGAATATCAGCGTTCTCACCGGCAACCACCTGATCGCCGACTGAAATGCCGTCAGGGGAAAGAATATAGGTTTTTTCACCATCCAGGTAACTTAACAGGGCAATATTAGCAGACCTGTTAGGATCATATTCAATGGATATCACCTTGGCAACGATGCCAGTCTTATTTCTCTTGAAATCAATTATCCGATATTTGCGCTTATGACCCCCACCAATATGTCTGGCGGTTATGCGTCCATAATTATTTCTTCCACCGGATTTTGCCAGACTTGCCACAAGGCTCTTTTCAGGCCCTTCCTTTGACAAATCAGGGTTCTTTGACGAGACGTGGTGTCTCTTTCCGGCTGATGTTGGTTTATATGTCTTGATAGCCATGATTTCCCAATCGCTCCATCATCTTTAAATTAGATAGAATCTCAAAAGAATGTCGATGCACGTAAATTGCAAACAAGATAATTTACAGTTCATCAGTAAAGTTTATCTCACCTTCCGATAACGTCACATAGGCCTTTTTCCAGTCATTGGTAGTACCTATGGTCTTGCCCACCCGCTTCTGTTTTCCGTGCATATTGGCAGTCGTAACGCCCTTGACCTTGACATTGAACATCTTCTCGACTGCGGCTTTGATTTCTATTTTATTCGCTTTCGGGCGAACCTTGAATACAACCTTACGGTCCACTTCCTGCAACATATTGGCCTTTTCAGTAAGCCTGGGTCCAATGAGTACGTTGTAAATATTTTTCATGCCATCAACCTCTTTTCAAGGTTTTCGATTACAGGTTGTACCAGGACAAGCTTCTTATGCAGCAAGATATCATACACATTCAGCCCATCGGTCGGCAGTACCTTGAATCCATTCACATTGCGCGCTGATTTATGCAGGTTCTCTGTTCCCCCGTCAGCCACGATAAGGCAGTTCTCAACATTCAGGACATTCATAACGTTGACGAAATCTTTAGTCTTGATCGTCTCCATGGTGAAATCGTCGAGAACGATAAGATTTCCTTCCTGAAGTCGAGCGCTCATGGCCATGGCCAAGGCCTGTTTTTTTACTTTGCGATTGAGTTTGAAGCTGTAATCACGTGGTTTTGGCCCAAAAATCACACCGCCACCGCGCCACAAAGGAGAGCGCCGGCTGCCGGCCCTGGCTCGTCCGGTACCTTTCTGTCTCCATGGTTTAGCCCCGCTCCCACTCACCTCGACCCGGGTTTTGGTACAGGCAGTACCCGCTCTGCGTGCGGCACGCTGCATGCGGACCACATCATGCAACAGATACTCCTTAACTTCCAGATTGAATACGCCATCATTCAATTCAATCTCGCCAACCCTTTCGTTTTTGGTGTTCACTACACTTACAGTTGACATTCTTATCTCCTCGAACCCGATCAAGTTCCGATATCATTTATTTTGAATAAATTTTCAGCAGGCCGTTCTTGGCCCCCGGAACCGGTCCTTTCAGTAGAACAATGTTTTCTTCGGAACGGACATCCACAACTACGACATTTTTCTTCAGGACGGTATCATTGCCCATCCGACCCGGCATTTTCTTACCTTTCACAACCCGGCTTGGCCAGGCACTGCAACCAATGGAACCAGGTGCCCTGTGAAATGTAGAACCGTGTCCGGCGCCACCGCCTCGAAAGCCGTGACGTTTGATAACACCCTGGAAACCATGTCCCTTGCTGACCCCCTGGACATCTACAATAACACCCGTCTGAAAAAGTGTATCGAGTGAGATTTCCTGCCCGAGCTTATATTTGGCGGGATCGTCCACATGGAACTCCCGAACATGGTAATAGCCTGTTGCTCCAGCCTTTTCCATATGTCCGGCCATCGGTTTATTGACACGCGATGCCTTTTTTTCTGCAAAGCCGATCTGAATGGCATTATATCCATCAGTTGCCTCAGTTTTCACTTGCAGGACTTTGCAGGGGCCTGCCTCAACCACAGTCACAGGAATGACGTTACCCAACTCATTATAGATCCGGGTCATCCCGATTTTTTTTCCCAATATACCCATTGTCTTTGGCATAATATTACCCGATGCTTCTTTTAACTTAGCAGTTTCCACCAACTAGGGCAGTTTAATCTCCACATCAACACCAGCAGACAGCTCAAGCTTCATCAGCAGATCAATGGTCTGTTGTGTAGGTTCCAGGATATCCAGCAACCGACGATGGGTCCTCATCTCGAACTGTTCACGTGATTTTTTATCGACATGAGGGGAACGGAGAACACAAAATTTATTTATGGAGGTCGGCAGGGGAATCGGGCCTGCGACAGCAGAGCCTGTTCTTCTTGCAGTGTCGACAATTTCCGAGGTGGACTGATCAAGAAGCTTGTGATCGTATGCCTTTAATCGAATCCGTATTTTTTCTGTAGGTATCATCATCCACCTTTATGCTAAAATTTCACTGATAACGCCTGCACCAACCGTCCGACCACCCTCGCGGATTGCAAACCGCAATCCCAGATCCATCGCGATCGGGGTAATCAACTCTGCAACTACGGAGACATTATCCCCGGGCATGACCATCTCAACA